>JBHOQX010000023.1:0-15538 GCA_042408595.1 Roseiflexaceae bacterium | reverse complement strand
CTCGTGGGGGCCGCCGGGGTTCCAAACACATCGGCTCGTTAGAGAGCATTGAAACTTGGCGGCAACGCCCAGCAGACCATACAGACGTTCAGTTCCAAACACATCGGCTCGTTAGAGAGCATTGAAACGCTCGGCCTCTGGCGACAGCGCATCGGCCAGCTCGGTTCCAAACACATCGGCTCGTTAGAGAGCATTGAAACGTCGCTCGTCACCGAGCCGATGTGTTTGGAACGCATACGTGCACGCCTGCACGCGCGCTTACCACCAGTTTCAATGCTCTCTAACGAGCCGATGTGTTTGGAACAGCGCGCTGCTCCACCATCCAATGCGGCAGCCCGGTTTCAATGCTCTCTAACGAGCCGATGTGTTTGGAACTCACTTGTTGAAGGAGGATAGTACACGGTGAAGCAGTTTCAATGCTCTCTAACGAGCCGATGTGTTTGGAACCCCGGCGGCCCCCACGAGGCAGGACGATACCTGGGTCGTGTAAGGGGCATTTCGCGGCTCTGCGGCCCGGCTGCCGCGCCGATCATGCGGTGCTATTCTACACCACTGCCCCGGATTTCGCAACTCGTTTTTTGCGCCAATACCGCGTCAAGTTGCGAGCGATGCCGGATCCGATACCGATGCGGTATCTCCTGGCAAAAACTCCGACACCCGCGCCGTGCCGCCCTCTGGAATCGCCCTGCCCGCCTGCGAGTTGCGAGCGAACGCGCCTACGAGGCCAACCACCGGGGAGTGGGCATGCGCTGAGAGTGTGAGCGCCGGGGCACCGAACGCCCCGGCGCCCGGCCACGATACCGGCTCACACGACATCGTTGCAGAAGCGGCGGAACTCGCAGCTCACGCACATCCGCCGGTTAGCCGGTGGAGGCGGCATCCGCTCACCAGCGACCGCCCCCCGCATCGCTGCGACCGCTGCTCTCACTTTGGCCCGCAGCGCCGCTGTGATCGGCACAGGCTCGGCCCGCCGCAGCGGAATGCTGTAGAGAAAGCCGCGCCGCACCGGCAGCCCCCAGGCCTCTTCCAGCAGCAGCGCGTAGGCCGCCAGTTGCAGCCGGAGGTGTGGCCGGTCGAGCAGCTCGCTGTCCTTGTATTCAACCACGATCGCCTCGGCGCCTGGCGCGCGGGCCGGCACGGCGATCGCCAGATCAACCCGCCCGCGCAACCCCAGCGCTTCCGATTGAAAGCGCAGATCGAACACCCGCTCGCCCGCGGCCAGGCCATAGGTCCGCAGCGAGCGCCGCTCCTCGCGCCCGGCCTCGTCGGTGTGGCTGGCGCGGCCAGCGCGCATCAGGTCTGTCACCGGCCGGATGTCCGGCAGGCAGTAGCGGTAGTAGACCACCCGCGGGCAGTAGGTCCATTGCTTCAGGTCGGTCACTTCAAAGAGCAGATCATCCATCGCGAGGGGCTCCTTGGAGGATCTCGCGCCGCCCGCGCCAGCTCTGCTCGTCCAGCGGGAAGAGCAAGACATTGCCGGGCTGGCGGCCCAGGCGGCGGCGGATCTCGGTCATCAGCGCGCGCTGGTGCGTGCGTGTCAGGTCGCCGGCGAAGGCGCTGTACTGGATGCGCTGCAAGCCGTAGTCCAGGCAGGCATCCGCCACCTTCTGCCGCGTTCCGTCGTGCGGAATGTCATAGATCAGCAGGCATTGCATAGCGTGTTGTGTGTTGGTCGATGCGAGCAGGGCAACGTCCAGAGTTCAGGGATCGTGGGTCAGGGGTCAAAGGTGAGCGAGCTCACCGTGAACTTCAGCCGCGTCCCCTTCACCAGCCCATCACAAACGGGGCATAGTCGGAGCGCTCGCCACGGACGAAGGTCGCGATATGCCGCGCCTGGCACTGCAGGATATGGCGCAGCGGCTGGCGTTTGCCCTCGTAGGGCTCGGTCGTCTCCAGGCGCTCGAGCACTTTCTCGACGATCCGCTTGCGCGCCGGCCCGTCCAGCAGCCCGTTCTCGTCCTGAGTGATCGCAAAGCCGCGGTTGACCTGGCCGATCAGGGTACGGTCGACCACCGCCTGGCGGAACTCCTCGATCAGGTCGAGCGAGAGGCTCGGTTTGCCGGGGCGGTCGGCGTGGAGAAAGCCGGCGTTCGGCTCCAGGCCGGCGAGCAGCAGCGCCTGGCGCACCTGGGCGCGGAGCACGGCGTAACCGTAGTTGAGCGCCTGGTTGAAACCGTCGGTCGCTCCCTGGGTCAGGCGACCAGGCCAGGCCAGCCCGGCGGGAATGAGGCGGGCGACCATGCCCCAGTAGCGCGCAGCGGCCCGGCCCTCGGCCCCCATCAGCACGGCGCGGGACTCCTCGCTGATCGGCCCGCTGAGGCGCGCCAATGGCGGCAGCGTATCCAGAATCTCGGTCGCGGCGGCCATCAACTCCTGGTAAAGGGCGGGGTCGCTCTCCTTGCGGTATTTGGCGGCGTAGCGCAGCATGCTGGCCTGGCTTTGGATTTTGCCGGCGGCGAAGGCGCGCGCAAGGTGGAGGCCGCGCTCGTCGTCATAGGCGCGGAGCTGCGCCCGGCGGGTGAGCGCCATCCCGGTCAGCCCGCTGGCGACCAGCGTGCCGTAGTCGTCGCCCTCGCGCCCGTTGAGGAAGTGGATCGGGATGCCCTCCTCGGCGCAGGCCCGCACAACGTCGCTGCTGAGTGCCACGCCGTTGGAGACAATCAACACCTGTTCGAGGTGCATGATCGGTACCTCGGCCAGCCGTTGCCGATCCTTCTCCACCCGCAGGCGGCCCTGATGTTTGGAGAGAAAGCTGCCGCGTTCTTCGACGATAAGATGCATGTGACGCCTCCGGGATGTCAAACGTGAATCAGAAACGATGGGTGATGGATGATTGCGGGGTCGGGGGTCAGGGGTTAGCGCTTCCAGCGCTGAGTTCAGCCCTGAGCGCGCTCAACGTTGCACGCCGACCCCTCACCCCTGACCCCTCACCGCTGAGCGTTGCCCGCCTGACGGTCTGCCCGTCTCCCCGCCTGATGGTTTGCCCGTCAGATGGGCAGACCGTTTGAAAAAGGCAAATTGTTAAGGTACTGCCGTCCCGCCGCGGCTCGGCCGATCACGCCACAACGATGTACGCTCCGTCGCCCTTGACGGCATTGCGTCCGACGTGGACGAGCGAGCCCCACACCAGCAGCTCGCGCAGGCCGGCCAGATCGCCCTCCAGCGTCACCTCGCCGACCAGCCCGCCGATCGGGGTGCGCTGGCGGCTGCGCGTCGAGTAGCTGATCACATCCACCCAGCGGGTAGCGTCCTGGGCCACCCGCGCCCGCCCGGCCAGCGCCCGCGGCGCGTCCGGCCCGATCAGCGGCCGGCCATCGCCGTAGGCCCGCGCCAGCTCGTCCAGCCGCCAGGCCAGCCGGGCGAGGAACGGGCGCGGATCGAAGCGCCGCACCAGCCGCTCGCCGTCCACCAGGCGCAGCGGGGTGAGCAGGCGCAGGGTCAGCCGGTCGGAGGGCAGCGTAGCGGCGTAGGCCGCCACATCCGCCGGGGTGACCGGCAGGCCGGGGGATGCGACGTGGGGCGTACCGCGGCGGTAGAGCGGCTGGCGCGCGCCGCGCAGCGGATGCACCGCGGCGATCGCCTCGACATGGAGCGTACCGCGCCGGCCCCCGGCGGGTAGGCGGCGCCCCAGGCCGGCGTGCTCGATCGCCTGGGCGGCCATGACGACATACGGGAACAACGGCGCGACCGTGCCGATCAACGCGATGCCGAAGGCCAGCGTCTCGCCGGGGGCGAAGCGCCGCGGGCCCGCGGCCGGCGGGCGGACGACATACGGGCGCGGGCGCTGGCCGCCGCCTGGCTCGCCGTCCTCGCGCATCGGCGCGATCAGCGCGGCCACCGGGCAAACCGGCACCAGCGGGCAGGCGGGGCAGGACGGCGCGGCCTTGTTGGCGCAGAAACGCTCCCACAGCCCGCCGACCACCGCGCCGCGCACGGACGAGCCGGGCTGCTCCTCCAGCTCGACCGGCGTGACCGCCCGGCAGGTGAATTCGAGGTGATGGGTGGTGAGGCTCATGCTCCCTCCTGTGCCTGCGCCCGGAGCGGCGGCGACATCGTGGGTCATCGCATCAGCTCCAGTCCGGGTCGCCCAGATCCTCATCGAACACCAGTCCCTGCTCGTCATCATACCTGAGACGGGCGACCCATGCGCCGCGCCGCCCCTCGCCCTGGGCGCGCCGCACCAGCCCGCGCCGGCTCAGCATGGCGAACTTCTGCCGGCTGATGCTGACCAGGAAGGCATTCGCCTCGATGAACTCATCGTTCATCAGATGAGCGACATACTGCTGCTCGAAGCGCTGCGGCACGATCTCGACCCCATCGAACAGGTGCTCGAACTCCTCTTCCTGCTGCTCGTCGCTGTCGAACGGGCGCAGACTGTCGAGCAGGCGGGCCGCGCCGGCGGCGACGCGCTGGTACTCCTCCTCCCAGGCCGCCTGGAGCTGCGGGTCGGCGTAGACCCGGTCGAGCCAGGCGCCGGTCTGCGTCTCATCGATCTCCGCGCCGTCGTGCCGGGCCAGCTCGGCCAGCGTCACCCGCACGATATGGCCGCGCAGCGTCGGGTCGCGATGGCGGCCGTAGACTCCCTGCCCGTCATCCGGTTGGCGGAAGACATACACCGGGCAGATACCTTTGGCGCAAGCACGGTTGACCCGCCCGAAGCGCTGGAGCAGCGCCTCCAGCGGTGCCGGCTCGCTGTAGATCGTGTCGAGATCGATGTTCAGGCTCACCTCGATCACCTGAGTAGCGATCAGCGCCAGCGGCCGGCGCGCCGCCCGGGGGGCATCCAGACCGCAGCGGTCGCGGATCCGGGACTCGCGGGCGTTACGGTCGCGGAAGATATAGCGACTGTGGATCAGCAGCAGCTCGTCGTCGTGCAGCCCGGCGGCGCGCAGCGCCGCGCATATCTCCTGCGCCCGCTGCACCGTCGTAACCCCCACCAGCACCTGCCGGCCGGCGCGCACCTCGGCGACGATCGGCGCGATGCCGTCCGCCAGCAGGTCGCCGTCGCGCAGGTGGAGGCGGTGCCGGCGGAACGCCTGGCAGACCTCCGCGTCAGCGCTGATCGAGGCGTGCGGCCCGAGCGCCTCGGCCAGCCGCGCGCGGATGATCTGGGGAAAGGTGGCCGACATGACCAGAAAACGGGCACCGTAATGCTGGCGCAGGTAGCGGATGAGCGCCAGGATGAGCGCCAGCCGCCCCGGCTCGTAGGCGTGAATCTCATCGAACACAAACGCCGCGTGGGCGTAATCGGCGAGCATCGCCTCGAACCCGCGCAGGCGGAACATCGCCTTCAGCATCTGATAGGGGCTGAAGACCTTGATCGGCCGGGCGTTGAGCGTGGTGATGGTACGTTCCCAGCGTGCCCGGTCGGCAGCAGTCGCCGCCCATTCGTCGCTCTCGCGCAGGCGGGCATACATGGCCGGCAGCGCCCGACCGTGCTGCAGCCCGACCGCCTCCGTGCCGAAGCCGCGGGCATGGTCGCGCAGCCGGTCGAACATCGCGTTCATGCTGGCCTGGTACGGCAATGCATAGAACAGGCGCGGCACAGGGGTGGCGCCATCGCCGAGCGCCCAATACAGCGCGGCCTCGGTCTTGCCGCTGCCGGTGGGGGCGAGCAGCACGACCGACTGCCCGGCCGCCGCCGCGCTGTGCCGCTGGTGGGGATAGGGCACCTGGCCGGGCCGCAGAATGCGCCGCGCCAGGCCCTCCCATGGCGCCTGTACCGGCGGGGGCAGGCGCTGCAGGTGCGCCGAGGCCATGTGATCGGCGCTGGTTGTCAGGCCGCGGAGCAACACGCCGAGGGTGCGCGCCGCCGCTGGCGCGTACGGCAGCGCGTCGACCCAGTCGGCGTAGTCGTGGAGCGCAGCGCGCACCCGTCGCGCGCCGTGCTCGCGCACCAGCGCGATGGCGTTGTCGCGCGGGAGTGGCTGGATATCGCCCACCTCGCCGGGCGGAAAGTCGAGCGCGGCGCGCCAGGCCGGGGCGCACTCGGCCAGCCAGCGCCACAGGTGCCCGAGCGTCGCCGGATCGAGCTCGGCCAGCAACGGGGCCAGTGGATCCTCGGCCACATCCGGGTAGGCCCGCGCGATCTCGGCGGCGTCGCGGTGGTGCGAGACGATCGCGGCGCGCGTCCAGGTTTGCTCGTCCACGGTCAGGCCCGGGGCGATCCAGTCGAGGAACGCCAGCGAGAGCACCTCGTGGCGGTGCGGCCAGACGGGGCCGTCGGCCAGCCGGGCCTGAAACCCGTGCGCTGCCTTGCCGAAATCGTGCAGCAGGCAGGCCCAGAACAGGCAGTGCCACAGGCGCGGCCCGCCGGCGAGCGCTGGCAGGCCGGGGCGCAGCCGCCGCAGCTCCGCCAGCCGGCTGAGGACCTGCCAGGTATGTTCGGCCAGCGACTCGCCGCCGTGCCGGACACTCTTGGCCCGCAGGTGGTCCATCCAATCAGGCCAGGGCAAGGGCTTCATCGGCGGCTCCAGTGAAGGTATGAAACCACAGGCCGAGGGGCGCCCCCTTCACCTGTGGCGCGCGCGGGTCGGCCCAGTAGCGCCCCGGCGCTGCGCCGGCGAAGCGCAGCAGATCGCTGCTCATCACTCGCTGGCGCAGCAGCAGGTAGCGCGCGAAGCTCGGCTGGCGGTTGCGCCCGTAGTCGAGCCAGCGCGGCATGAGTGTGACGACGCCGACCGCAGTTTGGGCTGCCATCGTATAGGGCAGCAGGGTGTGTTCAAAATAGACATCCGCCCGCTGCTCGAGCTCGACGATCTCGACGCTGATGTAGCACGCCAAGTCTTGCGATCGGCCGAGCGCCACTGGGTAACGCGGCGTGCGGAAGGCGTCGCGCCATTCCGGGCGGTTCAGGTAGAGCACCAGGCGCGGGTGCAGCAGCACGTGGCGCGTGAACGGGTTGACGTTCCCTTCGAGCACCTTTGGGTGCTTCGTGCCCGGCAGCTTGCCGCTGGCGGCGGCGAGCACGTGGATATGCTCGATTTCCTCGCCCTCGCCGGCGGCGGTGAAATGGTAGGCGAACGCCAGCCCGTCCGGATCCACCCACGCGCCGAGCGCGCTGCAGATATGGCCGTAGATCGTCGCTGGCGGCGGCAGCGGGAAGGTCGGCTGAACACCCAGCATAAAGTGGGGATAGCGGAACGAGGCCGTCGTCCCTTCCAGCACGATTTTGAGCACGCGCATGGCGGACTCCTACGCTAGCCAGGCAGGGTTCGCGTCGAAGCTCTCGATCAGCGATTGCAGCGCGGTGCGCGGGTGGCTGATGATGATCCGCGAGGAAGCCGGATTCTGCGCGTGAGCGAACGCCTCGAACTTCGCACGCTCGTCGTCCAGGTAGCCTTGCACCCAGCCGACATACACCGGCGATAACAGTGCGTCGGCGTGAACCTCCAGCGCCTCGCGGAGCGCGTTCACTCTGATCTCCGGTTGGCCTTGCCGGTTGGCCCCGACCGCGTGGTGAAAGATATGGTTGCCGCCCTTCGTCACCGCCAGGATGAGCAGCGACGGGCTGACATCGGTGTAGTGCAGCGTCTGTTTCGCGCCGCCCTCGATCTGCCCCATGCCCTCGAACAGCGCCTTGATCCGCGCGACGCGCTGCTCGTGCGGCAGCCGGTACGATTTCTCGGCCACCAGGTGTTCGTGTCCGGGCACATCCTGGATCAGGCGCGTGCGCACCTCGTCGAGGTTGCGGAAGCCGGTCCGGTTGCGGTAGGAGAAGGTGCCGCAGGCGTGCAGATCGAGCGAGAACAGCCCTTTGAGCGTGGCGCGGTAGAACTGGTGCTCGTGCGGAACCGGGTTACCCTCGTGGCGCGACATGGTGCCAAAGTCGTTGGTCGGCGTCACCGGCGCGATCGAGACAAGCGTGCTGACGCGGAACGGCGCGGCGCGGGTGATGGTGTCAGTGGTTTCCGTCTCGCCAGCGCGCGACGTATCGGTGGCCCGCTGGGCCTTGGCCGTCTCTCGTTTCGACGGTGCGCGCATATACCCGAAGATGTCGTCGTCCCACCACTCGATCGGATTGGCGTCGGTGTAGGCGACCTTCTCCTCACGATAGATCGGCGCAGCCTTCCAGCCGGGCACACGCGCTTCGAGGGTGGTGCGCAGCCAATAGCGATACGCCTGGGCCGAAACGTAGGGGTAGCTGCCCTCCCTGGTCTTGATCACCTTCACGCCGACGGTATTGTCCTCGCGCTCGCCAGGGATCTGGCCGAGGTTGTTCAGCGCCGAGGCCGGCGCGTCGATCAGCAGCAGCCCGGTAACAAATGCCATGTGCGCCTCCTTGTCTGGGTGAGATGATAGGCTTGCTATGCGTGCGCGTCCGCCGGTTGTGCCTCGTCCTCCGGCAGGGCGTCGGGGTTCTCGGCGAGCCAGTCCTTGAGTTGCTCGACCATACGGATCAGCACCAGGTCGCGCGCCAGGCCCCAGTCCGGGCGCAGCAGGTCCGCGCCGTCCATGAACACATCCACATAGCCATCCAGGTCAAACAGGACATCGCGGCCATTGGTAAATTTGACATACGCAATATTCGTTTTGGCGAGCAGGTCCATGAAGTTCGACCGGCTCCGCTCGGTGAAAAAGGCGCGGAAGAAACGCCTGCCACCCTGGCGGCGGGTGTACTCCGCCAGTTTGTCGCCGAGCAGGCGAATCCGTTCGATACGCTGTTCATCCATACGCATCACCTCCCGTAGAAAGAGTGCCACCAGCGGCCAGGAGACCAGATCGCGCTCACGGCGCGGCGAGTACTCGGCGCGCGGGTCGTCGTCAGAGCGGCTGGGTCGCGGCACGCGCAAAAAGTAGGTGCGGACGAAGCGCGCCGCCTCATCCGGCAGGGTGAAGAGGTCCTCGTAGAGGTAGTTGTGCTTCGGCTCGGCCGCTTCTGCCGGCGCGCCCTTCTTGCCAGGCTTCACCTGTACTCGCTGCCAGCCGCGCCCGACGATCCCCTGCCAGGCGTCCCGATAGGCCGGCGTGAGCGCGGTGCGCAGAAAACTGGTGATTTGCAAAGGCAGATGGTAGATCTCCAGCTTTGGCGACTTGCCGTTGTTGAAGTTGTAGGCCGTTACCGAGGCGGCACGGCCGCTACGGCGCGCGGTGCGCAGGCGGCGCTCCTCGATCGTGGTCAGCCGCTCGACCAGGAGCGTGCGAAGCGAGCGCGGCGCGCCGGGCAGCTTGTCTTCGCCGACGCTCTGCGCCAGAGTCACGGCCTGGATGGTCTCGCCTAGAAAGCCGCGGGCGAATTCGAAGGTCAGGTCGTCGTCGTCTGTATGCACTGCCAGCAGCCCGACGCCGCATTTCGCGCAGGCCAGTGGCATGAACTGAAGCGCGAGCAGCGCCGCCGGCGCGATCGGCAGCCCCGGCTCGCCGCCAGTAAAGAAATTGATCGCATCGTCGCCCTGTAGCAGCGGCACCTGGGCGCGCCCGGCCCGCCCGGGGGCGAGCTTGCCCGACAGCTCGCCCGGCGCGGCGGGCAGGCCGGTGAAGACGCACGCCTCGCCGCTCGTCTGGTCAGCTGCCTGCCACTGACGCAGATGGCGGGCTGCCCAGCGGTCGCGCGTGGCGCGCCGGGCCGCCCGCTGCTCCGCTGAGAGGTCGGGTTTGTCGGGGTTGAAGGCGTCCTGGGCGAACCAGGCGTTGCTGGTGAACGCCATGGTCAGGTGGCCGCGCAGCGGCGGGCGGACATAGTTCGCCTCGATGTAGGCGGCGACCGCGGCGAGATCGTCGGCGGTCAGCTCGTCCGGGCGGCGCTTCCCGGCGTACGCCGTCATCGCCGCGATGCCGACGTCCAGGAACGGATGGCCGGTGTAGTTAAGCATCGCCCCACCTCCCAACAGATCATCTCGATCTGTAGAACCGCTGCTGCTGCGCCGTGGATACGACGGGCGGCGAGCGACCCTTCCCGTGCAGCGTACTCCACTCACTCGAGCACAAATGCGCACAGGTGCGACTTGTTCTGGAAAGCTACTCCTGCGACGCCCGGCAGACGCTGCCGCGTGGCGACCGGCCAGCCGCCACCGTTCTGCGTCGGCCTTGAACGCGTTCGTGCTGGGCTATCGCTATCACCACGCCGCGCTTGACCAATACGGCTTTCCCTGGATCGCCCGACGGCGGCACGACAATGCACGTAGGATCGCTCTACAACACCCTGCTCGTCCCAGGGGGCGATGATAGCTTCGCTATCAATCGTCGTCGTCGATGGGCGCATGGTAGGCATCTGGAAACGCAGGTTCAAAAAAAGACATAGTTGAGATTGTCATTAACCGATGTGTGGGGCGATGAACAACGACAGGCTATAGTGGCTGTCGCCGTGCGCTATGGTCGCTTCGTCGGCAGAACCGCGGTCGTTGGATGCTCTTTGGCCTTCGGAATCCGGTGCTGCGGTGATCTGACATCCCACCCCGCTTTGCCGGCTTGTGCCAGCACCCCGCAGCAAGCCACCGATCCCTGGTGAGCAGTGGCCTTCGGGCAATGCCACCACTCCTTGCGAGCGCACGAGAGATACGTATCAACAACACCTCCAAACTGCTTTATAATAGGCGTATACACCGGTATATGATAGGCGCGTGCTCCGCCCCGCTTCGCGGAGCTATCTGCCACGACATGCACCTATCAGGCAGGCCCCCAGTCGCCGAACGGGTCAGGGTCTCAGGCCAGTGCGAGGCGGCTGCCGATCGGCACGTCGGCAGCATGCGAGGTCACAACCAGCGCTGCGCCTGTCTGCGGCTGAAAAACAGCGATCCAGGCGCACGTATAGGCGCGCACCAGCGCCGCCCAGAGCCAGTTCGGCAGCTTGCCGTTCAGCACCAGGCCGTGATCAGGCGGCACCGGCGGCACCGCGATGTCCGGTGCCTCACGATAGTCGAGATAGCCGCCGGGGATGCCGCACTGCAGGTGGGTATAACGGGCGTTCTGCGCAACAAGGTCGCAGATCAGCGGTGAGGACGCATACACAGGCGCCGGCCTCAGCGCCGGCGGCTCGACCCATCCCTGGCGCACATCAAAGACGGCGCAGCGCTGCGGGGCATTCCATGCGGCAATGCCCGCGTACAGCCACACCGGCCCACGCCCGTAGATCGCCAGCGGCGCGTCGCGCGGCAGGCTCTCCAGCACGACGGGCAACTCGTCCGGAACCCATGGTCGGTCGGGCGTGTGCGCCGGCAGGGGATGGATCGCGCGCTCGACGTGGACCACCAGTTCTATATCCGTGAGTGCCAGATGCGCGCGATACAGCTCGCGTTCATCATAGCCCAGCAGCAGGACCAGCCGGTCGACCAGCGCCTGAAAGCAGACCCCGCTGGAGTCGCGGCCGCGGCCCAGGCCGCTGATCGTGCCGTGCAGCGTCGGCTGGCTGGCGATCACCTGCTGTGGTACGTCGAGGGCTGATTGCAGGTCGGCGATCACTGGCAGCCCGTGGCGCGCGGCCAGGGCGCGCCATGGCTCCAGCGCCGCTGGGTCGGCCGCCAGCAGCAGCGCGTGGGTACAGGTCGCGGCGATCTGCTCGATCTCGGGCGACACCTTGCCGCCCGCGTCCACCAGCAACGGCAGGTGACGGGCCGCGATGTCGCGGCCCATCGCCACAGCGAAGGCGGGCGTCCAATCCGCCTTTGCACGCATCCGCAGGGCAGCGACTAGCTCTGCCGCGCTTTCGTGGCTCCAATCGCCTTCGCCGTCGGGGCTGGCGCGCAGCACATAGTGCGCCACCGCGCGCTGGCGCAATGCTGCGCTGAGGCGATAGGCCAGTGTACTTTTGCCCGAATGGGGTGGGCCGCCGATCAGGACGGCCGGAAACAGGGGTGCCATTGGATAGCCTCACTCTGTAGAGAGGAGAACCGCATGAGCCAGGCTCCGTCGCAGATCTGCGTTGCCACCCTGGGCGGACAGCCCCAGGTGGTCACGCTGGCGCTCGATGCGCTGTTCGCCCGAGGCATCTGCATCAGCGAAGTGATCGTCGTGCATTTGTCGACGCAGAACCCGCGCTATCAGGCGGCGCTGGCCTGCCTGGCGCGGGAGTTCGCCGGCGAACACTATGCCGGGCGGCCCTGTCGCTATCGCACTCTGCCGATCCTGCTGGGCGCGCAGCCGATCGACGATCTGGCGGGCGAGGCAGCGACGGATGCGGCGCTGAATGCCTTCCACACCCTGATCCAGCAACTCAAACAGCAGGGCGTGATCGTGCACCTGTGCGTCAGCGGCGGGCGGCGCTTGCTCGGGATGCTGGCGCTCTCAGCCGCGCTGCTGTACTGCGACCAGACCGACCGGATCTGGCACCTGCATTCGTCCGACGCGGTGCGCCAGCAAACGGCCGAAGGGGCGGTGATGCATCTGCCCGCCAGCGACGAGGTGCGTTTGGTGCGGGTGCCGGTACCGCCATGGGGCCATCTCTTTCCGGTGCTGCGCGCCGCCCCCGACACGACGGCGCACACTATCCTCGCGACCCAAGTAACGGCGATCGATGCCGGTGAGCGCGCGCGCTGCCAGCAGGTGGTCGAGCGGCTCACTCCACGCCAGCGCGCGGTGTTGCAGGCCTTCGCCCAGGGGATGGTGCCCCAGGAGGTGGCCGAGCACCTGTGTGTATCGCTGGCCACCGTGAATGCGCACAAAACGCCGATCTTCAGCGAGTGCTGCATCGCCTGGGATCTGCCCGATGGCACGCGGCTGGACTACCGCTGGCTGCGCGAGAAGTTTGCGCCGTACTTTCAAGCATAGCAGTATCCCGCCGCCGCGACATTCGAGGCGAGTGGAAGATTCTTTTCGACTCGCCTCTAACGAGGGTATGCATTGCGGATGGTAAACTGGGTGCACCGCTGATAATCGACCGCCTGAAAACGACACGATGCGACCGGATCAGCTGCAGGCGGCGCTCCACGACACACACGAGGCTAGAACTGTTGGAAAGTGGCGCGATTGCCTGAAGGTGCGCTGCTGTGAAGCGTTCCTGCCATAGAAACAACCCCTTTAGACGTGCACATTTGTGAACTAACCTGCTGCTACACTCAGCGAAACGCGAGCGATCGACCAGCATAGGAGCCGCGATGACGAACCCGCATGACCTCGCCCCGGCCGTCGCTGCTTGCCTGACCTACCCCGCCTCGCCGCCGCCCAAGGTGCTCCGGGCGGTGCAGCGCATCCTCGGCGAAGGCGAGTCCGCTCAGCATCCGTCTCCCTCCACGCCATCGCGCGAGCAGGTGCAGAGCCTTAACGACGAGATCCGGAACCTGCTCGATGGCACCCCCGACCGGATCGGGCTGGTCTACGGTGGGGCGACGAAGATCAAGGGCTATGTCTTCGAGGCGCCGCGGCTGTCCGAGATCCGCGGCGCGAGCACGTTGCTCGATTGGGTCAACGTCCGCGGGCTCCGTCAGCTCTGGGTCGATCGGCTCGGGCCGGCGATGGGTGCCGATCAGGCGGCGCAGTGCATCCTGGTTGCCACCGGCGGTACGTTCCTGGCCTTCGCGCCCGCGGATGTGGGGCCGCAGCTCGCTGCCGCGGTCGAGGTGTGCTATGCCGAACACACGCTGACCGCCAACAGCGTTGCGGTGGCGCAGACGTTCTCGCTGCTCGAGTTGCGGTACGGGCGCTCCCCGCTGGACTACTGGGTCGAGGACTTTCTGGCCGATTGGCAGGATCAACGCCTGCGCCCCTTGCTGGCCTCGTACTACTACCCGCAAACCGGCGATGCCGCGCCGCAGGCGCGCTTTTATCAGCGGAAAACGTTCGGCGAGCTTGTGACCCTGCTGGCCTCGGCGGCCAATCGCCGCCGCGAGTCGCGCGGCGACGAGCGCCCGGAGGAGAATCCGCGCCGCCGCGCAGTTGGCCACACACCGCTGCGCCCCTGGGCGGCCAAGTGCGCGTCCAGCGATGTGCGGCCGGCGGTGGTCGTTGCCCCGCAACCAGATGGCGACGAGCGGCGGTTGAGCGAGTCCTCGGCGCGCAAGCTGTTCGTCGGCCAGCGGATGAAGCAGACCGCCGACGACCGCAAATGGTTCCCTCAAGCGCTGGGTTACACGCCACAGGTTGTGGGAGAGCTCGCGCGCTGGCAGGGGCTGCGATCGGATGCGCTTGAGCACACGCCGGCTGTTACCGATGCGGAACAAACGGCAGCGGCAACAGCATGGATGTCATGGGAAGATCGGTTTCGGCTCGATTTGAATCAACATGCGCCCGAGAGCGCATACCTGCGCGCCTGGCGGGAGGTCGGGAAGGCCCGCCCGGCCCAGGACATCGGTGAGATCGCCCAGGCCTCGGAGCCGGAGCGCTACATCGGCTTGATCTACGCCGATGGCAACAACGTCGGGCGTAGGCTGGCGACCCTGACGAACCCTGGCGACTACACCGAATTTGGCCGGAAGATGGACCACGATATCAACCAGGCTGTCTTCACCGCGCTGGCCAGCAAGCTTCGCCCAACCGAAGTACACCCTGAATATGGGCCCAAGCGCTTTGTCCATCCATTCGAAATCATCACCGTCGGCGGCGATGATGTGCTGCTGATCGTGCCGGGCAGCGCCGCGCTGGATATTGCGCTGACGCTGGCGTACACCTTCGAGCGCCATCAGGCGGCTGGCGACACCGCGCGCCAGCCGTTCGGCCGCTATGCACTTGCTATGGACAACGGCTACGACTTCGGTAGCTACACGCCGTCGCTCGGCCTGTCCGCCGGCGTGGTGATCGCGCCGGAGACCACGCCGATCTTCTTTCTGCGCGACCTGGCGGAGGAGTTGCTGAAAAACGCCAAAGGAAAAGTGCGCGGCCATCCGGAGTGGGGCGGCGCGTTGGACTTCATGGTGCTGAAGTCGGTCACGATGGTAACGGACAAGATCAGCACATTCCGCGATGAAGCCTACGGAAGCGCTGATCCGGGCGTGCCGCGTGGCACGGCGCGGCCCTATCTCTGGCCCGAGGTGCAAGGGCTGCTCCATAGCGCGCGGCAACTAGCGCCACAGCGGTTTCCTCGCTCGCAGCTCTACCGGCTGCGCGAGCGGTTGCTGGCGGCGCGCCACGAAGGGGGTATTACGCCGAGCGTGGTTGATTACCTGCACACCGCCGTGAGCGGGCTGCGCCCCGACGCGCGCCAGCGTTTGCTGCAAACCATGCTGGCTTGGGGGCGTGCCGCTGCAACCCGCAGCGCCCCACCCTGGCTCCACCGGGCAGTGGAGGTGAAGCGCCAGAATGGCTCCACAACCGTGCTTGACGCCTGGGAGACCGTGCTGCCGGACATTGTCGAGATCGCTGAGTTTGTCGGGGGATAAGACCAATGGCCGATGTCGTTGTTGCCCTGCAGATCACCCTGGAGACGCCGCTCAGCATCGGGGCGGGCGGGTCGTCCGGCTCTCTGGCCGACAAGACGATCGTGCGCGATGGGTGGGGCCGGCCGTTCATCCCCGGTTCGCAGGTGAAGGGGCGGGCGCGCCACGCCGCTGAAGCCCTGGCCCGCGCACTGGGGTTGCATGTGGCCGAACTGTGGCAGCGTCGTGGCGAGTCGTTATTGGACCCGGCGTGCCCCATCCGGGCCATCTTCGGCGGGCCGACCGGATGGCGCGAT
>JBHOQX010000021.1:0-1656 GCA_042408595.1 Roseiflexaceae bacterium | reverse complement strand
CGCCTGCCGCTGCTGACGGCGGCGGAATGGGCGCAACTCTGCGCCTGGAACCAGACCGCCCGCTCCTACGACCTTTCCCGCCCGCTCCACGCCTGGGTCGAGGCTCAGGTCGCCCAGACCCCCACCGCCCCCGCCCTCCTGGCCGACGGCGTCCCCCTCAGCTACGCCGCCCTCAACGCCCGCGCCAACCAGCTCGCCCATCTCCTGCGCGCCCGCGGCGTCGGCCCCGACACCCTGGTCGCCGTCGCCCTCGACCGCTCGTCCGAGCTGGTCATCAGTCTGCTCGCCATTCTCAAAGCCGGCGGCGCCTACCTCCCGCTCGACCCGACCGCCCCCCCCGCCCGCTGGCGCTTCATGCTCGACGACGCCCAGCCGGTGGCGCTCCTGACGGCCCGTGGCCGCTGGACGCCCGAGACCGGGGCGGGGGCGACCGCCCCGCCGCCCCTCCCCTCCGGGCCGTGGCCGGTGGTCGACCTGACCGCCGACAGCGCTACCCTCGCCCGCCAGCCCACCGCCGACCCCGCCCCGCTGGCCGGCCCGTCGCACCTGGCCTACTGCCTCTACACCTCCGGCTCGACCGGCCAGCCCAAGGGCGCGCTGCTTGAACACCGCGCGATCGTCAACCGCCTGCTCTGGATGCAGGAGACCTATCGCCTCACCCCCGCCGACCGCGTGCTGCAGAAGACCCCGGCCAGCTTCGATGTCTCGGTCTGGGAGTTCTTCTGGCCGCTGATGACCGGCGCCACGCTGGTGGTCGCCCCGCCCGGCGCCCACCAGGACCCGGCGGCGCTGGCGGCGCTCATCCAGCAGGCCCAGGTCACCACGCTGCACTTCGTCCCCTCCATGCTGGGGGTCTTCCTCGACGACCCGCGGGTGGCCCGCTGCACCAGCCTGCGCCAGGTCTTCTGCTCGGGCGAGGCGCTGCCGGCCGACCTGGCGCAGCGCTGCCAGGCCCGCCTGCCGCAGGCCGCGCTGCACAACCTCTACGGCCCGACCGAGGCGGCGGTGGACGTGAGCGCCTGGCCGTGCAGCGGGGCCGAGGCGGCGGGCGGCGGGGTGCCGATCGGGCGGCCGGTGGCCAACACCCAGCTCTGGGTGCGCGACCGGCACGGGCAGGTGCAGCCGGTCGGGGTGCCGGGGGAGTTGGTGATCGGCGGGGTGCAGGTCGGGCGGGGCTACCTCAACCGGCCGGCGCTGACGGCGGAGCGGTTTGTGGCGGGCGACGGGCTACTGGCGGGGGCGCGGCTGTACCGGACCGGGGACCGCTGCCGCTGGCGGGCGGACGGGGCGCTGGAGTTCTTGGGGCGGCTGGACGGGCAGGTGAAGCTGCGCGGGGTGCGCATCGAGCTGGGGGAGGTGGAGGCGACGCTGCGGGCGCACCCGGAGGTGGCAGCAGCGGCGGCGCTGGTGCGCGAGGACCGGCCGGGGGCGCCGCGGCTGGTGGCGTATGTCGTGCCGGCGGCCGGCGCGGGCGCCCTGTCGCGGGCCGCCCTGCTGGGCTGGCTCCAGGCGCGGCTGCCGGCAGTGATGGTGCCGACGGCGCTCGTGGTCCTGGAGGCGCTGCCGCTGCTGCCGAACGGCAAGCTCGACCGGCGCGCGCTGCCCCCGCCGGACGACCGCCCGGCCGACGCGCCCGCCCTGGTCGCGCCGCGGACG
>JBHOQX010000012.1:0-48619 GCA_042408595.1 Roseiflexaceae bacterium | reverse complement strand
GCAGGTGGCGCAGATCGAGGGGCTGCTGGCGGTGTACCTGCGCGACAATGTGCGGGCGCGGGAGCTGCTGCCGGACGGGAGCTACCGGCGGGTGCAGCCGGCGCCCGGCGAGCCGCTCGTCGACAGCCAGGCGTTGTTCGCCGCCGGCGTCGACATTCCCCCCGAGCCGGTGCCGCATCCTGTTCGCTAAGCGACCGAACGTAGGCGGTGGGGAGTTTGAAGGGGCGCGCCCGTTCCAGATATCTTCTAAGGTGCGCGCCAAAAGAGAACCGCGTGGCGGGCCGCAGGCCCGCTCCACCTCCCGCGGTGCGGGCGACTGCGTACGTCCTCTGCGCGAAAGCGGACCACAGATCGCACAGATGCGCATCCTGTTCGAGTCTGCAAGCCGTGATGCCTATGGGTGAAATCTGCCATGCCGCGCCTGTTCATCGCCGCCGATCTGCCCGAACCGGTGCGCGCCGCGCTGCTCGGTGCGCAGGAACGGCTACGCCGCGGCGCCCCGCCTGTCACATGGGTCGCGCCAGACGCGATGCACCTGACCCTGCTGTTTATCGGTGAGACGGACGGGGCGCTGGCCGGGCGGCTCGCCGGGGCGCTCGGCCGGGCGGTGGCCGGCCAGCCGGCCTTCCAGCTGCGACTCGGCGCGGCGGGGGCCTTCCCGAACGTGCGCCATCCACGTGTGCTGTGGGTCGGGCTGGCTGGCGCGACCGATGCTCTGGCACGGCTCCACGACACGCTTCGCACGGCCACGAGCGCCATGGGCATCGCCACCGATCCCCGCCCGTTCCACCCGCACCTGACGCTTGGCCGGGTGCGGCGCGAGGCCACTCCTGGCGAGCAGGCGCGGCTTGGCGCGCAGCTCGGCGCTCTGGCCTTTCCGTCGCTCTCCTGGCATGTCGCGCATGTCGCGCTTGTCGAGAGCGAGCTGCGATCCTCCGGCCCGCGCTATACCATACGCGCCGCGGCGCCCTTGGCATGAGGCGGGCGCGCTCCTCCGCTGCATCACCACCCTATCATCCAGGGGTCAGCCGTCTATCACCTGGCGCCGCGCGATTGGCCCGGCAGGTGCTCGTTAGTTCCTGTGCCTTGGTGCATCGACTCTGGCGCCACACAGGAGACCACAATGTCCCAACGCGTTCTTGCCGCCGCGCTCGCGCTGCTGATCGTCGCGAGCGTTCTCCTCTGGCCCGCCAACAGCCGCGCCGACACCAGCGGCGCCCGCAGCCCGCAAGAGGTGCCGGATACCTACCCGCCCTTCAGCTCGCAGTACTTCGACGAGACCGGCCACGCCGCTATGAACTCGTTCAACGAGTTCTGGAAGCGCACGCCCAATTCCCTGTTTGTGCTTGGCTACCCTATCTCGCAGCCGTTTATCGAGGAGAGCTTCACCGAGCCTGGGCGATATTATCGCGTTCAATATTTTGAGCGTGCTGTGCTGGAGGAGCATCCAGAATACTACGGCACTCAGTACTATATTCTTGGCCGCCTGATGGGCAACAAAAGCATCGAAGGGCGCGAGAACGAAGAGCCGTTCCGCCCCGTCGGCGACCCGGGCGATGGGACGTATTTCCCGGAAACCGGCCACACGCTGCGCGACGGGCCGGCGCCCTTCCGTAGCTTTTGGTACGGCAATGGTGGACTGGCGGTCTTCGGCTACCCGAAATCGGAGCAGTTCCAGGAACGCAACCAAGCCACCGGCGAAATCTACTGGGTGCAGTATTTCGAGCGGCAGCGCATGGAATGGCACCCGAACGAGCCCGACCCACGCTACCGGGTGCTGCTCGGCCTGCTCGGCAATGAGTACCGCGACGCGCACCACCGGGGCAACCCGGCATTCGACCGCATCCCGCGCGAGCAGCCGGCTGCCCGTCCCTTTGTCTACGGCTACAACGCCATCCTCTATGGCGACTGGTCGGGGTGGCAGGATCGGCGCCGGGTGCTGCAACTCGCCAAAAACTCCGGCGTGAACTGGATCCGCCAGCAAGTGCGCTGGCAGGATCTGCAGGACGCGCCGGGCACGCCATGCTACGCGATCTGCTGGGGCGAGCTCGACCGGATCGTGGACGACGCGCACAGCATGGACGTCAGGTTGCTGATCAGCGTCGTCCGGGCGCCCTCGTGGGCCACCGCCGACGGCGGCAACGGCTTGCCATCCCGCGCGCACTTCGGCGAGTTCGCCACTTTCATGGGCGCGATGGCGGCGCGCTACCGCGGCAAGGTCCAGGCATACGAAATCTGGAACGAGCAGAACCTGGCGCACGAGAACGCCGGCTGGGTCGCCAACCCGCGCGATTACATGGATCTGTTGGTCGCCGCGTCGCAGGCGATCAAGGCAAATGACCCGGCAGCGCTGGTGGTCTCCGGCGCGCCCTCGTCCACAGAGACGAACCGCTGGGATGTTGCGATCAGCGACATCGCCTACCTGCGGCAGATGTTCGCCGATCCGCGCTTCCGCGGCGCAGTGGATATCGTTGGCGTACACCCCGGCGGCGCCTCCAACCCGCCGGATACGATGTGGCCCGACCGGCCCGGCCCCGGCCCGAACTTCGTCACCAGCCGCGAGTTCTACTTCCGCCGGGTCGAGGATGTGCGCCAGGCGATGCTCGACTACGGCCTCGGCGACCGCCAGATCTGGATCACCGAGTTTGGCTGGGCGACCGCCAACAACACCCCCGGCTATGAGTTCGGCAATAGCATCTCCTACGAGCAGCAGGCGGCGTGGATCGTGCGCGCGTTCCAGATGGGCCGCTACGACTACGCGCCGTGGGTCGGCGGGATGTTCCTTTGGCAGTTGAATTTTGCCATTCCCTGGCGCGCCAACGGCAACGAATTGCACGAGCAGGCGTCTTACGGCGTGCTCAACGGCGACTGGAGCCCGCGCCCGTCGTACCTGGCGATTCAGGCCATGCCGAAGAATTAGCTCAGGCGTGCGTGTCCTGCGCCACCCGCCCGGAGCGGATGCTCCGCAGCGCATCCACGATGCTGCTCCGATTGCGGATGATGAAGAACGTCCCGAGCAGCAGGTAAATCCCTGTGACGATCAGGTCGGTGCCGGGCACGAACAGCTGCGTGAGGAACAGCCCGGCCAGCAGCGCCGCTTCCCAGAGCGACAGGTGCAGCCCAAGCAGCATCGCGACGGCGAAATAGGATTGGGCCGAGGTCAGCAGCAGATCGACGCGCTGCACTGCATCCAGCTCCAGGGTGGCCGGTACCGGCTTGCGAATCACAGACGAAGCAATGTTGTACACCAGCGGGACCGTGCCAACCAGCAGTGTCCACTGGTTGACCTTGGAGGAGACGAGCGCCCCGAGCGCCGCAGCGCCGAGCAGCCGCCAGGCGAACATGCCGGTGATAATAAACTCCGGCGCCTCCGAGGCGAGCGGCGCCAGCCACTGCACCAATGTCCGCCGATCCAGCCCGAGCGCGATACCGGCGGCGATCAGCGACTCGGCGAACGGTTCGGCGACCAGAAAGATCGCGACGCCGGACAGTGCGAACAGCCCGAAAGTCGCCAGGCGGCGTGGCGTGTCGGGCAAGTCGCCAAGCAAGCGCGCTGGCCCGATCAAGTCGGGCTCGACATGCTCCGCCTTGGCGACCTGCCAGGCATAGACGCCGAAGATCGCCACCACGATGACGACATCGACCAGGTCGAGCGTGCCCTTGAGCGGAATCAGGAACGAATAGAGTGTTGCGATACCGAGGAAGAGAATCTCGACGTTTTGCCCGTGGTCGAGCGCGATCCCCGGCCGGAGCTGCTTGAGCCGTCGGGTGCGCAGCCAGAAGATGAGCACCACCACCGGCCATCCCAGGCCGATCAGCAGCCGGTTCGCCCCGGTCATGTTCACGAGCGCGAGCGGCCCGTAGGTCGCCGGGTCATCGGCGGCGCGCCAGGCGAGGTACATGTCCACCGCATACTCCGGCAGGACGGCGATCAGTGCCAGGATCGTCAGCGCCAGTGCCCGTGGAATGTCGTTCTGCGCCACTTCAGCTGCCCATGAGAGCATGAACGCCGCGCCGAGCACTGCCAACCCATAGATCGCTGAGTCGATCAGCGGGTCGATGTGTGTGTGCGTCAGCCGGAATGCCATGCCGGGTATGGTGAGCAGAACCGCGCCGACAATCAACAGTATCCGTCCCACGCGTTGCCTCCTGCTTTTCTTGTGCAATCGCAGATTGTTAGGTGCCGATTGAAATGGTGGTGCTCTCCCATGAGGCGGCCGCTCGATTCCTTGCGCAATACTATCTGGATCGATTGCTCTTCAGGGTGTGCAGCCACGAATCCACCGCACTCGCCGATCACACACCGGGCGCCGTTTGCGCCATCCAATGCGCGACACGCAGTCAGCCATGATCGCGCCAGGCCCATGGTCAGCGGATGGCCGGTCGGTTCGGCGGTGTGCTCTGGGCAGGTTTCGTGCCGTGGGGCGGGTCGCGCCCCGCGAGTTCCGCAGCAGTATAGCATCATTGGTGGATGAGCAAAACAGAGGCGGGTCTGCGACCCGCCCCTTCGCTCACGCTCGTTGCGCTGCTTCGTGTGGGGTGTACCGACTACGGCCCGGCCGGCGCGACAACCGGGCGCTCCCCGGGCCCGAGGCCGCCGAGCTGGATACTCCTGGCGCTGAAGGTGTCGCCGTTCTGAGTCCCGATAGCGACCACCTGGTCGCCCGGCTTGATATCGCTCAGCTGTCCGTCCACCTGCTTGCGCACCGTGCCGTTCGGCGCAAGCTCGACTCTGGCCGTCTGGCCGTTGCGTGTCGTGATCGTCAGGGTGTTTCCGGAGATGCTGGCCACCGTCCCGGCGATGCCACCCCCGGCGAAGGTATTCTGGCCGCGCCCCAGGCTGCCGTTCTGGCCGGAGCCGCCCGCGCCCGGACCGCCGCCTCGCTGGCCGAGGAACTGCTGGACTGCCAGTTGACGCTCCTGCTCGCCAGCGCGCACGCCGACGATCTGCCCGCTGAAAAAGCCGATCGCGCCCACCGCGACCAGCGCCACGATCCAGATCATCCGCTCAAGTCGCATCGAAGTCTCCTTTGTGTTCGAAAAGATCTGCGATTGGAGGCCGAAGGCTCGAGTCTGGAGATGAGCGACAGTCTCGCTTGCTTCTGTGTCGCTTCTCTCCGAGCCCGCACCCTGGCGCCCTCCTGTCCCCCGCTCCCGATTCGGGAGCGGGGGACAGGGGATGAGGGCCGACACGTGAACCACCCATGCGCCGCCAAACCATGCTGGTCGTTCCAGGAGCAATTGGGATGACGCGGTGGAGCGGTTTGGCGCGGCGAAGTCCTTGCAAGAGCGCTGGGTTGGCGTGTGCACACGCGCCAACCAGAAACCGCCTGCATGGCCTGCGGCCCGCTCACCTCCCGCGATGCGGGTGACCGCGTCTGTCCTGTCATTTCCAATCCCACCCATCCTTCCCCCGCAGAGTCTGGCTGAAACGCTGCTCGCGGGGCGAGGGCCGTAGGCTTTCAGAAGCAAGCCAGCGCCGCTGACCGCCCGGCGGCGCAGACGCATCGTGGAGGGCGACGCCCGCCAGACCTTTCCGGTTCAGACCGCTTCTCATCCTCACTCATATCGCAGCGCCTCGATCGGGTCGAGCCGGGCGGCGCTGCGGGCCGGCGCGATGCCAAAGAACAACCCGACCGCCAGGGCGAACCCGACCGCCAGCGCCGCCGCATCCACGCTCGGCCGTGCAGTGATCAGCCCGGTCAGGTTGACCGACAGGGCGATCAGCACGCCGAGCGCCAGCCCGATCAGCCCGCCAAGCGCGCTGATCACCAGCGCCTCGATCAGGAACTGCGTGAGGATGTCGCCCTCGCGCGCGCCAAGCGCCTTGCGCAGCCCGATCTCGCGGGTGCGCTCGCGCACCGCGACCAGCATGATGTTCATGATCCCGATGCCGCCCACCAACAGCGAGATCGCCGCGATCGCGCCCAGAAAGAGCGTCAGCGTCTGGGTCGTCTGGATGACGCTGTTCAGAAGGTCTTGCTGGTTGATCACGCTGAAGTCGTCGGCGCTGCCGTTGGCCGGTAGGTTGTGGCGATCGCGCAACGTCTGCTCGATCTCGCCCAGTGCTGCCTGGACGCTGTTCTGATCGCGCGCCTGAACGACGATCGCCGAGACCAGCGCCGCGCCGCCCTGGATCGCCCGCCCGCCAAAGAGCCGTCGCTGCGCCGTCGAAAGCGGCACGATCACGCCGTCGTCGATCGAGCCGAAACCGCCGCCGCCCTGCGCGGCCAGCACGCCGATCACCTTGAAGCTCTGCCGGTTGATCCGGATCGACTGGCCGACTGCGCCCCCATCCGGGAAGAGTTCCGCGGCGATATTCGCGCCCAGCACGGCGACCGTGGCGGCGCTGCCCACCTGCTCGTCGCTGATGAAATCGCCCTCGGCCACCGTGTTGTGATGCACCGTCAGGTAGGCCGGCGTCGCCCCGGTGATGCGGGCGTTGGTGTTCTGGCTGCCGGCTACGATCTGGCCGGATGCGTTGTACTCCGGCGAGACCAGGCTGGCGCTCGGCACGTTCTGCGGGTCGGCCAGCGCCGCTGCGTCACCGGCTGTGAGCGTCTGGGCGCTGCCCACGCCCTCGCCGACCCCGCCGCTGCTCGCGGAGCCGGGGCGCACCGTCAGCAGGTTCGCGCCGTTCGCCGTGATGCGCGCGGTGATCGCCTCCTGCGAGCCGCGCCCGATCGCCATCAGGGCGACGACCGCCGCCACGCCGATAATGATCCCGAGCGCGGTCAGCAGGGTGCGGAGCAGGTTGGCCGTCAGGCTTGACAGGGCGATCCGCATCGTCTCGCCCAGGCCGATCCCGCCGGCCTGCAACGCGGCCACGGCTCGCGCATCGAGCGCTATGCTCGTGGCAGCGCCATCGGCCGCGGGGTCGACGGCGCCGGGCTGTCGATCGGCCGTCTCAAGTGCGCTCATGCATTCCTCCGCTGGATGGGCGGCGGCCGCCGGGCGATCGACACCCGCCGCCGCGCCGCGCTTCGTCCGGGGGTGGCGGCCGGCAGGCGCGCCGTGTCGCTGTCGATCAGGCCGTCGTGCACTGTCAACACGCGGCGCGCGTGCGCCGCGATATCGGCCTCGTGCGTCACCAGCACGATCGTGATGCCCTGGCGGTTCAGTTCCTCGAACAGTGACAGGATCTCCCGGCTGGCATGCGAGTCGAGATTGCCGGTCGGCTCGTCGGCCAGCACCAGCGCCGGACGCGTCACCAGCGCGCGGGCGATGGCGACGCGCTGCTGCTGCCCGCCGGAGAGCTGTTTTGGCCGGTGGTCGAGCCGATCGCCCAGTCCGACGAGCTCAAGCATCTCCTGCGCTCGCGCCAGCCGCTCGCCGTGGCGCATGCCGCCCAGGTAGACCAGCGGCAGCGCGACATTCTCCAGCGCCGTCTGGCGCGGCAGCAGGTTGAACTGCTGGAAGACGAAGCCGATCTTGCGATTGCGCACGGCCGCCATCAGGTTCCGGTCCAATTGCTCGACCGGCAGGCCATCGAGAATGTACTCCCCGGCGGTCGGCGTGTCGAGGCAACCGAGCAGATTCATCAGCGTGCTCTTGCCGCTGCCGGAGGGGCCCATGATCGCCACGAACTCGCCGCGCTGGATGGTGAAGCTGACGCCGCGCAGCGCCGGAACCTCGACCTCGCCCATCTGGTAGGTCTTGCGCAGGCCGCGCGCCTGGATGATCGGGTCCATTGCGCGCCTCCTACGGGAAGGGCCGCGGGCCGACGACGATGTCGGGGCCGCCGCGGATGCGGTTCTGGCTGCCCGTGCCGCTGCTCGCGCCGGTGGCGGTCGCCGTCTGTGCAACCTGCAGCCTGTCGCCGGGCTGGAGGCACTGCGTGCCGGTGGCGCTGCAACTCAGGATCTGCGTCTGGCCGTTGCTGGTGACGCCGGTCTCGACCGGTACCGTCACCGGGATCTGCTTCTCGCCCTGGAGCACCGTCACGGTCTTGATCCCGCCGGCCGTCTGCACGGCACGGCTCGGCACCAGGATCGCGTTTGTGATCCGCTGCACGAGTATCTCGGCGGTCGCGCTCATGCCGACCCTCACCGGCGCGTCGCCCGGGTCGAATTCGACCTCGGTCGGGTAGGTGACGACGTTCTGCTGTACCGTCGCCGATGGCGCGACCGTCACCACCTTGCCCTGGAGCTTCACACCCGGCAGCGCATCGAACGTCAACGAGACCGTCTGGCCGGGCTGGACTTTGGCCGCGTCGCTCTCACTCAGGTTCACGTTCACGTGGAGTGTCGAGCGATCCACCAACGTGAACGCGGCGGAGGAGGTGCCGACCGTGCCGCCGACCTGTATGTTCACAGCCGAGATCACGCCATCGAAGGGCGCGGTGAGCGCCGCCCGGGCCAGGTTGCGCTCGGCTGTCGTAACCGCAGCCTGTGCCTGGGTGACGGCCGCCTCGGCCGCGGCGATATCTGCGTCGGTCGCCGGTTTGGTGAGATTCGCCAGGTTGGCCTGCGCCTGGATGACGGCGGCCTGCGCCTGGGCGATATCGCTCGCCGACGGATGGCGCAGCGCGTCGAGCTGGGTCTGCGCGTTGGCGACCTGTTGCTCGGCCAGCGGCACGGAGACCGCTTCGTTCTGGCGGGCGGTGTCGTAGGCCACCTGCGCCTGCCGGACGGCCTGTTCGGCGTTGTGCAACGCCGCCTCCGCGGTGATGAATGCGTCGCGGTACTGCCGCTGCTGCGCGTCGTTCAGCTTGTTGGGCACCTTGCGGCCCTGCGCGTCGGTCTTGGTCGGCTGCTGCGGGTCGTTGCCGGTCGCCTGCACGTAGTCCCAATCGGCCTTGGCGCTGGCGTACTTGGTCTGCGCCGCCGTCAGGTTCTCCGCCGCCTGCTGCATTTGCGTGTAGGCGCTCGTCTTGTTCTGCGATTGGTTGTTGCGTGTGGTCTCGAGGTTGGCCTGGGCCTGCGCGAGCTGGGCGCGCGCCGCGCTAAGGTCGGCTGCCGTGGGGTTGCGCAGCGCGTTGAGTTTGGCCTGCGCCGCTGCGACCGCGGCCTTCGCGCTGGCGATGTCTGTCTGCGTCACGGTGCCGGTGCGCAACTGCTGGAGCTTGGCCTCGGCCGATTTCGCGTTCGCCTGCGCCTGCGCCAGCGCCAGCTTGAGGTCGCTGTCGTCGACCTGCGCCAGCACCTGCCCGGCCTTCACTTGGTCGCCGACCTTCACGTTGACCGCGGTGATCGTGCCGGCTTGTTGGAACGGCATGTCGATGGTGCGCGCCGCCGCGACCGCGCCGCTGCCGGTCACGGTGATCGCGAGGTCGCCCTGGCTGACCGAGGCGGTGGTGGTTGCGGGCGGCGCGGCGGGTGTCTGAAGCCGCCACAGGATCGTCCCAACGATCGCCAGCAGCGCCACCGGCAGCAGCAGCCAGAGCCAGCCGCGCCGCCCTGGCGGCGCACCCATGGCCGCGCGCTCGCGCGTGCGCGGAAACGGGGCACTGATTCGCATACACGCTCCCTCCCTATCCAGCGGCATACCTCTGCCGCGTCTGGAGGGAGTGTAGCAGGGGGGTGTTCAGATTTTGTTCAGACAGACTAAAAGATGGATGAGACAGGGGGCCGCCGTAGCGAGGAGGGCGACCGTTACACCTCGCCCCACGCCATCCCGTCGGCCAGCAGCGCCGCCCGCAGCCCGGCGATCCGCCGCCGCAACGCGTCGGCATCGGCACGCGGACCCGGCCCAGGGGCCAGGCGTGCCTGCACGTTGCGGAACGCCAGCTCGGTCAGGAGGTGGTGCAGCCGGCGCACCTGCCAGACGCGCCCCCAGCCGCCGGTCAGCAGCGCGTGCCCCTGCTGGCGCAGCCGCCGCCCGGAGGAGAGGATCGTCTGGTATTCGGCGGGGCTGATCAGCCCGGCGCGCACCTCGTCGCCGAGGCCCTCGGCAAGCCAGCGCCGCTCGTTGCGCCAGGCCAGCAGCGCGACCGCCAGGATCACCAGTATGCCGCTCGACTGCACCAGCCACGAGATGAGCAGCCCCGGCGCGTCGAAGCGGCTCACCAGCAGGTTGTGCAAGGCGTGCAGGGTGATCGCGATGCTCATGCCGATCGCCAGCGCCGCCACCTGCCCGACGGCGCTGCGGTGGTAGCGCACCAGCCCGAGCGCCAGGCCGACAACCGCGGTGAACAGCGCGTGGTTCGCGCCGAAGAACACGCTCCGCACCCAGAAGAGGGTGCCGGGATCGGTCGTGAAGGCAAAGTAGATCGCATTCTCGGTCATCGAGAAGCCGAAGCCGATCAGCGCGCCATAGACGATCCCATCCAACGGGCCATCGAACTCGTCGCGCGCCCAGATAAACAACCCAACGACCGCCAGCGCCTTGCAGATCTCCTCGATCACCGGAGCGATACCGATATTGGCCACATCCGGCCCGATCGGCGACTGCCCGAGCGGCAGCGCCAGGATAAGCTCCGACACCAGGGCCAGCAGGATCGCTGGCAGCGCGCCCCAGATAAATGCGACAAACAGCAGCCCAAGCGGCTCCTTCTCGTACCGGTCGAGCCACCAGAGCAGGAGCGTGTAAACGGCGGTCGGCGCCGCCGCGATCAACAGGGCGAGCAGGATGTGCAAGGCTCTCGTGCCGCGTTCAGCGTTGGAACGATGCGTGGCCAGCGATGGGACTGCACCAAGATGACACGATGCCAGGATGACCAGGTGACATTTGTCGGGTGTGCGGTTGTCCCTTTGGCTTTTTGGTCCTTTGCGCCTTCTCTGCGCACGGCAACCTAGGCACACTACCGATCGTCAATCTCCAGCTCCTCCAACCGCCTGGGGGGTGGCACGCCGCGCTCGTCCCAGCCGTGGCGGCGGTAGTACTCCGGCAGCATGTCTTCCAGGTTTGGCAGGTGCCCGGCGGCGCGGCCCTCCCCCAGTTCCGTCTCGGCCCAGCGCGCCGGAAGGCGATCGGCGCGGCGCGGAGTGCTGTGACCCAGCGCGAACAGCCGCTCGATGGTAACGATCCGCTCGCCGATCTGCTCCAGATCGTCGGTGGGGGCGCGCCCGGCGGCGGCGAGCAGCTCAGCCAGATCCTCCGGGCGGATCAGGTACGCCAGCAACCCCAGCCGGCGGCAGAAACCCGCCGCATCAAGCGCGGCGGCGAAGCGCTCGTGCCAGATCAGGCGCGGTGCCTTGCCCTTCACTGCCTGCGGGTGCAGCGGCGCGTCCGGCAGCCACGGCGGCGGGTCGACCAGCATCTCCTCGTAGACCATCGCGTAGCGGTAGTCGCCGCCGATCGGCGAGGTCGCCACCGCCAGCGCCAGTTCGTGGAAGGCGCGCGGGTCGAGCGCCGGCATCGCCAGGCCGTTCACCTGCGGCGCGAACGACGCGCTGCCGAAGAAGACCTCCTGCATCTCGGCGACGCCGAGCGACAGCAGGTCGCGCTTTTCGCGCCGCTCGCCAAGCCGGGTGATCGCCTCGATCACCGCTTCGTCATCGCCCCAGGGGAGCGTGCCGGCGCGGTTCAGGCCGCGCTGCTGGCATTCCATCATGAACGCGAGCGCCGCGCCGGTGGCGACGACATCCAGCCCGAGCCGCAGGCAGAGATCGTTCGCCATGATGATCGCGTCGGCATCGGCCATGCCGCACGCGGCGCCGAAGCCGGCGAGCGCCTCCAGCTCCGGGTACGCGAGTGCCGCGCCGTCCGGCTGGATGTACTGGCGGTGGCATGGGAGCGGGCAACCAGCGCAGCCGAACCCCTCGCGCGGGGCGCGCTGCGCCAGCGCCGTGCGGGTGATCGTCTGAAACTGGTCGGCGCGGCCATCCTGGCCGTTGCGCCCGGTCAGCGCGCCCCATTCCTTGGCGAACGGCAGGTAGAACAGGCTGCCGTGCTGCCCCACGCCGGCCGCGAGCGGGCTGGCGTCGGCCCGCGCCGCGATCTCGCGCCAGGCTGCGCTGGCGCGCTCGGGCGCGCGCAGGGGCAGCTCATCGCCGCCGTGCACGACGATCGCCTTGATCCGCTTGTGCGCCATGACCGCGCCGGGGCCGGCGGGTGCGGCGTTGTAGCGCCCCTCGGCGACGATGCTGGCATAGGCCACCCCCGCCTCGCCGGCCGGCCCGACGCACAGGACAACCGCTTCGTCGCCAAGCGCGGCGCGCAGCATGCGGTCGGTGGCGCGAGTGTCGCGCCCGGCGAGCGCCTCGGCGGGGATGAGCCGGGCGCCGCTGGCGCTGACAGCGAGCACGCACCAGGCCGCGCTCTGCCCTTCGATCACCAGCAGGTCGTAGCCGGCGCGCCGCAGCGCCGCGCCCCAGCGCCCCTCGGCCCAGGCGTGCCCGATCGCGCCGGTGAGCGGCGATCGGGCGCTCGCGACGAAACCGCCGCTCGCCGGAATGGCGGCACCGGCGAGCGGCCCGGAGCTGAAGACCAACAGCGCGCTCCGGCTGAGCGGCGCCGTTCCGGGCGGCATCCGCCGGGCCAGCAGCCAGGTCGCTGCGCCGCGCCCGCCCAGGTACAGCCGCTCAACGTCGGCGGGCAGGGCCTCGGCGCGGGCCGCGCCGGTATCGAGGTTGATGAAGAGCGTGCGCAGGGTCATAGGCTGCTCCCACAAGCGACATCAGCCACAGCGAGGACCGAGCGCAGGGAGATCGCCGCCTTCGCAAGCGAGTCGCTGCGCGCCCTGTGGCAGGTCATCCCCCGACAATGCTAAGCCACGCGCGGCTTGACCGGCTGGCCAAGGTAGATCGGCTCAAGCGTCGCGAGATCGTCCGTGTCGCCGGCCTGGAGCCGCTGCCAGGCGAGCTCGGCGAGGAACGCCGGGCGGCGCAGATTGGCCGCCGGGCTGGGGAAGACCGCCCGGCCATCCAGCCCGCGCTCCAGCTCCGCAAGGGCCGCCGCGTCCAGATCGCCGCAGAAGAGCGCCCGCCCGCTGATCTCGGCGCAGAGCTCCGCCAGCGTCAGATTGCGATACTCGCCCGTCCGCGCCCAGGGCTCGCGCGCGGCGAACGTCGCCGTCGCGTAGCGGTCGCGCCCGAGGCGGATGAGCGGATAGACCGGCAGCCCCGGGCGGCGGTGCTGGTAGGCGAGGGCGTCGAGCGTGCCGATGCCGATCACGGGCAGGCCGCGGGCCAGCGCCAGCCCCTTGGCGGTGCTCAGGCCGACGCGCAGCCCGCTCCAGCTCCCCGGCCCGAGCGCGACAGCCACGGCGCTCAGGTCGCCCGGCCCACGACCGAGGTGGCGCAGCAGCATGTCGAGCTGCGGCAGGAGCTGCGCGGTATGGTCGCGCCCGGAGTGCCAGACGCACTCACCCAGCGCCGCGCCGTCGTAGCAGGCGAGGCCGGTCAGGTTGGTCGATGTGTCGATGGCGAGCAGCATAGAATGCGGCGGATGATGGAGGGCCGATCGCTTTCCGTGAATATCTCGCGCAATTCTCTCTGATAGGTCACGATGACCATCGTGCCGCGCTCCGGCTGCCTACTGTGCGCCGGCCGTGCTCTTCGTTGCACTTCCTCTCAGGCGAATGCCTTCCGCTTGAACTGCTCCACCAGTGCGCTGTAGCGCGGGCCATGCGGCACGAAGCGCAGAACGCGCTTGGTGTCGTTCAGGTGCTGCATGTGGATCGCCAGGTGCTCGGCAGGCAGCCGCCCGGCGCCACGCTCGGCCCATTCGATGATGCAGATGCCGTCGCCGCCTAGAGCGTCGTCCAGGCCGATGCCCTCCAGCTCGGCGCCTGCATCCAGACGATAGAGATCGGCGTGGTAGATCGACGCGCCCCCATGGGACGGGCCGGCGCGATATTCGTTGATCAGCACGAAGCTCGGGCTGGTGACGGGCTGCGTCGACCCGAGCCCCCGGACGATGCCCTGCGTCAGCAGGGTCTTGCCGACGCCGAACTCACCGTAGAGCAACACCAGGTCCCCCGGCGCGAGCAACTCGCCGAGGCGCTGCCCGATGCGGGCGGTTTGCGCCGGGCTATGGCTGATGAAGTCCAGATCGCGCGGCGATTGGACGGCGGGCGAGCGGCGCGTGTTCATCGTGCCGCGTATTGTAGCACAGGGCGCGGTCTGATGATCCGTGGCGCGCCCGTGGTCGCTTTCCGGCACGGCGGGAATAGGAGCGACCCCTTGCCGCTCCGTGGAGCGCGGTGGGCGTGGCGCGGCGTGCTGCAGCCCTTCCGCACCCCTCGCCCGGCATATTTGGGGGACGGAGAGATGTTTCGCGCCCGACCGCTGTTCCGCGCTCGCACACGAGCGCAGCGGGGTGGCATAGAGCGCACTACCATGCGGAAAACGTCGCTCAGTGGCCGAGCTTGATCCGAACATTTGTTCAATTTTCCTGCGAATGCTATAATAGCTCATAAGTACGAGTCGTGACCAGCGAGCGGAGTTTCCCCCATGAACTACAGCGAGCGTCGCGCCTTTGAACGCCAGCTTGACGCCGAATTCAACCACCGTCTCGAACTCACCAAATGGTACGTGCAGTATCGGCTGCTGAAGGCGAGCTATGCCGATGCGGTGCTGCTCTACCGGATGGGTGACTTCTACGAGACGTTCGACGACGACGCCAAGCTCGTGGCGGAGCTGCTGGATATCACGCTCACCTATAAGAAATTCGCGACCGAGCGTGGGACGGACACCGAACGGCGCTGCCCGATGGCCGGTATGCCGTACCACGCGGTCGAGCGCTATGTCAGCGCGCTGGTGGCCGCCGGGTACCGCGTGGCGATCGCCGAGCAGGTGAGCGAGACGGCCTCCAGCAAGAAGGACACCCGCCCGCGCTCGATCTATGCCGCCGGTATCGAGCAGGAGAGCCCGCAGAAGGGTCTGGCCGACCGCAAGGTGGTGCGGGTGGTCACGCCCGGCACGGTCGTCGAAGCTGGGATGCTCCCCGCCGCGCGCAACAACTACCTGGTCGGCGTGATCGCCGAAGGCGGGCGCGTCGGTCTGGCGTATGCCGATCTGAGCACCGGCGAGTTCGCCGCGACCGAGTTCGCGGGCGAGCGCGCCGCCGGGCAGGCCCAGGGCGAGCTGGCACGGCTCGAAGCCGCCGAAGTGCTCACGCCGGACGATGCCGCGCTGCGCCTCCCTGGCCTGGAGCCGGCCAGCGCCCGGCTGACCCACGACCTGGAGTTTCTGACCAAAGAGGAGCGCGAGCTGCTCCCGCCGAGCGAGCGGGTGGCGCGTCGCACCGAGCGCGAGAACACCGCCCGCTGGGCGCATGGGCATATCACCGCCTGGCCGTCCTGGCGCTGGGAGCTGCGCACCGCGCGCGACGCACTGCTACGCCAGTTCGGCGTCCAGTCGCTCGCCGGCTTCGGCCTGGCGGACCGGCCGCTTGCCACCCGCGCCGCCGGCGCGGTGTTGCAGTACATGGCCGAGGTGCAGAACGGTGCGCTGGCGCACCTCCAGAGCCTGCGCTCCTACACCACCGGCGACGTCATGTTTCTCGACCCGCAGACGCGCCGCAACCTGGAGTTGCTAGAGGGGACCGGCGGGCGGGCCAGGGGATCGCTGGTCAGCGTGCTCGACCAGACGCGCACGCCGATGGGCGCGCGGTTGCTGCGCCGCTGGATCGCCCAGCCGCTGCTCGATCTTCAGCGGCTACGGGCCCGGCAGGACGCCGTCGCCCATTTCGTGGACAACGCCCTGTTGCGGGCCACCGTGCGCGAGCAGCTCAAGCAGATCGGCGATCTCGAACGGGCGGTCAACCGGGTGCTCCAGGGGGCGACGATCGCCATGCCGCGCGACCTGGTGCGCCTGCGCGAAGGGCTGCGCGCCCTGCCGGCCCTGCTCGCCGCGCTGGAGGGGTGGCAACCGCCGGTGGAGGGCGAGTTTGAACCGGGGCCGCACGCCGCCGAAGCGCCCCTCCACCCGGAGCCGCCGGGGCCGGTCGGCGCGCCGCTCGCCAATGGCGCCTCGCACGCCGCCAGCCTGCGCGAGCGCCGCGAGGCGCGCCGGAGCGTTCGCCCGCGCTACAGTGACGACGACCTATTCGGGGAGGATGAGCCAGGGGCCGCGAGCCAGGGGGCAGGAGCCAGGGAGCAGGAAGGCCAAGTCTCCAGCCGCCAGCCGCCAGCCGCCAGCCCCACGTCGCAAGACGTGAACCGCCAGTCCCCCGCTGCCATCCTCGGCGCGCGGATCGACTCGTGCGCCGAGGTGCTGGCGTTTCTCGAAACGGCGCTGGACGACGACCCCCCGGCGCTGCTGGGCGCCTCCAACTACCTGCGCGCCGCCGAGGAGAACGGCGAGAAGCCGCGCCGCGTCGTGCGCCCCGGCTTCGAGCCGGAGATCGACCGGATCGTGCTGGCCAACCAGAAGGCGCAGCGCTACCTGAGCGACCTGGAGCGCCGCGAGCGCGAGGCGACCGGCATCAAGTCGCTGCGCGTCGGCTACAACCAGGTGTTCGGCTACTACATCGAGGTCGCGAAAAGCTACGCCGACGACGTGCCGAAGACGTACATCCGCAAGCAGACGCTCACAACCGGCGAGCGCTATATCACCGAGGAACTGAAAGAAGTCGAACGGGTGGTGCTGGAGGCGCAGGAGCGGCTTGTCGCGCTGGAGCGGCAGGCGTTCCAGCGGATGTGCGCCCGCGTCGCCGAGTTCGGCCCGCAGCTCCTGGCAACGGCGCGCGCTCTGGCCGCGCTCGATGTCTACGCCGCGCTCGCCGACGTCGCGGTGCGCAACCGCTATGTCCGCCCCGTGCTACGCGAGGATACGCGGCTGGAGATCGTCGCCGGGCGCCACCCGGTGGTCGAGACCGTGCTCGACGGCGGTTTTGTTCCGAACGACGCGACACTCGACACCGACACGCAGCAGATTCTGCTGATCACCGGTCCGAACATGGCCGGCAAGAGCACGACGTTGCGTGCCGTGGCATTGATCGTGCTGTTAGCGCAGATCGGGTCGTTCGTGCCGGCCGAGCGCGCCGAGATCGGGCTGGTGGACCGCATCTTCACCCGGATCGGCGCGCAGGACGACATCGCAACCGGCCAGAGCACCTTTATGGTCGAGATGACCGAGACGGCGGCGCTGCTGCAGCAGAGCACGCGGCGCAGCTTGATTATTCTCGACGAGGTGGGCCGCGGCACCAGCACCTACGACGGCATGGCGATTGCGCGGGCGGTGGTGGAATACATCCACAATGAGCCGCGCCTCGGCTGCCGCACCCTGTTCGCCACGCACTACCACGAACTGACCGATCTGGAAGGTGTGCTGCCGCGGGTGCGCAACTACCACATGGCGGCGATCGAGCAGGATGGCCGGGTGGTGTTCCTCCATGAACTGCGATCCGGTGGGGCCGACCGTTCGTATGGGATCCATGTCGCCGAGCTCGCCGGTATTCCGCGGCCGGTCATCCGGCGGGCGAGCGAACTGCTCGCGGAGCTGGAGAACAGGGGCCAGGGGGCGCCGAAACAGGGGGATGGGAAGGGGGGGCGGCAAGGGGACCGCGAGAAGGAGCCCGCCGGTCTCCAGGCTCCAACGTCCAATGCCCAACTGTCGCTCTTCGATATCGCCCCCAGCCCGGCGATCGAGCTACTGCGCCGCCTGAATATCAATGAACTGACGCCGCTGGAGGCGCTGACGAAGCTGTACGAGCTCCAGCGGCTCGCGCGGGAGTGAGGGCCTCACCGACCGATGTGCTTCCCCTCACCCGCCTGTAGTGAGGGTATGCAAGGCGATATCTTCAGCGCGATCCGCAGCCCAAACCCGATCGATGAGACTGTGCAGCGCGTGTTTGGCGTGATCCGGGTGCGTCTGCTGAGCCCGGGCGAGCGCCTGCCGCCGGAGCGGGAGCTGGCGTCGCAGCTCGGTGTCAGCCGCTCGACCCTGCGTGTCGCGCTCCAAAGCCTGGCGGAAGATGGCTGGCTGGAGATTCGTCGCGGGCGCCAGGGCGGCTCATTCGTGGCGCGCTGGCCGCCGATGCCGGGGCCGGATTGTCTGGCCGAGCTGCTGCGGCGGCAGCGCGACGACCTCCTGTCATTGCTGGATTACCGCAACGCAGTCGAAACCGAGGCCGCGGCGCTCGCCGCCGTGCGCGCCACTGCCGACGAGCGCGCCGAACTCGAAGCGCTGGCGGCGCTCGTCCAGCGGGCGCAGGGCGATTACGAAGCCTACCGCGCCGCCGATGTGCGCCTCCATGTCGCCATCGCCCGCGCCGCCCACAGCTCCCGCCTGCTGGCGGCGGTGACCGATGTGCAGGCGGCGCTCGCCGATCTGCTCGACGCTCTGATCCACCATGCGTGTGAGCACGTGCGCGGCGCGACTGAGCAACATACCCGGATCGTCACAGCGATCCGGGACGGCGATAGCGCCGCAGCTGGTGCAGCGATGCAGCAGCACCTGGCAGCGACCGCGAACGTTCTGCTGCCTCTCATGGCACGCGAGGCACTGACGGATGCCGCCGCGGCGGGGCGCTGAGCGGCGCGCTGCCATGTCCCCGGCTTGTGCGCGGCGGCCGTTTTTCTGGTACACTGCCCTGGCAGAGATCGACGACTGTCCAGCATGAGGCCACAGATGGCAACCGAGATAGATTCTCGACCGCCTGCCGCTGTCATCGAGGTCAACGAGCAGACCTTCCAGCGCGAGGTGCTGGCGCGCTCGCGCGAGATACCGGTCGTGGTCGATTTTTGGGCCCCGTGGTGCGGCCCGTGCCGCGTGCTCGGCCCGACGCTCGAAAAGCTCGCGGGGGAGGCGCGCGGGGCGTTTGTGCTCGCCAAAATCAACGTGGACGAAAACCCGAGCCTGGCACAGCTGTTCCAGGTGCAGGGTATCCCGGCGGTAAAAGCCTTCCGCGACGGCCGGGTGGTCGATGCGTTCACCGGCGCGCTGCCGGAGGGGCAGGTGCGCGCCTGGCTCAAGCGCGTCGTTCCGTCCGAAGCGGATGCGCTGGCGGCGGCAGCCCAGGCCCTCGAGGCCAGCGACCCGGAGGCGGCGATCGCGCGCTATCGCCTGGCGCTCGGTGCGGAGCCGGACAACGCCGCGGCGCTGTTCGGGCTTGGCCGCCTGCTGACGCTGCGCGGCGACCCGGAGGGGGCGCAGCTGCTGGCCGAGGTGCCGGCCCGTTCGCCCTTCTTCGCGCGGGCGCAGGCGCTCGGCGAGCTGCACGAACTGCTGGCGGCGGCGGACTCGACCGATGGCGGCGAGTCGGCGGCGCGCTTTGCGCAGGCGGGCCAGGCCCTGCGCGCCGGCCGCTATGCCGAGGCGCTCGACCAGCTCCTGCAGCTCGTTCAGGCCGACCGAGCCTTCGGCAACGACGCGGCGCGGCGAGCGATGCTGGCGATCTTCGCCCTGCTGGGCGACAACGACCCCCTGGTTGGCGAGTACCGGCGGCGGCTGGCGAATGCTCTGTTCTGAGCCAACAGATGGGTAGAAGGTCAGAAGCCAGACAGTCAGACAGGCAGACGATCTGCAATCGCGAAATGGGCAGACAGTCAGGCGGGTAGACTTTTTCGAATGACAGTTGGTCCATGTACGGCGATGGCTTGCCTGTCTGAGAGCCGATCGTCCGAACGCATCACCCCGCCCGGATCACCTCGCGATACACCGCCTCGACCCGGTCAAGCATGCGTTCCCGGGTGAAGTGGGCCGCGATGCGGGACCGACCGGCCTCGCCGTAGCGCCGCAGCAGTTCGGGCTGCGCCAGGAGCCGGTTGATCGCCGCGGCGAGCGCCGCTGGGTCGCCCGGCGGGACAACGGCTCCGGTCTCGCCGTTTACATTGACATAACTTGTTCCTGTGCCGAGCTCGGTGCAGACCGAGGGCAGCCCGGCGGCCAGCGCCTCCGCCTGCGCGATTCCGAACGCCTCGGCGCGCAGGTGCGACGGCAGGACGAACAGGTCGGCGGCGTGGTACAGATTCGGCAGGTCGTCGTCGGGCACATCGCCCAGGAAATGCACCCGCCCGGCCACGCCGTGCCGGGCCGCCTGCGCGGCCAGCGCCCGCTCCTCCGGGCCGCTCCCGGCGAGCAGTAGCTCGGCCTGGATGTGGGGCAGCGCGTCCAGCAGCACATGGAGCCCCTTGTAGTAGCGCAGCCGCCCGACGAACAGCAGCAGCGGCCGGTTGTTGTAGCGCGCCCGCAGCCCGGCTACTCGCCGCTGGTCGGCCTGCGCCAGCCGCGCCGCGTCCACGCCGAGCGGCACGACCGCGCACTTTGCCACGTAGCGCCGCAGCACCGCCGATGAGGCGATATAGTGCGGGCTGGTAGCGATGATCCGCGCCGCGCGGGCGAGCGTTTGCCGCATCAGTGGGCCGTAGAGCCGGCGCAGCGCCCGCTGGCGCACGATGTCGCTGTGGTAGGTGACGACAAGTGGTGGCCGGTTGGGCAGCGCCCGCCACGCCAGGTCACCCGGCGGGTAAGGGAAATGCAGATGCGCCAGGTCGGGGTGGAGCTGCCGGGCAAGCTCAGGCATCGCCGGGCTGAGCGGCGTCGAGGCGAGCCGGGCGACGCGCGCCGCGCGGATGATCGTCAGGCCGGGGCGGGGCCGCTCGATCTCCGTGCGCGGCCCCGGCGCCGTGACGAGCACGGAGACGTGGTGCCCGCGCGCGGCCAGGCCCTCGCTCAGGTCGCGCAGGTGGCCTTCGATGCCGCCGAGCACCGGCGGGTAGTCTTTATAGATCTGGAGGATATGCATCCGGCCAGCCGTCGCCCGTTCGCCGATGAGATGGCGCGCTGCCCGCTGCCGATCGCCGGTGGCTCACGCCTCGAAGACGAGAGACACGTGCCGGACGAGGCCGGATAGAGCAGCCCTTTCGCGGGGTGCCCGGTGCCTCGCCCGTTGGACCGGAGGCGTCAGGCCGGCCCGCGCAGCGGCTGGACGAGCCGCTCCACGTACTTCGCGATGACATCGACCTCGATATTCACCGGCGCGCCCACGCCCTGGCGGCCCATGATCACCGCCTGCTGCGTATGGGCGATCAGCGCGACGGTGAAGGTGTCGTGGTCGAGGGCCGCGACGGTCAGGCTGACCCCGTCCACCGCGACGTAGCCCTTCTCCACGATGTAGCGCATCAGGCCGGGCGGCGGGCGGATCGCGACCCGGCGCGAGTCGCCCTCTGGTGTCACCGCCACAATCTGGCCGACGCCGTCGATGTGGCCCTGGACGTAGTGCCCGCCGAGCCGCCCGCCGAGGGCCAGCGACCGCTCGAGGTTCACCGGGTCGCCCACCCGCAGGCGCCCCAAGTTGGTGCGGCGCAGCGTCTCCGGGCTGAGGCCAGCGGTGAAGCCGGCGTCGAGCAGTGCCGTGACCGTCAGGCAGACGCCATTGACGGCGATACTGTCGCCGATGCGCGCGCCCTCGATGGCCACTCGGCAGCCGATAGTCAGGGCGTTGCCCTGGGCCGCGTCGGTGGTCGCGGCGTGCACCTCGCCGATCTCCTCAACGATTCCGCTGAACATCGCACCGCCCCAATTATTTCAGATAGGCATTGGTGAACGCCGCGCCGACGTCCACCTGCTCCTTCAGCAGCCCGCTGTCGCGCAGGAAGGTGTAGGTCGCGTCCCACTGCGCCCGGTCGGTGAAGCCGAGGCCGTTTTTCGCCGTCGCGTCGCTCTGCCAGTAGGGCAGCGTCGCCTGAAGCACCTTGCGCTGCAACGCCGTGTCGCCGCGCTGCGCCTCGGGAATGTATTGTAGCGCCGTCGCGAACGCCGCGTCCGGGTCGGCGATCACGTCCTGCATGCCGCGCAGCGTCGCCCGAACGAAACCGCGCACGGCATCCGGCTGCTCCTTGATCAGCTTTTCACTCGTGATGATCCCGTCCGACGCGAGCGGAAAATAGTCTGACACCTTGATCGTATTGACCTTGATCCCCTGCTGTTCGAGCTGCACCGGTTCGTTGTTGCCGTAGCCGGTGGCCGCCTGCACCTTGCCCTGGCTCACCGCCGCCGCCTGGGTGAAGCCGATCTCTTGAATATTCAGGTCGCTCTCCTGCATCTTGCTGGCGTACAGCAGGGCCAGCAGGCCGATGTAGCTCGCGCCGAAACGGCCAGGGATGCCGAGGCTCTTGCCCTTCAGATCCGCCGGTTTGGCGATGTTCGCCTCGGCCTTGCTGAACACCACGATCGGGAAGCGCTGGCTGGTGGTGGCCACGGTGACGATCGGCAGCCCTTTCGAGCGCGCCAGCAGCACCGAGTCGCCGCTGGCGAGGCCGAACTGCGCGGTCTCCTGCGCGGTGCGCTGAACCACATCCGTCTCGAAGTTGTAGTCGAAATTGACCTTCAGGCCGGCTTCGGCATAGTAGCCGTTCTTGTCGGCGACATAGAACGGTGCGAACTGGACGTTTGGGATGTACGACATCGCGATCGTGATCTCACGCAGTTGCGCGCGCGCCGTCGGCGCGGCGGTCGGTTGGGTCGCCGCGCGATCGCCGGATGACGATCGGCCGTAGCCGCTGTCCACCGGGCCGACAGGGCCGCCGCTGCCGCAGGCTGCCAGCAGCGCGGCGAGCAGCATTAGCATGGAGAGTTTGCGGAGCATGGATTCCCCTTGTACATACAGAAAAACGGCAAGGCATCAGGCGGCCAGGCAGGCGGACAGCGAGCGAACGGGCGCCTGGCATCTGGCCGCCGGGCTTCCCATCACGCCTCCCACCGCACCAGCGCGCGCTCCAGCAGCACCGCCGCCAGGTAGAAGGCAAGCGTCATCGCCGCCAGCACGACCAGCGCGGCGAACATCAACGGGGTGTCGAACAGGCCGCGGGCGATGTTGATCAGCGCACCCAGGCCATCGCGCCCGCCGACGAACTCGCCGACGACCGCGCCGGTGGTCGCCAGCGCCAGGCCGGTCTTCACGCCGGCGAAGATGCCGGGCAGCGCCAGCGGCAGCTCGACATACCACAGCACCTGGCGCTGGCCGGCCCCGCTGATCGTCGCCATCTCGCGCAGTTCGCGCGGCACGCCGCGCAGCGCCGCGATGGTCGCGCTGAGTATCGGGAAGAACGTAACGATCGCCGCGACCAGGATCCGCGCCCGGATGTCCGCCCCCACCCACAGGATGATCAGCGGCGCGACCGCCACGACCGGGATGGCCTGGGTCACGGCAAGCTGCGGCGTGACGATCCGCTCGGCCCGGGGCGCGTGGGCCAACAGGTAGCCGAGGATGCCGCTGATCACGAAGGCGATCCCGAACCCGGCCAGCGCCTCGGCCAGCGTCAGCGAGGCGTGGTGCAGCAGAGTGCCGCCGGACAGCTCCAACGCCAGCCGGCGGAAGACCTCCACCGGCGAGGGCAGAATGAACGCCGGGTAGTTGCGCAGGGCGACCAGGAGCTGCCAGGCGGCCAGGAAGATGAGCAGCGAGGCGGCGAGGGCGATGCCCGCCGGCAGGCCACGCCGCGCTGGTGTGGGCCGCGGCGGCGGCCCGGCGTGCTCCGCCGCGATCATCCGCCGGTGTGTGTCAACCATCATGCATGCACCTCAGACAACAAAAGCCCCGAAGTCGGGGACTTCGGGGCGCGCATCGTCACGGGAGCGGCATGGCGGAGACGCGAAAGGGGCCAGCCTGAGCCGGCGCACTCCATCGCAACCTGCGGGAGCATGGCCCGCCCATGCTAACGATACCACGCCGTTCCGGTGGTTGCGCTCGCCCGCGCCGAGGCGCCAGGCTACACGGTGGACACCGGCACGGAGCAGTGCATCGCCGGCAAGGCGAAACGGGCGGCTCCTGCCGCGCACGCGGATCTTCTCCCATCCGGACTGTACCGTCGGCCCCGGAATCGCACCGGAGTCCTGCCTTGCGGCTCGCGGGCTTGTCGCCAGGAGCCAGGAGCTGATGATACTTGATCGTTCACCAGCCTCCGGCCTCTCGCCTGGCGCATTACCGCCGGTCGGGAATTGCACCCTGCCCCGAAGATCCTTGAATTACCTTCACAATACACCGGATGGCGTGCTGTGTCAAGCGGCGCCAAGGGCAGGTCGCCAGCTCCACGGCGGGACTGTCTGAAGCGGGCGGCGCAGGGCGTCTTTTCAGGGCCGGGACGTCCACGGGGCGAAGCCTCCCGGACCCTGGCCTCCTGTCGCAGCAGCCGGGGAGATGGCTTGGCAAGACCTGGTTGGCCCAAACCTCCCCGGCCCGGGGCGTTGACATGGCCTGGCCGACCGCAACACCGGCGCGGAGCGAGGCGTCTAAATCACTGGTACGTTTTCTGCAACGCTGCCGCGGGCAACCGGGCGCCGCCGGAAGGCTGAACCATGAGGCAGTTGGGCGAGGACGGTCTGGCTGGCCAGGCGCCGGCCGGCCGGAACAAGGAGAACACCGCATGTATCCGAGGAAAAAGGGTGGCGCGCTGGCGGCCTTGCTGGTCGCCGGCGGCATGTGGGCCTGGCAGAACCGCGACAAGATTCAGAGCTGGCTGCGGAGCCCGGAAGTACAGCATGCGTTGACGAGCGACACGGTGCAGCAGGCGCTCAACAGCCCGCGCATCCGCAGTGTGATCGATCACCCGCAGGTGCGGGAAGTGCTGAACCACCCGCAGGTCAAGAGCGTGCTCGGCAATGTCGTGCCGCCCGCGGGCAGTCGCCCTGCCGGGCAGGTGATCGATGTCGAGGTGGTTCCCCCGCCTCCCCCAACCGACGACCCCTACACCGGCGAGACACGCCGTCTGTAACGGGTGAACGGCATACACGAACGTCTTCTGCTCGTGGACGGACGACGGAGGACGAAGGACGAAAGCAGACCATCACTTTGATCACCACACATGCCACCGATACAGGTGGCATTCGTCCTTCGTCTATCGTCCGTCGCCGCCCAGCCGGCCGCCACAACCATTTCCAAACCACCCGGGATCGGGTATACTACACACGTTCTAAGCAGCTGTCTGCAACGGGGAGGTTTGGCGGGCTGCGTCCGCCACGATTCCTGCTGTTCCGCCGCGCGGTCGGCGGGGTAGGACGTCTTCTGGGGGCCGGCGGCCCGCAGCACCCCCGCTGGGAGCGTTGCAGACAGCCGCTAAGATCGAAGTGCGTGTGGATGTCCCGCACGGCCCCGCGCCGCCGTTGTTGCCATGCCCGATCTGCGCTACACCACAATCGCCGACCATGCTGCTTTTGAGGAGCGGCTCAAACATGTGCCGCACGCGCCGGGCGTCTACATTTGGAAAGACGCCGCCGGCCACATTCTGTACGTCGGCAAAAGTAAGAACCTGCGCGACCGCATGCGCTCGTATTTTGGCGCGCCGCGCGGCCTGAACGCCAAAACGCGCCGGCTGGTCGCCCATATCGCTGATTTCGAGATCCTCCTCACGTCGTCTGAGCTCGAGGCGCTGCTGCTCGAGATGAACCTCATTAAGCAGCACCGTCCGAAGTATAATGTCCTGCTCAAAGACGACAAGAACTATCCGTACATCAAGGTCACGCTGCAGGAGCCCTGGCCGCGCATTTTCAGCACGCGCACGTTCAAGGAGGACGGCTCGCGCTATTTCGGGCCGTACTCCAGCGCCGGCGCGGTGCGGCGCACGCTGAAAGAGCTGAACCGCCTGTTCGCCTTCCGCCCGCCGTACGACTGCAACGACGCCAAGTTCAACCGCCACCGCCGGCTCGGCAAGCCGTGCATGTACTACGACATCCACCGCTGCCTCGGCCCGTGCGTCCCGGCGCTGGTCGAGCAGGCCGAGTACCGCGCCGCGATCGAGGCCGTCTGCCGCTTTCTGGAGGGCAAGACCGACGAGATCGTGCGCGACCTGCGGCGCAAGATGGAGCGCGCCGCCGAGAATCTGGAGTTCGAGCGGGCCGCCTACCTGCGCGACCAGATCGCCGATATCGAGAAGATCAGCGAGCGCCAGCAGGTGCTGCGCACCGTCGCCACCGACCAGGACGTGATCGCCCTGGCGCGCGAGAACGGCTCGGCGGTGGTGCAGGTCTTCTTCATCCGCGGCGGCAGGCTGATCGGCGCGGAGCCGTTCTCGCTCCAGAACACCGAGGACGAGGCGACCGGCGACGTGCTGGCGTCCTTCCTGACCCAGTTCTACGACAGCGCGGCGCAGGTGCCGCCGAACATCCTGCTGGCGGACTACCCGGACGAGCCGGCGATCATCGAGCAGTGGCTCAGCCGGCGAGCCGGCGGGCAGCGTGTCGAGATCCATGTGCCGCGGCGCGGCGAGAAGAAGCGTCTGATCGAGATGGCGGCGCAGAACGCCCGGCAGAAGCTTGAAGAACTGCGGCTGCAATGGCTCAACAGCGAGCAGAAGGCGGTCGCCGGGCTGGCGGAGCTGCGCGATCTGCTCGGCCTGCCGGGGCTGCCGGCGCGGATCGAGTGCTACGACATCTCCAACACCCAGGGCACGAACTCGGTCGGCGCGATGGTGGTCTTCGAGCATGGCGCGCCGAAGAAGTCGCGCTATCGCAAGTTCAGGATTCGCACGGTCGAGGGCGCGAACGACGTCGCCTCGATTCAGGAGGTGCTGCGCCGGCGCTTCAAGCGCGCCTCCGAGGCGAGCGGCGAGCTGCCCGGCTCCGAGTTCGCAGTGATGAGTCCGGCGACGCCGCCGCAGGGCGTCGACGCGAACGACGAACGGCAGCGCGCTATCGATGAAGCTGCCGCCGTCGAGGACGACATCGAGACCATGCAGCACGCACACCATCCCACGCAACGCTCCGCGGCGGATGAGACCTGGGCTGAATTGCCCGATCTCATCCTGATCGACGGCGGGATCGGCCAGCTCAACGGCGCGCTGGAGGTGCTGCGCGAGCTGCACTTCGACACCATCCCGACCGTCGGCGTGGTCAAGGGCGTCAACCGCGACCGATTCGACCTGCTCCAGCCCGGCGCGGACGAGCTGATCGTCCTCAAGCGCGATAGCCCGGCGCTGCGGCTGGTGCAACAGATCGACGAAGAGACTGATCGCTTCGCCAAGCACTACCATCGTTCGCTGCGCACAAAATCGAACTTCGCCTCGACGCTGGACGACATCCCGGGGATCGGGCCGAAGCGGCGGCAGGCGCTGTTCAGGGCGTTTGGCTCGCTGGAAGGCATCCGCGCTGCGAGCCTGGAGGAACTGGCCGCCGTGCCGGGGATGACGCGCAAGAGCGCCGAACAGATCAAGGGGTTGCTGTAATGCCGCGCAAACCAACCGTCGGGCGAGCTGCCCCGGCCGCCGGCGGGTACGAGGCCCGGCTCGCGGAGGCCGAGCGCCTGCTTGATCGCCGCAAGCCGTTCGAAGCGCGCGAGATGCTCCTGCAATTGGTCGATCAGCGCCCGCACGACCCGGACGTGCTCAGCTTGCTGGTCGAGGCTAACTTCGCGCTGCGCGACCCGGAGGGGTATCTCGATGCCTGCGAGCGGCTGGCACAGATCGACCCGGACGAACCGGCGGTCGCGTTTGCGTTGGCCGGGGCCTACATGCTCAACGCACGCCCGGTGATGGCGCTGCGGCAGTTCCAGCGCTACCTCCAGCGCTTCCCCGGCCACGAGATGGCCGATGAGGCGCGCCAGTCGATCAAGGCGCTCAGCGAGGCCGTCCCCGAGTTGCTCGCCGGGGTCGGCCTGTCGGGCGAGCGGGGCGAGGAGATCGCGCTGGCCCATGAGGAGATCGGCGCGGCGCTCAACCGGGGCGACACCGCCGCGGTGCATCGCCTGGTGCGCCAGTGCGAACGCTTCAAGGTCCCGTTCGCGCCGGTGCTGAATAACGAGTCGCAGGCCTACATGGTCGAGGGGCGGCTCGACAAGGCGATCGAGACGGCGGAGCGGGTGCTGACCTTCGAGCCGGACAATGTCCACGCCCTGGCCAATCTGGTCGTCTACACCTGCCGCCTGGGCCGCTTCGACGAGGCGCGCGTCTGGGCCGCGCGGCTGCGCGCCTCCGAGGCCCCCGCCGCCGATCGCTGGCTGAAAGCCGCCGAAGCGTTCAGCTACCTGGGCAACGACGAGGCCGTGCTGGACGCCTACCGCGCCGCCGACCGCGAGGGCGATATCGGGCGCGAGGGCGGCTTTGCCGCGGCCTATCTGCTGCACTTCGCCGCCGTCGCCCACATGCGCCAGGGGCGCGTGGAGGAGGCGCGCAGGCTCTGGCGGCAGGCGCTCCGGATCGATGCCGGCCTGGAGGTGGTGCGCGAGAACCTCGACGATCTGAAGCAGCCCGTCGGCGAGCGGCATGCGCCGTGGCCGTTCACCTTTCCCGCCTGGGTATCGCGCCAGGTCGTCGAGGATCTGCAGCGGATGTACGCCAAACGGCCGGAGGACGCTGGCGAAGATGTGGTTGGCGCGCGGCTGCAGCGCTTCCTCGCCGTCCACCCGGAGATTGTGGCGCTTGTGCCGGCGCTGCGCGATTTCGCGCTCGGCCAGCGCGGTCCGGACGCGCAACGCCACGAGGCGGCGCAGATCGCAATGGAGGCCGGGCTGTTCGAAAGCGAGACGGTGCGCCTCTGGCACGGCGGCGAGTGGCGCGAGCTGATGTTGATGGGCTTTGAAATCGCCTACGAGGCGCAGGGGCCGCCGCACCCGCCGGCGGTCGAGGCGCTGCTGATCCGGGCGCAGGAGGCGCTTCGGCGCGGCGACGCGGGCCGGGCCGAGGAGTTGTTCCGCCAGGCGCTCGCGCTGGAACCGGACTCGCCCGCAATCCAACATAACCTGGCCGGCGCGCTCGATGCGCAGGGGCGGCGCGACGAAGCGATGGATCTAACCCGCGCGCTGCATGAGCGCTTCCCGGATTACCTGTTCGCCCGCGCCGCGCTCGCCCGCGTGGCGATCAACGAGGGCCGGTTCGACGAGGCGGAGGCGCTGCTCAAGCCGATGCTGAAGCGCAAGAAGCTGCACGTGAGCGAGGCGATCGCCCTGCTCGGCACATACGTCGAGTTCTACCATGCGCAGGGCAGCCACGAGGCGGCGCGCACCTGGCTGGATATGCTCGCTGGGTTCGAGCCGGACCATCCCGAGGTGCGCCGCCTGCGCCAGATGGTGGCCGGAGGCGGCGTCTCACGGATGCTGGCAGGTGGCAGGGGCCGGAAGGCAGCCGGCCATCACCAAGGGAAACGCCGGCGCTGAAGCGGCGACGGGCGACGGAGCACGACCTGCCATGCCCGCTCCGCTCGCCATCTCCCGCCCCGTGTCTTCGTCGCGTCTCTGGGTTGGAAGAGCCGGCAGGCGCACCATGGCAGACGGGCTCCCCCGCGTGGTCGGCCAGGTGATGATCGCCCCGGTCGGGACGGTTCCGCCGGCGGCGACGCTCAGCGATGCGCTCCGCACGATGCGCCGGCTCGGCTGCGACCTGCTGCTGATCGAGGCCCGCCGCCCGGACGAGCGGCACGCGATCATCACCCGCGACGCTATCCTCCGGGCGCTGCGTGCCCGCGCGCCCGACACGGCGCTGGTGCGCGATGTGATGGTCGCCGCGCCGCTGATCGTCGCCGAGGGGATGCGGATCGAAGACTGTGCCGCGCTGCTGCTCCACGCCCGTGCTCGGTGGGCGGTGGTCGTGCGTGGCGGCCGGCCGGCCGGCGTGGTGCGCACCACTGACCTGTTTCAGGCGATCGAAGCCCGGCGGTAGCCGCGGGGGCGATGGGCGATGGCGGGCTGACGCCGCTGGCCCGCGTCCAGGTTGTGCGTGGCACGACCCTTCCCATGTGCCCGGATCGGAAACGCGAGGCAGGGGAGCGAGGCCCGTACGCCAGCGCCACGTGAGCCTCTTGCCGCACCGAAGGCGACTGCGCCAGCCCTGAATCTTGATAGAAAGCGAACATCATCCATGGAACGAATCGGCGTTATCGGCCTGGGCCGGATGGGCCAGGCGATGGCCGGGCGGCTGCTGGCCGCCGGTTTCCCGCTCGTTGTCCACAACCGCACCCCCGGCAAAGCCGACGACCTGCTGGCGCGCGGCGCGGTCTGGGCCGACTCGCCGGCGGCGGTCGCCGCGCGCGCGGACATCGTGCTGACGATTCTGACCGACGACGCCGCGGTCGAGCAGGTCTTCCTCGGCCCCAGCGGGCTGCTCGCCGGCGATGTGGCGGGCCGGCTGCTGGTCGAGATGAGCACCATCCGCACCGCGACGATCCTGGCGCTCGCGCCGCAGGTGGAGGCGCGCGGCGCGCGGCTGCTGGACGCGCCGGTCTCCGGCACGCTGGAGCCGGCCCGGCAGGGGCAACTGCTGGTGATGGCCGGCGGCGCGGCGGAGGATGTCGAGCGGGCGCGGCCGGCCCTCGCCGCCTTCGCCCGGCGGATCGTCCACCTGGGGCCAACCGGCGCGGGGACGACGATGAAGCTGGCGCTGAACATGCCGATGGCGATCTTCTGGGCCGGCCTGGCCGAAGCGATGACGATCGGGCGGCAGTTCGGTTTGAGCGACGCGCAGATGCTCGATGTCTACCTCGACTCGCCGGTGGCGCTGCCGGCGCTGCGCGGCAAGGCGCCGCTCCTCCTTGGCGCGCCGCACGAGGTCGCCTTCGACGTGACCGGTGTGCGCAAGGATTTGCTAGCGATGGTGGCGACGGCGCAGGACGCCGGGGTGCCGTCGCCGGCCGGGTCGGCGGCGCTGGCGCTGTTCGCCGCGGCGACGGCCGCCGGCTACGGCGAGCGCGACCTGGTCTTCGTGGTGGACTATCTGCGCGAGCAGGTGCGCCGGTCGTTCGGAGCGTGGGAGCACTCGTGACGAGATGACCAGGTGACAGGGTGACACCGGCCACAGACGAACGACGACGGACGACGGACGACTCACAGCTATGGTACGAGCGTAACGGTGGTCAGGCCGCCGTTCGTCCTTTGTCTTCCGTCCTTTGTCCCCGCCCACCGCCCGGGAACCCGCAAATTCGTTCTCATGGCCGATGCGCGTCTGCGGCCGATATGGTAGGATAGCATGCACCCGGGCGGGGGCGATCCCCGCCCCTTCTTTGCCCGCAGGAGGCGACTCCATGACGCTGCGCGAGTTCACTGTCGCCGACGAATACCAGTACGACCGGCGCTCTCCGCTGCGCTGGATCGTCTCGCACGTGTTGCGCTACCCGCTCCTGCCGCTGGTCATGGTCATCGGTGTGATCTGCACCAGCAGCCTGTACAGCTACAGCATGGTGCTCGTCGGCGACGCCTTCAACCTGATCAGCGGGCCGAACGCTAGCGGGCAGGCGCTGTTGCAACTCGCCCTGCTCCTGCTGGTGGTGCGCTCGGGTGTCGGCGTGGTGGACCTGCTGCGCCTCTGCGCGGTCGAGCTGATGGCGCAACGCCTGGAGCGCGATGCGCGCGAGGAGCTGTACATCAGCCTGCTCGGCAAGAGCCAGACCTTCCACAACCGGCAGCGGGTGGGCGATGTGATGGCTCGCGCCACGAACGACGTGCAGCAACTCAACCTGATGATCAGCCCCGGCGCGAGTCTGATCTTCGAGTCGACCGTCTTCACAATTGTGCCGCTGATCGCGATCGCGGGGCTCAATCCGCAACTGCTGCTCATCCCGGTGCTCTTCATCATCGCGTTCGTGATCGCGTTGCGGCGCTACAATCGCGAACTGAACCCGATTGAAGGCGCGTTGCGGATGCAGTATGGCAAGATGAGCGCCGATCTGGCCGAGTCGATCTCCGGCATCGAAGTGGTGAAAGGCTACGCACAGGAGGCGCAGGAGAAGCGGCGCTTCGCCGAGGATATCAGCCGCTACCGCGACTTGTTCGTCGAGGAGGGGCGGGTCAAGGCGCGCTACCTGCCGCTGCTGCTCTTCGGCATCGCCTTCGGCCTGGCGTTCGGCCACGCGCTGCTGTTGTTCCGCGCCGGTGCGCTGAACGTCGGGGAGGTGGTGGCCTACATGGGGTTGCTGGGGGTGCTGCGCTTCCCGACCTTTATCTCGCTCTTCAGCTTCTCGCTGGTGCAGCTCGGCGTCGCCGGGGCGCGCCGTATCTTGGAACTCATCCAGGCCGAGACCGAGCTGGACGAGAACGCCGGCGGCATCGCCCGCCCGATCCAGGGCGCGATTCAGTTCGAGAACGTCTCGTTCGGATATGCCGACGAAGCGCGAACGACGGACTTCCTCGCTTCCCATAACGCTGCAGCGGATCGGCCGGACGCGCCGCCAGCGGCCCGGCATCCTTCGTCGTTGGTTCTCCACAACATCACTTTCGCCGTCGCTCCCGGCCAAACGGTCGCGATCGTCGGGCAGACCGGCGCGGGCAAGACGACGCTGACGCGGCTGGTGAATCGTACCTACGACGCGAGCGACGGACGGGTGCTGATCGACGGCGCCGATGTGCGCGACTGGAGCCTGGACTCGCTCCGCTCGCAGATCTCGACGATCGAGCAGGACGTGTTCCTCTTCTCGCGCACGATCGCCGAGAACATCGCCTTCGGCGCGCCGACGACAGCCACGCGCGAGCAGGTGATCCAGGCGGCGAAGGAGGCGCAGGCGCACGACTTTATCATGAGCTTTCCCGACGGGTACGATACCATCATCGGCGAGCGCGGCGTGACGCTCTCCGGCGGGCAGCGGCAGCGGATCGCCATCGCCCGCGCCTTTATGACCGACCCGCGCATCCTGATCCTGGACGACTCGACCAGCGCGATCGACAGCGCGACGGAGGATCAGATCCAGCACGCCATGCGCCGGATCATGAAGGGGCGGACGACCCTGCTGATCACCCACCGGCTCTCGCAGATCCGCTGGGCCGACCAGGTGATCGTGCTGCGCGGCGGCGAGGTCGTCGCCCAGGGCACGCACGAAGACTTGATGCGCACCAGCGAGGCCTACCGCCGTATCTTCGCCCGCTACGCCCGGGCGGAGCCGGCGGGAGTCGCGCAGTGATGCGGGCCGGGGTGATAGGTGCTGTACGATGAGTGTCAGGGGTCAGAGTGCAACATTCAGAGTTGTGGCTTCTGGCCGCGGGATCATGGCCGGTTTGTGATTGCAGATTGCAACTTGCGTGCCTGCCCGACCATGTGACCGTCTGATGTCTGACACTATGTTTCTCGGTGCTCATCGGGAGGAATGCGTGACCAACAACCTGGCCCTCGCCCGGCGCATCGCGATCGAGGGGTGCTATAACCTGCGGGATGTCGGCGGGTACCCGACCCGTGACGGGCGGATGACCCGCTGGCGTCGGCTGCTGCGCTCCGACAGCCTGCATCAGATCGGGCCGGAGGGGCAGCAGGCGCTGCTCGACCTCGGCCTGCGGACGATCATCGACCTGCGGCGGCCGTCCGAGGCGCAGCGCAGCCCGAACGTCTTCGAGCGTTCCGGGATGGTGCGCTACATCAGCCTGCCGCTGTTCGACGATGCGCTGGGGAAGTTGGTGGACGAGCCGGCCGCCGACCTGGACGAAATGTACCGGCTCTATATCGATCACTGCCAGGCTGGCTTCCGCGCCGCGCTCGGCGCGCTGGCCAGCGCTGGCGCCGCGCCGGTCCTCATCCACTGCGCCGTGGGGAAAGACCGCACCGGGCTGACCGTCGCGCTGGCGCTGGGGGCCGCCGGCGTGCCAGCGGAGGCGATCGCCGACGACTACGCGCTCAGCAGCGCATACCTCGCGCCGTTACATGACAGCTTCCGGGCCTACGTGCGCGAGCGCGGCGGCGACCTGGATCGGTTGGAGCGGATGCTCCTCTCGCGCCGCGAGACCATGCTCGACACGCTGGCCTATATCGACGACCGGTACGGCGGCGTGCCCGGCTACCTGGAACAGATCGGCGTGAGCACGACAGAGATGGCCGGGCTCCGCCAGCTGTTGGTGGAGATGTAGGAGCGAGCGCGCCCTCCATCGCTCGCGGTGCGATGTACGCCATCTGGACGAAGGGCGGCGGAGACGCATGAACACCGGCCATTCCTTGGAGCACGCGGCTCGCGCCTGGTAGCGCCTGCGTTCGACTTCGTCCTGCGTCCTGTGTCTCTGTCGGAGAAACCTGCTATGGGCTTTGTGCTGGATGGCCTGGAGGCCGAAGACTACGACCGCAACTACGGCGACCGGGCGCTCGTGCGGCGCATCCTGGGGTACTTCCGGCCGCAGGCCCGCACAATGATCGTCGTCGCGGCGATGGTCGCGCTGGCATCGTTGGTCGAGGCCGGCGTGCCGATCGCGGTGTCGCGCGGCGTGGACGCGCTCGCCGGCAACCCGTCGCTGCAACTGCTGCTGATGATCGCCGGCGGCGTGACGGTCTTCGGCTCGCTGGCCTGGTTCTTCAATTACATCCGCCAGAGCTTCTCGGCCCGTGCCGTGGGCGATGTCGTGAAGCAACTGCGCGAGGACGCCTTCGCTGCCGTGATGCAACGCGACATGTCGTTCTTTGACCAGTACGCCTCCGGCAAGATCGCCAGCCGTGTGACCTCCGACACGCAGGAGTTCTCAACGGTCGTCACGCTGACCATGGACCTGATGAGCCAGGTGTTGCTGGTGCTGATCATCGCTGGCGTGCTGCTGGCGATCAACTGGCAGCTCGCGCTGATTACGATCCTGATCGCGCCGCTGGTGTTCGCCGCGGCGCTCGGCTTCCGCAGCATCGCCCGGCGCGCCAGCCAGCGCGCCCAGCGCGCCATCGCCACCGTCAACAGCACGATCCAGGAGACGGTGAGCGGGATCGGCGTCGCCAAGAGCTTTCGCCAGGAGGCGGCGATCTACCAGGATTTTCAGCAGACGAACCAGCTCACCTACCGTGTCCGCCTGCAGCGTGGGCTGATTCTGAACTCGATCTTCCCGATCCTGGATATCCTGGCCGGGTTCGGAATGGCGGCGGTCGTCTATGCCGGCGGCCTGCTGGCGCTCAACGGCACGGTTTCCGCCGGGCAGTGGTATCTGTTCGTCCAGGCGCTGATGATCTTCCTCTTTCCGCTCACCAGTATCGCTTCGTTCTGGAGCCAATTCCAGCAGGGGCTGGCGGCCAGCGAGCGGGTCTTCGCGCTGATCGACGCCGAGCCGCGTGTGGTGCAGCAGGCGAGCGAGCCGGTGAACGAGTTGCGCGGGCGCATCACCTTCGACCGCGTCGATTTCTCGTATGACCAGCGGCCGGCGGAGGGTGGCGGCGCCGATGGGCGGGCGGATACCGTCGATAGCGATCTTCCAGCGCTGGCCGCCGCCCGCCCGGCGAACGTCCTAACCGACTTCTCGCTCGACATCCCCGCCGGGCAGAAGATCGCAGTCGTGGGGCACACCGGCGCAGGCAAATCGAGCCTGGTGAAGCTCATACTGCGCTTCTATGAGTTCCAGGGCGGGCGGCTGCTGATCGATGGGCGCGACATCCGCCGGCTCGACCTCGGGCAGTACCGCCGGCATATCGGCCTGGTGCCGCAGGTACCGTTCCTGTTTTCCGGCACGGTGGCGGACAATATCCGCTATGGCCGGCCCGAGGCGAGCGACGCCGATGTGGCAGCGGCGGCGCGGCAGCTCGGCGGCGGCGACTGGGTGGATGACCTGCCGAACGGCTTGCAGACGGATGTCGGCGAGCGCGGCGCACGGCTGTCGCTCGGCCAGCGGCAACTGGTGGCGCTGGCGCGGGTGCTGCTGCAGAACCCGTCGATCTTCATCCTCGACGAAGCGACCGCCAGCATCGACCCGTTCACCGAAGAACAGATCCAGGAAGGGCTCGATGTGGTGATGCGCGAGCGGACGAGCATCATCATCGCGCACCGCCTCTCGACGGTACGCAATGCCGACCGGATCATCGTGATGCGCGATGGGCGGATCATCGAGGAAGGCACGCACGGCACGCTCCTGGCACAGGGCGGCCACTACGCCGAGCTGTACAACACCTACTTCCGCCACCAGTCGCTGGAGTACATCGAGCAGGTCGGGGCGTTTTAACCCATCTGGCGCGGGGGTGTGCGGAAACCGGCAGCACCGGGCGAAAGGCAGCGAAGCCATGGCGTCCCGCCCCACAAACAAGCGCCGCACCGAGGTGATCACCGTCGAAGGCGGGACCGCCCGGCGGCGGCGCGACACGCTGGCGACCGAGGAGCCGCTGGAGATCCGCCTGCTGGCCGGCGGCGCGCGGCGCTCGCTGGCGGTGACGATGCGTACCCCCGGCGCCGATTTCGAGCTGGCCGCCGGCTTTCTGCTGGCCGAGGGCGTGATCGCGACACGGGACGACATCCGCGCGATCGCCTACTGCGTGGATGCGGAGCTCGACGAGGAGCAGCGCTACAACGTCGTCAACGTGGCGCTGGACGCGCCGGGGCTGCCCGACCTGGCGCATCTGGAGCGGCATTTTCTCGCCACCAGCGCCTGTGGAGTCTGCGGGCGGGCCAGCCTAGCGGCGCTGCGGCAGCGGGCGTTGCCGCCGCTCGGCCACGGGCCGCGCCTGGCGCCGGCGACGATCACCGCCCTGCCGGAGCGCCTGCGCGCCGCACAGGGGCTGTTCGCCGCCACCGGCGGGCTACACGCTGCGGCGCTGTTCACACCACGGGGCGAGTTGATCGAGCTGCGCGAGGATGTCGGGCGCCACAACGCGCTCGACAAGCTGATCGGTTGGGCGTTGCTGGCCGGGCGGCTGCCGCTGCGTGACGCGGTTGTCCTGGTGAGCGGGCGAGCCAGCTACGAGATCATGCAGAAATGTGCCGCCGCCGGCGTCCCAGTCGTCTGCGCCGTCTCCGCGCCGAGCAGCCTGGCGGTCGATCTGGCGCGCGCCTTCGGCATGACGCTGATCGGCTTCCTGCGCGGCCAACGGTTCAACATCTACGCCGGGGCGGAGCGGGTGGGGGGAGCGATGATTGATGAATGATAGGACCTACGCGATCGCCCGCGGCGCGGGAGGTGTGGCGGGCCTGCGCCCCGCCACGGGGTTCTTTTCCGCGCGTGCGCGCCCGCGAAGGGTGTTCCGGAGAGGCTCCGCCCCTCCACACCTCCCCACCGCGCACGTCCTGTGCATGATGGGTGGATCGCTGGATACTGGTACGATTCATCGGCAAAGACCAAAAACAGGCGAATTGACACATCTACGCCGCGATGATAGGATGGCTGCGCCGCGCTGGTACACCTGGCCAGACCCCAAGCTGTCGCCTGCGATGATGGAGGTGTTATGCTCCGCTCTGGGCCGCTCTGCCGCCTGCCGCGCCTGCTTGCCGCCCTCGCGCTGGCCGTCCTGCTGGGTGGCGCCGCCGCGCCCGCCGGGGCCGTGCCGCGCCCGCCGCGCACCTTTGTCCCGATCGGGGCCGGCTACGGGCCGGACACGCTCCAGCGCTTCGCCCGCGCCGCCGCGCAGCACGACTTCAACGGCAATGTCTACCTGCTCGTTCTGCCGATCACCTTCGCGAGCGACCCTTACAGCATCACGTCGGAGGAGCGCGCCGATAACCTGGCGCTCGCCGATCGCCGGCGCGCTCAGGTGAACGACGCCTGCGAGGCGGTGCGCCGCGCCGATCAGGGCTGCACCACCATCCTGGTGGACATGCAAACCCGTTCCGATGCCTACAATCCGGAGAACCTCGCGCGCTTCACCCCCGACCTGGATGGCGTCTATATCCTCGGCGGCGACCAGACGATCGCCATGAAGGTCGTGGCCGACACGCCCGCCGAGCGGCTGATGCGCGTCGCCTACAACGCCGGGGTCGTCTACGGCGGCAACAGCGCCGGGGCCGCCGTCCAGTCAGCCAACATGATCGCCGGCTACACCGGCGACAACGGGCCGGAGCAGGGCTTGCAGCAGGGGAGCGTTGACCTCTGGACCAACGAGGGCCAGGCCGACCAGGAGCGGGGGCTGATCTTCGGCTTGCCGAACGCTATCCTCGACCAGCACGCGCTCCAGCGCGGGCGGCTCGCGCGCCTGCTGAACGTCAGCGTCACCGCCGGCCTGCCCGGCATCGGTGTGGATGCTTACACCGCGGCGGCCATCCAGGAGTACCGGACACTGACGGATGTCGTCGGCGAGTCGGCGGTGCTGGTGATCGATCCGCAGACCTACCGTGCTCAGGGGCGCTTCGCCGGGCCGACCAACAGTCTGTCGGTGCGCGGCGTCGTGACGCACCTGCTCCCGCCCGGTGGCTACGGCTATGACCTGCTCGCGCTTCGCCCAACGGTGAATGGCCAGCCGCAGGGTGCGCCATCCATCCGCAACCGTGCGTTTGACGCGCTGCGGCTGCCGCCTGGGGCCGGGCCGCTGCTGCTCGGTGGCGACATCAGCGCCGACAAGGGTGGGGCCGTCGTTGATCGCTTTGTAGCGCTGAGCGGCGGGCAGGCTGGCGCACGGCTGGTGGTGATCGCCGCCGGTTACCGGAGCCGGCCGCAGGCCCAGGCCGCCGCCGATGCGTACGCCGCCGCCTTTCAGCCCAAGGTGGGCGCGCCGGTGCAGGCGTTCGGCCTGGGCGGCGGTGCGGACACCGCCGCCATCCTGGGCGCGCTGGCCGGGGCGACCGGCGTGTTCCTCACCGCGCCCGACCAGTCCACCGTGCTGGCGGCGCTGGCCCGGGAGGGCGCGGTGGTGGGCGAGGTGCGTGCGGCCTGGCAGCGCGGCGCGGCGCTCTTCGCCGACAACGCCGCCGCCGCGGCGCTCGGCGGGCAGACGACGCGCACCCCGCCGCGCACCGACAACATTGAAGACGAAGCGATCGCCTCGTTCCGCCCGGACAGCGTGGCGGTCGAGCCGGGGCTGGCGTTCCTGCCGGGTGTCGGCATCGAGCCGCAGGTGGTCGACGAGCGCCGCTGGGGCGAAAGCTACAACCTGCTGTACCGCGACCCATCGCTGCTGGTGGCCGGGATCGACGTGGGCACGGCGCTGGAACTGACGCAGGCCGGCGCGATGGCCCGCGGCACGAGCGGTGTGCTGGTGCTGGACGGGCGGCGAGGCAGCCTCGGCGTCGGCAGCAACGGCGCGGTCGCGGCACGGTACGTCCTACTCGACAGCTATGTGGACGGCGACGCGGTGCAGCCGTGATGCCCGCGGCGACAAGGTGACAGGGCCAAGGGTCAGGGGTCGGGGGCTGGCGCCAGGAACCCTGCACCCCGACCCCCGAACTCCGCCTGGCTACTGCCGCGCGAACAGGTACGCCAGGTACTCCCCAGCGCCGCGGGCCACCGCCCCGGCGTTGCCGAACAGGTCGCGCGAGAGTGGCGCGAGGGACGGCGGCGAGCCGGCGGCGTCCAGCCCCAGGTCGCGCGCCATTTTGAGGTGCCACAGCATCGCCGGGAAGTCGGCGACAACCACCGCCGAGCCGAGCCCCTGGGCGCGCATCCGCTCGGCGGCGGCGCGCATCCGTTCCCAGTCGGTCGTCCCACGCTCATCGGCCACCAGCGCGACGTCCGGCAGGCCGCGCTTGAGCAGGCTCTCGCGCGCCTGCGCCGCCAGGGATGGGGTCGCGCCACCGGGCGGCGGGCCGGCCAGCACAATCCGGCTGACCAGGCCGCGCTTGTACAGGTCGAGCGCGTGGTCGAGCGCCGCCTGGCGGGCGGGGCCATCCTGGTGGGGGGTGCCGAGCAGCACCACCGCCGCCCCCGCCCGGCGGGCCTCGTCGCGCCGCCCCTGCACCACCACTAACGCGCAGACGAACAGAAAGAACACGGCCGCGCCGAGCCCCAGCAGCAGCGCCGCCGTGAGCGCGCCCCGCGCCGTGCGCCGGAATGCCGGAGCGATCATCATGGTGTCCTGGTCCTCACACGGCCTGCCAGTCTCATCAACGCTTGCGCCGCGCCTGCACCCCAACCGCCCCGTGGGACGTATCATCTATAGCACAGCAACGCTCTGCCGGGTTCCCGGCTTTCGGTGAGGCGATGCGCAATCCTACCATAGACTGGCGCTGGCTGGTGGCGGTCGGCGTCGTGCTCGTGCTCGTGCTCGCGCCGCGGCTGCCCTGGCCGATCACGGCGCTGGCGCTCGGCGGCGGGGGCGGCTCCCTGCTGTGGGTCGGCTGGCAGGTGTGGACACGCGCCGGCGGGCCGCCGACCCGCCGCAACGTGCAGTACTGGCGCGGCCAGCGCTACGAGGTCGGGCCGGCGCGCCGTGGGCCGGCGCTGCCCCGCCTGCGGGACATCGGCCCGGCGCTGCTGCCGCTGGTGCTCGGCGGCGCGCTGGTCGCCGGCGCGCTGGCGATCCTGGCCGGGCGGCTCGGGTACTGAGCGGACGACAGACGAACGACGGACGATGCACGCTGGCCTGGCCGCGCGCCCCTGGAGCGGCTGGCGCGGCGGGTGGGCGTCGTTCGTTATTCAGGGCGCAGCGCCCGCACCGCCGCCGCCAGGCGCGCGATCTCGTCCTCGGTGGTATAGAAGCCGGTCGAGACGCGATTCAGCGCCGGCGCGGGCGTGTGCCGGATGTGGATGCCCGGTGCCGCCAGCCGCGCCGTCACCTCCGCCGGCTGGACGCCCGCGACCGCAAAATGCACCAGCCCGGCGACCTGATCGCGCAGCAGGTAGAGCTGGACGCCCTCGATTTCTGCCAGCGCGTCGTGGCAGGCGCGCCCGAGCGCAGCGATGCGCCGGTAGACCCACGCCCAGCCGATCTCCTCAGCGATCCAGCGCACCCCGGCGGCGAACGCCAGCAGCGCCGGCGGGTAGTGCGCGGCGGCTTCATAACGCACCGCGCTGTCTGGCGGCGTGAAGACCGCGTCCACGCGGTTCATCCGCACCCTCGAAGCGAAGTAGCCGACATAGGTCTGCCTGATCGTGTCGAACCGGTCACCCCGGATGAACAGCGCGCCGGTCCCGTCCGGCCCGAGCAGCCACTTTTGGCCGGAACAGGCATAGGCATCCACCCCAAGCTCATACACCTGTGATGGGACCATGCCAGCGGCCTGGGCGGCGTCGCAGATCACCAGCGCGCCATGGCGGTGGGCCAGGTCACAGATCGCGCGCATCGGCAGGCTCATGCCCGTGGCCCAAGAGGCGTGCGAGAGGACGACCGCCCTGGTGCGCGGCGTGAGCGCCGCCTCCAGCGCCGCCAGCGGGTCGCATCCGCGCAGGCCGATGTCGGTGCAGCGCACGCGCACACCGTAGCGGTGGGCGACCAGCCCGCACGGGTTCAACCCGCCCTCGTGCTCGGTCACGGCGGTGATCAGCTCGTCGCCCGGCTGCCAGTCGATCCCGAGCAGGGCGATGTTGATGCCTTCGGTCGTGTTATGCGTCAGCGCGATCTCGCGGGCCTCGCAGCCGAGCAGCCCGGCCCAGGCGGTGCGGGCCTCCTCGTACGCGGCAAGCAGCGCCTTGAAGCCTGCCGCGCCGATACGCCCCTCGATCAGCTCGGCCTCGGCGTGCTGCACAAGCGCGGCGTGCCCGCGGCGGGTGAGTGGGCCGTTCGTCCCGGCGTTCAGGTAAATGTGGCGCTGCACGGCGGGCAGTTCGGCACGGATGGCGGCGAGCCTGGCGGCATCCGGTGCGTTCGTCTGATCGCCCATGTGATCTCCTGGCACAAGCAGCGTGGCGCGGCGAGTATACCACGCGGGGGAGTCGGGCGGATGCCTTCCGCCCTGACCGTAGCGTGGCGTCGTCACATCCCATCACCCAGCCGCCATCTCGCCGCGCATCGGCCCAAAGTCGCATGGCGAAACCAGTACAAATGAGTTATACTGAGAGTCCCTCGGGAATAGCCCCAGAGCAGAGGCAGGGAGTCACATGTCGTTTCGCGTGTCCGCCCCTTACCAGCCCACCGGCGACCAGCCGAAGGCGATCGCGCAGCTCGCCGATGGGATTCGCCGGGGCTACCGCTACCAGACGCTGCTCGGCGCGACCGGCACCGGCAAGACGTTCGTCATGGCGCACCTCTTCAGCGCGCTGGAGCGCCCGGCGCTGGTGTTGGCCCACAACAAGACGCTCGTCTCGCAGCTCTACGCCGAGTTCCGCGAACTGCTGCCCGACGCCGCGGTCGAGATGTTTATCTCGTACTACGACATGTACACGCCCGAGGCGTACGTCCCGAGCAAAGACCTGTACATCGAAAAAGAGGCCGACATCAACGAAGAGATCGACCGGCTGCGGCACGCCGCGACGCAGGCGCTCTTCACCCGGCGCGATGTGCTGATCGTCGCCTCGGTCTCGGCGATCTACGGCCTCGGCTCGCCGCACGACTACGGGCAGGTCGTCATCCCGCTGCGCGTCGGCGAGATCCGCAACCGCGACAAGCTGCTGCGCCAGTTGCTCGACCTGCAGTTCGACCGCAACGACGTGGACTTCCACCGCGGCACGTTCCGCGTGCGTGGCGACACCCTCGACATCTTCCCGGCGAACCAGGAGATCGCGCTGCGCGTCGAGTTCTGGGGCGACGAGATCGAGCGCATCACCGAGTTCGACCCGCTCACCGGCGAGGTGCTGGTCACGCGCGCATCGGTTGATATCTACCCGGCGAAGCACTTCATCACGACCAACGAGAAACTCGGGTTGGCGATCCGCGACATTCAGGCGGAGCTGGCCGAGCGCCTCCAGCAACTCGAAGCCGACGGCAAGCTGCTCGAGGCGGCCCGGCTGAAGCAGCGCACGCTCTACGACCTGGAGATGCTCGGCGAGATGGGCTACTGCTCCGGGATCGAAAACTACTCGCGCCACATGGACCGCCGCCTGCCCGGCCAGACGCCCTGGACGCTGCTCGACTACTACCCGGATGACTTCGTTCTGTTCGTGGATGAGTCGCATATCACCCTGCCGCAGGTGCGCGGGATGTACAACGGCGACCGCTCGCGCAAGGAGACGCTGGTCGAGTACGGCTTCCGACTGCCCTCGGCGCTGGACAACCGGCCGCTGCGCTTCGAGGAGTTCGAGCAGCACATCCACCAGGCGATCTTCGTCTCAGCGACGCCCGGCCCCTACGAACTGGAGCACTCGCAGCAGGTCGTCGAGCAGATCATCCGCCCGACCGGCCTGCTCGACCCGGTCGTCCATGTCCGCCCATCGCGCGGGCAGGTCGACGACCTGATCGGCGAGATCAAGCGTCGGGTGGAGAAGGGGCAGCGCGCGCTGGTCACCACGCTCACCAAGCGCATGGCGGAGGACCTGACCGATTACCTGAAGGAGCTGGGCATCCGCACGCAATACCTGCATTCCGATATCGAGACGCTAGAGCGGGTCGAGATCTTGCGCGACCTGCGGCTGGGCGTGTATGATGTTGTGGTCGGGATCAATCTGCTGCGCGAAGGGCTGGACCTGCCGGAGGTCTCGCTGGTCGCTATTCTGGACGCCGACAAGGAGGGCTACCTGCGCAGCGGCGCATCGCTCATCCAGATCATCGGGCGGGCAGCCCGGCACGTCGAGGGCACGGTGATCATGTATGCCGACACCGTCACCGAGTCGATGCAGAAAGCCATCCGCGAGACTGAGCGCCGCCGGGCCATCCAGGAGGCCTACAACCAGGAGCATGGTATCACGCCGGTCGGCATCAGCAAAGCGGTGCGCGACTTGACCGACCGGGTGCGCAAGGTGGCGGAGGAGAAGGCGGCCTACGCCGTCGGGGCACCGTCGGAGGAGCTGCCCATCCCCAAGGATGAGCTGCTGCGGCTGATCAAAGAGCTGGAGAAGCAGATGAAGCAGGCGGCGAAAGACCTGGCGTTCGAGAAGGCCGCCGCGTTGCGCGACCAGATTCTCGAGCTGCGTCGCACGCTCGCGCTTGAGGAGCAGGTGGCGGGGGTCAAGCATTGAGACGATCGACCGGTCCGAGGTCCCAGACCAGACCACAGCGATGTATCGCGTCGATCGTCTGACCGTCTGACGGCCTGGCCGTTTGCCTTCTGCTCACAAACTGTCACACATCTTTCATTGCACAGCGCCGTGCAGCGAGGGATAATGCAAGCACACATCAGGAACGCCGGCTCACCCACGAACGCTGAGCTGCGGATGGGAGCACCGCAGTGGCTGTCCAGGTCTGGATCGGCGAAAAGCCGGAACATGCGAATGAGCGGCGGGCGATCGTCGCGCTGGCCAACGGGCTCGAACGGCTCGACGGCCTCTATCTGCTGCTGGCCAATTTCAGCGTCGGTGGGCGGGCGGTCGATCTTGTTATCATCAAGAACGACGCGATCTTCATCCTCGAATTGAAGCACTGCGACGGGTGCGTCTTCGGCGACGTAAACGGCCCATGGTATGTCGAGAGCGCCAATGGCACCCGCAAACGACTCAACCCTGGCCGTAAAAATCCCTACAACCAGGTTATCTCCTACTACTACAGCCTGATCAACTTCCTCAACGACCATCGGAGCGAGTTCCTCTCGCCGAACAAGGCCGCGACGGTCGACTTCCGCACCTGCCGCCGGGTGGTGGTGATCGCGCCCAGCATTCAGGAAGGCTCGCAGATCGATATCGATTGGAAGGTCGAAGTCAAGGGGCTCGACCAACTGCCGGCCTACCTGGTCACCGAGCGCTCGTCCGAGATCGACCTGACCGACGAGGAGATGCTGGCGATCCCGCGGCTGCTGCACTGCACCCGATGGACCGAGGTCAATGCCCTCATGACCGGCAGCGTGATGCGCTGGGATGTCGAGGCCGCGCCCGCGCCGCAGCCGGCCGCGCCGCCACCGCCGTCCCCTGCCTCACCCGGCGCTCCGGTGGCTCCGGCGCCTGCGGCTCCAGCACCGCCAACCTTCGGCGAGCGCGCCCGGGCCGCGCTGAACACCTGGACGGGCCGGGCCGCCGTCGCATTCGCGACGGCGGCGGCCGCGCTGCTGCTCCTGCTGCTCGTCCGCAGCCCGGCCACGCCTCAGGCCGACGCGCCGGCGCCGTCGCTGGTCAGCACCATCCAGCCGGTGGCGGCCGGCGGGGTCGGCGGAGGTGGGCTGCTGCGGCCGCCGGCCTGTACCTGGGCGGAGTACCAGTCGGTCGCGCGCAAGCAGGGCGCCGAGCCCAACACCTGGGTGAAGGTCGGGCTGCTCAGCGATGCGCCCGGCCTCGCGCCGGATGTCGTCGTGACGCTCGAAAAGGTCGAATACTGCGGGTCGGATATCCGGCTGAGCTGGAGCGTGCAGAACAACCTGGCCGACACCACGGTGGAGCTGCCGCTGACCAGCCAGAACATCGCCGTGCGCGACGAGCATGGCAACGAGTACCCGGTGAGCGACGCACAGTCGCAGCCGGCGACGATCCGGGCCGAGCCGAGGGCCATGGCGCGCGGCGTGGCCGTGATCGCGCGCCCGGCCAGCCTCAACGCCTCGACACTGCGCATCACCCTTACGCGCGAGCCGTTCGGTGAGGCGGTCTGGATGGTGCCGATCGGCGGGTAGTTCCCCTCATACTGGTTCCGAATGCTATGTGGCGTCCGGGGCGCCTGCCCCAAACAGGCGGCCTGGCGGGCAGCGCTGCCTGGCAGCGCTCGGCAAAAGAAGCGTTCGGGACGGACAGAGCACGCGGGTGTAGCACGGTGTTCCGAGGGCTGCGCGGGCGCATGGCGACGCTGCCGCCATGCGCCGCTCGGTGCAGTGTTCGTGTTGATAATGTCAATAAATCGTTGATCACTTATCTCCCCTGCCGGCGGCGGGCCTCCTATAATCGAGGCGCTCATCACCTCGCACGATATGCAACGGCAATGAAGCGTTTCTGCGGCCTGCGTGGTGTGCGTGGCTCTGGCGCTGATGTTTGTCGCTGCTGGCGTGCCAGCCACGGCGCGGGTGAATCGTAATCGCAGGAAAGTGGAGCCTCCTCACACCCTTCCATATGGAAGGTACACTGAGATAAATCTATCATGCGCGTAATGGCAACTCGAAGCGCGTTGTAGCGCAGCAAAAGAGGCCTTCTATGAAGAAGATCGTGGCGATGCAGTTTCTGGTAGCGATGATCGTCGCTTTGCTGGCTTTACCTTCGATAAGAGCGGCGCAAAACGTCTATTCGGTATCAGGGCCTCAAATTTTGAAGAACGGAACTGTTGCACGCTTTGTCGGCGCCAACGCCCTTCATCAGTACGGTGCTGGCAGCAGCGACATGCGCGACTACGGGCTCACTATTGTGCGCGAGATCGTCACCCTTAAGGCGGAACCGTTAATCGGCTCCCCCGTGCAAGTCGGAGGATCCTGGTATCACTCATTGCAAAGCATCGTCGACAATAACCGTGCCAACGGGTTGGTCACCATCTTATGTCCATTCTCCTATTGGAATGGCACGGAGGCGATCAACCTGCTGGGCCAAAACCCTTCACAGACATGGTTTTGGGAAGATTATAAAGCTGAAATGCGGTCAATTGCTAACCAGTTCAAAAACCAATCGGATGTGTGGATCGAGGTGTGGAACGAGCCGTACATGTACGACAATAGTAACGGATATAGCCCGGAGCTATGGCTGAGCGACATGCGAGCTATGGTCGATAATATTCGCAGCACGGGTGCGTCAAATATCATCTTGGTTCCAGGAAACGAGACAGGCCAATCAGAGCAGGTCATCTTAACTAACGGCGCACAATTGCTCGCTGGTCGCTCGAATATCGCGTTCGACATCCATGCTTACGAAAAATGGTTATATGGGTCGAAAGAAAACGTTAAGCAAAGGCTCAGCAGTCTACGGAATTCCGGGTTCGCCGTTATTATTGGCGAGGTTGGTCCGAAGAATGTTGAGCTGATCGATCCGTCCAACTTTCTGGCCGCGGTCAAGGAGGAAGGCAACTCCACTCTAGCGTGGATCTGGAAGTATGATAGCAACGACCAGGATGCACTCCTTGACTCAAACGGCAATCCGAACAACAACAACAACTATAATTGGGGGACGACATACAAGAGTTTTGTTAATAGTTTCTACAGCGGCGTCCCTGCAGGAGGCGTATTGCCGGACGGCACCTATCGCATCACTTCACGCCGTAGCGGGAAGGTGATCGATGTGAGCTGGTACTCCTATAGCAATGGCGCGGGGATTCATCAATGGGCGTATACTTCCGGAAATAATCAAAAGTGGCAGGTTACGCACCTGGGTAATGGCGAGTATAAAATTATCGCCGTACATAGCGGAAAATCTCTAGATATCCCCAATGCTTCGACATCGAACGGAGTGCAACTTCAGCAATGGGATTATTGGGGAGGAGCTAACCAAAGGTTCAAAATCGAGCCTGTTGGTGTTATTATAAGATCACCGCCGTCCATAGCGGCAAAGTCCTGGATGTTTACGGTGCATCCCTCGATAACGGCGCCATCATCATTCAGTGGGATTGGCACGGCGGCGAAAATCAACAGTGGAGCTTCGACGCTCCGTAGCCCGAACCCGGGCACAGGCGCACGCCTGGCCAACAGGCACTAACGGGACGTATCACACGGCGCTGCCGCGCTTAGCCGCGGCGGCGCCGTCGGTTTCCCCAGCCTGCCTGAGCAGGGAGGTCCGGCAGGCGCAGCCCTCCCAGCCGAATCGTCTGCCTGTGCGATCGGCCACGTCGCCGTCGCTCGCCCGGAAACGAGCCGCATGGGTGGTGCCCGCAGCCACGCCTTCCCCGCTCGCCCGCGCCTCGAACTACCGCCGGCGCGCGCCGAGCCGGCTGCGATGGTTTTGTACACACCGATATCGGCGGCACGCATCCTGGATGTGTTGATCGGCGACCCGCTGCCGCGCATTTGTTGACAGGGCAGGCACATGCGCACACAGGCATCCCCTGATACGGCGCGGCCAACTGGTCGCGTGGCCGGCCCTGACCCCCCGACATCATTCGTCGCTCTCGCCCTCCAATCGCTGATCAAGCGTGTATTCGAGCGTGTAAGGCACGTTCGGATAATCTGCATGGCCGGCTGTGTAGCCGCCCTGCCCACGCAACCCGGCCAGCTCACCGGTTCCCGAGCCGGGCACGACGAACCACGTGACGCGCGCGGTGTTGTCGGCATAGACCCCGCTCGACTGCAACACAAAGCTCCCGCTGCGCCCATCTAGGCTCCCGGTAACGAGATGCAGGCCAACAAAACTCGCGTACGTATCGCTGCTGTAGGCCACCAGTTGCTGGCAGATCGCCTCGCCGGTGATCGCGCCGGTGAATGCCTGCTTGACCATCGAATGCGTCACCTTGGCTCCGGGAACCTCGTTCCACGGCCTGCCGTCCCAGGTCTTCTCGTCCCAGCTCGTGATCGTATAGGTGCCGGTCGCTTGCCTGCTCATAATGCCTCCATAGCTCCGCTCAGGCTACACTTCGGCATGCGCCTCCCAAAGGGCATCGCCCTTCACCCACCGTGGCGCATGGTACAATGGGTCTGGCGCCAGCATAGCACATTCGTTTTGGTTTGTATTGGAAAAACGCGCCAGGAGTGGCGCTGGAAAGACAGAACCACCATGCAAGCAGCGCATGTGCCGACCGGCGTCCTGAAGCCGGCGGGTCTGGGCAGCGCGTTTACCCTGGAGCGCTTCGCTCCATCGGCAGATCTCCACAGGGTCGTGCTGCGCTATTGGACGGTTGCGTGGGACGTGCCGGAGCAGGTGCCCTATACCCAGGCAACCCTGCCATACCCGTGTGTCAACCTGGTTGTCGAGCAGGGCCGATCAGGTGTCTTCGGCGTCAACACACGGCGCTTTGAGGTTCAACTGGTGGGGAAAGGCCGCGTCTTCGGCATTAAGTTCCGGCCTGGCGCCTTCTACCCCTTCTATCGAGTACCCGTTGCAACGCTCACCGATCGGGTCATCGGCCTGAACGCAGCCTTTGGTGCAGCGGGCAGCGCCTACGAGCGAAGTGTGCTCGCCTGTGCGAGCGTCGACGAGATGATCGCCTGCGCCGAGCAGTTCCTGCGCGCACGCTTGCCGCCGCCCGACGAACGGGTCGACCTGATCAACAGCGTGATCGAGCAGATCGCAACCGATCGAACGATCACCCGCGTCGCCATGCTCGCCAACTGCGCTGGCCTCAGCCGGCGGACCATGCAGCGCCTTTTCGCGCGGTATGTCGGGGTCAGCCCCAAGTGGGTCATCCGGCGCTATCGCCTGCTCGAAGCTGCTGACCAACTGGCGA
>JBHOQX010000009.1:0-48321 GCA_042408595.1 Roseiflexaceae bacterium | reverse complement strand
TGTCAACAGCCTTGGAGAAAGCGTCGATCCTGGTGGAGGCGCTGCCTTACATAAAAAAGTTTTACGGTAAGACCGTTGTTATCAAATACGGCGGGCACGCCATGCTGAATCACGGCCTGAAGGAAGCGGTGCTCACCGACGCCGTGCTGATGAAGTACGTCGGCATGCATCCGGTGATTGTGCACGGAGGCGGACCGGAAATCACGGGGATGCTGAAAAGGGTTGGCAAAGAGTCACGCTTTGTGGGCGGTTTACGGGTTACCGACGAGGAGACTATGGAAATCGTCGAAATGGTTTTGGTGGGGAAGATCAATAAAGAAATCGTAGCCCAGATCAACCGTATCGGTGGCCGGGCGGTGGGGCTGTCCGGCAAGGACGCCAACCTGTTCCAGGCGGTGAAGAAGTACCGTAAAATACGTACCCCCGAAGGCGGGGAGGAAATGGCTGACATCGGCTTTGTGGGTGATATCAGTAAGGTCAATCCCGAAATTGTGGCCACGGTCATTACCGAAGGGTACATCCCGGTGGTGGCTCCGGTGGCGGTGGGTGCCGAAGGGGAAAGCTACAACGTCAACGCCGATTATGCGGCGGGGCGGCTGGCTGCGGCTCTTAACGCCGATAAATTGATTATTCTTACCGATGTGGAAGGGATCATGACCGACCGGAACGACCCCAACTCCCTCATTTCGTTGCTGCGGGTGGATGAGGTGCCATCCCTGATTGAAAAGGGCATTATCGACGGGGGGATGATACCGAAGGTGGAATGCTGCCTGGACGCCCTGTCCGGGGGGGTCAGGTCCACCCACATCCTGGACGGCAGGGTTCCTCATTCTATCCTGCTGGAGGTCTTCACGGACAAAGGAATTGGAACGATGGTTGAGAAATAATGCTCCTGTCTGATGGCGGGAAAGAAAAAACCGTTTATAGGGAGAGACAGCATAGATGAAATATAAAGTATTTGTAGATGGCCAGGAAGGAACTACCGGATTAAAGATAAACGAACGACTGGCAAATCGAACAGATATAGATATTCTTAAGATTGAGCCGGAAAGACGAAAAGACCCGGAAGCTCGCCGCATCTTATTGAACGAAGCGGATATCGCTTTTCTTTGTCTTCCCGATGCGGCTTCAAGGGAATCTGCTTCACTTGTTACAAGTAATAAAACTAGGATCATCGATGCCAGCACGGCCCATAGAACTGATCCAAACTGGACATACGGCATACCGGAATTAAGTAAAAACCAGCGGGCACTGATAGGGGATTCACATAGAGTGGCTGTTCCGGGCTGCCATGCCACGGGGTTTACGATGGCTCTTTACCCGCTTATCAAGGAAGGAATCGTACCGAAAGATTATCCGATAACTTGCCATTCCATCACTGGCTATAGCGGAGGCGGGAAAAAATTAATCGAAAAATATGAAGCAGCCGGTATAAATAAAAAGGACCTGGAAAGTCCCCGGTTTTATGCGCTAAGTCTTACCCATAAACATATACCCGAAATGCAAAAAATCAATGGACTTTTGTTTCCACCCCTGTTTACCCCGATTGTCGGTGATTTTTATCAAGGGATGGTTGTTGCGGTTCCTTTATTAACACGATTGCTTAATAAGAAAATCACAGCCAAGGAAGTTCAGGAGATGTTGGCGTCATATTATACATCCGAACGCTTTGTAAGCGTAATACCTTATGAATCGGAGAACTACCTTGATAACGGGTATTTAGATGCTACTAAATGTAATAACACGAACCGGGTTGAAATATTTGTTTTTGGACATAGTGAGCAAATACTGCTCTTATCACGACTTGACAATCTCGGTAAAGGAGCTTCGGGCGCTGCAGTACAAAATATGAATATCATGCTTGGTTTAGATGAAGGGACAGGTTTAGAGTAAGGAGGTCCGTTATGAATACCAAAGAGATTATCGAACTGGGCGATAAATATCTCATGCGCAACGTCGGGCGGCTCCCGCTGGCCCCGGTGAAGGGCGAGGGTGCCCGGATGTGGGACGCCGACGGTAAAGAGTATCTGGATTTTGTCAGCGGCATCGCAGTAAACAGCCTGGGCCACTGCCACCCGGAAGTGGTGGATGCCATCTGCCGCCAGGCCAAAAAGCTGATTCACTGCTCCAACCTGTACTACATCGAGCCCCAGGTGCTTCTGGCAAAGCTGCTGGTGGAGAATTCGGCCATGGATAAGGCCTTTATCTGCAACAGCGGCGCCGAGGCCAACGAGGCGGCGATAAAATTGGCCCGCAAGTACGCCAAGCTCAAGCACGGTCCGGAAAAGGTGGAAATTATCACTGCGCTGAAATCCTTCCACGGGCGGACCCTGGCAACCATCACCGCCACGGGGCAGCCCAAATACCAAAAAGGGTTCGAGCCGCTGCCGGGCGGGTTCAAATACGTTCCCTTCAACGATTTGGACGCCCTGGAGAAGGCCGTCGGCCCGGACACCTGCGCTGTGATGCTGGAGCCGGTGCAGGGAGAGGGAGGGGTCAACGTGCCTTCCCGCTACTACCTGGAAGGGGCCAAGATGCTCTGCCGGGAGCACGGGGCGCTGTTGATTTTCGACGAAATCCAGACCGGCCTTGGCCGGACCGGCCGTTTTCTGGCCTACCAGCATTACGGGGTGGAGCCCGATATTCTCACCCTGGCCAAGGCCCTGGGCGGCGGGTTTCCAATCGGCGCCATGCTGGCCAAGGAGGAAGTGGCTGCGGCATTTCAGCCGGGGGATCACTCTACCACCTTCGGCGGCAACCCGCTGGCCTGCGCCGCGGGTCGGGCGGCGCTGCGCTTCCTGCGGGAGCACGACCTGCCGCGCCAGGCGGCGGAGAAGGGCGCCTGGCTGCTCGAGCGGCTGCGCGAGCTGCGGCTTCCGAAGGTGCGCGAGGTGCGCGGGCTGGGTCTGTTGGTCGGGCTGGAGCTGAAGGAGCGGGTGCAGCCGACGCTTGCCGCCCTGCTGGATCGGGGGGTGCTGGCGCTCCCCGCCGGCCCGAACGTGCTGCGCCTGCTGCCGCCGCTGGTTATCAGCTATGAGGAGCTGGAGCGGGTGGTGGCGATGATCGACGACGTGGTGCGATAGCGGACTGAGGCGGGAGACAGCAGACGGTGGACGATGGATGGCCAGAATTTGGTGATACAATGGGTGTGGATCCCTGATTCGCTCCGGCCCTAGCCCTGCTGAGACCCGCTGTATGTGGCACCTCCAGCACCCCCCTACGCACCCGCTGCCCGATCTGGAACGCTTTCTCGGCGCACTCAACCAGCGCGCAGCGTTCTTCCGGCGCACAGCGCCGCTTATCGTCGCGCGGGCGCCGGGCCGGCTCGACCTGATGGGCGGGATCGCCGATTACTCCGGCGCGCTGGTGCTGCAACTGCCCCTCGCCTGTGCCACCTTCGTCGCCGCGCAGCCCGACGAGGCGCCCGTGCTGACGATCCTGAGCGACGAGGCGGCCGCCGCCGGCGACGAGCCGTTCGTCACCCTCCCGCTCGCCGCGCTGCTGCCCGACCCGCCGCCAGACTACGATGCGGCGCGGGCGCGCTTCGCCGCGGACCCGCGCACCGCCTGGGCGGCCTATGTCGCCGGGGCGGCTGTGGTGCTCCTGCGCGAGCGGGGCATGCGCCTGACCAACGGGCTGCGCCTGTTCGTCCATTCCGAGGTGCCGGCCGGCAAGGGCGTCAGTTCCTCCGCCGCCCTCGAGGTCGCCGCGATGGCGGCCATGCTCGCCGCCGGCGACTGGTGCGGCGAACCGCCGTCGCCCACGGATGGGCGGACACTCGCCATCCTCTGCCAGACGGTCGAGAACCGGGTGGTCGGCGCGCCATGCGGCGTGATGGACCAAATGACCGCGGCCTGCGGCGAGGCCGGGCGTCTGCTGGCGCTGCGCTGCCAGCCGGCCGAACTGGAGCCGCCGGTGGCGCTGCCGCCCGAGCTGGAGGTTTGGGGCATCGACTCGGGCATCCGCCACGCCGTCGGCGGCGCGGACTACGCCTCGGTGCGCGTCGGCGCGTTCATGGGCTATCGCATCATCCAGGACGAACTCTCGCGCTCCCCGCCCGCGCCGCCACCTTTCGGCGGCTACCTGGCGAACATCCCGCCGTCGCTGTGGGAGGCACGCTTCCGCGCGCGCGTGCCAGAGCGGATGGACGGGGCGGCGTTCCTGGCGCGCTATGGCGGCACGACCGACACGGCAACTACGGTGGACCCGGCGCGCGTCTATGCTGTCCGCCAGCCGACCGCTCACCCGATCTACGAGAACCACCGGGTCGAGTTGTTCCGAGCGCTGTTCGGAGTGGCGGACGATACCACCGTCCACTGCTCGCTGCCCGTCGCGCTGCTGGGCGAATTGATGTTCCAGTCGCACGCCAGCTACAGCGCCTGCGGCCTGGGGTCGGACGGCACCGATCGGCTGGTGGAGTTGGTACGAGAAGCGGGGCCGGCGTCCGGACTGCATGGCGCGAAGATCACCGGCGGCGGCAGCGGCGGCACGGTCGCAGTGCTCGGGCGGCGCGGCGCGGGCGAGGCGGTCATGCGGATCGCGGCGCAGTACGCCGCCGAGACCGGGCGGGCGGCGGCGGTGCTCGGCGGCTCGTCGCCGGGGGCAGCGCAGCTCGGTGTGCTGCGGCTGGCCTGGAAGTGATGGCCGGCCAGGCAAACGGCGCGGCCGTCTCCCTCCGCCGCTCATCGTCCCCGGCGCTACCGCGCCAGCGCCCACCCCCGTACGGAGGCCTGCAGCGCCGCGTCGAACAGGATGGTGACACCCTGCGGCACAGGCAGGCCTCGTCGATGTCGAAGCGCGGATTGGGGTGCGGGGCGTTGATTCCACGCGCATCGCCGCGCCGAGGAAGAAGAAATTGCCCGGCACCTCGGTCAGCAACCGCGGAGAAGTCCTCGCCGCCGGTCGTCAGGGAGCTGGTATCGATGTTCTGGCCCCCCAGCACTGCGGCGGCGGCCTCGGAGACCAGTGCCGTCGGCTCGGGCACGCAGACCGTCGCATGCACGCCGACTCGCGTCTCGACCTCGACCGCCGCGCCGAGCGCTGCGCCCACCCCCTCGGCGATCTCGCGCACGCGCCGGTGCAGCAAGTTGCGCGCCGCTGGGTTGAAGCTGCGGATCGTCCCGCGTAGCATCGCTGCCTCGGCGATCACGGTTGCCGCCTGGCCGCCTGCATGCTCCTCACCGAGACGACCCCGACCTTCTCCGGGTCGAGCTTGTGCGCCACAAGCGTCTGGAGCGCCCGACGACTGCGCGGCGACCAGTACGGCGTCCACCATCTCGTGGGGCCGCGCCTCGTGCCCGCCTCCAGCTCCCCATTTGAAAGCAGGGCTGAGGGCCGCGGGCCACGGCTGCATCGGCAGAAACACCTGTCCCGTGAGCAGTATAGCCGATCTTCGCTGGACAGGCATGGACGGGGGAGCAGCGGCCTTTCGCTGGTACAATGGCCGGGTGACGACCGGAGAGCCAGCGTGAGAGGAGCGGGGCGACGCGGCATGCGCCCATCCCCCGCCGATCACCGGCGACACGCTCAGGAGGGTTATGACCACGTCTCCCCCACCCGCCCGCCCGCTGCGCGAAGTGGCGCTGCTCTTCCTGCGGCTCGGTTTCACCGCCTTCGGCGGACCGGCCGCCCATATCGCGATGATGCGCGACGAAGTGGTGACCCGCCGCCACTGGCTGACCGACGCCGAATTCGCCGATCTGCTCGGCGCAACGAACCTCATCCCGGGCCCGAACTCGACCGAGATGACGATCCACCTGGGCTACCTGCGTGCCGGGCGAGCCGGCCTGGTGGTCGCGGGCGCCTGCTTTATCCTGCCAGCTATGCTGATGACCATGGCGCTGGCGGCGCTCTACGTTCAGACGCGCGCGCTGCCGGAAGCCGGCTGGCTGCTCTATGGCATCAAGCCGGTGATCATCGCCATTGTGGCGCAGGCGCTCTGGGGCCTAGGCAAGACCGTCCTGCGGAGCTGGTTCGTTGGCGCGGTGGCAGCCGCGGCGGCTCTCGCCGCCTGGTTCGGCGTCAACGAATTAGTGCTGCTGCTGCTCGGCGCGCTAGCCGTAGCCGTCGTACGGCTGCCGCTCCGCCGGGCGACCGCGGCGCTGCTGGCGCTGCCGGGCGCGGCGCTGGCGCCGGCCACCCAGGCTGCCCCTGTTGGCTTCAGCCTGCTCCAACTGCTGCTCTCGTTTCTCAAGATCGGCTCGGTGCTCTATGGCAGCGGCTATGTGCTGCTCGCCTTTCTCAAGTCCGAGTTCGTCACCCGCTTTGGCTGGCTGACCGACCAGCAATTGCTCGACGCCGTCGCCGTGGGGCAGTTCACTCCCGGCCCGGTGTTCACCACAGCCACATTCATCGGTTACCTCCTTGGCGCACCGTCTGGGCAGGGCGTCGCCGCGGCGCTCGTAGCGACGATCGGCATCTTTCTGCCAGCGTTCGTGTTCGTCGCAATCACGCACCCGTTCATCCCACAGTTGCGGCGCTCGCCGACGCTTGCGGCGCTGCTGGATGGCGTGAACGCCGCGTCGCTCGGGTTGATGGCCGCGGTGACGGCCCAGCTGGCAGGCGACGCCGTGGTGGATTGGTTCAGCGCGGCGGTCGCCCTGGCGGCGCTGGTGGCGCTGGTGCGCTTCCGGGTCAACTCGGCCTGGCTGGTGTTGGCCGGCGGCGCGCTCGGCCTGGCGTACCGGCTGCTCGTCTGAGCGCCTCCAGCCTGGCGCCGCGCTCCGGCGCCGATCCAGCATCAGCGCGGCGGCAGGACGAGCAGCGTGATCGAGCTGGCCGGGAAGGTGGCGGCGAAGCCGCCCGGGCGCAGCGGCTGGTCCGGCGCGCGGATGATCGCACGGAGATCGGCTGGACCGTAGCGGTAGACCTGCGCCGCCGCGCCCGGGGCGAAGCCGCGCAGCGTCACATCCGCGGCAAGCGGCATGCGGGTCTTGTTGATCACCACCAGCGTCAGCGCGCCGTCCGCCGCGCGCCGGGCGGCGTAGATCGCCAGCCGGTCCTGGTCGGCGCTCGCTGCGGGCACGCTGGCCTCGCCGAACGCCCCGCCCGCGCCGTCGTAGTTGCGGTAGATACGGAAGGCGAAGGCCCCCGGCTGCCCGGGTGCCGGCGGCGACCAGAGCGCCGCCAGGTCCAGCCCCTCGCGCCCGAAGATGCCGAGCACGTCGGCCTGCGCCAGCGCGCCGTTGATATCGTCCAGCGCGCCCCAGTTGTACTCACCGATCGCCAGGCGCGTGCCGGGATAGTGTTCGTTCACCCAGGCGCGCATCCGCGGAAGCAGCATCACTCGGTCGGCGATCCACCCCTCGTCGCGGTAGGTCGGGTCCCAGAGCGAGCGGGTCGAGCGAAGCCGCCGGGCCTGGGTCGCTGCGTCGCCGGCCGGCTGCAGCGCGACGGCGTCCGGGTAGTAGTGCAGGTCGAGGTAATCGAGCAGGCGCACGCCACGCCGCCGCTCCTCGGTCCGCATCTGCTGAAGGTACCACGGCACAAGCGGCATGCCGCCGTGGGCGTCGCGGTCGGGCGCGGCGCGTGGCCAACTGCCCGCCACCTGGTCGCGCGCGGAGCTGAAGTAGCTCGGCCAGCCCCATTCCGCCGGGCCGAGCGTCTGCGCGCCGGGGTCGGCCTGCTTCAGCGCGGCGGCGTAAGCGATCGTCCGCTCGCGCAACTCGTTGTAGCCCACCGGCTCGGGGTGGACATCGCGGTGGGTCTGGTGCCAGAGCGACGGCTCGTTGTCCAGGCTGTAGAGCGCGACGCCACCGTGCCCGGCCGGGCCGAAGCGTTCGATCAGATGCCGCACCCACGCCTGCACGAACTCCGGCCCGATCGCGATGCTGGTGTCGTGCGGGTCGTTGCCAGTGATCGGTGTGCCGTCCGGCCGCAGGCCGTTGCCGCAGGGCGCGCCGGTCGGGTCGGAGCGCTGCTGCGGGCCGTAGCGCGCCACGGCGAAGCCGCAGGTCCGCTCGCGGCTCTTCGGCGTCCAGCCGATCAGTGGGATGGTCAGCATCACCCCCGCGCCGATCGCCCGCCCCTGCGCGACGAACTGGTCGGCGGCGGAGCCGTCCGGCAGCCGGGTTGGATCCGGGTGGTCGTTCGGGATGTTTTCGAAGAACCAGTCCGCCGCCCGGTTGGAGGCATCGTTCCGCCAGTTGTAGCGGGTCGCTGCGTTGCCACCCCAGCGCTGGAGCGGCAGGCGCAGCTCGCGGGCGAGCGCCGGGTCGGGGAAGCTCATGCCGTAGATGTCGGGGCTGATCGGGCGCTGGCCCGCGCCGGCGTCAACCAGGAGCGGCAGGCCGCCCGACTGCCGGGCGGGCGTGGCTGCTTGCGGGGCCGCGCAGGCGCACAGCGCGGCGATCATCAGCAGGGCTGCGCAGCGGGGCAGCAAGCCAGCCACGGCGAGGGGGAGATACGGAGGCCGACGGCAGGTCGGTCGCTCCCCCTCCGTCGCTCCCTGGCTCCCGGTCATTCCCGGCTGGCAAGCCGCCACGATCCGCAGCGCTACCCCTGCGGCGCCGGGGTCGGCGCGGGCTGGGCGTTCGGGTCGGGCTGCGCCAGCGGCGGTAGGGCCGGCTGGGCGTTCGGGTCGGCGGCCGGGGCCGGCGCGGGCTGGGCGTTCGGGTCGGGCTGGCCGGGGGTGGGCGTCGCCGTTGGCTGGGCGTTCGGGTCGGCCGGCGAGGGCGGCAGGATGAGCGGCTTGCCGTCCGGACCCAGGTCGGCCGGGTTGACCGCGTACTTATCCGCCCACGGCTGGTACTTGGTGCGGAAGATATCCGGCTTGCGGGCGACTCCGTTCTCGATCACGGTCCGCTTGATCTCGACCGTCATGCCGCCGCGGGCCGTGTCGGTCTGCTTGATCGTCCCCCGCGGCTGGTTCGGGTCGGCGATAAACTCCGGCGTGGTGAGCGCCGGCTTGTAATCGTACACGCGGCGCTCGAGCGTCACCGTGCGGTTCGGCCGGGTGCCGTAGATCGCCACTTCGGCGAGCGCTTTCTTGGGATTCGAGATCGCCTGGATCAGCAGCCAGTTGCCGGTGTCGTTGACAAAGCGCAGATCCTGGCCGCCGGGGCCGGTGAAGATCGTCGCGTCCATCCCGGCGCCGTTGCCGTAGGGGCCAAGGGCATACTTATCGTACCACTTGATGTAGAACTGGTGCCCACGCCACTGGGTGATCGGCAGGCCGGCCCAGAAGGCAGCCCGGAACATGGTGGTCGAGTCCTGGCAGATACCGCCGCCGAACTCAAGCTGCGTCCGGTTCTCGATGATCGCGTAGCCCTTGACGAAGCCGTTCTTCTCGTCGATATCGCCGACGGCGTTGTTGAACGAGAACTCCTCACCCGGCGCGACCAGGATGCCGTGCAACAGGTTCATGCCCGCGCCGATGTTGTGGATGCGGTACTCGGCGGAGCCGGTAAAATCGCTGCGGCCGACGCTGATCAGCTCTTTGATCCCGAGCGAGTTGAGGTTCGCGGGGGTCACCGGCGGGTCGATCTCCTGCACCGGCAGCGCCGCGACGCGCGCCTTGCCATCGAGGGCATCGAGCACACGCTGAAGGGCGGCGGCCTCATCCACCCGCAGGCCGGGTTTACCCGGCTTGAAGATCTCCAGCTTGCCATCGTTCCAGTTGACGCGCGGGTTCACCCCGTCGCGGTTGATCGTCTGGGCGATCTCGGCGATCTTGCGCTCGATCGGCGCGCTGTTGAACGTAATCTCGATCCGGTCGCTGGCAGCGTCCTTCGGCACGCGCGCCACGCCGATCAGCCGGTTCAACTCCTCGGGCGACCAGGTGTAAGCTTTGCCGCCGTACGTGAGGGTGATCGGCCCCTGGAGCATCGTCTCAAGCCGCTGCTTCGCCGCGGCCACCTCGGCGTCGTGCAGGCGGGCGGGCAATTCACGGGTGCGGAACGGCACCGTCTGCGGCGTGAGGCTGGTGAGCGCCGCGCTCAACTCCTGCACGGTGTCGTCCAGCAGCACCTGGCGGCCGGGCCGCTCCGGCGTGGTGGTGACCGTCGTCCCGTTGCGGATCAGGGCCGCATCCACCGGGGCCTGCTCCAGCCCGCCCGCCACCTGCCGGACATACGCCTGCATGGCGCGCTGGTCGAAGCTGGCGCGCAACGGCAGGTCGAGCCCGTCCTGCCAGATCGCAAGCACCTGACGCACGTTGTCGAGCAGGCCGTTGTTGCGCCCGGCGCGGTAGGCCGCCTCGGCCGCCCCGGCGAAATCGAAGCTGACGCCGACCTCCTCGGGCCGCGGCGTCCAGGTCTGGCCGCCGTAGGTCAGCGTCACCGGCTGGCGCAGGAAGGCGCCATGCCGCGCCCGTAGCGCCGCCTCGGCTTCCTGCTGGGTCATCAGGCCGACCGGCATGCCCTGGATGGTGACGTTTGGGTAAATTTTGCCCTGGAAGGTTCGATCGAGGTACAGCAACGCGCCGCTGATCGCCAGAACGGCGACCGCGAGGACCGAGAGCAGCACGGCGGCGAGTGCGCGCCCACGCCGGGGCCGGCGGCTCCGTGCCACGCGCCGTGGAAGGCGCAGCGTGGCATCGGCCGGCGGTGAGACAGCGTCGAGCGCGGGCAGGCGTTGGGTGGCGTAGGCGTCCTCAGCGGGGATCGCCGGGAAGTTGCGCGTCGGCTGTTCTGCGGACACTCGTGCCTCCACTCTTCCATCAGGCAGGGCGGAAAGGATTGTGACGACGCGCCGATTGGAATAGTGCAGGCGCGACGTTCTGAACGAACGGGCGACGTGCGCCCAGCAGTCCCTGTAACTATACCGCACGACTGTTCGTGATGTCAATGAAGGATGTCTGAGAACTTGTTTGAAACGGGGGGGGTAGAGGGCTAGAGGCTCGGGGCCTGTCCCCGTGCCCTTCGCCATCACCCTGTCATCGTGTCACCCGCTCACATTGTCGCGCGCGCCGACTCGCGGTAAGATAGCGCCATGGCGCGCTCGACGCTCTTTCTGATCATCACTGGTGGGCTGCTCCTATCGCTCGCGCTCGGCGCCGTGCTGTGGCGGCGCTTCTACCGCGACGACCCGCACAACCAGGCCCGCCGCGTCCTCAAGAACAGCGCCGTCCCGCTCGCCTTGCGCCTGCTGGTGCGCGCGCTCGACCTCGCGTTTCTCCTTATGTTGCAGCGGACGCTCCCCGGCGCCGCGATCGGCGCCTACGATCTGGGCGTGCTGCTTGTCGGCCTCTACCTCACCACCATCACCGAGTTCGGCCTGGGCGTGCTGCTGACCCGCGAGGCCGCCCGCGACCCGCAGGCCGCGCCGCGGCTCTTCGGTGTGACGCTCACCCTGCGCCTGCTGCTGGTGGCGCTGGCTGCCGCGCCCGCAGCCCTGCTGCTGCTTGTCGCCTGGGGCGCCCTGGCGAACGTCGGCCTGATCGAGCCGATCACCGGGACAGGCCGCCAGGTGATCTGGATCCTCATGCTCACTCTCATCCCCAGCGCCTACTCCGGCGCGGTCACAGCGCTCTACAACGCCAGCGAGCGCATGGAGATCCCGGCGCTGGTGGAGGTGATAACAGCGGTGATCAGCCTGCTGGCGCGCCTGGCCGTCCTCTGGCTCGGCTACGGCGTCGTCGGCCTGGCCTGGGCCGCGGTCGGGGTGACGTGTGCGACAGCCCTGATCTATCTCTGGCTCCAATTGCGCGACTTCTTCCCGCCCACGCTCCGCTGGGACGCCGGGCAGATGCGGCTGCTCGCGCTGGCCGCCATGCCGCTGATGCTCAACAACCTGCTCAACACAATCTTCTTCCGCTTCGACACCTTTATCATCAAGGCCTTCGGCGCGGGCGAGGGCGACCTGCTGGTTAACCAGTACGCCGTAGCGTACAAGGTGCTGTCGGTCGCCATGATCCTGCCGCCGGTGGTGACGTTCGCCGTCTTTCCGCTGCTGTCGCGCCGCGCCACGGGCGACCGGGCGGCGCTGGCGCGGGCGCAGAACGTGACGCTCCAGGCGCTGCTGCTGCTGGCCTTCCCGCTCGCCGCCGGGATCAGCGTGCTGGCAACCGACCTGGTGGTCCTGGTGAACGGACGCTTCGCGGCGCAATACCTGCCTCGCTCGGCGGAAGTCCTCGCCATCCTGGCATGGTTCCTGCCGCTCTCGTTCGTCAACGGCCTGCTCCAGTATGTCTTGATCGCGGTGGACCGGCAGCGGGCGATCACGCGGGCCTTCGCGATCGGGGCGCTGTTCAACCTGGCGATGAATCTGCTCCTGATCCCACGCTACGGCCTGTATGCCGCGAGCGCGGTGACGATCCTGTCGGAGGCGGTGCTGCTGGCCGTTTTCTGGCCGGTGCTGCGGCAGGAGGGGCTGCGCCCGCCGCTGGCCGCGCTGGCATGGCGCCCGGCGCTCGCGGCGCTACTGATGGCCGCGGCGATGCTGCTGGCCGTGCCGCTCGGCTGGCCGGTGGCGGCGCTGGCCGGCGCGGCGGCCTACCTGGCGGCGCTGTGGCTGCTCGGTGCGTTCGGCGCGGAGGAGCGCGCCCTGGCGCGGCGGGTGTTGGGTCGGTCGTAGGGGCGCGATACATCGCGCCCCTACGACTGTGCACGCTGCACTTGGTGAAAGGTGAACGGTTTCTCATCCAATTCGTCGCCCTTTGCGCGTGCGTTTTCATCGGTGATGGGGTATAGTAGAGGGGCGGACAGTGTCGTTCGCGGCAGACTCGACGAGGAGGAAGCGATGCTGGCAATACAGGAATCGACGCTGGTGAACGCCCAGCGGCAGTTCGACAAAGCAGCCGATATTCTTGACCTGGACCCCAACCTGCGGCGCATCCTGCGCGTGCCGCAGCGCGAGCTGGAGGTCGCCTTCCCGGTGAAGATGGACGACGGCAGCATCCGCGTCTTCACCGGCTTCCGCGTGCAGCACAACATCACCCGCGGCCCGGCCAAGGGCGGCTTCCGCTACCACCCGGATGTCACGCTGGATGATGTGCGGGCGCTGGCGATGTGGATGACCTGGAAGTGCGCGGTGGTGAATATTCCGTTCGGCGGGGCGAAGGGTGCGGTCGTGGTGGACCCGAAGGCCCTTTCGCGCGGCGAACTGGAGCGCCTGACGCGCCGGTTCACCACCGAGATCAGCATCCTGCTCGGCGCGGACCGCGACATCCCCGCGCCCGACATCGGCACCACCCCCGAGGTGATGGCCTGGGTGATGGACACCCTCTCGATGCACATCGGCCACACCATCCCGGCGGCAGTCACCGGCAAGCCGATCGATATCGGCGGCTCGCAGGGCCGGATCGAGGCGACCGCCCGCGGCCTGACCTACATCCTGCGCGAGGCGGCGGACGCGTTGGGCTTCAACGTCGTCAGCGCGAAGGTCGCCATCCAGGGCTTCGGCAACGTCGGCGCGACCTGCGCCCGCCTGCTCGACGAGATGGGCGCGACGGTCGTGGCGGTGAGCGACAGCCGCGGCGGCATCTACAACCCGCGCGGCCTGCCGCTCGCCGATGTCTACGAGCACAAAGCTGCGACCGGCTCGGTCGTCGGCTTCCGCGAGGCGGAGCCGGTGACGAACGAGGAGTTGCTGGAGCTGCCGTGCGATATGCTCGTGCCGGCGGCGCTCGGCAACCAGATCACCGCCCGCAACGCCGACCGCATCCAGGCGCGGATCATCGGCGAGGCGGCCAACGGGCCGCTCACGCCCGACGCCGACGAGATTCTGTACGACCGCGGCGTGTTTGTCCTGCCGGACATCCTGGCGAGCGCCGGCGGCGTCACGGTCAGCTACTTCGAGTGGGTGCAGGGCCTGCAGGAGTTCTTCTGGACCGAGCGCGAGGTCAACGCGCAGCTCGAGCGGGTCATCACCCGCGCGTTCCACAATGTGCTACGGCTGGCGCAGCAGCACCGGGTGGATATGCGCACCGCCGCGCTGCTGCTCGCAGTCGACCGGGTCGCCCAGGCGACGAATATTCGCGGAATTTATCCGTAGGGCTCGGGCGGGCAAGCGGGCAGATGTCCGGGAGGACGGGCCGATGCAGACCGAGGGATCGGAAGATGTGGGAGACCAGCAGAGCCCTGCCGCGATCTCCTGGCCCCCTTGCTCCTTGCCTCGTCCCCTCCCTGACCCCATGCTGCCGTGTCGTCGGCCGACCGCATTATGAGTCGCCGGCGCATCCTCGGTAATCTGGGCGAGCGCCTGGCGGCGGCGCACCTGGAGCGTGCCGGCATGGCGGTGCTGGCGCGGCAGTGGCGCGCCCCAGGCGGCGAGCTGGACCTGGTGCTGCGCGACGGCGCAGAGCTGGTGTTTGTCGAGGTGCGCACCCGGCGCGGCGGCTCGCCCGGCCTCGCCGCCGAGTCGGTCGGGCCTGCCAAACGAGCGCGGCTCGCCGCCCTCGCCGCTGCCTACCTCGAGGCGCACGCCATCCCGCCTGACACCCCCTGGCGCATCGATGTCGTGACGGTCGCGCTCGATGCCGCCGGGCGCCTTACCGGCATCGAGCACATCCCGCACGCCGTCGAGCAGACGTAGCCCGGTTGTCATCGACTGTTCATCGGTGGCTGGTAGACTGCGCAGGAGTCATGTGCAACCGGCAGGCTGCGCCGATGCAGGACGACGGACCAAAGCGCGTCTTACCCTATCGGCACACCGGTGGCATAGGTACAATCAACGTTCGCCCTTCGTCCGTCGGCTTTCGTCCAGACATCTATCGTTCATCGTCAGACTACGCACGACCATGATCCGCATCCACCCAACCGCCGACGTGTCGCCGGAGGCCGAGATCGGCGACGGAACGAGCATCTGGCACGGGGCGCAGGTGCGCGAGCGCGCCCGCCTCGGGCGCGGCTGCATCGTCGGCAAGAATGCCTATATCGACTTCGAGGTCGTGCTGGGTGACCATTGCAAGGTGCAGAACAACGCCTCGCTCTACCATGGCCTGCGCCTGGAGGACGGCGTGTTCGTCGGCCCCCACGCGATCTTCACCAACGACCGGCTGCCGCGGGCGATCAACCCGGACGGCTCGATCAAGGGGGCAGACGACTGGACGGTCGGCGCGACGCTGGTGCGCCACGGCGCGGCGATCGGGGCCGGCGCGATCATCGTCACCGGGGTGACGATCGGGCGCTGGGCGCTGGTCGGGGCCGGCGCGGTGGTCACAAGGGATGTGCCGGATCACGCCGTGGTCGTCGGCAACCCGGCCCGCGTCGTCGGCTATGTCAGCGCCGGCGGCACGCGCTGCGCCACGCCGGACGAGGCGATCGCGCTGACCGAGCGGGAGCGGAGCGAGACAGGCGAGCGGGTGAGCGGGCGACAAGGTGATGGCAGAGGGCACGGGGACAAGCCCTTAGCCCCCAGCCACTAGCCCCCAGCCCCCGGTCCCTCCAATCATCATTTACACGGAGCGTCCCAGCCATGATTCCCATCGCCCGCCCCTTGATCGGGGAAGAAGAGAGGGCCGCCGTCCTGGCGGTGCTGGAGAGCGGCCAGCTCGCGCAGGGCAGCCGCGTCGCCGAGTTCGAGCGGCGCTTCGCTGCGCTGTGCGGCACGGGGTATGCTGTCGCCACCTCGAACGGCACCACAGCGCTGCACCTGGCCCTGCTGGCGCACGGTGTCGGCCCCGGCGACGAGGTGATCGTCCCGGCGTTCTCGTTCATCGCCACCGCCAACAGCGTGCTGTTCACCGGGGCGCGCCCGGTCTTCGCCGATATCGACCCGGCCACCTACAACATGGATGTCGAACACGCCGCCAGCCTGATCACGCCGCGCACCCGGGCGATCATGCCGGTGCATCTGTACGGCCAGCCCGCCGACTTGGCGCCGCTGGCCGAGCTGGCCGAGCAGCACGGCCTGGCGCTCGTCGAAGACGCGGCGCAGGCCCATGCGGCACGCTACCGCGGGCGAGCGGTCGGCGGCTTCGGCACCGGCTGCTTCTCGTTCTATCCGACGAAAAACATGACCAGCGGCGAGGGCGGCATGATCACCACCGACGACGCCGCGCTGGCCGATCGGCTGCGGATGCTGCGTCAGCACGGCATGAACCGCCAGTATTACCATGAGGTTCTGGGGTTCAACTTCCGCCTGACCGACCTGCAGGCCGCCGTCGGCCTGGCACAGCTCGACAAGCTCGCCGGCTGGACCGAGGCCCGCCGCGACAACGCCGCCTTCTACGACGCCCGTCTGCCCGGCGAAGTCGCCCCGGCGGTGCTGCCCGGTGCGGAGCACGTCTACCATCAGTACACACTGCGCATCCCCGGCGACCGCGACCGGGCGGTGGAGTTGTTGGCCGAGCGCGGCGTGCAGGCGCGGGTTTATTACCCGCTGCCCATCCACCAGCAGCCGCTCTACCAGGATCTCGGCTACCACGACCGGTTGCCCCACGCCGAGCGCGCCAGTCGCCAGGTGCTCAGCATCCCGGTGCATCCGTCGCTCACTCCCGCCGAGCGCGAGCAGGTCGCCGCGGCGGTGCACGAGGTGCTGGGGCTGGTGGGATGAGGACGATGAACGGCGGACGACGGACGAACGTTGATTGTACCTATGCCGACGGCGTGCCGATAGGGTAAGAGGCTCGTTCGCCCGTCGTCCGTCGTATTTCACCGCAGCCCGCTCGCCTCGCGCCCGAGCAGCCCCAGCAGCACGCGGTAGGCCGGCGGCTTGTCCGGGTGGTACTCGAAGCGCGCCCGCTCGAACCACTGGGTCAGCACGGTGTCACCGGAGCTGTTGGTCTCCAGCGCCGGCTCGGAGACCGGCATGCCGAACAGGGCGAGCGACTCCGCGAAACTTTTCCCGGGACGCGCATCGAACTCCAGCCCGTGCCCCTGCCAATACCTCAGGAACTGCGGCGCGATCGCGTGGCCGGTCTCGCGGAAGTAGGCTGGCGCGTTCGGGTCGCCCTTCGGCAGCGCCGCCCAGTCGCGTCCGGCCGCCCCGAGCCGGTCCACGCCGAGCCGGCCAAGCAGCACATCGTACGGGCGGGCGTTTTCAGGGTGCAATTCGAGGCGATAGCGCTCGAACCACTGCACCTGGTAGGTCTTGCCTTCGACCTCCTGCGCGAATTGGTCGGTGATCGGGAAGCCAAAGACCGGTAGCCCGCCGTTCTGCTCCCAGTACTCCAAAAGACGGCCGCAGGCGCGCTTGCCGGTCTCGGCGAAGACGCGGCAGTTGGCCGGCGGCGCTGCGGGCGCAGGGGCCTGCCCGACCCCGGCGCGGAAGCGGTCGATCAACTCCTTCGTCAGGCGCAGGTACAGGTCGCCGTAGCGCTCGCTCGGCTCGATGTGCGTCCCTTCGTAGAACTCGTTGAAGCTCGTCAGCACCACGGCGGCCGGGTTGCGCTCCGTGGCGACCTGCCAGGTGGCGCGGTAGTAGTCGCCGTTGTCGCGGCTGCGGGCGTGGCTGCCGCGGACCTTCAGGTCGTCGTAGCCAGGCATCACGGTGGCGATAAACGGCTTCTGCGCGCCGCGGCTCTGGTTGTAGCGCGCCAGCCGCCCGGCGTACGAGGCCATCGCCGCGCCGGGGCGCGCCTCCCACGAAATGTCGAAGTAGTAGAGCGCGTCGTACACGTCCAGGTAGCTGAAGTTGTCCGTCCCACCGAACCAGAACTGCTCGCGGCCGGGATCGACGCGGTTGCGCAGGTCTTGCCAGGTGTCCACTCCGCCCAGCGACGGCGGGTTGAACCAGAAGACCACCGGCTTGCCCTGGAAGCGGAAGTAGCTGGGCCGGTTCATGAAATCGCCTTTCAGCACATTCACCGCGTCGGTGAGCGCCCCGACCGAGCGCAACGCCTCCCAGGCCGATTGCTCTGGCATGATCGCTACCTTGATGTCGCGCCCGCTCGCTTCGACCAACTGCTGGAGCCGGCGGCAGCGCGCGTTGATCCGCTGCTCGCCCGGGCCGAACCAGGCGCAGACCAGCGCGTCGATCCCGGCGTCGTCGGCCTGCTGGATATGGCGACGGATGGCGTCGTCGCTGCCGCCGCTATAGGTCGGCGCAGCGATGTCGCTCATGCGGTCGTAGCTCCAGTCGCCCGGCTCGTACCACGGGTAGTAGAAGGCGATCACCGGGCGCTCCGATTGGGCGCGGGCGGGTGTGGCGGCGTGCGGCGCGACGAGCGCCAGGGCGAACGCCAATGCCGCGGCGAGCGCGGGCAGCCGGGAAACACGAACACGGGGCATGATCGCTCCTCTGTGCAGTGGGCTATTCCTTGATCGGCAAGGATACCAACCGGCGCCGCCGATCGCCATAGCCCAATGGTCACGACGTGGTAGAATGATAGCCGATGGTCGGTCCCGGCCCGGCCCGGCGGGATGTCAACTTGATCACGAGTGCGGACGGTGATCGATGGTAGTGCCGCGAGTGGACGAGCGCAGCTTGAAGACAGAAACGCGACGCCGCCCCATATCGGCCATCCGTCGGTGGTTGACCGTCCACCGCCCATCGTCCTTCGTCCTCCTCGCGGCGCTGCTGCTCGCCATGCCGGTCGGGTGCAGCCCGGCCACGTCGCGCGAGGCGGACAGTATCGGAGTCGGGGCGCCGACCCCGGCGCTGATCGTCCAGACCTTCCTCGAGCAACTGAACGAGGCGCTGAAGGATCCGCAACTGGCCAACCCGGACGTGCGCCGCGCGTGGGCCGCCCGCCTCGCCAGCTACTTCGCGCCGAACGAGCGCGAGGACCAACGGGCCGCGCTGGGCGCCGCGCTGGCGGGGCTGGTCTCAGGTGTACGTCAGCTCGAACCGGACGAAAAGCTGACGCTCGAGTTGAGCGACACGATCCGTGTCGATGTTGGCCCGGCGGACGGGGACATGGTCCTGGTGCGGCCGGTGAACGTCAGCCTGACGCTGCGGATCGAGCGCGCGACGCCGCGGGGCACGACTGTCGAACTGGAGCAACAGGTGCCGCTCGAAAAGCTCGTCGGCCGCCCAGATGGCGCGATACCGACCATTCAGATCAACGACCGCTGGTTCTTGACGGAAGGGTAGATCAACGTTCGAGATCGGGGATCGTTGCTGTGGCGAAAGCTGTCACTATCAACCATCGCCTGCGTCCGCGGATGAGCGGCACGCTCCGGCGGCTTGCGGCGTTGGCGCTCGGTGTAGCGCTGCTGGCGGCCTGCGGCCCCGGCGCGGCGAGCGCGCCTGCGCCATCGGGCCCGGTCGTGTCCAACATCGCCGTCAGTTCGCGCCTGCTCGACCGCTCCGGCTCAACCGATCTGCCGGAGGTCGGCCAGCCCGCGCCGAACTTCGAGTTCACCATGGCCGACGGAACCGTCAGAAAGCTGAGCGACCTGCGCGGCACGCCGGTGATCGTCAATTTCTGGGCGACGTGGTGCGGCCCGTGCCGTGCCGAGATGCCGGACCTGCAACGCACGCAGCGGGAAGCCGGGACGGGCCTGGTGGTGCTCGGCGTGAACAAGCTGGAACTGGTGGACAAAATCCAGTCGTTCGCTCAGGAGCTCAACATCACGTTCCCGCTGATCGCCAACCCGGATGGCGACATCTCGGAGCGCTACGCCGCGAAGAACATTCCGATCAGCTTTTTCATCCGGGCGGACGGCACGGTTGGCGCGCGCCACTTCGGCGTGATGCGCTATGAGAGTATCCAGCAAGAGCTGGCGAAGGTGCGTTAGGGCGCATATGAACGACCAGACCTCCGAAAGCGCGCGGATCGTCGAGCTGGCCCGGCAGCGGGTGGCGGAGCGCAAGGCCGCCGCGGGCGCGCAGCGCGTACAGCGCGAGACGCCGTGGCGCTACGCCTTCCTCGGGCTGGCCGGCGCGCTGCTGCTCGGGCTGCTGGCCTGGCCCGGCACGCCGCTCAACTGGAAGATGTACGCCGTCGTCCACGGTGTCTGTGCTCAAATTCACAATGTGCAGCTCGGCGGCATGCAACTGCCGATCTGCGCCCGCAACACCGGGATCTACAGCAGCTTCCTCCTGACCAGTCTATTCTTGCTGGCGCTGGGGCGCGCGCGCGCCGCGAAGCTGCCGCCGCTGCCGATCACCATCACGCTGGCGGCGTTTGTCGTGCTGATGGCGCTGGATGGCATCAACTCCACGCTGGTCGATCTGTTCCTGCCGCATTTCTACACGCCGCGCAACGAACTGCGGACGCTCACCGGCATCGGCATGGGGGTGGCGATCGCGGTCTTCCTGTTCCTCATTCTGAACGTCGCGCTGCGCCGCAATGCCGACCACGCCCAGCCGGTCATCGGGCGCTGGTGGGAGCTCGGCGCGGCGCTGCTGCTGAACCTGCTCGTGCTGGCGGCCATGTATGGCAACGTCGGCTTTATGTACTGGCCGATCGCGTTCACCGCCTGGGCCGGGATCATCGGCGTGCTGTACCTGGTGAATGTGCTGCTGGCGGCGCTGGCGATGGGATACGAGGGCGCCGTGACGCGCGCGGTGGAGCTGGCCCGCCCGGCCACCGTTGCCATCCTCCTCACGTTGGTGGAGCTGGGAGCGATGTCCTGGGGGCGGTTCTGGCTGGAGAGCCAGGGGCTGGTCTTCGGCGCGTAGCTGCGAGAGCACATCAAGAGCCGGGGATCGGGCTGCGATCCCCGGCTCCTCGTTCAACGTGCATGGCGGCCGAGACGATGCTTATCGTAGCTGATGGCCCCGCAGCTAATCGCCCTGCACCGGCTCGGCGTCCTCGGTCTCCTCCGCCAACTCGCCGGCGGGGGCTTCGGCGTCGCCTTTGCCCTCATCCACGCGGCGCAGGCTCAGGCCCATGCGCTGCCGCTGCTTGTCGATGCTGATGATCTTGGCCGTGACGGTCTGCCCCGGCTGGAGCAGGTCGCGCGGTTGGGCCTGTGGGTCGGCATTCAGCTCGCTGGCGTGGATCAACCCCTCGACACCGTCCTCGATCTGGACAAAGGCGCCAAACGGCGCGACATTCGTCACCGGACCGCTGACAAGCTGGCCGAGGTGATAACGCTGGTCGATCGAGTCCCACGGATTGGTCTGGAGCCGACGCAGCGACAGGCCGATGCGTTCGCGCTCGGCGTCGACCTCGACGACGACGACCTTCACCTCCTGCCCGGGCGACAGCACCTCGCGCGGGTGGTTGACGCGCTGCCAGGAGAGCTCGGAGATATGCGCCAGGCCGTCGGCCCCGCCCAGGTCGATGAACGCGCCGAAGCTGGTGAGCTGGTTGACGCGGCCGGTGAGGACATCGCCGGGCTGCAGCTCGGTGAGGAGCCGCTGCTTCTGCGCCTTGCGCCACTCCTGCGTCGCCAGGCGCTCGGAGAGCACCAGCCGGTTGCGCTCCTTATCGACCTCGATCACCTTGAGCGGGATCGTCTGGCCGACCATGCGCTGGAGCGCCTGCTGCCGCTCCTCGGCGGCGGTGCGGCCGTGGAGCTGCGCCACCTGCGAGGCCGGCACGAAGCCGCGGATGCGGTTGAACTTCACCAGCAGGCCGCCCTTGTTGTAGCCGATCACCTGGCCCTGGACAATGCCGCCGTCGCCACGCAGCCGGTCGGCCTCCTCCCAGTCGCGCGCGACCTGCACCATTGTCAGCGACAGGATCAGGTCGCCATCGCGATTCTCGGGGTCCTGGATATACACCTGGATGGTGTCGCCGACTTTGAGGTTGTTGACGACCTCATCGCCCATCTGCTTCAGGTCCTGCTGCGGGATGACCCCCTCGCGCTTGGTGCCGATCGAGACGATCACGCCGTCCGGTTGGATCTGCATGACCATCCCTTCGCGCAACTCGCCGCGCTGCGGGCGGGCATAATCGTACGCATCGAGCAGCTGGGTCCAGTCGAGATCGTCCATCTCCTGGCCGGCGTTGGCAACGGGCAAACTCATCAATCCCCTCCAAACAGTATTTGATGTCTTGTGCCGCCGCATGTCTCGCGCGACGGCGAGCGGATAACGGGCTGCTGTGGCGCGATCCGGCGCACACAGCAGTCAAAACGTCAGAGACTGACGCTGTTCCAGCCGCCTGGCTGCGCCCCCGCGGTGCCGGTTGCCCGGCGCCGCGCTCAGGGGCTATCTCTCGTGGGACCTGGGCTAGGCGAAGGTCGTGCGGGAGGGTTTGCCGCCTGCGGAACTGTACATCCAAATTAACACGGTTCGCATTATAACGCTGTGCGTGCAGACTGTCAAATTTGCGCGCGCTGGCGCGGTATTCTATACTAAACGCCCCGCCGAGCGCCAGGGGACGTATGTTTCCCCATGACGCTCCGTGGAATCGCACGGCCGCGCCCTTCCAAGGAGCGATTCACTCCACATGAGCCTGCTCTTTATCTTTCTCGACGGCGTCGGCCTGGCCCCCGCCGGCCCGGACAACCCGTTGACCGACGCGCCGATGCCGGCGCTCCAGGCGCTGCTCGGCGGGCCGCTGACGCTGGAGCAGGCGGCGATGCCGGGGATCGCAGGTGGCAGATGGGAGGGCGATGGGAGCCGCAATCCGCACTCATCGACCCTCCATGCGCGGCCCTCGGTGCTGCTCAGGGCCATCGACGCGACCCTCGGCGTGCCGGGGCTGCCGCAGAGCGGGACGGGCCAGACGGCGCTGCTGGCCGGGATGAACGCCGCGGCGCTCCATGGCCGCCACCAGCCACATGTCCCACCGGTAGCGCTGCGCCCGCTGCTGGCCGAGCGGAGCATCTTCCGCCGGGTGCATGCCGCTGGCCGCACGGCGGCCTTCGCCAACGCCTTCGGCCCCGGCTACTGGGAGGCGCTCGCCGCCCGCCGCATCCGCCGCTCCGCCAGTGTGATCGCCGCCGAAGGCGCCGGGCTGCGCTTCCGCGACCTGGACGACCTGCGGCGCGGCGCGGCTGTCGCGTGGGATATCACCGGCGTATGGATGCGGGGCCGCCCAGCGGACTGGCCGCCCGTGCCGCCGGCGCGCGCCGGCGAGCATCTGGCCGCCCTGGGCCGCACGTACGACCTGGTGTTCTTCGAGTGCTTCCTGCCTGACCTGGCCGGGCATGGGCGGCTGGACAGAGCCGCGACCGAGCACGGGAACCCGAGAGCGGGGGGGAGCGGGAACGGGGGAGACCGGGAGCGCGCCTCGCTCGCTCCAGGGCATCCGCCCTCCGGCGGGCCGGTCCACGCGGCGATGGGCCTGATCGACGGCCTGATCGGCGGCGCGCTGGCGGCGATGCGCCCGGAGGACACGCTGCTGCTGACGAGCGACCATGGCAACATCGAGAGCCGCGCCGCCGCGGGGCACACCCGGAACCCGGCGCCGCTGCTGGCGGTCGGGCCGGCGGCCCGCGCCTTCGCCGGGGTGGAGAGCATCGCCGATGTTGCCGATGCCGTGCTCGTCGCGCTGGCGGACGGCGGGCGGTAGGCCGTGGACGATCGGCGGAGGTGTTGCGTACCGGGAGCCGGCGTTTCCGAGGAAGAGGTCGAAGGTGGGAATCGAGGATGGAGAACCGAGGATAGAGGATCGCACCCGCACACGCTACGAAACGCCTTGCGCATGATCTGGTAATCTAGCTTCCGTGCTCGATCTTCCATCCGCGATGTTCCACCCGCGTATCGTCTGGCGGTTCACTGCCCGCCGCGTACCGGCCATCGTCAGAGCACAGCACCGCACTCAACGAGAGGAGATGGCATGCAGCGCATCGGCGTCTTGTACAACCCGCTCAGCGCGGAGTCGCTCGACCTGTCCGGGCGGATCGGGGCCTGGCTGGAGGCGCGCGGCCTGGAGGTCTGGCGCGGTATCTCGCAGGAAGGGCGCGAGCACCCCGGCCTCGTGGCCGGCCTGGACCTGCTGATCGCGCTCGGCGGCGACGGCACGGTGTTGCGTGCCGCGCGCCTGGCAATCCCGTGCGGCGTGCCGGTGCTGCCGGTCGCGCTGGGGCGGCTGAATTTCATGGCCGAGTTGACGCCGGCAGACGTGTTCGACGGACTGACGGTGTTGCTGGATGGCGGTGGCTGGCGCGATGAGCGCGCGCTGCTGGAGGCGACCGTGCTCTGCGCCGGGCAGCCGCCACGCCGTGCGCTCGCGCTGAACGAGGCGCTCGTGGCCCGCGGCGATATCAACCGGGTGGTGGTGGTGGATGTCGAGATCTACCACGCCTTGCTGACGACCTACCACGCCGACGGCGTGATCGTCGCCACAGCCACCGGCTCGACCGCCTACGCCCTATCGGCGGGCGGGCCGCTGGTCGATCCGCGCTCGCGGGCGCTGACGCTGGTGCCGGTGGCGGCGCACCTGACGAACATCCCGTCGCTGGTGCTGCACGAGGATGCCGAGGTGACATTGCGGCTGCGCAGCCGGCACCCGGCGGCGTTCTCCGCCGACGGGCGCGAGGCGATCACGCTGCACGCCGGCGACGTGGTCGAGGTGCGGCGCGCGGCAGCAGTCTGCACCTTTGCGCGGGTGCACGCGCCGCAATGGTTCTACGAGCAGTTGCCGCAGCGGCTGCGGCGGGAGGTGGGAGGGGTGAAATGATGGACGATGAGCGATGAATAGGACGCTCTGGGGCTTGGGGCTCGTGCCCTCCGCCCTATGCGCCTCATCCCCGTATCACCCTGTCACCCGCTCACGATCTCCTTGCTCTCCCGCTTGCGCGAGCTGGTGGCCGGGAGGCCGGCGCGCAGCAGCGCCCCCTCGATGATCGCCAGGAAGGCCCGCCAGTCGGCGGCGCGCACCACCGCCTGCTCGTGGGCGCGGGCCAGCGCCACCGGGTAGCCCTGCCCGCGCATGCACTGGTCGTACACCAGCGCATGCACCCGGCTGAGCAGCGCGGCGTCCTCCGCCACCCAACGCGGGACCTCCACCCGCGCGATCTCTCGCCCGACTCGCAGGTAGAAGAAGTGCACCAGGTGCGGGCCGTAGCGCTCCAGGTTGATCCGCGACATACTTACGAACAGCGGCCCGCGCTGCCCCTCGCCGAGCATGTCCGCCAGGATGTCGGCGTCGCTCAGCCCCTGGCATACCCCGCACGACGGCGCGCGCCCGGCGGCCACGTCGCTGCACTCGGCGCAAACCGCGCCGCGCCGCTCCTCCAGCCGCACGTCCGGGCAGAACATCAGCCGGATGGCGCCGGCGACCTCCGGGGCGCGCGGGCGGCTGATGTACGACGCCACCGGGATGCCGCGGTTACGCAGCGCGTCCAGGCTGGCCAGGTAGGGCCGCAGAAAGTGTTCTTGCACCACGCGCTCGGCGTTCGCCAGGCTCCAGCGCACCAGCGTGCCATCCTGCAACGCCAGCGCCGGGGTGTCGCCGCGCAGCAGCAGGAACTCGTCCGCCAGGCCGACCAGCGCCACGCCCTCTTCCATGTCGCGCCGGGCGCTCAGGCAGTTGCCCTCGATCGGGATGCGCCGTACGCCGTCGCTGAGGTACAAATCCTCGTCGCGATAATAGAGCGCCGGGGCGGATGAGAGGCGGGCCGCCGGCTGCGCGCCGTAGCGCAGGAAAACACGGCCGATGTTGATCACATAGCATATCGCCGCGCCGTGCCGCTCGACATCGAGCTGCGAGCCGTCGGTGGCGATCAGTGCGTAGTCGCGCGGCGCGGCAGGCACGTCGCGCACCGTGTCGAGCGGCTCGACCGGGCGGGCCAGCAGCCAGGCCGCCCCGTCATGGCTCAGGTCGGCGGCCGCGGCCCAGGCGCGCCAGGCGGTGGCCTCCTCCAGGTAGCGCCCGAGCGCCAGCGCGATGCGGTCGCGGGTCTCGCCCGCCGCGCCGGCCAGCGCGCCGCTCATCGCCCGGGCCTGCCGGCTGAGCGCCGTGAGATCAAGGGGCATAGCGTGTGCTCCGAGACGGTCAGAAGATGGTGAGACAGTGGACGAGATGACAAGATGACAAGAGGAAACATGCGGATTTGCTCCTCGCTTCCTGGCTTCTGCCTCCCTGGTGCTCTGGCCTGCTGTTCTTTGTTTCTCTGTTCTGCTATGCTCGCTTCGCCCCACGCTCAACGCGCCACACGCTACCGGCAGCATAGGACAAACGTTCCACTCTGTCAAGCCACACGGTCTGGTAGAATAGGCGCATGGATCGTCAGATGTTCATCCTGGCACTCCTGGCGGCGCTGGCGTTCGCCGGCTTGGCCGGTCCCATGGCGCACGCCGGTGTGCCGCTGGCGCCGCGCTCCGTGGCCCAGCCGGCCCCGACCGCCACCCCCACGCCCACGGCCCAGCCCGCCGGGCAGCCGAGCGCCGAGCAGTGGCGGCGCTGGCGCGGGCCGATCCTGCTGCTCGTCCTGATGATCGCGGTGAACGCCGTAGCGCTTGGCCTCGCCTTCGGGCTGCGCCGCCGCATCCTGGCCGCCGCCGGGCCGGAGCCCGCTGACGACGAGTGATCTCAGCGACATCTCACCTGTCTATCAGGTTAAACCTCCCCTGCACTCGTTCATGCTCATGGCCGGCGCGACGTGTGACACCGCGCCCGTTCTCCGTGTTGTAAAAGGCTTCGCCGATGCACCGCATGACATTCCCCCTTCTTTTTGCGCTGTTCGCCGCGTTCGGCGCGGTGGCGCCCGCCAGCCGGCCCGCCGCCGGCGCGCCGCCGGCCGTCCAGGCGCAGCCAGCGGCGCTCGACCCCGACTTCATGGGCATGGCCATCCGCGACCCGTGGTACGAGTTCAACACCAACCCGGCCTATCCGAACGCCGTCAACCGCGCGTTCCTCGACGCGATGGGCGCGAACCTGGCGACGATGGGCGTGCGCTGGGTGCGGCTGGAGTTCCACATCCCGGTTCCCGTCGACTCCCCCGACCTGGGCGCGGTGGACTGGGAGATCGGCAAGAACGACTATTTCATCAACGAAGTCGCGCCGCGCCACGGCTTCAAGGTGCTGGGGTTGCTCGGCTTCGGGCTCGTGCCGTGGAGCGACCCGCGCGGCCTGAACAGCACGACGTACATCGCCTCGGCCTACGGCTGGGCCGTGAACCGCTACATGGACACCTGGCTCACCCGGGCGCTGCGCATCGCCGACCGCTACCGCGACCGGATCGCCGGCTACGAGATATTGAACGAGCAGAACCGCCTGCCGCAGTTCGGCGGCACGGGGCCGGCGGGCGACAGCATCGCGCCCGTGGTGACCGCCCGGCTGATGACCAAGTTCTACCGCTTCTGCAAGAACATCGAGCCGGGCGACCAGAACCACGGTTGCCAGCCGGAGACGCGGATCATCTTCGGCGGGCTGCACCCGCGTGGCACCAGCGACCCGGCCAACCAGGGCAGGATCGTGATGACCGACGTGCAGTACGTCGAGCAGGCGTTCAGCGACGGCGGGGACAGGAACCCGTTTCGCGAGTTCGCGGCGAAGTGGGGCTATTTTCCGGTGGATGGCATGGGCTATCATCCATACCCCGAGGAGATCCGCCTCTCGCCAAACGATGTGCTGGTGGACCGCGGCATCAACCGGATGCGCCAGGCGCTGGCGAGCGTCGCCGACCCGTGCATGCCGTTCTGGGTCACCGAGATCGGCTACAACGTTGGCTTCGACCCGGACGGGGCGAAGAATCCGCGCCCGCCGCAGACCGAGGCCGGGCAGGCGACGTTTCTCCAGGATGTCTACACCACGCTGGCGGCCCGGCGGCTGCCGGCGGGCTGTGGCGGCGGGCGAGAGGTCGCGAACGTCTTCTGGTTCAAGTACGAGGATTTCCCGCCGGCCGAGGACATCAAGGACTCAAAGGGGAATGTGCTTGTGCCGGCTCAGAAGTGGGGCGTCGTGCGCATCCCGTTCAATGGGAACGGCAGCTACGACGTGAACGGCACGCCGTCGCGCTACCGCCTGGCGTTCAGCACCTATCGGGCGCTGGCCGGGGCGGTGGTTTACGAGAATCCGATCTTTCTGCCGCAGATGTTCCGCCAGTAGGCGCATCATTGTCAGGGCGCACGCGGTCGCCCGCGGCGCCGGAGATGCGGCGGGCGACCGCGTACCTCCTGCTCCTGGCAGGGCGACGGTGCGCTTCCGGCCATCGCACGCACGGAAGAATCCGAACGGGCGGTCGCCTCCACACTGGACGACCGCCCGTTCAGCTATGTGAGCCGGAGCGCGCTACCAGCTTGTGCTGCGGCGCTGCTGCTGAAAGCAATCCGAGCAGTACACCGGCTTATCGCCGCGCGGCACGAACGGCACCCGCGCTTCGCCGCCGCACCCCGCACACGTGGTGGTGTGCAGCTCGCGCGGCCCGCCGAAGCTGCGGCCGCCGCTGTTGCCATAGCCGCTGTTGCCGTAGCCCGACGAGCGGCCGTAGCCGCCCTCCGCGCGCGCGCCGCCGGCCGCCTTGCGCGTCTGCCGGCAGGATGGGCAGCGCGTCGGCTCGTTCGTGAAGCCCTTCTGCGCGTAGAAATCCTGCTCGCCAGCCGTAAATACGAAGTCCATCCCACAGTCCCGACAGGTCATGGTCTTGTCCGCGTAGCTCATCGCTCGCTCACTCCTTTGAAATGAAACAGGGCGTGGTCCATCAGCTTGGGGCGATGCGCGGAAGACAGAGCCTGTGGGAAGGCAGGAGGTCCTTGGCACCCGTGTGGAGACCAAACTTCTGAACACAAAGCGGAGTATAGCATAAAATCGCAGATTTGCAAGAGGGAATCCGATCCGTCATGCGCCGACCAGCGCCGGGAAGGACGCGGGGCGACGTTCCGCCTGCGCCCCCGAAGGATGCGCTGCCCGGCCGGCCGGAGTCAGGAGGGGTAGAGCCGCGCGGCCTCGACGCGCAGCTTGCGTGCCTGCGCCAGGAACCCGGCGTCGAACTCGCCGAGGCTGGTGGCAGTCACCAGGGTCTGCTGGCCGGGCCGGGCGATCACCTCCAGCAGGTGGGCGCGGCGCTCGGCATCCAGCTCAGAGAGCAGGTCGTCCAGCAGCAGCACCGGCGCGTCGCCGGAGCGGCGGCGCATCAGCTCGGCCTCGCCCAGCTTGAGCGCCAGCGTCACGGCGCGTTGCTGCCCGCGCGAGCCGTACACGCCGAGGCTGATGCCGTTCATCGTCAGCAGCAGGTCGTCGCGGTGCGGCCCGATCACCGTCTGCCCGCGGCCGATCTCCTCGTCGCGCGCGGCCAGGAGCCGGGCGAGAAAGGCCTCCTGGATGGCGCGCTCGTCGGCATCGGCCCCGATGCCCGGCGCGCTGCTCTGGTAGGCGATGTGCAGCGGGTGCGGCCCGGCAGTGATCTCCTGGAAAAGGGGCCCGACCAGCGTGTCCAGCCCGGCCACAGCGCGCAGCCGCTCGCGCAGCACGTAGGCCCCGGCCAGCGACAGCTCGCGGTCCCAGAACGCCAGTTCATCCTCGGCGGCGCGCAGGGGGCGGCGGCCCTCGCGCCAGGCGCGCAGCAGGCTGTTGCGCTGCTGCACGACCTTGTTATAGTGCGAGAGGGTGCGGACATAGCGCCCGTCGAGCTGCGACAGGGTCACATCCAGGTAGCGGCGGCGTTCGGACGGCGCGCCGGTGACCAAGGCGAGATCGGCGGGTGTGAACAGAACGACGCGCAGGTTGCCGACCAGATCGAGGGCGCGCACCGCCTTGCGGTCCACACGGACGGTCTTGATCGAGGCGCCGGCGGGGGCGTATTGCGACTCGCCCTTGCCAACGTCGTCGGCGCGGCGCTGGACAACGACTTCGAGGCGGACATGCCCGTCGGCGCGCTGCACCTCGGCGAGCAGCCGCGCGAACGGCGGCACGCCTATATCGCCCTGCGCCTCCCAGCGCACCAGCTCGCGGTCGGCGCTGGCGCGGGGCGAGCGGGTGGTGGCGAGAAAGAAAACCGCCTCGAGGATGGAGGTCTTTCCGGCGGCGTTGGGGCCGTAGAACAGCGTCAGGCCCGGATCGAGCCGCAGGTCGAGCCGTTCATAGTTGCGGAAGTCGCGCAGGCTGAGGTGGGAGATGTGCATCCCGAAGCTATTCCTCTACCCCAGCGAGGAGCGCAGCAAGATCGGCGTACTGGTGGGGGGCGTGCGGCACATGATGAAGCCCGCGCGCTGCGGATGGCCTCCGGCGGCGTCGCGTGACGCGAGCGCCTCCGTCGCCGCCGCCACATCCTCACTATCTTCCAGGAGGTCGGCCATCCGCCGGACGGCGCGGTCAGGCGACACGACGGGCGGCCTGCCATCTCCTCCGAGCACGAATTTCACGTCCTCGGGCGAACATGCGCTGATTGCGACCATCGTCCCGCCTCCGGGCGTTGGTCATGCGCCGATGGCATTATACCATCGCACTGCTATCCGACGCGCTCCAGCTGCAGCCGGCGCAGCGCATGCAGGTCGCCGCAGCCGCTGCAGAACATCGCCACGCGCAGCTCGTCGATGTAGGCGCGCAGCCCCTCGACGACCGCCTCGGCGCCGCGCGCCTCGGCGGCCGAGAGGATCGCCGGTCGCGCCGTGGCCGCCAGGTCCGCCCCGAGCGCGATCGCCTTGGCGATGTCCACACCGCTGCGGATGCCGCCGCTGCCGATCAGCGGCACGTCCGGCAGCGCCGCCCGCACCTCGCGGATGGCCTCGCTCGTCGGCAGGCCCCACCCGGCGAAGGCGCCCGCCACCCGCGCGCCGCGCTCGCTGGTCTGACGGAAGCGCTCGACCTCGCTCCAGCTCGTGCCGCCCGCCCCGGCCACGTCGATCCCCCAGACGCCGGCCTCGACCAGCCGTCGCGCCGTGGCCGCGCCGATCCCGTTGCCGACCTCTTTGACGATCACCGGGACGCCGACCCGCGCGCAGACCTGCGCGATCTTGCCGAGCAGGCCGCGGAAGTTGGTGTTGCCCTCCGGCTGCACAGCTTCCTGCAGTGCGTTCAGGTGCAGGATCAGCGCGTCGGCCTCGATCATCTCGACGGCACGGCGGCACTCGTCCACGCCGTAGCCGTAGTTGAGCTGCACCGCACCTAAGTTCGCCAGCAACGGGATGGTCGGCGCGACCCGCCGCACCTGGTACGTGGGCGCCAGCGACGGATCGCGCAGGGCGGCGCGCTGCGAGCCGACCCCCATCGCCAGGCCGAGTGCCTCGGCGGCCTCGGCCAGCGCCAGGTTCAGCCCGGCCACATCCGGCGCGCCGCCGGTCATCGAGCTGATCAGCAGCGGGGCGCGCATCGGCTTATCAAGAAAGACAGTGGCCGTGTTGATCTCGGCCAGGTCGAGATCTGGCAGCGCCTCATGCGGCATGCGGTAGGCGGCGAAGCCGGTGGCCACGCCCTTGGCGGTGACATCCTCGTTGACCACGATGCGGACATGGTCGCGCTTGCGGCTGACGGTGGTATCGTCTTGGTGCTCCATGGCGGCCTCTTGCTACGAAGGACGTCAGTATAGCACGCTTCGCTACGAATTCTCCACCTATTTGTATCTGTGTCGGCATGTTCGGGCACAGGTGTCCGCGGTACGATGCAGGCTGACGAGGCCACCGGGTAGTCAGCGCTCCAAGCGGCAGCGGCATGCTGCTGGAGACGCAAACGAGGAACGCGAACTATGGCCGAAGATACCGAGAGCTACGAGCAACTGCACTATGAAGTGCAGCTCTTGCGCGACATGCTGGTCTCGCAGGAGATCGAACTGGCCGAGACGCAGCGCGCCCTGCGCCAGGCCGAACGCCGCCTGCGCCTGTTTGTCGAGCACGCACCTGCCGCCGTCGCGATCCTCGACCGCGAGCGGCGCTTCCTGTTGGCGACCCGGCGCTGGAACGACGACTTCCGCCTCGGCCCGCAGCCGGTCACCGGTCGGCTGTTTCACGATGTCTTTCCGGATGCGCAGGAAAGTGTTCACGCCCTCCACCAGCGTGCGCTGGCCGGCGAGACGCTTGCCACCGACGACGACCCCTTCCCGCGCCCCGACGGGCCGCCCGAATGGTTCAGCTGGAAGCTGATGCCCTGGTACGATGACGAAGGCGCGATCGGCGGCATCTGCATCCTGGCGCAGAACGTCACCGAGCGCCACCAGGCGGACGAGGCGCTACGAGCGCAGATGGCGGAGCAGCAGCGCCTGCTCGACACGGTCCGCGCGATCTCAACCCCGGTGATCCCGGTGCACGACGAGATCCTGGTGCTGCCGCTGGTCGGCACGATCGACAGCCGACGCAGCGCGCAGATCATGGAGGCGCTGCTGACGGCGGTGCAGCAGCACAGCGCGGAAGTCGTCATCATCGACATCACGGGCGTGCCGCTGGTGGACACCTCGGTCGCGAACCACCTGATCCAATCGACACAGGCGGCCACCCTGCTGGGCGCACACTGCGTGTTGGTCGGCATCTCAGCCGAGGTGGCGCAGACGCTGGTGCAGCTCGGCGTGAACCTGTCGAACCTGAAGACCTGCGGCAACTTGCAGGACGGTATCGCCTATGCCCTGGAGCGGCAGGGCCGGGCGGTTATGGAGCTGGCACCGCACACACGGCGGGCGCTGTTCGCCGGGGTGGGCTAGTGCAATTGCAGATCGGGGGGCAGCATGTCGATACCGTCCTCAATCATGCCCACACTGCTGCCGGCTTCAGCAGTAGGTTTTGCTGCCGACGCGGTCGGCGGGTCCACAGCCCTCACTCCCTCTATCCCCCCGGATGCGGAAGAGGGGGCGAGGGGGTGAGGGCATGGAGCGCACCACCATGCGCACAAAGAATTGTCGCCCGTACGTTCTGTCCACCTCACCCCCGCATGCGGGGGAGTGGGTCGTGCTGGCGCTCGATCAGCGCAAAAAACCTACCTCCAAGCGGGCAGGGGATGGGGCCTGCGCGCTCGCGATCCATGCGCCGTCCCGGGTTGCGGCACGCGGCACTCTGTGTTAGAATACATAACGGTTTACAGCAGAGCGAACGGCAGGCTGCGCCGGCCTGTCCGCGATTAGCAAGGAGCTTTCTGTGGCGCTCGAAGCGGAAGACAAGACGACCATCATCGCCGACTACCGGGTTCACGAGAACGACACTGGCTCGCCCGAGGTGCAGGTCGCGCTCCTTACCGAGCGGATCAACCAGTTGATCGAACACCTCAAGATCCACAATCACGACTTTCATTCGCGGCGCGGCCTGCTGAAGCTCGTCGGCCGGCGCCGGCGGCTGCTGGCCTACCTCAGCCGGAAGGACAAGGAGCGCTACCGCGTACTGATCGACCGTCTCGGCTTGCGCCGCTAGCTCGGCCGCCCATGTGGTCACGGATGCTGCTCGCTACGCTATCCGCTGGACGATGTCGGCGGCTGTCTGTTCCACATACCGGCCGAACGAACAACCTTCGTGCAAGCCCAGGGGACGGCTTCCCTGGGCTTCTGTCTTGCTGTAAACCGGAACAAACGTGATTGGATGGGGTCGTTAGGGATTGGAGATTGGGGGGAAATGCGGCAATGATGCACACGATGAAGTGCTGCGGCCTCTTGGTGGTTGTGCCAGCGGCATCCCGCATTTCCCTGCAGCCTCCAGTACCTAACGCCCCGCAACGGGCCGCCGAAGCGGCCCACAAGGAGACGTAAGGTATGTCTGAATTGCAGATCCGTTCGGAACAGTACGAGTTTCATGGCCGCACCGTTACCCGCGTCAGCGCGGAGATCGCCGGGCGGACCCTGACGCTCGAAACCGGCAAGCTCGCTGAGCAGGCCAGCGGCGCCGTTACCGTACGGTACGGCGATACCGTGCTGCTCGCCACCGTCGTCGGCGCGCAGGCCCGCGAGGGGATCGATTTCTTTCCCCTCACGGTAGAGTACGAAGAGCGCATGTATTCGGCCGGCAAGATCCCCGGCAGCTTCTTCAAGCGCGAGGGGCGGCCGACCACGACCGCCATCCTGACCGCGCGCCTCACCGACCGCCCGCTGCGCCCGCTCTTCCCGGAGGGCTACCGCAACGAAGTGCAGGTGATCATCACGACCTTCGCCATCGACATGGTCAACGATCCTGCTCCGCTGGCGATCATCGGCGCGTCCGCCGCGCTGGCGATCTCCGACATCCCGTTCCTCGGGCCGGTCGGCGCGGTCGAGGTGGGGTACATCGATGACCGACTGGTGATCAACCCGACGATGACCGCCATGACCGAGAGCCGGCTGGACCTGGTGGTCGCCGGCACGAAGGAGGCGGTGCTGATGGTCGAGGCCGGCGCGAAGGAGCTGAGCGAGGAGCAGATGCTCGAGGCCGTCATCCAGGGGCATGCGGTCTGTAAGCAGCTCTGCGACCTGCAGAACGAGCTGGTGCGGCTGGCCGGCAAGCCGAAGCAGGAGTTCGTTCCACCCGCGGCCGACACGTCGCTCGAGCAGGCGATCGCGGCCTGGATGGGCAACCGCCTGCGTGAGGCGATCAGTGATGCGAACAAGACGGCGCGCGAGGCGCGCACCGACGCGCTGAAGCAGGAGGTGCTGGCATACTTCACCGCCGACGAGCCGGAGGAGGAGCTGCCGGCGCGCGCCAAGGCGGTCAGCGAGGCGTTCGAGAATCTGCTGTATGAAGAAGTGCGCCGGATGATCCTCGACCGGGGCGAGCGGGTGGACGGCCGCGGGCCGAAGGATATCCGCCCGATCACGGTCGAGGTCGGCGTGCTGCCGCGCGTCCACGGCTCCGGCCTGTTCACCCGCGGCCAGACGCAGGTGCTGACGATCACCACCCTCGGCGCGCCCGGCGAGGAGCAGCGCCTGGACGACCTGGGGGTGGAGACGACCAAGCGCTACATCCATCACTACAACTTCCCGCCGTACTCCACCGGCGAGGTCCGGCGGATCGGCTCGCCACGCCGCCGCGACATCGGCCACGGCGCCCTGGCGGAGCGCTCGCTCGAGGCGGTGCTGCCCAGCAAGGAGGAGTTCCCGTATACCATGCGCCTCGTCTCCGAGACGCTCTCGTCGAATGGGTCGTCGTCCATGGCATCCGTCTGCGGTTCCAGCCTCTCGCTGATGGATGCCGGCGTGCCGATCACGCGCCCGGTCGCCGGCGTGGCGATGGGCCTGATCACCGGCAAGGACGGCAGGTGGCAGGTGCTGACTGACATCCAGGGGATCGAGGATCACCTGGGCGATATGGACTTCAAGGTCGCCGGCACCTCGGAGGGCGTCACCGGTCTGCAGATGGACATCAAGACCACCGGGATCACCTACGAGATCATGCGCGAGGCGTTTGCGCAGGCGCGCGAGGGCCGGATGTACATCCTCGGCAAGATGAACGAGGTGATCAGCCGGCCGCGCGAGACGCTCTCGGCCTTCGCGCCGCGGATCATCACGCTGCAGATCAACCCGGAGAAGATCGGCGCGCTAATCGGCCCCGGCGGCAAGACTATTCGGAGCATCACCGAAGCCACCGGCGCGACGATCGATGTCGAGGACGACGGGCGGGTGTTCATCGCCACGGCCGACGGCGAGGCCGCCCAGCGGGCGGTGGCGATGGTCGAGGCGCTCACCCGCGAGATCAAGGTCGGCGATATCTTCCTGGGCAAGGTGGTGCGGATCATGCCGTTCGGCGCGTTCGTCAACCTGGTGCCGGGCAAGGACGGCATGGTGCACGTTTCCGAACTGGACGTGAACCGTGTTGAGAACGTCGAGGATGTCGTCAAGATGGGCGACGAGATCAATGTGATGGTGATCGGCGTCGATCCGGGCACCGGCAAGGTCAGCCTATCGCGGCGGGCCGTGCTCAGCGGGGAGACGCCCGAGGAGCGGCAGGCGGCCGGCGGCGGGCGCGGCCCGCGCCAGAATGGCGGCCACGGCCCGCGTGGCCCGCGCGACGGCGACCGGGATCGCCAGCGCCCGCGCCGCCGCGAGGAGCGGTAGAGGAGTGAGGAGATTGATGAGCGGAGATGTGGTATCGGATCTCCGCTCTCATCGGTCGCCGCGCCGTCTGGGGAAACCCGGACGGCGCGTTGATTCCCGGCTACTCCACCCGGAGCAGCGTCTCGCCGAGCCGAATCACGTCGCCCGGGCGAAGCCACGCCGGGCCGGCCAGCCGACGCCCGGCGCGCCGGGAGCGCGCCCGCCACCACCCGCAATTCGGGGCTCAGCTTGCGCTGTGCGGCTGTCGGCTCCAGCCGGGCGAGCATCCATGCCATATCACACGCCGCGGCGGCGGCAACGATGCGCACCGTCTGCGCCGACCGCGGGTCGCGCAGCGGGTCGAGGCGCAGGAGGGCAAAGAGCGCGAGCGCCGCGAGCGCCACCACAACGGGAGCGGCGAGCCGACGTGCTCGACCCCGCCGCGGCGCGGCCGCCGGAAGCGGCGGGAGGGGGCCGGTGTCGGCTTTCTCTGTGCGGCGGTGTCGGACATAGGCAGGGGTCAGAGGTCAGGGTTCGAGGGGCAGGGTTAAGGGTTCATGCGGCGGACAGCTTCTAGACGGGTGGATGATGGGGCGAACGCGCCCTTGAGGGATGTGGACATTCTTCGCCAGAGGTAAAGCGGGCTTTCGTCCATCGTCCCGTTCATCGTCCGCCTGCGCCCCGGCCCGCATCGCCGCTTCGAGCACGAATCGGCAGCGCGCGGCCGGCGGTGCGCCGCGGGAAGACGTGCTCGGCGACGGTGACGAAGCGCTGCTCCTCTTCAAGGTACAGGTGCTGGGCGATGCGGATCGTCCCATCGTCGATCTCGATCACATTGTACGAATTCTTGCCGTGCTCGCGCAGCCGCCCCCGGCGCGAGGTGGTCGTCCCGCTCTGGCAGATGATCGTCCCGTGGCGCAGGTCACGCTGGACATCGAGGGTCGTGCCGATATACGAGACGTGGATGTGGCCGCAGAGAAACAGATCGACGCCGCAGCGGTCGAACATCTGCACAACCTCGACGGCGTTCGTGATCACGCTGCGCCCTTCGTTGCCGGGCGGGTTGACGACGTGGTGGTGCAGCACGGCTACCTTGCAGACCTCGTCCGGGTAGCGGCAGAATGCCGTCTCCATAGCGGCCAGTTGCGCCCGGCTGACCTTGCCGCCGTCCACCGTCAACCCGTGCGCTGAGCACCCGCCGACGACGACCAGCCCGGGCCGCTCGAAGACCGGGTTCAGGTCGGGCGAGATGTTGCGCCGGTACTGGGCGAGCGGGTTGACGAGCCGGTTGACGACATTCACCAGCGGCACGTCGTGGTTGCCGGGAACGACCAGTTGCGGCTGCGGTAGGGATGCCAGGTAGCCCCGCGCCACTCGCCACTGCACGGCAAAATCGGCGCGCTGCACGAAGTCGCCGGAGATCACCACCAGGTCCGGGCGCAGCGCGTGCGCCTCGCGGGCGACCTGCTCGGCCAGTTCGAGGCGGAACGGCCAGCCGGCGTGCAGGTCGGAGATGTGCATGAGGGTGTAGCGCACCGGCTACTCCCCGGTGTCAGCGGTGGCGTCGGCGGAGCGGGCCTTCTCGCGCGCCAGGCGGACGAGCGCCCGCAGGATCAGCGCTACCTCGACGGCGAGCGCGAGGACGAAGGTGTATTTGATGAGACTGACCAGCAGTTCCATGCCTGACCTCGGTGTGCGGAAGGGCGTACGGGGGGATTGTAGCATAAAGCGCGGCGCCAATGCGCCGGGCGCTGGCCATCTGGCCACTGCCGGCCGTGCCTATGCGCTGTTTGTCGAGCCGGACAACGACATGGGCGTGCCTGGGCCCGGGCGATCGGCAAGCGGCCGCGTCAGCGTTGCAGCGTGCTGGAACTTGCCCAGGAGCAACTGCGCCCCACCCGGCATGCGTCGTGCTACACTGGGGCGCACGGAGATGACAGGGCAGATGACGAAACATCGCACCATTCGGCCCGCCGTCCGTCGTCCACCCCAATCTGGCGAGGGTATCTGGGCATATCAGCCTGCGATCTCGCCGTCGTCGGCCTGGGGATGCCCGGCGCGGCGGCGCGGCGCTGCGGGCGGGGCGCGGGCTGGTCTGTGCCCACGGCTACTCCGGCGCGCTGCTCCAGCCGCTCCTTGGCCGGACCCTCCACCTCGAAAACCAGGCGCATACCACGCTCTACGCCGACGTGCGCCCGGAGCAGGCCGCCGCCCTGGCGGGGATGCCGGGTATCATCTGGCCGCTGAACGGCCGCCCGGTGCGCTCATCGGCCGACACCACCCCGCCGGCGCGCTATCCCGACGGGCGTGGTATCTGAAGATCGGCGGGCCGCTCCGCGCCGGTCATCCTCGGCGCCCTTGAAGAGATTCGCGACTGGTTCCGTGCCGCCGGCGATCCTGAGAAGATCGCCGCGTTTCAGAGCGTACTGCTCGAGATAATGCCCGGAATCGACGTGATTCAGATGGTTGTCGAAGCCGTGCATGAACAGCTCCACCGCCCACGGCTCCCACTCCAGCGACCGGCTGGACGAGGGGCTGTTCATCCGCGCCGGCGGCTGTGGCACGCGGCTGGCCGCCCGCGACGCCTGGGACGACCCGCTGCCTGCCGGGGCGTTCCCGGCGATCTTCCCGGACTGATGGCGCGTCACGCCACGGCGCGGCCGTGTGGTAGAATAGCCCGCCGGCAACGACGCAACCCGCAATCTACAATCGGGCGACGGTCAGACGTCAGACCGTCAGAAGTCCGACGGTCCGACGGTCAGGCAAGCCGGGATCCGCAACCTGCAATCCGCAATCTGCAATCCCCAAGGACACGCCCGCTATGGTCCCGACCGCGCTCTATCGCCTGCTCCAGTGCCCGACCTGCCGCTCGCGGCTGCTGGTCGTCGCCGATGCCGGGGTGCGCTGCGCCGCCTGCGGCACCGAGTACCCGCGCCACGACGGCTACCTCGACCTGATGCCGCGCGGCGTCGCCTTCGGCTATGTCTCGAAATACGTCGCCGAAGAGGAGGAGCTGGCCGAGGAGCTGGACTACCGCGAGATCGCCCCGCCGCTGCTGGCCGCCGGCGTGCGAGACCGGGCGATGCGCCGGCTGCTGCGGCTGCGCCGGGGCGACATCGTGCTCGACAACGGCTGCGGCAGCGCCAAGCACGCCGTCTGGAACGCCGGGCGCGTCGCGCTGATGATCGGCTCCGACCCGGCGACGCTCTTCGCCGACGAGGCGCTGCGCACCGTCGCCTTGACCAAGGCTGACTCGCGCCGTTTGCCCTTCGCCGACAACACGATCGATAAAGCGTTCTCGATCGATGTGCTGGAGCATTTCCCGCGCGACGTGATCGACGCCTATCTGGCCGAGACGGCGCGCGTGCTGCGGCCCGGCGGGCGATTCCTGGCCTTCTCGAACACCCGCGAGCCATCGTCGCTCCAGCCGCTGGTGAACGCCAGCCGCTGGCTCGGGCGGCAGTTCGTCCGCGCCGGGGTGTACGACTTCGCGCGTGAGGCGCGCCGCAAATCGGACCACGTCAAGGCGCTGGCGACGTTCGAGGATGTGCTCGACGCGATGGCACAGGCCGGCCTGCGCCCGGTGAAGGTCGTCTTCTGGAACAGCGTGTTCACCAGCTTTGTCGAGCATGTGCTGATGAAGCTGGGCGAGGCGGCGTTGGGTAGGCAGCGTTCACGGTTCAACCTTCAGCGTTCAGAAGCTGGGGCTCGAGCGACTGCACGTTCAGAACTCAGCACGTTGAACTCTGAACGGGACGCTCCGCCTTCCGTCCTCGATCCTCCCTCCGCCACAACCGGCACGGCCCGGGAGCTGCGGGCGCGGCGCAAGATGCGTGGCCTGCTGGCACGGCGCGGCATGGTCTATCGGGCGCTCCAGGCGGTCACGCTGCTGATGGAGCTAGACCTGTGGCTGTTCGGGCGGCTGCGGTCGGGAAGTTATTTCATTCTGGTGGAGAAGCCACGAGGGTGAAGGCGGGCGACTTCGCGCCGGTTCGGGCGCCCCCCATACGGGGGCGCACCCCCGTACGGGGGTGCGCGCCGCACGCCGTTACCTTAACTCAGAACTCTGAACCCTGAACTCACGCCATGCGTCCACTCTACATCTCCCCGACCGGTCGCGGCGGCGTGGACTTCGGCATCCAGAACATTCTGCGGGCCGTCCGCCGCTATGGCGCGCCGCGCGCCGAGCTGCTGCGCCTTCCGGAGTTGTACAACTTCGCGCCGGGGCTCATCCCGCGCGCCCTCCCGCCCGGTTGGGCCAAGGGCTTCGATATCGTCCAGGGGCGCTCACGGGTCGCCTTCGCGCTGCGGGGGGCGGGCAAGCCGCTCGTCACCACCGTCCATCACCTGACGACCGATCCGGCGTTGCAACCGTACGCCTCGCTCCAGCAGCGCATGTTCTACCGCCTGATCGAGCACCGCTACGACGGCTGGTCGGTCCGCGCCGCCGACGCGGTGGTGTGCGTCTCACGCTACACCCAGCGCCAGGTCGAGCAGACGTACGGCCGCTACGACACGCACCTGATCTTCGACGGGATCGACACCGACGTGTTCGTGCCGCCGCCTGGCATGCAGCGCCGCGACGCGCTTCCGCCGTCCGGGGCGCGTGTGCGCCTGCTGTTCGTCGGCAATCGGACGCGGCGCAAGGGATTCGACCTGCTGCCGCGAATCATGGACGCGCTGTCGGACGACTACGTACTGTTCTACACCAGCGGCTTCCAGGGTGCGGACGAAGGGCCGCCGCATCCACGCATGATTCCGATTGGCGCGCCCGATCGAGATGGTTTGGTCGCCGCTTACCAGTCGTGCGACATGCTGCTCTTCCCGTCCCGGCTCGAGGGCTTCGGCATCGCCCCGGCCGAGGCGCTGGCCTGCGGTCGCCCGGTGGTGACGACCGACGGCTCGGCGCTGCCGGAGGTGGTGGACGACGGCGTGAATGGCTTTCTATGCCCGCGCGACGACGTGGCGGCCTACGCCGCCCGTGTGCGCGAGTTGGGCGAGGACACCGCGCTGCGCCGGCGCTTCGGCGCGGCTGGACGCGAGAAGGTTGTGCGTTGTTTCGGCTACGAGCAGCTCGGCCAGGGGTTTGTCCGCCTCTACGCGCAGCTGCTTGGGGAGGAGCTGGGGGCGTGAGGCACAAGTCTGGAGGCTGGGGCTTGTGATTGTTCGTGCTGCCATCACCTGGTCATCTTGTCATCTTGTCACCTTGTCACAACACCTGCCCCGTGCTATAGTTTAGGCGCGCCAAAATCTGGGGCGTGGCACGAAAGGGGCCGAGCGCATGACGGAAGCACTGGAGAGCCAGGCGGCGCGCCCGCGCGTCAGCCCGGCCATCGAGGACTATCTCAAGGCGATCTACACGCTCCAGCAGGAGCATGGGCAGGTCAGCACCTCGCTGCTGGCCGAGCACCTTGGCTTCAAGCCGGCCTCGGTCACCGGCATGCTCAAGAGCCTGGCCGATCTCCATCTGGTCGAATACACGCGCTACCACGGCGTGGAGCTGACGCCGGCGGGCGAGAAGATCGCGCTCGAAGTGGTGCGGCATCACCGCCTGATCGAGCTGTACCTCGTCGAAGCGCTCGGCTACAGCTGGGATGAGGTGCACGACGAAGCCGAAGCGCTGGAGCACGTGATCTCCGAAAAGCTGGAGGCCCGAATCGCCGCGCGTCTCGGCCACCCGACGGTTGATCCGCACGGCGACCCGATCCCGACCGTCGAGGGCACGGTGCCGGACGGCGCGCACGACCGATCGCTGGGTGCGCTGGCGGTCGGCGAAGGGGGGGTGATCGCCCGCGTAGTGGACCAGAACCCGGACCGGCTGCGCTACCTGGCGGACCTGGGCCTGGTGCCCGGGGCGACAGTAACGGTCGCCGCCAGTGCCCCGTTCGACGGGCCGGTCTCGGTGCGGGTCGGGGAGGCGGTGCACCCACTCGACCGACGGCTGGCCCGAGCGATTTTCGTCACGTGTGACTGACAGGGCAAGTCCGTCGGCGATCGCACCGGCGCGCACGGGCACGCTGCGGCTGCGCATGTCGCGGCACCATCCCACGCAGGCCTGCGTTCCGGCGCTCAGCCTTCAGGATCGATTGCGTGACCGGCTCGGCAGGGCCTTCGCAGACGCGAGACCGTAGCGGATATACAGCACCGCGCTGGCCAGCAACGTCAGCATTCCGGTGATCAGCCCCGCAGCGAGGACCGCGACGAGCGTCAGTTCAGTCGGCGATAGGCTCATAGGGGTTCTCCGGCGTCGAGATATATATCCTGCCAACATAAACGAGACCCGCGCCGGAAATCTCACCCCCCTGGAAGTTCAGCGTTCGCCGCCAGCCAGGCCCGCGCCGCGACGGTGTCGCGCTCGATCTGCGCCACCAGCGCAGCGACACCGTCGAACTTCTGCTCGCCACGCAGCCGGTCCAGAAAGCTCAGGTCGATCGTCTCGCCGTAGATGTCGCCGGTGAAGTCGAGCAGGTAAGCCTCGACGCGCCGCTGCACGCCGGCGAAAGTCGGCCGTACGCCGACATTCGTCACCGCACCATAGCGCTGCCCGCCAACCACTGCCCGGCAGACGTATACGCCATCCGCCGGCAGCACCCGATCCTCGCTCACCGCCAGATTCGCCGTCGGAAAGCCGATCGTCCGCCCGCGCCGGTCGCCCTCGACTACCGGGGCCCGTAGGCGGTAGGGGCGGCCCAGCAGCAGTGCGGCCGCGGCGACATCGCCCGCCGCCAGCGCCGCCCGGATGCGGGAGGAGCTCACCGGTGCGCCGCCGATGAGCAGCGGATCGACCGGGTGGACCGTGTAGCCGTACAGCTCGCCGATCTCGCGCAACGTTTGGACATTCCCCTCGCGCTTCCGCCCGAGCGCGAAGTCCCACCCGACCCACAACTCACGCAGCGCGACCGCCCGCGAGACGTGGTACATAAATTCCTGCGCCGTCTGCTCCATCGTCGCTCTGGTGAATTGCAGCACGACCAACAGGTCCACGCCGAGCGCCGCGATCAGCTCGACACGCTCGTCCAGGCTGGTGAGATACAGGCGGCGGCGCTCCGGATGGACGACGGTATCGGGGTGCGGGTCGAAGGTAAGGGCCGCGCTCTGCCAGCCAAGCGCCCGCGCCCGCGCGACGGTCGCGCCGAGCAGGTGCTGGTGGCCAAGATGGACCCCGTCGAAGACGCCGATCGTCAGCGCGGTGGGCCGCTCGTTGATCGCCGGCGGCAGGCCGTGAACCACTTCCATAGCACGTGATGAATGCTGAACGGTGAAGGATGAATGAACGGTCGGCGTAGGTCGCCATCGTCATGCATCATCCATCACCGAAACTGAACACCTTTTCCGGCTTCCACGCATCGTCGGCGCGGCGTAGGAGCGCCAGCAGCGCCCCATCCGGTCCGTGGGCGCGAGCGCGGTCGCCGCTCAGCCCCGGCAGCGCCAGCGGCAGCCCGTTGCGCACCCGCCGCGCCGCCGCGGCGTCCAGGTCGGCCCGCGGCCAGTCCGCCACCGCGGCCTCCGGCGGCTGCAGCACCGCAGGCAGGAAGGCGCGAAGCAGGGGAGCAGTGAAGCGGGAGTCATCCCCCCTCCCTCGGCCTTCCGCTTTCCCTGACGCCCCTTCCAGCAGGTCCAGTGCGACAGCGTCCTCGATGCGGAACGTCCCGACGGCGGTGCGGCGCAGCGCAGCCAGGTGGCCGCCGCATCCGAGGGCCGCACCGATCTCGCGCGCCAGCGAGCGGATGTACGTCCCTTTGCCGCAGGCGATATCGAGCGTGAGCAGCGGCGGCTCCCATCTTACCAGATGGAGTTGCTCGATGATCACCGGCCGCGGCGGAATATCGACCGCCACGCCAGCGCGCGCCAGGTCGTACAGTCGGTGGCCCTGGAGGTGCAGCGCCGAGTAGGCGGGCGGGGTTTGCATGATCTCACCGCGGAAGCCCGCCAGCGTCCGTTCGATGTCGCCGGCAGCGAGCGGCGGTACCGGGCGCTCGGCCAGTGGCGCCCCCTCGGCGTCGTCGGTCGCCGTCGTCACGCCCAGGCGCACAACGGCCAGGTAGCGCTTGCGCGTCTCGTTCTGCACGTACTCGATCAGGCGCGTCGCCCCGCCGAGCGCCACCACCAGCACGCCGGTCGCCAGCGGATCGAGCGTGCCGGCATGGCCGACGCGGCGTTGCCCGGCGAGCCGGCGCACCCGCGCCACCACATCGTGCGAGGTGATCCCGGCGGGTTTGTCGATGTTCAGGAAACCGTGCATGGTGTCACACTGGCGTGCCGTCGGGGGCACTGCGATGCACTCCTACGGCGCGCCGGCAACCAACTCTCGCAGCCGCGGCAGCACCTCGGCCTCGGCCTGGTCCGGCGACATGGCCAGGGTCGCGCCGGCGGCCTGGGCGTGCCCGCCGCCGCCCCAGGTCTGTGCCAGCGCGGCGACGTTGTAGGGCGGCACGGAGCGCAGGCTGATCTTGGTCGTGCCGTCTTGCCGCTCCTTGAAGAGCGCCAGCGCGCGGACTCCGGCGATCCGCTGCATCTGCTTCACCAGCTCGTCCGCAGCCTCGTCCTCCGCGCCGGTCGCTGCCATCATCGCCTGCGAGACGGTCGTCCAGGCGATCCCATCCACGTGGCGCATGGCGCTTAGCCCCAGACCGATCAGCGCCGCGCTGCTGGCCGGCAGGGTGTAGTAGACGTGCTGCACTACGGCGCGATGATCCGCGCCGGCTTCGAGCAGCGCGGCGGCGGTGCGCAGGGCGGCCGGCGTGGTCGAGCTCACCTGGAAGCTTTGCGTATCGGTCATGTGCCCGAGCAGCAGGCAGGTAGCGGTCGCCGCGTCGACCGGGGCGTCGATCGCGCGGAACAGGTGATACAGTAGCTGGCAGGTCGAGGCGGCCCGGGGGTCGATCAGGTTGACGCCCTCCACGCCGGCATTGGTCACGTGGTGGTCAACGATCGCCAGCGGGCGGGCCGCCAGCGCCGCGCCGTGCTCCTCGCCGACCTGCCCGATGCGTGTGGGTGTCGCTGTGTCCACCAGGAACAGCAGATCGAACTCGGGAAGCGCAGCGCCGGGCTGGTAGACCGGCACATCCGCCGCGCCGGGCAGCCAGCGTGCGTAGGCCGGCAGCTCGCCGGACGCCAGCGGCAGTGGCTCGTTGCCGAGCGCCCGGAGCACGTGCGTCAGCGCCAGCATCGAGCCGATCGCGTCGCCGTCTGGATTAACATGTGAAAGGATGAGGATGCGCTGCGCCGCGTTGATCGCCTGGCGGAACGCCGGCGCAGCGGCGGTTGGGTCGGTGTAGATCATGCGAAATGTAAATGATACGTGATGGCTTGACCAGGGACGAACGATCAAGGTCGTGCATAGAAGCCAGCGTATGAACTGTGCCGCGCCGCGGCCTCAGAACTCGCTGACGGCCGGGATGATCTCGCGCCCGAACAGCTCCAGCGGGGCGATCTCATGCACATTCGGCATGTTGAAGATCGCGTGCTGGATGCCGGCGTCGGCTAGTTCGCGGCAATGCGCGATCAGATCCGCCGGCGACAAACCGCCCGGCCCGACGCGCACGGTGCCCAGCGATGTGCGCTCGATGGCCTCGTATGGCCGCCCGATCTCATCGCAATGGGCTCGCAGCACCGCCAGCTTCTGCCGGATGGTCGCCGCGCCGCCGATTGTGAACAGGTTGCAGGCGTCGGCGTACTGCGCGACAAGCCGCAGGGTGCGCTGCTCGCCCATACCACCGACCAGGATCGGCGGGCGCGGCCGGCTGAGCGGCGGCGGGCTGTTGATCGGTTCGTCCAGCTGGTAGTAGTGGCTACGAAAGGGCGACCGGTCTCCGGCGAACATCCGATGGGCGATCCGCAGCGCCTCCTCCAGCCGCCCGAAGCGCTCGCGCAACGGCGGAAAGGGCGCGCCGAGGCCACGTGCTTCGCGTTCATACCAACCCGCGCCGATGCCGAGGCAGGCGCGGCCGCCGGAGAGCACATCGAGCGTCGTGACCGTTTTGACCAGCAGCCCGGGGTGGCGGTAGCTCACCCCGGTCACCAGCGCACCGAGCCGCGCCCGGCGCGTGGCCGCGGCCAGAAAGCTGAGGGCGCTGTAGCTCTCCAGCATCGGCTCATCGATCGCACCGATGAGCTGGATCTGGAAAAAATGGTCCATGACCCAGATGATGGCGAAGCCGGCGTCGTCGGCGATGCGCCCGATCTCCGCCAAGCGCGGCCCGATGGCCGCGGGGGCGCCGGGCCAGGAGAAGCTTGGAAGCTGCAAGCCGATTCGCATTGTCAGGCCATGGACAGTAGGCAGCGAACTGTGGACGGACGTACGCGATCCCGCATGCGAGCGTCTCAGCCGAAGGCCCAGCAGGCGTGTGTCATTCGTCCTTCGGCGGCGGCGCGGCCTGCTCTTCGTGAATCTTCTGCAGCACTTCCTGGATGCGCAGGCTGTAATCGAGCGACGTGTCGAGATGCAGATGCAGCTCCGGGTTGAAGCGCAGGTAATTCAGCTCCTGCGCGACCCGCCGCCGCAGGAACCCCTTGGCGCGCTCGAGCGCGGCCATGGTCTCAGCGCGCTGCGCGTCGTCGCCCATCACCGAGATGCGCACCTGCGCGTGCTGCAGATCGCCGCTAACAGTGACATCGGTGACGGTCGCGAAGCCGACGCGCGGATCCTTCATCTCGTACTGGATCACCTCGCCCAGGACCCGCTTGATTTCATCCGCGACCTGTTGTGTACGCTTGCTCATAATGGCAGATTGTAGATTGCAGATTACAGATTGGCACGGGTCAATCGCACCATCTACGCTCGGCGAATTGCAGATTGCGATGGGCACGGCTTAACTGCCCCAATCTGCAATCTGCAATCCCTAGGCGGTGCGTTCCACCTTTTCGCGCCGGTAGAACTCCATTGTATCGCCGACCTGAACATCCGTGAAACCCTCGACAACCAGACCGCACTCGTAGCCGGCCTGCACCTCGCGCACATCATCCTTGAAACGCTTCAGGCTGGCGATGCGCCCATCGTACTGCACGACACCGTTGCGCAGCACGCGCACCTGCGCGGTGCGGCTGATCTTGCCGTCGGTCACGTATAGTCCGGCGACAACCTCGCGGCTCGGCAGGCGGAAGGTATTGCGCACCTCGCCGAAGCCCTCGGTCACCTCGCGGAACTCCGGCTCGAGCATGCCGAGCATGGCCTTCTTCAAATCGTCGGTCAGTTGGTAGATGATGTTGTAGAAGCGGATGTCGATCCCGTGCTGCTCCGCCGCACGCCGCGCCGCCGGGTCGGGCCGGGCGTTGAAGCCGATGATGATCGCGTTCGACGCGATCGCCAGGTTCACGTCGCTCTCGCTGATCGTGCCCGTGCCGTGGTGAATGACCTTGATCTGAACTTCGTTGGTGTTCAGCTGGCTGAGTGCGTGCTCGATCGCGCCGATCGAGCCCTGCACGTCCGCTTTCAGGATGACGTTCAGCTCTTTGATCTTGCCCTGCTGGATGCTGGCGAAGAGGTCGTCCAGGCGCGGGCCACGGCTCGACGCCAGCGCTTCCATGCGGTGCTGCCGCTGGCGCTGTGTGGCAACTTCGCGGGCGAGCGTCAGGTCGGGGACCACTTGCAGAATGTCGCCGGCCTGCGGCACGTCGTCCAGCCCAAGCAGCACGACCGGCGTCGATGGATCGGCCATGCGCAGACGTTTGCCACTATCGCTGAACATCGCCTTGACCTTGCCTGTGGCCGCGCCGACCAGCACGCTGTCCTCCAGCCGGAGCGTGCCGTTCTGGATCAGCACCGTCGCCACCGGGCCGCGGTTTTTGTCCAGCTCGGCCTCGATGATCGTGCCGACCGCCGGGGCGTTCGGGTTGGCCTTCAGCTCCTGCAAATCGGCGACGAGCAGGATCATCTCGAGCAGGCCGTCGATGTTCGTGCGCATCTTGGCCGAGACCTCGACCGACGGCACATCGCCGCCGAACTGCTCGACGATCACGCCGGCGTTTGCGAGCTGCTGCCGCACCCGATCCGGGTTGGCGTTCGGCGAGTCGATCTTGTTGATCGCGACGATCAGCGGCACGTTCGCCGCCTTGACGTGCGCGATCGCTTCAAGCGTCTGCGGCATCACGCCATCGTCGGCAGCGACGACCAGGATGACGATATCCGTCACCTGAGCGCCGCGGGCGCGCATGGCGGTGAACGCCTCGTGGCCAGGCGTGTCGAGGAAAGTGATCTTGCGGCCATGCACCTCGACCTGATACGCGCCGACGTGCTGGGTGATGCCGCCGGCCTCGCCTTCTGCCACGCGGGTGGAGCGGATGGCGTCGAGCAGCTTGGTCTTGCCGTGGTCGACATGCCCCATGATGGTAACGACCGGCGGGCGCGGGCGCATCTCCTCCGGCGGTTGGGCGGCGAGCACATCCTTGATGTTCTCGACGATTCCGGCCATCTGCTCCGGCACATACTCCTTCGTTTCGATGCCGAAGTCGGCCGCGATAATCGCCGCCGTCTCATAATCGATCTGCTGGTTGATGTTGGCCATCATCCCGGCCTTGAACAGCGCCTTGATGATCTCGGCGGCGCTGACGCCGGTCGCCTCGGAGAATTCGCGGACGGTCATGACCGGCGGTAGCACCACCGGCCCGCGGGGGCGCACCGGCGCGCGGACGGCCTGTACGGGGCCACGGGGCAACGGGCCGCGTGGGCCGGAACGACCGCGGCCGCCGCTGCCGTCGGCCATGCCGTCGCTCTCGCGCGCCGGGCCGCGTCCGGAGCCTCGGGCAGGGCCGCCACGCCCGCGGCCGCCGGGCCGGCTCCCGCCGTTCCCGCCGCCGGGCCGGC
>JBHOQX010000008.1:0-2677 GCA_042408595.1 Roseiflexaceae bacterium | reverse complement strand
GCTGCGGTAGAGCCGCGCGGCCGGAGGCGGGCGGCTGGCGGCAGGGGGCTGGACGCTGGGGGCGTGGCGGGCGTCACCCGCCTCCAGTGTCAAGCCGCCAGCCTCCAGGAACCGCTCCGCCGTCAGGTCCGGGCGGTGGAGGTAGCCGCGGGCCACGCCGGCCCCGCCGATGTACAGCTCGCCGGCGACGCCGAGCGGCACGGGCTGCATGTGACGATCCAACACGTAGAGCTGCGTGTTGGCGATCGGCCGCCCGATCGGCACCGCGCCGCTGTCCGGGTCGTCCGCGGCGACGGCGTAAGTCGCGCAGCCGACGACCGTCTCGGTCGGACCGTACTCGTTGACGAGGCGGGTTTGCGGGGCGTGCCGCCGCCAGAAGGCCACCTGCGCCGCTGTGAGCTGCGCCCCGCCGATAACGAAGCAGGCGGTGGCGCGCGCCGCTTCGGTGGGGGTCAGTTCCTGCGCCAGTAGCTCCAAGTGCGCCGGCGTCAGCTTAACCAGGCTGTAGCCGCCGCGCCGCAGCGCATCGGCCAGCGCGGTGACGCCGGAGGACTCCGGCAGCAGCTCGACGGCGCGCCCGGCGACCAGCGGCGCCAGCAGGCTGGTCACGGTCAGGTCGAACGTGACCGGCGAATGCACGGGCGCGCCACGGCCTGCGGCCAACGGGTAGGCGCTGGCCGCCCAGACCAGGTAGTTGGTCAGGCCGCGGTGCGTGATCTGCACGCCCTTCGGCTGGCCGGTCGAGCCGGAGGTGTAGAGGACGTAGGCCAGGTCGTCGGGGCCGGCGGCTGGCGGCGGGGCGGTGGCCGGCTGCCGGGCGATGGCGGGCCAGCCGGAGGCCAGGTCGAGCACCGCCCACGGCCCATCATGAAGCGGCATCTGGCCGCCCGCCCCTGCCGAATCGTCCACCGTCAGCACCACTGCAGGCCTGGCATCCTCCAGCAGGGCGCGCAGGCGGGCCGGCGGGTGGGTCGGGTCGAGCGGCAGGTAGGCCCCGCCGGCGGCGAGCGTGCCGAGCAGTGCGATCAGCAGCGCCGGCGAGCGCGGCAGCAGCAGGGCGACCAGCGTATCCGGCCCGACGCCATGTGATCGCAGGGCATGGGCGCACTGGTAGGCCTGTGCGACCAGCTCGTGATAACTCAAATACGCATCGCCCCAGATGACGGCCGGCGCGTCCGGGGTCGCGGCGGACTGCGCGGCGATCAGGTCCATCGCCGTGGCATCCGGGATCGGTCCGGCGGTGTCGTTCCAGGCGGCCAGCAGCGCGCGCTCGGCATCGGTCAGCAGCGGCAGGCGATGCACCGGAGTGTCGGGCGCCGCGAGCGCCCCGGCGAGCAGACGCTCGAAGTGGGCCAGGAAGCGCGCGATGGTCGCATCGTCGAACAGATCGGTGGCGTATTCCAGCGCGCCGCTCAGGTTGTCCCCTTCTTCGAGCATGAACAGGGTCAGATCGAATTTAGCTGTGCCGCTGTGGGCTTCGATCGGCGCAAGCGTCAGGCCAGGCAGATCCTGCACGCGGGCGGGCGCGTTCTGCAGGGCGAACATCGCCTGGAACAGCGGGGCGTGGCTGAGGCTGCGCGTCGGCTGGAGCGCGTCCACCACCAGCTCGAACGGCGCATCCTGGTGGGCGAACGCCTCCAGCACTGTTGCGCGGGTGCGCGCCACGAGCGCGCGGAAGCCCGGCTCGTCGTCCAGGCGGGCGCGCAGCACTAAGGTGTTGACAAAGCAGCCGATCAGCGGCTCGAGCTCGGCGCGGTCGCGCCCGGCCACCGGCGTGCCGACGCACAGGTCGTCCTGCCCGCTGTAACGCGCGAGCAAGGCCTGGAAGGCGGCCAGCAGCGTCATAAAGACCGTCGCGCCGTGCTCCTGGCTGAAGGCGCGGATGGCGGCGGACAGCTCCGGCGGGAGTTGGAAGGTGCGGTAGGCTCCAGCGAAGCGCTGCACTGCCAGGCGGGGGCGGTCGGTCGGCAGATCGAGCAGCTCCGGCGCGCCGGCCAGCTGATCCTTCCAGTAGGCCAGGTGCGCCTCCAGGGCGTCGCCCTGCAGCCAAGCGCGTTGCCAGGCGGCGTAGTCGGCGTACTGCACCGGCAGCGCCGGCAGCGGCGAGGGCTGCCCACGCGCGAAGGCGCCGTAGAGCGCGGCGACTTCGCCGATCAGCACGCCCGTGGACCAGACGTCCGAGATGATGTGGTGCAGCGTCAGAAGCACGGCGTGGTCGTCGGGCGCCAGGCGCACCAGCCGGGCGCGCAGCAGCGGGCCGCGCGCCAGATCGAACGGCTCGGCGGCGCCGGCGTTCGCCAGGCGCAGCACCTCGGCCTCACGCACGTCCGGCGGCAGGTGCGACAGGTCGATGAGCGGCAGGGGCAGCGGGAGCTCCGGCGCGATCACCTGGTGCGGCCGGCCGTTGATCGCCGGGAAGGTGGTGCGCAAGATTTCGTGGCGACGGATGACCTCGTTGAAGGCACGCTCAAGCAGCGCCAGGTCGAGCGGGCCACGCAGGCGGACGGACTCGGGGATGTTGTAGAACGGGCTGTTCGGCTCGAGCTGGTCGAGCACCCACAGCCGCTGCTGCGCGAACGCGAGCGGCAGCGCGCCATCGCGCGGGACCGGCTGGATGGGGGGTGCCCCGGCCGGCGGCGCGGCGGCGATGCGCTCCGCCAGCTCGGCCAGGGTCGGG
>JBHOQX010000003.1:0-119510 GCA_042408595.1 Roseiflexaceae bacterium | reverse complement strand
AGCGACTTGGAGGCGCTGATTGACGCACAAGCAGAACGGTGTCGTCGCTTGCGTGAGCAGCCCGAGGTCATTCGTGCACATACTCACTTTCATTGGTGGCCTGAAGTGACGATAACATAAGTAATCACCCGAATTTGGTATCACTCCCCTATTAGCGCATTAGCGCGGCACAGGCGCCGCCCGGCGAGGATGCACCATGCGCGATCTGGATCGACCACCGGTGTTCTCGATCGCCTCGCTCTCCGATATCGAGCAGACGGCGCGCCAGCTTGCGCAGATCCGCGAGTCGTTCCTGGCGACCGGCGCGACCGGCGGGGCGCTGCCGCGCCCGGTCATCCGCGACTCCTGGGAGCGCTGCCGGGCGCTCGAGGTGAACGCCACCCGCTCGCTGGCGCTGTTCAGCGCGCCAGCCGACAGCCAGATCGCGGAGCTTCGGGCGGCGAGCGCGCCGCTGCTGGCGGCGGCACGGCCGGTGCTGGCACGCCTGCGCGGCCAGCTGGGCGATGTCGGCTATGTCGTGGCGCTGAGCGATGCCGAGGGGCGTCTGCTGGAGATCGACGGCAACCGCGAGCGGATGCGGCGGCTGGCGCGCAAGGGGCTATTGCCCGGCAGCGACTGGAGCGAGGCCGCGGCTGGAACGAACGCGATCGGCACGGCGCTGGCGACCGGGCGCGTCGTGCAGTTGCTCGCCGCCGAGCACTACTGCGAGGGCTGGCAGGATGTCACCTGCACCGCTGCGCCGATCCTGCACCCTGGCACAGGCCAGATCGCCGGCGTGCTGGACATCACCGGCGACTACCGGCTGGTCCGCCCGTTCCTGACCGGGGTGCTGGCCGTTGCCGCGTTCGAGGTGCAGCAGAACCTGTGGCGTCCCGACCCGGCGGCGCCGGCGCGGCGTTTCTTCCGCGGCGTCACCCTGCCGGCGTCCGGCGCGCTCGGGCCGCCCGCCGACGCCCGGCGCATCCAGGCCGCCGAGCGCCTGGCCGCTGCGTTGGGGGCGATCAGCGCCAGCCTGGATTTGGCGGTCACGCTCGATGCCGTGGCGGCGCAGTTCGGGCAGGCGCTCGGCCTGGCCTGCGCCGCGGCCTGCCTGTTCGACGCCGACGATGCCCCGTCGCGCGTCTGGCAGCGGCGCGGCAGGGGCAGAGCCGCCGCGCAGGCGCTCGCCACGCTGGCGCAGCAGCCGGAGACCGCCGCCTGGTGCGAGGAGGGCGCGCCGCTGGTCTATGCTACACCGGCGCAGATTCCGCCGGCCCTCGCGGCGCTGGCGCTTCCGGCCGGCATCCGGGCCCTCGCGCTCATTCCCCTCACTGCCGCCTGCGGCCTGATCGGGGTGCTGCTCGGCGCGCATCTCGCCCCGCACCCCTGGGACGTGGACGACCTACGGCTGGGGCTGGCGATCGCCGCCCATGCCGCGACCGCGCTGGAGAACGCGCGCATGTTCACCGACCTGCACCGCCACGCCCGCCATCGGGCGGCGCTGAACGCGATGGCGACGTTCCTCAGCACCCTGCTCGACCCGAGCCAGCACCTCGACCTGGTGATCCGCCAGATCGCCGGGATCGCCGACTTCGACGCAGGCGTGATGCTGCTGCGCGACGCACCGGATGGCGATCTGGGGCTGGTCGCCAGCCACGGCTTGCCCGGCGGCGCGGGCCAGCCCGGCGGCGCGGACCGCCCGCCGCCGGCGTTGCTCGACCTGGTGCGGCCCGCGCTCGAGAGCGGCGCCTCGCGGCTGATCTGCCGGCTGCACGGCGGCGAGCCGCTCTCGCCGCCGATCGATGCGCTGCAGCTATGCGACCTGGTGGTCATGCCGCTGACACTGCACAATGTAAGCATCGGCGCGCTGGTGGTCGGCAGCCGACGCCACCGTCCAGTGACACTGGGCGACCTGACGCTGTTCACCACCATTGGTCAGCAGCTCGGCCTGGCGCTGAGCAACGCCCGGCTGCGGCGTGCCGCCAGCGAGACGGAAGCGTTGCGCGCCGCCGACCAGCTGAAGAGCGCCTTTCTGGCGGCGGTGTCGCACGACCTGCGCACGCCGCTGACCGCCATTCGCGCTTCGGTGGAGGGGCTGCTGGAGCGCCCGGAGCTGACCGCCACGCCGGAGACGCACGATCTGCTGCAGAACATCGCGCAGCAGGCCGGCCGGCTGGGGCGCTATGTCGATCAATTGCTCGATCTGTCGTCGATCGAGGCCGGGCGGCTGGCACTCGACCGGGAGTGGATCGAGCTGTCGGCGTTGATCGAGGACGCGCTCGGGCCATTGCGCCAGCGCGACGCCGCCTGTGTGGTAGAGGCGTCGGTCTCGCCCGACCTGCCGCTGTACTACGGCGACCCGACGCTGCTCGGCCAGATGCTCTGGAACCTGCTGGAGAACGCGCAGAAATACGGCCCGCCGGGCGGCCCGGTTCGCGTCGAGGCGTTCTCGACCGGCGACTCCGTGCTGATCAACGTCGCCGACCGCGGCCCCGGCATCGCCGAGGCCGAGCGCGAGCGGATTTTTCAGCACTTCTACCGGCTGGAGCGCGACCGGCGGACGCACGTTCCCGGATCGGGCCTGGGGCTGGCGATCTGCCGGGGGATCGTCGAGGCGCACGGTGGGCGCATCTGGGTGGATGCGCGGCCCGGCGGCGGGAGTGTCTTCCGGGTGCGCCTGCCGCTGGCGCCGCCGGAGCTGGCGGCGCTCCCGCGGCCGGACGGCGCGCCCTGCCGCGCCGAGCCACCCCGCCCGGAGGAGAGCCATGAGCGGCGGCCAGCGCATTCTGCTGGTGGACGATGACCCCGGAATCACCGCGGCGCTGGCGCCAGCGCTCCAGGCCCACGGGTACGAGGTGGTCACGGCCGCCGACAGCGACGCGGCGCTGGCGCGTTTTCAGCGTACCGCGCCGCACCTGGTGCTGCTCGACCTGGTGATTCCGGGCGTCGGCGGCCTGGAAGTCTGCCGCCGCATCCGGCAGACCTCGGCGGCGCCGATCATTGTGCTGAGCGTCAAGGGGGCCGAGGCCGATATCGTCTCGGTGCTGGACGCCGGGGCCGACGATTACCTGGTCAAGCCGTTTCGGCTCTCCGAGCTGCTGGCCCGGGTGCGGGCCGTGTTGCGGCGCGGCGACCGGATCGCCAGCCACTTGGTGGTCTGTCACGATCTGGTGATCGACACCGACCAGCGGCGTGTCATGCACCACGGCCAGCCGGTCGCGCTGACGCCGCTCGAGTACGCCGTGCTGGCCGAGCTGGCCGCCAACGCCGGCCGGGTGATCACGACCCGCCAGATCTTGCAGCGCGTCTGGGGACCGCAGTATAGCGACGCGACCGATTATGTCAAAGGGATCATCCGGCGGCTGCGGGTCAAGCTGGAGGACGACCCGGCGCACCCGCGCTGCATCCTCACCGAGCCGCACCTGGGCTACCGGTTGAATGATGGGGGGTGACAACTCCACACGGCTACCCCCTCCCCACTTGCGGGGGCAGGCGGGGAACCGGCGGCGGTCCGCCGGCGCTTTTGTTGCGTGCAGATTGTAGATTGCCTGATGTCTGACCGTCTGACCGTCTGGCTTCTAGCTCCGGGTGTCTCCCCGTCTGCGCGTCTGCCTGTCCGGCGTCTCACCTACACCAGGCCGCCGGCCAGGGCCGCCGCCACCGCCGCTGCGACGCGGGCGTTCTGCCGCAGCAGCGCCATGTTCGCCCGCAGGCTCTCGCCGTGCGTCTCCCGGGCGACCGCCGCCAGCAGAAACGGCGTGACCGCCTGACCCCGCACCCCCGCCGCCGCGGCCTGCGCCAGCGCCCGCTGGACCACCGGCTCGATCTGCGCGGGCGGCAAGGCCGCCTCCGCCGGCGGCGGCACGGCCAGCAGCAGCCCACCGCCCCCGCCAAGCGCGCGATGCGCCCGCCAGACCGCCGCGGCCTCCGCCGGGGTCTCGACGCGCGCCGCGACCGGCAGCCCGCTGGAGACGCTGTAGAACGCCGGAAACTCGTCCGTCGCCAGGCCGAGCACCGGCACGCCGGCGGTCTCCAGGTGTTCAAGCGTCGCCGGCAGGTCGAGGATCGCCTTCGCCCCGGCGCAGACCACCAGCACCGGCGTGCGCGCCAGCTCGGTCAGGTCGCCGGAGATGTCCCAGCTCTCGCGAGCGCCGCGATGCACCCCGCCGATGCCGCCGGTGGCGAAGACCGGCACACCGGCCAGCGCGGCGAGCGCCATGGTCGCCGCGACCGTCGTCGCGCCATCGCGCCCGGCGGCCACCGCATAGCCGAGGTCGCGCCGCGATACCTTCAGCACCCCGTCGGCGCGGGCGAAGCGCATGATCGCGGCGTCATCCATGCCGACCGTCGGCACGCCGCGTACCACGCCGACCGTCGCCGGGACGGCGCCGGCGGCGCGCACCTCTTCCTCCATCGCGCGGGCCAGCTCCAGGTTCTGCGGAAACGGCAGGCCGTGCGCGATCACCGTGCTCTCCAGCGCGACCACCGGCCGGCCCGCGGCCAGCGCCGCGCGCACGATGGCGGAGATATGGACGTGGGTGGTCATGGTGCGATGATATCCTCATTGCAGCCTGGCAACCGGAGCGAGGCCCCGCCGCGCTCACACGCGAGCGTCCTCCCGCTGCGTTCACAGCACATCCGCCGCGTATTCGACCGCCAGGACCACATCTGTCACGCCGCTGAAGTCTATCCCGGGGTTCTGGGTCTTGTCAATCGTCAACCTGAAGCGCTGATCGGCAGCGACGTCGGCCAGCACGTTGAGCGGCAGCGGCAGCGGGACGAGGTCGTTGACGGTCGGCGGGATATTCGACATCGCGACGCCGTTCTTGAACGCGACGGCGACATCCATCGCCGGCTGCGTGGCGCTGAATTGCGCAGTGGCGGCCAGCGGCGCCGGGCTGACGAAGCAGACGGCCACGTTCTTCAGCTTGCGGTTCGCCTCGCGGGCCGGCAGCTTGAGCGCGCCCATGTCGAAGTCGATCGTCGCAACGTTCGCTGCGCCCGCCAGGTCGATGATCGCGTCGGGCTGATACTGCTTGCCCGAGACGACGATCCAGCGCCGCACCCAGTTTGGTGCGTCGGCGAGTTGCCTGGCGTAGAGGTCGGGCGAATACTGCGCCCACAGGTCGAGCGTCAGCAGCACATCGGCGATGCCATCGTAGCCGGCGGGGTTCGCCGCGGCCGGCAAGATGATTTCCCAGAAGGTCTCGACCGCGCTGCCCTCGAACGCCAGCAGCGTTTCATCCGGCAGGCTGTAGATCGCCATGTCGTTCTGCAATTTGAACTCGGAGATCGGCAGCGCTTCCGCCGGGCGCACGATCACATGCTCGTCGGGCAGGCCCGGGTGCGAGATGGAGATGCCCTGGTTGATCAGCAGCCCACGCACCGGGCTGGTGAGACTCACCTGGCTGACGAACAGCGAGACCGCACGCACCCGATAGCCGGTGGTGCCGGGATAGGCGAGCGCGAACGGCAGCTCTTCGGTCTTGAACGTGCAGCGCCCGGTTCGCTTGAGCTGGCCGAACTGCAGCGGGAAGTCGCGCGCGAGCGAGAACGTATACGTGACCGGCACGCTGCGCTTGATGCCCTCGACGCGCGTCGCCTCCAGTTCGGCCAGGTCGGCCTGCAAGAGGTCGGCGCCGGTCACGCCCTGCATCTTCTCGGGGAAGTAGTCGAGGCGGATGATCGTGAGCGGGCGGTCCTGTTCGTAGGCCAGCGCGCGCTCGGCCAGCCAGGCCATGCGCGTGCCAAGCTCCAGGTAGCGCCGCAGGATGCGCCGTGCGATATGCGCCATGTTCGACCAGAAGTTGAGGTTGAGGAAACGGTTCTCCTCGAACTGGATCAGGTCGCGGGCCAGTTCCATGTCGGCCTGGGCGATCTGCTGCTGATAGCGGGCGATCTGCACCTCCCGCTGTTTGGCCTCGACCAGTCCCTCGGCCAGCGGCAGCGCCTGCTCGCGCAGCGCGCGCAGTTGGCCCGCACGGCTGTTCGCGGCGTCGGCCATGCTGCTCATGCTCATGTACCCCGCCACCGCGAAGATGCCGAAGCCGGCCATGATCGAGGCGCCCGCCCCCAGGCCAAGCATCCCCTGGCCGACCAGTTCCTTGCCCGTGAGCTCGGACACGAAGCCGGCCTTGACCGCCGATTGCGTGTCGCCTGGCAGCGCGGTGAACGTCTTGGCCATGCCGCCGAAGAAGTCGCCCAGTTGCGAGAAGAAGCTATCGGCGTCCGCGATCTCCTTCTCCTTCGCCGCGATCTGGGCCTGGACGTTGGCGACCTGCTCCTGCGCGACCGTGACGTTGTACTGTGCGACCTTGATCTGCTCCCCCGCGATGTTCGCTTGCAGCGACGCCTTCTGCAACAGGTTCGACAGTTTCATGCGCTCGATCAGCGCGCTCTCCATCTTCTCCATGTAGAGCAGGAAGTCCTGCTGCGCGGCCTTGGCGAGCGCGGCGAAGCGGTCGGCGGTGTCCTGGAGCGGGCGGTAGCGCAGCGGCGGCACGACGTCGTTCCGCTCGCCGTAGTAGTTCAGGCCCGCCTGAATCTGGAAGACGCCCTTGCGGGCGCGCACCTTCTGCGAGACGAGCGCCGGGTTCTCGCGCTGGTTCTTGAATGGGTTGGCGAGCGGCAGCTCGCCCAGCCCGCCGAAACGCCAGTCCTGAGGCCAGTCGGGGCAGATCGGCGGCGTCTCGCGGTGCAGGAACGACACACCCTTGTACAGCTCGCGCGCGCGTTGGATGTTGGTGGCGTCGTTGGTGCGATAGAGCACGTCCGCCCATTCGAGCATGGCGTTCGCCTGACGCAGCCGAAAATATTTCGCCTCGACCCGATGCGCGTACTTGTTGATCAACTCCCGCGCCATTCGATACACCGGGCTGTCGATGATCCCTGTGTCATACGTGCCGTCGGGGCCGCCGACATACGGATACTGGTCGAACGGTTCGACGTGCAGGTTGACGGTGTACGGTTGGTCGCCGATGCTGTACAGCGAGAACGAGGGGTTGAAATCGCCCCACTCCGGGCGGTAGCCGCCGCCGTCGGTCTCGCGGGCGACGGCGACATGGAAGCGCGTGGCCTGGCCGTAGTAAAAGACGCTGTTGGCGTAATCGCCCAGCGCGAGGTAGGTGTCGCCCAGGCAGACGGGGATCGTGTAGAGGCAGTAGTAGATCAGCGCGAGGACCATGTCGTCGCGGTCGTATTCGCGCAGATTGTACTCGAAGCTCAGGCCGAAGGCGGACGGCTTCATGAAGAGCGCCAGTTCCTGCATGTCCTTGACCGACAGCTTCTTGCGCGCCGCGAGCGCGCCGGCGATGTCGAAATTCGCGACGATCCTGTTTTGGATCGCGGCGTAGGCCATTTGATATGCCGCATGGTACTTGTTGAGCGCATCGGCGTATTCGCCGCGATAGTATTGCGTGTCGGCCTCGCCCAGCCTGTCGGAGATGTCCCAGACACTCGCGATGAACTGCCACTCCGGGCGCGTCTCGACCGGGTAGCCGCTCTGGATCGCGCCGTTCAGCCAGTCGCGATACCGCTTGACCAGGTCCGCCCGCACGTCCACGCGCAGCGTCCGCCGGATGTCAAAAACGTTCTCGGCGTAAAACAGCGATTGCTGGCGCAGCCACTCGTCGAAGTGCAGGAAGAACGGCGCCTTGCCCTGCAGCTTGCCGGGCACGATCGGCTGGTCGAGCACATCGGGCTCGACGTGCACCGGTTCCGCGTCGCACTGGAAACTATCGCGATAGAAGCCTTGCAGCGTCGCGATGTTCTCCTGCACCGGGCTGGAGAGCGCGCTGTCGGGCCGCGCGAAGTCGAGCCGATAGCGCAACCCCAGCTCGCGCGCCGAAAGCCCAGATAGCCCGATCAGATAGTCGAGGTATTGGCGCGGCGAACGCGTGCCCTGCGGTTGGATGGTCGCCGGTGCGATGCCGAAGCCCCACGCGGTGCCCGCCGGCGCCGTCAGGATGTCCGTCAGAATCGGAATGAGCACGTTGTTGGCGGGCTGCGCGGTCGTGTCGGAGGTGAAGAAATCCTGGTGGAAGCGATTGCGCAGTTGCTCGAGCGCCTTCTGCTTCGTCCAGCCCTGCGGCTGAACGTAGATCACGCGCATGATCCAGGTCGGCCAGATTTCGCGCAGGTAATCGCGGTAACGCGTGAGGTCGTTCTCGACGCGGAAGAAGATGTCAACGGCGCGGCCCACGCCCGCGCGATAGTTGTCAATGAACTTGTTCAGCGCCAGCCTGAGGTTGCCTTGACGAAAGTCGTTCAGGTCCATCGTCCAGTCCACGCTGAACAGGTCAGGGAAGCTCTGCGCCTTGCCGGCGAAATCCGCGAACGCTGCCTGGACGTCCGGGCGTTCGAGGTGCGGCTGCAGGCGCTCCTGAAACGCTTCGAGCGCGCCGGGTGCGCGCAGCTCGCTGAGCGTCGGCAGCGGCGCGGCGACCTCGCGCAGGATGCGTTGCGGATCGAGAAAGTCCTCTTCGAGCTGGATAAGCGTCGCCTGCCGCGTCTCGAGGTCCCAATCGGCGAACAGCGATTGGCCATCGGGCGCGGCGAGCTGCCGGGCCAGCAGGTTCACCTGGGCGATCCCAGCGGCTTCGAGCTGCGCTCCGAGCGCCACCCACATCTCGCCCGGCGCGCCCATCTCCGGCAGCGGCACGGCCAGCGTCACGGCGATCGGGCGGCCTGTGATCGGGAATGGCTCCGAGGTGTACAGCCGCTGGCCGCCAGCGCTATCGACCGCCAGCGCAACCGATGCGTCGGCGGCCTGGCCGAGCGCCCACAACCGCTGGCGCATGCGCGGAGCGTCGTCGAAGGTGATGGTGAAGCGCCCATCCTGGTCGGCGGCGGCGCTGCCAAGCCGCGCCCCGTCGCCCGCGAACGACGCCGCCGCGTCGGGCGGCGCGACGAGATACGCGGTGACAGCGAGGCCCGGCAGCGGGTAGCCGCCCCGGGCGCTGACGAGGCTGCCGGCGATCGCGAACGCCGGCGCGGGGGGTGGTTCGGGCGCAGGCGGCGTGCTGCTGAACGCAATCGACCCGGTGATGCGAAACTCGGCCCGCCGGGAGTCGTCGTTCATGGGTAGGCCTCTCTTTCAGCGGGCGCAGCGACGACGGCGCCCCGGTCGGCGAGGGTCTAGCTTCCCCCGAATAAACGCATGCGATCACCGTCTTTGGTGTCCGCTTCGGCGGTGTTGTTCGCCCTGGACGCCACGGGCGGCGGCGGAGGTCCAGGCATGCGCAGAGCGCCATCGGGTAGCGGCGGAGCGCGCCGAGGGCTCATGCATCTCTACCGTGAATGCCCTCGCCCCGCTCCCGGCTTGGGAGCGGGCGAGGGCTGAGGCCGCACGGTAAACGACGGCCAGGATGTCATCGGCGCTCCGCGGGCGCACCGGGGCAGCGGCGCGGCGCGTGCGCACAGAGACGCCGCTACGAACCATCCCGTGGCGCGCGCGGTTGTGGGAGCAGGCCCAGTTGCACCAGTTGGTGGAATCGATCCGGAACCCCCCAGTGCTCAACGATCTTCCCCTGCTCGAAGCGGCACACGTCGATCACAGCGATGGTAAATGACGCTCCTGTCGGCGGGCGGCCCATCAGCCCTTTGCTGTCCGTGCCGCGGGCGGTCATCAGCGCCCAGACCTTATCTCCGGCCGCAACGATGTCCTCGATTGTGAGGCTGAAGGGCGAAAAGGTCTCGCGAAGGTAGCGAATCGATCCTTTGAACCCCTCCAGCGTCGGCGGGAGATCGAATTGGTGCTCGATGAAGGTCGGGGGAAAGCACTGATTCAGGGCCTCGAGATTGCCGTTGTTGAACCCTTCCTCGATCACGCGGCGGAAGGTGTCTTTGTTGCGTTCAGCTGACATGGCGCATCTCCTCAGCGCGTCGCGCGCGTCGGGCGAAGGAACCGGCCCTCGCCATCGTCCGGGTCAAGACTGGCGGATCGCCTCAGATCCATCGCCGCACCCGTGCCCGATACTGGCGATATGCCTCGCCGAAGCGGCGCTCGAGGTAGCTCTCTTCCCTGGCGATCACCACGTGCTGCACCACCAGCACCAGGATAGGGACGAGCAGCAGCGCCCAGGTCACGCCAAACCAGCACGCCAGCGCGCCGTACAGGCACACCAAACTCAGGTACATCGGGTTGCGCGTGAAGCGATAGGGGCCGGATACCACCAGCTCTGCGGCCTGCCTGATCGTCACAAGCGAGTTGTGGGTGCGCCGGAACAGCCGATAACTCCAGCCGAACAGCAGCGCGTAGCAGCCCAGGAGCGCGACTGCCACCACTCGCGCCGGCAGCGGCGGCAGGAACGGGAGCGGCGCGAGATGCTGCAGGAGCAGCCCGATACCAAAGATCGCTATGTAGATCAGCGGGGGCGGCAGGCGCACGCCAGCATGGTCTGTCACATGCGAATCGGCCTGATCGCTCATAACGTTCCTCCGTGTGCGTTCTTGAACCTGTGTTCATAGTCTAGCGGCGAACACAGCGACGCGCATCGGTGGAATCACCTATATTTGGCGAACCGAGGCAACGGATGAGCGACGATAGGCGCGCGTTGGGGAGCTACGCGCCGGGCGCCGGAAGCCGCACCGCTCTCTTGGCAGGACGGCGGACGTCCTAATTATGGGGGGATCACCGGGTTGGCCGCCAGCCCCGCCGCAACCGCCCAGGTGGCGATTTGCACCCGCGAACTGGCGTCGAGCTTGGCGAGGATGTTGGCGATGTGATGCTCGACGGTGCGCTCGCTGATCACCAACTGCGCGGCAATCGCGCGGTTCGAGCATCCCTGGGCCACCAGCGCCGCCACCTCGCGCTCGCGTTTGGTCAGGGCGCTCAGGCGCGACAAGCGCTCCTGCGGCCCCGCTTGCGCGTCGGCGGCCAGGGCATAGGCGATCGCCATCTCCGCCGAGAGGGCCTGGCCCTCGCGCCAGAGCTGTGCGCATCGCGGCGCGGGCAGCCGGGCGCGCAGCGAACGGGTCTGCCGATCGACCTCGAAGCGTTCGGCCGGCCAGACCGGTGCGGGATGCGCGGCGCGGATCGTCTCAGCGGCGCCGAACAGCCGCGCGGCCCGCTCCGGCTGCCCCTGCGCAGCGGCGAGCGCCGCCAGGCCGGCGAGTCCCTCGGCGATGCCGGCGGGGTTTCCGGCCGCGTGCTGGCGGTGCAGGCTCTCGGCGAACAGCTCGCGCGCCGCGGCATAGTCGTGCATGCCGAGGGCCACGTAGCCCTGGTTGTGCAGGATCGCCGGGATCTCGGCGCGGTTGCCCATGGTATGGTAGAGCGCCAGGCTCTCGCTGTACAGTTCTCCGGCGCGGCCATACGCGCCCTGGCAGCGGGCGACATCGGCCGTCGTAGCCGCGATCAGCGCGACCGAGCGTGTATCGTGCAGCGTGCGGACCATCTCCAGGCCCTGCTCCAACGCCGCGCGGGCGGCCGCCAGATCGCCGTCGGCCAGCGCGACGAGGCCGAGCGTGCCCAGGCCGTGCCCGAGCAGATAGCGGTCGCCGCTGGCCCGGAGCACGGGCAACGCCTCGGTGATCCCAGCCCGTGCGGCGGCTGGATCACCCGCCACGAACAGCGCCGCCTGCGCTGAAACAAACAGCGCCAGCCCGAGGAACCAGGGATCGCCCGATGCGCGCGCGTGCTCGATGGCCTCGGCGAACAGCTCGCGCGCCCGCGGCGGATCAACCGCGCTGCGCACGAAGGCAAGCCGGAGCAGGGCCAGCGCCAGCCTGCGTCGGTCATGGAGCGGCCGGAGCAGCGTCGCACTCTCTTCGGCAAGGGCGGCTACGGCCTCGCGGTCGCCCTGATCGAACGCCAGCGCTGCCGCCCCCAGCAGCGCCCAGGCCCGCGCCCGCCGCACTGCGTCGCTGGCCTCCGCAACGCTCGCCGCGGCATCGAGCGCGGCCTGGATCCGCGCGCGGCCCTCATCAAAATAGCCACGCCGGTCCCAGAACCAGTGCAGCGCCGCGACCAGCCGCAACCCTTCTTCGACGCGGCCTGACGCAAGGAGCCACGCGCAGGCGGCACGCAGGTTGTCGTGATCCGCCTCCAGCCGGTCCAGCCAGCGAACCTGCTCCGGCCCGCGCAGCCGTGGCACGGCAGCTTCGGCAAGCCCGAGGAAATAGGCGGCATGGCGAGCACGAACGGCCGATTCTTCGCCGCTGGCCGTCAGCCGTTCCAGCGCGTACTCCCGGATGGTCTCTAGCAGGGCGAATCGTGGCTCGCCCTCGGCATCCACAAGCTGGCGAACCAGACTCTGCTCGACCAGAGCCGTCAACTCCGCCAGCATATCGCTCCGCGCTGAGGTGCCGCACACGGCCGTGATCGCTTCCAGCGTCGCCCCATCCACAAACACCCCAAGCCGGGCAAAGATCCGCTGCTCGGGCACGCGCAACAGACGGTAGCTCCACTCCAGCGAAGCGCGCAATGTCTGCTGGCGGGCGGGAAGGTCGCGCGGCCCGTCGCTCAGCAGCCCCAGGCGCCGGTCGAGCCGCCGGAGCAGCGCGGGCGGCGTGAAGAGGCGCACGCGTGCTGCCGCCAACTCGATCGCCAGGGGCAGTCCATCGAGCCGCCGGCAGATCTCCGCCACCGCTACGCCGTGCTCCGCCGTCAACGCGAAGTCTGGCTGCACCATACGGGCGCGCCGGGTAAAGAGTTGCACCGCCGCGTAGGTGTCGAGCGCGTGCGCGTGCTGCTCCGGTGGGAGTTCCAGCGGCGGAACGAGGTAGGTCTGCTCATACGTCAGGCGCAGCGGCGCGCGGCTGGTCGCCAGAATGGTGAGATGGGGCGCGGCCGCCAGCAGTTGGGCGATAGATGGGGCAGCGCCGATAACATACTCGCAATTATCGAGCACCAGTAACGCGCGCTGGTCGCGCACCTCACGGATCAGGACCGCCAGCGGCGCCGCGCCGGCCTCGTACCCCATGGCGCGGGCGATCGCCGCCGGGGCCAACGCCGGGTCATCGAGAGGGGCGAGATCAACGAACCATACGCCATCGACGAACGCATCGCGCAGATCAGAGGCGACCTGCAGCGCCAGGCGCGTCTTACCGACGCCACCGGGGCCGATCAGCGTGAGAAGGCGCACGCCGCCGTCGGTCAGGAGCGAGCGCAGAGCGGCTACCTCCCGCTCCCGGCCGATCAGCGGGCCCGGCGGCGCCGGCAGCGCCGCGCGCACCGTGCTGGAGATGCGGACGGGCATGTTCATCGTGCGATGGTGTCCTTATGACCTGACAACCTCGGGCGTGTGACGAAGGACGAGGACAGATCATACCGTATGGAACAAGCGTCCCTATGGCCGAGGCTGCTTTCGTCCCCCATCACACCGGCCGCCCCGCGCGCGGCAGGTCGAAGGCGGCGATCCCGTAGCGGCGCGCCAGGCTCAGGTCGTCCGGCCCGGCGTCGGTGATGATCAGCGCGAGGTTGAGGCCGCGGCGCTTGAGCGGCAGGAGCTGGGCCACCAACTCCGGCCCGCGCTCGCCGGTGATCAGCACCAGCGTGCCGCCCCAGCCCAAATGCCCCGCCGCCTGCGACGCGACGGCTGGGAGCGCGCCCTCGCCCGCCGGCTCCAGCCGCCCCAGCGCGCCGAGCAGCGCCATGAGATGCGCCCGGCCCCGAGCTGGCGGCAGCGCCGCCGCCGGCCCGCCCAGCGCCGGGTCGACCCCCGTCGTGCACAGCCCGACCGGCTGGCGGCGATCGGCCAGCCAGACGGCGATCGAGGCGGCGGCGACCAGCGCGCGTTCCATCTGGTCGTAGGCGAAGCGGCGGCCGTATTCGGCGCGCGAGAAGGCCAGCGCGATGATCGTCTCGAGCGCTATCGCCGGCTGGAAGCGCCGGACATACGGCTCGCCGGCGCGAGCGGTTGTCTTCCAGTCGATCCGGCGCACCCCATCGCTGGGCTGGTAGGGGCGCACACCGGCCGGGCGCGCCGGGTCGGTGAAGAGGCGGCGCGGCGCGGCCAGCGTGCCGTACGGCAGCGAAGCCGGCAGCCCCAGCGCGGCGAGCGGCCGCGTCTCCGGGTAGACCGTCAGCTCACTCGGCTCGACGCCCGCCAGCGCGCGTTCGCCGAAGCCGAGGACATCACCGGAATGGAGCGAGAGCGGTCCGAGCCGGTAATAGCCGCGTCGTTGCGGAAGAATCTCATACGACAGCACCCGCCGCTCGCCGGCACCGAGCGAGATCACCTCGCGCACCAGCGGCGGGGTGTGCAGCGCCGGGGGCAGGCTCTCGTGGAGCGACAGCCACGGCAGCGGCAGGAGGCTCCCGTTCGTCAGCTCGACCTCGACGGCGGCGCGCTCGCCGGGGAAGGCGGCGGTTGGGGCGCGGCGGCGGTAGCTCAGGGCACGCGTGCCGCGCCGCAGCCACAGCCGCGCCAGCACCTGCAGCCCGACCAGCACATAGAGCAGGTAAAAGAAAAATTCGCTGCGTAGAGCTGCAGCAATGATAAAGAGTATGATTGTGAGCCAGAAAAGCTCGTTCATCGTAGGTCAGCGTACAACATACGGCATTCCGCGTGTCGCGTCACAGTTCAACCAGGGAACTCTGAACTGTGAACGCTCACCTTCCTTCAAGGTCAAGCAGCGTCTCGGCCAGAATACTCTCGAGGATCGCGGCGGCGGTGCGGCCGCGCAGGGCGCTCTCTGGCCGCACCAGCAGGCGGTGCCGCCAGACCGGCTTGGCCAGGGCCTTCACATCGTCCGGCACGACGTAATCGCGCCCGGCGAGGGCGGCGGCGGCCTGGGCGGCGCGGAACAGCGCGAACGTCGCCCGCGGGCTGACGCCCAGCGCCAGGTCGGGATGGGCGCGGGTCGCGTTCGCCAGGCGCACCAGGTACTCGCGCAGGGTCTCGTCCACGTGGACATCCCAGATCGCCCGCTGCAACTCCGGCAGCCGCGCGCCGTCCACCACCGAGCCGATCTCGGTGATCGGGTGGGCGCCGGCCAGCGCCTGCAGCATCCGCGCCTCGTCATCGGGCGACGGGTAGCCGAGCGAAACTTCGATTAGGAAGCGGTCGAGCTGCGCCTCCGGCAGCGGAAACGTTCCCTCGAACTCGATCGGATTCTGCGTCGCCAGCACCAGAAACGGCTGCGGCAGCTCGCGCGTCTCGCCCTCGACGGTCACCTGCCCCTCGCCCATCGCCTCCAGCAGCGCGCTCTGGGTCCGTGGCGTCGCCCGGTTGATCTCGTCCGCCAGCAGCACGTTGGTGAAGATCGGGCCGGGCTGGAAGACGAACCGTTCCTCGCGCTGGCGGTAGACCGAGACGCCGATCACATCGTTCGGCAGCAGGTCGGGCGTGCATTGCAGGCGGCGGAAGCTCAGGCCGAGCGAGACGGCCAGCGCGCGTGCGAGCATCGTCTTGCCGACGCCGGGCACATCTTCGAGCAGGGCGTGCCCGCCGCACAGCAGCGCGATCAGCAGGCGCTCGGTCGCCTCGGGCTTGCCGACGATCACGCGGGCGACGTTCGTGCGCACCGCCTCGGCGAAGGGCTGGATGTCGGTAAGTGTTGCCATGGTTCAGGGGTCGGGGGTCAGGGGTCAGGGAAGAGTTCATCCCTACCGCCTACGGAATCATCCGCTCCTGACGCACGCCGCGCAGGCCGACGTGTTGGGCGATCAGGTCAACGACCGCGCGGCGGGCCGCGACATCGTGCGCGAAATCGAGCTCACCGGTCTCGATCGCCAGCACCGGGCACAGCTCGAAACGCCGCAGCCACTCGTCGTAGCGCCGGTTGAGCTGCTCCAGATACTCAGCCGGGATCGTCCGCTCGTAGGAGCGCGAGCGGCCCTCGATCCGGCGCAGCAGCGTCGGCACATCGGCCTGCAGGTAGACGAGGAGCGTCGGCGGGGCGATGCCGCGGACGAGCGCGTTGAACAGCCGGCGGTAGGTGCGGAAGTCGCGGCTGGAGAGGATGCCCTGCTCCAGCAGCCCCTTGACGAACACCTCGTAATCCTCGTAGATGCTGCGGTCCTGGCAAACCGAGACGGGTGTATCGGCGATCTCCTGGTGCTGCTCGTAGCGCTGCGAGAGGAACCAGATCTGCGAGTGGAATCCCCAGCGCTCGCGGTCGGCATAGTAATCGTCGAGATATGGATGGTCGGCGACCAATTCGTAGTACGGCTGCCAGCCGAACTCCTCGGCTAGAATGCCGACCAGCGTGCTCTTGCCGACGCCGATGTTGCCAGCGATGGTGACGTGGTGGCGGCGTGGGCGGATGGTATCCACGGGACGGGACTCTCTGACACGATGACACGATGACACGATGACCAGGTGACCAGGCGACGGAGGGGGGTGAGGCGGAAGGCAGGCGCGCCGGGCGCAAGCCTCTAGCCTCCAGCCCCTAGCCTCCAGCCTCCATATAACTCAGCCGCTCGTCAATCAGCCGGCACCCCACCTTTTCGTACACGGCGCGGGCGATGTCGTCGCCAGCGGAGAGCCACAGGAGGGTGCCGCCGCTCGCGAAATGCTCGCGCGCCAAAGCGCTGCTGAGCGTCGCTGCAGCGCCGCGGCGGCGCAAGGCCGGGCGGGTGGCCACGCCAACCAGCTCGGCCACCTCGCCGATCGGCGTGAGGCTGCCGACCGCGGCGGGCGCGCCCTTGACCTCCGCCAGAGCATGGATGACGCACCCGCTCGCCAGCTCGTCGCGCAGCGCCGCGACGGCCTCAGGCGTCGGCGGCGCGCCGTCGCCGAAGCCCTCGCTCAGCACGGTGCGGAAGGCCAGCAGGTCGGCCGCGGGCGACGTTGGCCCGAGCAGGCGCACAGCGACCCCCGGCGCGGCCACCGGCCACAGGTCGGTCGGCGTGCAGACCATGAGCGGGTGTCGCGCGTGGAGGTGCAGGCCAAAGCGCTCCAGCACCGGCCCGAGGCGCGGCCAGGGCAACGCGTTGAACTCGAATCGCAGCCGCCGCTTGCGCGCCGCGAAGACCGACGCCAGCTCGTGCAGCGCCGCCTCGATCTCGCCGTCCTCGCCGAGCGGCGCGACCGGCACAGCGTAGTTCAGCCAGATCATGTCATCCTGGCGGTGCAGCAGCGCGCGGAACGGCCCGGCGTCGATGACCTCGCGGGTGCGCTCGGCGTCGCGGATGGCGTGCTGCTCGCACCGGCGTGAGCATTCCAGGTTGGACTCGCTGGTCACAGGTGCGCTCCTTGCGCGACAGCGGACGACAGGAGACAGACCGCGCACGACCGACCTGCCCGCATCCGTCGTAGCGCGTCCCCGCAGGCATCCACCAGAAACCGGCTCGCTGCTATTGTATCGTAAGTGGCGAAATATGGCGCGGAGCGAGCGACGTACGGTGCGCCCGTAGAGCGGTGCACGATCGAACGCCAGGCGAAGGCTGCGCACGGCAATCATGGTCCCGCCACCGGCCGCGTCTGGCGAACTGGTGAATGCGCATGCGACGCACCGGACCGTGCGCTTTTTCAGGTGCTCGGCGAAACGATGGCGTGGCTCGCGCGTTGACCGGCTCGGCCCCACTGCCCCCGCTAGAGCCGCAACCCCTTGAACTCCGCCGCGAGCGCGGTGATCGCCGGCTCGACAGCCAGGCGCTCGATGCTGGACGCCCCAAAAAACCCGGCGATCCCCTCGGTGTGATCGAAGATGTACTGCGCGTCCGCCGGGGTGGCGATCGGCCCGCCGTGGCAGAGCACCAGGATGTCGGGCCGCACCGCGACCGCCGCGTCGCGCATGGCCTGGACGCGCCGCGCCGCTTCATCTAGCGTCAGCGCGGTCCGTGCCCCGATCGAGCCGCTGGTCGTCAGCCCCATGTGCGGCACCAGCACATCCGCCCCCGCCTCGGCCATGGCTCGCGCCGAGTCCGGGTCGAAGACGTACGGGCAGGTGAGCAGCCCCAGGCGATGGGCCTCGCCGATCATCTCAACCTCCAGCCCGTAGCCCATCCCGGTCTCCTCCAGGCCGACACGGAACGTGCCGTCGATCAGGCCGACGGTCGGGAAATTCTGCACGCCGTCGAAGCCGAGCTCCTGCAACTGCCGCAGGAAGACCGGCATGATCCGGAACGGGTCGGTGCCGCAGACGCCGGCCAGCACGAGCGTCTCCTTCACCACCGTCAGCACCTCGCGCGCCATGTCCACCACGATCGCGTTCGCGTCGCCGTAGGGCATCAGCCCGGCCAGCGAGCCGCGCCCGGCCATGCGGTAGCGCCCGGAGTTGTAGATGATGATCAGGTCGGCCCCGCCGCGCTCGGCGAACTTGGCCGAGATACCGGTGCCGGCGCCCGCGCCCAAGATCGGGCGGCCCGCCGCTATTTGCGCCCGCAGCCGTTCGAGCGCGACCTCGCGTGGTGTGAAAGGCATGGCGGCCTCCTGTGTACGCATTCAGGATTCAGGGGGTAGGGGTCGGGGGTGAACGGCCTGGACTATCGCCCCGCTGGCCTCCGTGCGCTGGCATGCCCGGCCCCGCATCGCGTCACCTGGCCAGGAATCCCAGCAGCACCTCCGCCGCGCGGTCGGCAAAGGGCGGGTCGTTGATATTCGCATCAAGCTCCTCGACCGGGATATCGGGGCGCAGGCCGGCGCGCAGCGCCCGCACGAACGCGGCGTCGGCCTCCGGGTTCCAGAAGCGCTCGCCGGGGCTATCAAGGATGGAGAACCCCCGCAGCGGGATCAGGACGTGCACCGGCCCGGTCGCCTGGTTCAGCTTCTCGGCGAAGATCGCGCCGAGTTGGGCGTTCTCCTCCGCGGTGGTCCGCATCAGCGTCACGGTCGGGTTCCACTCGTAGAACAGGCGGCCCTCGTAGCGGGCGGGCACGGTGGCGCGCGGGCCGAAGTTGCACATATCCACGCAGCCCGGCGCGACCACCTGCGGCACGCCAGCGCGCGCCGCAGCCTCCAGCCGGGTCGGCCCGGCGCTGAGCACGCCACCGCACAACTCGTCGGCCCACTCGGTCGTCGTGATGTCCAGCACACCGGCGACGTACCCATCGGCGATCAGGCGTTCCATGGTGCGCCCACCGGCCCCGGTGGCGTGGAACACCAGCACCTCGTAGCCGCGCGCCTCGAGCCGGGCGCGGCACTGATCGACGCATTTCGTCGTGTTGCCGAACATGCTGGCAGCGACCAGCGGGCGGTCCCCGCTGGCCGACGGCGGTTCGACGCCGGCCATCCCGGCGATCGCGCCGGCCGCGTTGGCGATGATCCGTCGGCTGATGCGATTCAGGCCGGCGATATCCACGACGGACGGCAGCATGGCGATGTCGCTCGTGCCGACGTACGGGCTGGTATCGCCGGCGGCCACCGTCGAGACCAGCAGCTTCGGCACCCCGATCGGGAGCGCCCGCATCGCGGTGGCGATCACGGATGAGCCGCCGCTGCCGCCCATGCCGATCACGGCGGCGACACGCCCCTCGTCGTAGAGCTGGCGGAGCAGCGCGGCGGCGCCACGCCCCATGGCGGCTAGGGCGGCGCCGCGGTCGTTGGCCGCGCGCAGCGCCGCCAGGTCGGCGCCGGCCGCCGCGGCCACCGCGGCCGCGCCGATCTCCGGTGAAAACTGCGGCTCACCGATCACGCCGACGTCGATCACCAACGGGTCCAGGCCGGCGCGCTCCAACAGGGCGCGCAGGTAGGCGAACTCCGCGCCCTTGGTGTCGAGCGCGCCAAGAACGACGACACGCTTGTCCATGCGGCGTTCTCCTTCACCGTGTGCTTGCGGGGATGGGGCAACTATAGCACAGGGCTTGACGGAGCGTCAATCGGCGTGGTATGACAGAGAGGCGCGAGGGCAAGGGAGGCACGGTCACGACTTGGCGAGGTGACAAGATGACAAGGTGACAAGGTGTGTCATCGATCATGTTTCGTTGTTCATGCTTCACTCATCCCTCGTCCGCCGTCCATCACCCTTTGTCCTCCGTCTAGCGTCCCGCGAACCGCTATGCGCCACATCCGCCATCCAGCCCGTCTCGGCGCCATCGCAGCGGCGCTGCTCCTTGCGCTCGGTTGCGGCGTGCTGGCGCTATGGCACCCCAGCGGGACAGCGCGTGCCCGCCTGGCCAGCGAGCGCGCCCGCTGGGAGGCGCAGGCCCCCGCCAGCTACCGCCTGCGCGTCCGCGAGACAACCGGCGCCGGGAGCTGCATCCAATCGGTCGAAGTTGAGCACGAGCGCATCCGGCGCGTCCTCGAGAACACCTGTGGGCGCGTGCCCACCTGGACCGTCACGAGCCTCTTCGGCTGGGTGGAGCAGGCCGCCCGGCGCGAGTCGCGCTGCTATCCGACGAGCGTCACCTGCGTGTGTTACGCGGATTACCTCACGGAGACAGAGTACGACGCGGCGCTCGGCTATCCGCGGCGCGCGACCTCCGCCTGGTCGCTCCGGCCGAACCTCGGATACGCCGGGCAGTGGCGCCGACTCCTGCGTGATGGCCGCCTGCCGAATTGCGATGATGTGACGCGCAGCGCCGGGGATGCGGTCACCATCGTGGTGCTGGCCTTCGAGCCGCAGCCGTCGGCGCGCCGAACCTGATGCCGACCGGCAGCACGAGATGCTCTTGACAAACCGTGCCGCCTGGTGTATCCTCGGGATACTTCACTGTATCCAACGGCTTGTACGGCACCCAACGACACGCGATGGCGCGGGCGAGCTGCGCCCCGGTCCCGGCAGCAGCGTCTGGCTGTCGCCTACCAACGGCGAGGTTGGTCCCGTGGTGCATCCCTTCCAGCTCGAAGCGGTCGTGAGCGAGCTGAACGACGTGCTCGGCGCGGCGTATGTCTCGGCGCGCCCGAGCGACCGGCTGGTCTACGCCGCCGATTGGTCGTGGATGTCGCAGGTCTGGCTGGACCGCGCCCTCCCCCCAGCCATGGCCGATGTCATCGTCCATCCCGGCTCAGCCGAGGAGGTCGGGCGGGTGCTGCGGATCGCCGGGCGGCACGGGCTGCCGGTCGTGCCGTGGGGCGGCGGCTCCGGTTCTCAAGGCGGCGCCGCGCCGATTTACGGCGGCATTCTGCTGGATACCAAGCGCCTCAACCGTATCCTGGAGATCGACGAGCAGTCGCTCACGGTGCGCGCCGAAGCCGGGATCATCGGTGCGCAGCTCGAGTGGGCGCTGAACGAGCGTGGGCTGACGCTGCCACACTACCCGGCCTCGGCCAACTGCGCCACGCTCGGCGGCTACCTGGCGGCGCGCGGCTCCGGGGTGATCTCCACCAAGTACGGCAAGGCGGAGGACCTGGTGCTGTCGCTCGAAGTGGTCGTGCCGGGGGGCGAGGTCATCCGCACGTTGCCGGTGCCGAATCACGCCTCCGGCCCGAGCCTGCTCCAGCTCTTTGTCGGCTCGGAGGGCACGCTGGGGGTGATCACCGAAGCGACGATGCGGATCGAGCATCTGCCGGAGGCGCGCCTGTTCCGTGCCGTGCTGTTCCGCGACTTGGCCCCGGCGCTGGAGGCCGGCCGGCGGATCATGACCGCGCGACTCCAGCCGTGCGTCTTGCGGCTGTACGACCCGGCCTCGACCACAACGATGCTCCGGCGCGTGCTCGGGCTGGAGGCCGAAGGGGCCTGCTTCATCCTCGGCTTCGACGGTTGGGCCGCGATCGCTGCGGCGCAGGAGGCCCGCGCCCTGGCGATCTGCGCCGAGCTCGGCGGCGAGGACCTGGGGCGCGCGCCGGGCGAGCACTGGTGGGAGCACCGCTACGACTTCTACTACCCGCCGCTGGCGCTCACCTTGCCGAAGATGTTCGGCACCATCGAGACAGTCTGCACCTTTACCAACATCCAGCGGCTCTACGATGCGAAAAAGCGCGCTATCGAAGATGGCTTCGCCCGCTGGAACGCGCGGTACATCGCCCACTTCTCGCACTGGTTCCCGTGGGGCGTGATGGTCTACGACCGGTTTGTCATCGACCAGCCGCCGGCGGATGCGTCCGAGGCGTTGCAACTACACAACATGATCTGGACGGCCGCGGCGCGGGCGTCGCTGGCGCACGGCGGCGTGCTGAACGAGCACCACGGCATCGGTTGGAAGCTCGGCCGGCTCATGCCGGAGCAATACGGCCCGGCCTGGCCGACGCTGCTGGCCATCAAAAGGGCGCTCGATCCGCAGAACATCATGAACCCGGGGAAGCTCGGCTTTCCGGTACAGGTGGCGCGATGAGGGAGTGACGCTGATCACACGATGCACGAGGCCGGCCGGCTCATCGTCATCATGTCAGCGTGTCAGAGCGTATGATGCCACTCGCAGCGCAACAGAGCGATACCAGCCCGACCGAGCACTGCCGCTTCTGCCTGATGTGCCGGCATGTCTGCCCGGTGACGCGGGTGACGGCCAACGAGGCGACCTCGCCGCATGGCTGGGCGCTGCTGGTGGCGTCGGCGCGGCGCGGCCTGGTGTCGTGGGACGCGGACGCGGTGGACCGGCTGTACCAGTGCGCCGACTGTGGCCTGTGCCGGGCGCACTGCGTCACCGACCAGCCGTTGCCCGACGCCTTGATCGCGGCGCGCGCCGCTGTGGTGGCAGATGGGCAGGCGCCGGCGATCGTGGCGGAGCTGGACGAGCGGCTGCGGCGCGGGGGCAACGTCTACGGCGAGGGCGGCAGCGTGGCGCCGGATGGGCGCGCGCCGGCGGCGCTGCTGGTCGGGGCCGAGGCGTGGTGCCGCGCTCCGGAGGAGGTGCGGGCGGCAAGGCGGCTGCTCGACGCGGCCGGGATCGAGTACGCCCTGGCGGCAGTGGGGCGCGACGACGGCTACCTGCCCTGGACGCTAGGGCTGCACACCACGGCGCAAGCGCTGGCGCGGGCGACGCTGGAGGAGCTGGCGGCGATCGGCGCGCGGCGGGTGGTTGTCCTCTCGCCGCAGCAGCGCCACACGCTGGCCTACGTCTACCCGCGGCTCGGCGCGCCGCTGCCGGCGAGCCTCGACATCGTCGAGCTCGCAGCGCTGCTGGCCGGGCTGGTGGAGGCGGGGCGGCTCGTGCTGCGCCCGCTGGCGCTGGAGGCCGTCTACCACGACCCGGCGCAGGCGCCACGGCTGGGCGGGCGAGGGGATGCGCCGCGCCGGCTGCTGCGGGCGGCGGGGGTGGCCACCCGCGAGATGCTCTGGCGCGAACGGCGGGCGATGAACGCCGGTGCAAGCGGCGGCCTGCCGTGGACGCAGCCGGCGCTGGCGGCGCAGATGGCGCGCGCGGTGCTGGACGACGCCGCGCGCGCCGGCGCAGCGACGCTGATCACCGATGCGCCGGAGACGCTGGCTCACCTGCAGGCCCATGCCGACGGGATCGACGTGCGCGGGTTGTACACATTGCTGGCAGAAAGCGTCGGAAATGGACAATGAGCAATGGATAATGAGAATTATAATGGCGAACAGTAAAATATTGGGGCGGGAATTCAGGATATAACGAATAATCCGAACCAAAAAGGCTTGTAATCCGTTCTTCATTTCCTATTGTGTTCTTGTTCCATTGCGCCGCTCATCAAGGCTCCGAACCAGTAAGGAGGATGCGACGATGCAAGTTTCCATGCACAACTGGATGCGGGCCGAGCCGGTCGAGACGACCATCCGGCGACTCGCGAAGTACGGCTACGACAGCATCGAGATCAGCTACGACAGCGTCGAGCTATCCCCTGGCGCGCCCGGCACGAAAGCCGTCAAGCACATGCTCAAGGACCACGGTATCCGCTGCTACGGCTCGATCAGCCTGATGTTCACCGGCCGCGACCTGATCCACGCCGACCCGGCGGTGCGCGCCAGCTCGGTCGAGTACCTCAAACACTGTGTCCAGATGGTCGCCGATCTGGACGGCAGCACTATGAGCATCGTCCCCTCGGAGGTCGGCAAGGTCAAGCCGATGGCTTCGCCGGAGGAGGAGTGGCAGTGGGCGATCGAGGGGCTCAAGGAGGTGCGCGACTTCGCCAACAAGGTCGGCGTGCGGATCGCGATCGAGCCGCTCAACCGCTTCGAGACCAACTTCCTCAACCGGCACGACCAAGCGCTGCTGCTGGCGCAGGAGGTCGGCCCGGATGTCGGCGTCTGCCTCGATGTCTACCACATGAACATGGAAGACGCCAACATGTTCAAAGCGATCGAGAACGCCGGCCCGAAGCTGTACGATCTCCACGTGGCCGACAACAACCGCATGGCGTGCGGCATGGGCGCGATCGACTGGGAGCGGCTGCTCACCACCTGCAAGAAGATCGGCTATGATGGTTCGCTGACGGTCGAGTTCGTCCCGCCGATCGACCGGACGCCAGCCAACCCGTACAAGAACGCGCTCGCCGCAGCGGACGCCACGCTGACGCCGGAGCAACTCAAGTTCATCGAAGACCACGGCTCCGGCGTGCTCTCGGAGGAGTTCTACTCCTGGCTGGTCGAGGAAAGCATCAAGACGCTGCGAAAGTACATGTGATCGCAGCGTGCGGGTCGGCGATCGAACGCGCATCTGCACGCTGCAAGCGGCAACTCGCATGAAGACCGTCCTGCTGATCGGCACACTCGATACCAAGGGGCGCGAGATCGCCTACGTGCGCGACCGCTGCCGGGCGCTGGGGCTGGGCGCGCTGGTGCTCGACTCGGGCATCCTCGGCGAGCCGCTCGGCTGCGAGGCCGACGTGACCCGCGCGGCGGTGGCGCGCGCCGCCGGCTACGACATCGACGCCCTGCGGACGACCGGAACACGCGGCGCGGCGGTCGAGCGGATGATCCACGGCGTCGAGCGGCTCGCGGCGGAGCTGTACGCCGCCGGGCGCTTCCACGGGCTGATCTGCCTGGGCGGCGCAGAGGGCGCGGTGCTCGGCGCAGCGGCGGCCCGCGCGCTGCCGATCGGCGTGCCGAAGATCATCGTCTCGCCGATCGCCTCCGGCATGCGCCGCTTCGGCCCGCTGGTCGGCCGGCGCGATGTGCTGGTGCTCCATTCGATCGTCGATATCCTCGGGATCAACCCGATCAGCCGGACGGTCTTCGACAACGCCGCGGCGGCCATGGCCGGGATGCTCGCCTGGGGCGCGGGTGAGTTGTTCGGAGTCAGGGGCCGGGAGGACCGAGAGAGGGAGAAGCAGGGCGAGGTCTATGCAGTCGATGCGGGGACGCCGCGCGCTGAGTCGTGCGTGCCCCGCCCCTCGGCCTACGTCGCCGCGACGATGCTCGGCAACACGACCAAAGGGATGATGGTCGTCAAGGATGTGCTCGCCGGGCATGGCTACGAGACGGTCATCTTTCACTCGAACGGCGTGGGCGGGCCGGCGATGGAAGAGTTGATGGGCGCCGGAATGTTCGTCGGTGTGATCGACTACACACTGAACGAACTAGCCGAGCCGCTGCTCGGCGGCTTCCAGTCCGCCCCGGAGCGGCTGGAGCGCGCCGGGGCGCTCGGGCTGCCGCAGGTGGTCGTGCCGGGGTGCGTGGACTTCGCCTGCCACGGGCCGCGGCACGCCGTTCCGGAGGCGCTGCGCGGCCGGCCGGCCTACTACCACAACCCGGAGTTCACCCTGGTGCGGCTGAACCGCAGCGAGATGGAGCAGGTCGGTGTATTGATCGCGCGCAAGCTGAACGCAGCGCGCGGCCCGGTGGCCGTGCTCGTGCCGCTGGGCGGCCTCTCCATTCCCAACGTGCCCGGCGGCGCGTTCTACGACCCCGCGGCCGACGCCGCCTTCCGCGCCGCCCTGCGCACCAACCTGCGCTCGGACATCCCGCTACGCGAGATCGACGCGCATATCAATGACGAGGGGTTCGCGCGGGCGGTCGCCAGCGCATTTCTGAACATGATGCGCCCGAAAGCCAGCCAGGGAGATAGGGAGATGCGGGAGGACGACGCAGCAGGATAGAACGGCTGCTCCTTGTCTGCGTGCCTCCCCCTGTCCTTTCACAACCATCGGAGCGACGCATGACCGACAAACTGCTCTCGCACTGCCTGGCCGACCTGTGCATGCCGGACATCCAGGCCTATCTCACGCGCGACGACACCATCCTGATCCCGATGGCCAGCACCGAGCAGCACGGGCCGCACCTGCCGCTCTCCACCGACACCGTGACGGCGCTGGAGGTCAGCCGGCGGGCAGCGGAGGCGGCGGACGTGCTCTACACGCCGGTCGTCTGGATGGGCTACTCGCCGCAGCATATGCGCCCGGCCGGCTACGGCGCCGGGACGATCACGGTGCGCGCCGAGACGCTGCTCAACCTGTTGTATGATATCGCCCGTAGCCTCATCCACCACGGCTTCAGCCGCTTGATCTTTGTGAATGGCCATGGCTCGAACGTCAAGATCATCGACCCGCTGCTGCGGCGCATCCGCTACGAGACCGGGGCGCTGGTCGGCTTCTACAAGCCCTACGCCGAACGCTACATGGGCCTGATCAAGGACCTGATGGAGAACCCGCCGGACGAGACCCCCGGCTGGCACGCGAGCGAGCTGGAGACCTCGCAGATGCTGGCGCATAACCCGGAACTGGTGCGGATGGAGCGCGCCGCCCGGACCGAAACGCACATCCCGGCCTGGTTCCCGCCGTCGTTCCGGAAGGCCGACGGCGCGCCGGATGTCGAGTTCGAGGGGTACCAGTATTTTCAGTTTCCGATGGACCACGACGAGTTCAACGACACCGGCGTGATCGGCAACCCGCTGCGCGCCACGGCGGCGAAGGGCGAAGAGGCCTTCCGCCGCTACGCGCAGCACCTAGTGAACGCGATCCATGAACTGCGCAAGGTCGAGGTGGCGGTGCATCACCGCGAGTTCGTAGACCGAGTATAACTAAACCACGAAGGGCGCGAAGGGCAGCAAGAGACAACCCAACGGCCAAACGATATTCGTGCCCTGTGTGCTCTTCGTGCGTAACAATGAGGAGTGCCCAGCGTGAAGAACCCCCGCATTCAGCATGTGAGCGTCCCGCGGCCGCCCGGCCCCGAATCGGCGGAGCAGGCGCGCGCCTTCTACAGCGGGGTGCTCGGCCTGCGCGAGAAGCCCGTTCCGGAGACGATCGCCCACCTGGACCTGGTGTGGTTCGACGCCGGCGAGACGGAGCTGCATGTGTTCGCCGAGGCCGGCGCACCCGACGGCGGCGGGCGGCATTTCTGCCTGGAGTTCGACGACATCGGGCCGGTGCGGGCGCGGCTCGAGGCCGCCGGCTACCGGCCGTGGGACCCGGAGGCCATCCGCAACCGCCCACGCTTCTTCTGCAAGGACCCGTTCGGGAACACCGTCGAATGTACGACGATCCTGGGGGAGTATCTAGCATAAACGGAGTGCAGCTATGCCAGACACCATCGGAGTCGGCCTGGTCGGCTACAAATTCATGGGACGGGCGCACTCGAACGCCTACCGCCAGGTGGCGGCGTTCTTCCCGGATGTGCCGCTGCGCCCGGAGCTGACGGCGATCTGCGGCCGCGACGAGGCCGGCGTGAAGCAGGCCGCCGCGCAGTTCGGCTGGAAGAGCTACGAGACCGACTGGCGCAGGCTGGTAGCGCGCGACGACATCGGCCTGGTGGATGTCTCGACCCCGGGCGACACCCACGCGGCGATCGCGATCGCCGCCGCGGACGCCGGCAAACACGTCTTCTGCGAGAAGCCGCTGGCCAACACCCTGGCCGAGGCCCGGCAGATGCTGGAGGCCGTGCGGCGCAACAAGGTCGTCGGCACGGTCAACTTCAACTACCGGCGCGTGCCGGCCGTCCAGCTGGCCTATGACCTGATCAGCAGCGGCGTGATCGGCGATATCTACCACTGGCGCGCTGTCTATCTGCAGGACTGGATCATCGACCCGAACTTCCCGCTCGTCTGGCGATTGCAGAAGGACGCCGCCGGCTCCGGCACGCTCGGCGACCTCGGGGCGCATATCGTTGACCTGGCGCGGATGCTGGTCGGCGAGATCACCAGCGTGACCGGCCTGACGCACACCTTCATCAAGCAGCGGCCGGTGCTGGCCGGCACGACCGGCGGGCTGGGCGCGGCCGGCGGGCAGGAGATGGGCGAGGTGACCGTCGACGACGCGGCATTGTTCCTGGCGCGTTTCGACAACGGCGCGCTGGGCACCTTCGAAGTCACGCGCTTCGCCAACGGCCGGGCGAACTACAACAGCTTCGAGATCAACGGCAGCAAGGGCAGCATCAGCTTCAACCTGGAGCGGTTGAACGAACTGAACGTCTTCCTGTCGAGCGACCCGCCGGAGGTGCGCGGCTTCCGCAACGTGCTCGTCACCAACGCCGGCGCGCACAAGTACATCAGCGCCTGGTGGCCGGCGGGCCACATCATCGGCTGGGAGCATACCTTCACCCACACTGTCCTCGACCTGCTGAACGGCATCGCCGTCGGCAAGGCGCCCCACGCCGACTTCGAGGACGGCCTGCGCTGCCAGGCGGTGCTCGATGCCGTCGAGCGATCGTCCGGCAGCGGGCAGTGGGTGGAGCCGGCGTACTAGGACAGCGTGCGAAGTGCCGAGTTCGAAGCTGACCGCCATCATGAACGCTGAACGTTGCACGTTGCAGGCTCAAGCGACCGATTGGGGGTGATCCATAGCAGCAACCTGCGGATACCGCGCCGGCGCAGGCCGGCATGAGGACGTCTCACCGGGCGCGCCGCCCGCTACCGGCGGCCGCCGATCCGATGGCACCCGGCATCATGAGCAAAGGAGCACAACAGATGTCTCAGGGCAACAAGGATCTCTCACGCCGGATGTTCCTGCGCGGCGTGCTCGCCAGCGGCGGGGCACTGCTGCTCGCGGCTTGCGGCGGCGCGCCCGCAGCCGCCCCCACCGGCGCGCCGGCCACCCAACCGACCGCCGCGCCAGCGGCCGCCACCGCCGCCCCCGCCGCCGGCACAGCGCGCACCAACCTGACGATCATCTGGGCCGAGTGGGACCCGGCGAACTATTTGCAGCAATTGGTCCAGGAGTACCCGAACGCGACCGTCAAAGTGGTGCAGGAGCCGTGGGGCTCGTTCGGCAACAAGGTCTTCACCGAGTTTGCCGCCAAGGGCACCGCCTACGACCTGGTGGTCGGCGATAGCCAGTGGCTCGGGCAAGGCGCGACACAGGGTCATTATGTCGAGCTGACCGATGTCTTCAACACCGACCTGAACGGCAAGGCACTGGCCCCGGCGACGGTCACGGCCTACGCCGAGTACCCGAAGGGGTCAGGCAAGTACTGGGCCTACCCGCTGGAAGGCGACGCCTGTGGCTGGAGCTACCGCAAAGATCTCTTCGAGGATCCGCAGGAGATGGCCGCCTACAAGGCCAAGTACAATCGCGACCTGGGGGTTCCGAAGACCTGGGCCGAACTACGGGACATCGCCGAGTTTTTCACCCGGCCGGACAAGAACCTCTACGGCGTGTCGATCTACACGCAGAAGGACTACGACGCGATCACGATGGGCTACGAGAACACGATGTTCTCCTGGGGCGGCGAGTGGGGCACGAACGACTACAAGGTCGTCGGCGTGCTCAATTCAAAGGAGAATGTCGATGCCCTCGATTTCTACCGCGAGCTGTACAAGTTCGTCCCGCCGGGTAGCTCGAACGACTTCTGGCAGGAGAGCATCAACCACTTCACCAGCGGGCAGGTGGCGATGGCGATGAACTATTTCGCCTTCTTCCCCGGCCTGGCGAACGAGGCGACCAACAAGTACGCCAAGACCACCGGGTTCTTCTCCAACCCCGCCGGCCCGACCGGCAAGAGCTACTCGGCGCTCGGCGGGCAGGGCATCAGCATCGTCAAGTACATCAGCCCAGAGAAGCAGGCCGCGTCGATGGAGTTCCTCAAGTGGCTGGCGAAAGACGAGACGCAGCAGAAGTGGGCTGAGCTCGGCGGCTACACCTGCAACGCCAACATCCTCAACTCGCAGGCGTTCCTCGAGAACACCCCCTTCAACAAGGCGTTCGCCGAGTCGATGCAGAAGGTCAAGGACTTCTGGGCGGTGCCGGTCTACAGCGAGCTGCTGGAAGTCTCGCAGCGCGAGCTGCACAAGTTCGTCGTCAACGGCGAGGGCACGGCGCAGAGCACGCTCGACACCATCGCCAAGGAGCACGAGGAGATCTTCAAGAAGGCCGGGCTGCTCAAGGCCTAGCGCGCTCCCGGCGCAGGGGTTCGGGTTCAGGGGTCGGGGTGCGGGCTGTCGGTACTGGTGCGTCGTTGCCCATGCCCACAAACGTCCTCTGAACCTGCCCTGGCGCGCCAAGGGAGATCGACGATCGGGGATTGGAGAGCGGAAGTTGGCCTCGCGAGGCCTCGATCGCGGCTCTCCAGTCTCCACTTTGCGGCCTCCGAACTCGCCCAGGAAGCACCATGGACCACGCGAAACCATCCGAACAGGCGCTTCAGGCCGCTGCGGTCGGGCGGCCGCACCGCGCCCTCAGCGACGAGGCGCTCCGTCGACTGTTCCTCTGGCCGACGCTCGCGCTGCTGATCGCGTTCAACATCTTTCCGCTGCTCTACAGCCTCGGCCTGAGCTTCACCGATTTCTCGGCGATCGCCAATAAGCCGCCGAATTTCATCGGCCTGCAGAATTACCGGGAGATCCTGAACGACCCGCAGCTCTGGATCTACTTCCGCAACACCGGGTTCTACGTGGCCGTCTCGGTCGCGCTGGAGATTCTCGTCGGCTTCGGGCTGGCGCTGCTGCTGCGCCGCCGGTTCCGCGGCAGCAGCCTGATCACGACCCTCATTCTCATCCCCATGATGCTGTCGCCGGTGGTCGTCGGCCTGTTCTGGAAGCTGATCTACAACCCAGGATACGGCATCTTCAACTATCTGCTCGGCTACCCTGCCGGGCGCGGGCCGGACTGGCTCGGCAACCCGGGGCTGGCGATCTGGGCGGTCGTGATCGTGGATGTCTGGATGTGGGCACCGTACGTAATGCTGCTCTGCCTGGCCGGCCTGAGCGCCATCCCCGACTACCTGTACGAGGCGGCGGAGATCGACCGGGCCAGCCCGCTCTTCACCTTCTGGCGCATCACCCTGCCGATGGTCGCGCCGCTGCTGCTGATCGCTGTGCTGTTCCGCACCATCGAGGCGTTCAAGACCTTCGACCTGGTGATGGGGCTGACCGGCGGCGGTCCGGGCGACGCGACCGAGCTGGTGGCGGTCAATCTCTACCGCATCGCCTTCCCGAACTGGCAGACCGGCAAGGCCAGCGCCCTGGCCTATATCGTCCTGATGCTGATCACCGGGGTTAGCAACGTCTACGTCAAATACCTGAACCAGATCAAGGGAGACTAGCCGTGCCAAAGGTCGAAAACGTCGCCCGGGCGCGCACCGTGACGGCCCTCCGCGCCGTCGCGGCCACGCTGATCTGTGTGCTGTTCCTCATCCCGGTGATCTGGATGATGATGACGGCCTTCAAGCCACGCGAGGATGTGATCGCGGTGCCGCCGAAGGTCGTCTTCCGGCCGACACTCGAAGGGTTCGTCAGCCTCTTCACGCAGCGCTCGACCCTCACCCGGATGCAGCAGGCGCGGCTCGAACAGGACCCGAACCTCGGCTGGGCCGACCGGCTGATGCTCCAGCGGGGGCTCAAGATCATCGGACCGAGCCAGTATGTCCAGCGCCTGGTCAACTCGGTGATCATCGCCACGCTTTCGACTGTCGCGGCGGTGGTGCTGGGGCTGCTGGCGGCCTACGCCTTCAGCCGCTTCCGGGTGCGCGCCAGCGCCGACTGGCAGTTCTTCATCCTGAGTACGCGCATGCTGCCGGCGGTGGTGGTGACCATCCCGATTTTCCTGATGTATACCCGGCTTGGACTCAACGATACGCACGTGGGCATGATCCTGCTGTACACGGTCTTCAATCTGTCGCTGTCGGTCTGGCTGCTGAAGGGCTTCCTTGACGAGATCCCGCGTGAATATGAGGAAGCGGCGCTGGTGGACGGCTACACCCGCTGGCAGGCGTTCCGCAAGATCGTGCTGCCGCAGGCGATCACCGGCATCGCCGCGACGACCGTGTTCTGCCTGATCTTCGCCTGGAACGAGTACGCCTTCGCGCTGATGCTGACGCGCGAGCGGGCGCGCACCGCGCCGCCGAGCATCCCGACGGTGCTCGGCACGGCCGGCGTCGAGTGGTCGGCGATCGCCGCCGGCTCGCTGCTGTTCCTCATCCCGGTGGTGATCGTCACCTTCGCGCTGCGGAACTACCTGCTGCGCGGCATCACCTTCGGCGCGCTGCGGCAGTGAGCCCATCTACGGAGGAGCGCATGAGCGAGATTCAACCGGAATCGCGGTCGGCCGCCCGCAAGCCCGCGCGCAAACGCACGCTGGAGCGGATCGCGATGGGCATCATGGCGCTCGGCGCGTTGATGATGTTCCAGCCGTTCGCGCTGGCGCTATATACCTACAGCTTCGTGGTGATCCTGATCGGAACGCTGCTGTTTATTGTGGTGAGTCACCTGTCTGAATAGAAGCCAGAAGGCAGACGGGCAGACAATCTACGATCACGAACCGTCCAGGAGCCGGGGTCCAGCGCCTCCAGGGCTTCGGAGTTTGGGTTATCGACATGGCCACCATCCAGCTACAACAGGTTGAGAAGAAATTCGGCGACGTGTATGCCGTACGCCCGATGGACCTGGCGGTCGACGACGGCGAGTTTGTGGCGCTGCTCGGCCCCTCCGGCTGCGGCAAGACGACCACGCTGCGCATGATCGCCGGCCTGGAAACGGTGACTGCCGGGCGCATCCTGCTCGATGGCCAGGACGTGACGCAGAAGCGCGGCCGCGAGCGCGATATCGCCTTCGTCTTCCAACTCTTCGCGCTCTATCCGCAGATGACGGTGCGGCAGAACATCGCCTTCCCGCTCGAGGCGCAGGGCGAGCGGCGCGACGCGATCGACCGGCGGGTGGCCGAGGTGGTGCGGATGCTCAACATCGAGCCGCTGCTCAATTTGCGCCCGCGGGCGCTCAGCGGCGGCGACCGGCAGCGCGTGGCACTGGCGCGGGCGCTGGTGCGCCGGCCGGCGGCGTTCCTGATGGACGAGCCGCTCGGCGCGCTCGACGCCGAGTTCCGCGAGGTGATGCGCGCCGAGATCAAGCGCCTGCATCTGCAGCAGCACGCCACCACCGTGTATGTCACGCACGATCAGGTCGAGGCCATGGCGATGGGCGACCGGATCGTGGTGATGTCGAACGCCGTCGTGCAGCAGATCGGTACGCCGCACGAGGTGTACTACGACCCGGCGAATATGTTCGTCGCGCGCTTCATCGGCAGCCCCGGCATGAACCTGGTGCCCGGCGTCTACCAGGATGGCGCGGTGACACTGCCGGGCGGCAGCCGCTACCCGGTCCCCGACGCCTGGCGCGCGGCGATTGCGCGGGCCGGGCTGACGGACGGGCGGATCGTCGTCGGGTTCCGCCCGGAGGCGGCGCGTATCCACGCGGGCGGGCCGATCGCCGCCGAGGTCTACGCATCCGACCTGCACGGCTCGTACGCGATGCTGCACCTCGCGCTCGGTTCGGACGAGACCATCGTGCACGCCCGCGCCTCCCGCGAGGTCAGCTACCCGATCGGCGAAGCCGTGCACTTCGATATCGATCCGGCGCTGGTGCGCTTCTTCGACGCGGCGACCGAAGCGGCGATCCCGGGCGGCGGATAGGCCCAAGCGATGCGGTTCATACCTTGTGACCTCTGTGACTCATTCCACTATCGTGACCCGGAGGGGATGTGGCCGACGTCACCCTGCAATCGATCACCAAGAACTTCGGCGCGCTGCGGGCGCTCGACCAGGTGTCGTTCTCGATCCACGACGGCGAGTTCTTCGTGCTGCTCGGGCCGAGCGGCGCCGGCAAGACCACCACGCTCCGCGTGATCGCCGGCCTAGAGCGGCCCGACAGCGGCAGCGTCCTGTTCGACGGCCAGCCGGTGGACGGGCTCTCGCCACCGCTGCGCGATGTCGCCTTCGTCTTCCAGCAGTACTCGCTCTACCCGACCATGTCGGTCTACGACAACCTGGCCTTCCCGCTACGCGCGCCGCTGCGCCGCCTACCGGAGCCGGAGATCAAGGCGCGCGTGACGCACATCGCCGAGGTGCTGCGCATCAGCCACCTGCTGGAGCGCAAGACGGCGCGGCTCTCCGGCGGCGAGATGCAGCGCGTCTCGATCGGCCGCGCGATCGTGCGCAACCCGCGCATCTTCCTGATGGACGAGCCGCTGTCGAACCTGGATTTCAAGCTGCGCGAGGCGCTGCGGGTGGAGCTCAAGCACCTGCAGAAGACCCAGGGCAGCACCACGTTGTTCGTCACGCACGACCAGATCGAAGCGCTCACCATGGCCGACCGGATCGCCGTGCTGTCGCAGGGCCGGATCGTCCAGATCGGCACGCCAACCGAGATCTACGACCACCCGGCGACGACCTTTGTGGCCCAACTCGTCGGTACGCCGCGGATCAATCTGCTGCCGGCCAGCCGCGAGAACGGCGGCATCCGTGTGGAGGGCAGCCCGGTGGTGCTTCCTGGGGACGCGGCGCGAGACGCGCCGCTGCCGGCCAGCTTCCGGCTCGGTCTGCGCCCGGAGGATGTGCAGCCCGCTCCGGACGGCCCATACGCCGGCGAAGTAGCGCTGGTCGAGCCGCTCGGCGTCGAGACCGTGCTCTACATCAAGGCCGGCGCGCAGACGATCCTCTGCACGGTGCCCGGCATGACGCCGCTGCGCCGCGGTGATACGGTGCGCTTCACCATCGCCCGCGAGCGGCTGCACGTCTTTGGCGAGGACGGGAGGCGGGTGGAGTTGAACGGCGGACGATAGCGGGCGAAAGACGGCGGACGGTTGCAGCCCAGTCCATGGCCGTAGCCATTTAGCAGAAGTAGGGCTGGCGTTCGTCCATCGTCCACCGCCCACCGCCGTTCGTCTGGATGACACACTACGGAGAAGCGTATGCGTTTCGGCGTGAACACGTGGGTCTGGGTCTCGCCGCTGACGGATGCCGACGTGGCGCGGCTCGTGCCGCACGTCGCGGGGCTGGGATTCGACTGGATCGAGTTCCCGATCGAAACGCCCGGCGAGTTCGACTACGGCCGCGCCGGCGCGCTGGCCCGCGAGCATGGCCTGGGCGTCAGCGTCGCGGCGGTGATCGGGCCAGACCGCGACCTGATTCACCCGGACGGGTCGGTCCGCGCCAACGGCGCCGCCTATGTGCGCCATTGCATCGACGCGGCGCAGACGATGGGCGCGCCGACCGTCATCGGGCCGCTATACGCGGCGGTCGGGCGCACCTGGCAGATGACGGCTGACGAGCGCGAGCGGGACATCGGGCTGCTCACCGGCCAGTTGCGCGACCTGGCGGCCTACGCCGGCGAGCGCGGCGTCACCCTGGCAATCGAGCCGCTCAACCGCTTCGAGACCAGCTTCGTCAACCTGGCGGCGCAGGCGATCGAGATCGTCGATCGGGTCGGCCACCCGGCCTGCCAGATGATGCTCGATACGTTTCACATGAACATCGAGGAGACCTCCCTGCACGACGCCATCCGCGCCGCCGGGGCACGCCTGCGCCATGTGCACGCCTGCGAGAACGACCGCGGTACGCCCGGCGCCGGACACATCCCGTGGCCGGATGTCGCCGCCGGCCTGCGCGCCATCGCCTACGATGGCCCGGTCGTGATCGAATCGTTCACCGACCAGGTCCAAACCATCGCCCGCGCCGCGGCGATCTGGCGGCCGCTCGCGCCAAGCCAGGACACCCTGGCGCGCGACGGGCTGGCGTTTCTGCGGCGGCTGGTGGCGTAGGAGGACGAGGCACGAGCGGCGAGGGGCGGAGGACGAAAGGCAGCCTCGCTGTATGCGAGGATGGGGCCGTTGGTAACGCGACGTTCGTCCGTCGTCCATCATCAGTTGACAAGGAGTGACACCATGCAGCGATCCGGCCGCGGCTACGTGGTCTATGGCGACGATGTCGAGTCGTTGGTGTTCGAGTGGGGCACGCTCAAGTTTCTCAGCGAGCCGGCGGTCACCGGCGCGCAACGCTTCAGCTTCGGCATGGTCATCCTGGCGCCGGGCAAGGGCCACGAGCGCCACAACCACCCCGGCGTGGATGAGATCATCTTTGTCGTATCGGGCGAGGGCGACCAGATGATCGACGACCAGCCGCCGATCCGGGTGCGCCCCGGCGCGTCGATCTACATTCCGGCGGACGTGTACCATTCGACGGTCAACACCGGCTGGGAACCGCTGCGCCTGCTGGTGGTCTACGCGCCTGCCGGCCCGGAGCGGCTGCTGCGCGATCTCCCCGGCTGCACGGTGCTCGCCCCTGGCGATGTGCCGCGATGAGCCGCGCACAAACGAACCCTGGCGCCGCGATTCTGCAACGAAGACAGGCAGACGTATTACAATGGAGGCTATGCGTTTCCGGTTTCAGACAAGTGCTCATGACACTTCCGCAACAGAGGGACGTGATGGCTGTGGAGCTGAACGGCGACGCAGGTTCGCTTACCGACAAAGCCTATCAGGCGATCTCGCAGGCGATCGCAAACCTGGAACTGAAGCCAGGCGAGGCCCTGACGCAGGACCGGCTGGCGAAGTGGCTGGCGATCAGCCGCACGCCGGTTCGCGAGGCGCTGCGCCGCCTGGAGCAAGAAGGGATCATCCAGAACGTCCCTGGCCGCGGCCTGGTTGTCACCGAGTTGACGATCCGCGATGTGGAAGACATGCTGGAGATGCTGCGGCTGATGGATTCGCACGCCGCGGAACTGGCAGCGCTGCGCCGCACGCCGGAGCAGGCCGAACAACTCGTGGCGATCTCGCAGGCGCTGCTGGCCGCCGCCGAGCGCCATGATGTCGAGGGCTGGTCGGCCGCCGACAAACCCTGGCACGATATCGTGCTGGCGGCGTCGGGCAACCAGTTGCTGCGCCAGGCCATCCGCGATGTGCGGCGCCGGCTGCACCGCATCACGATCAACTCCGGTACCCGCCCGGAGCGGCTGCTGGCCTGCACCCACGAGCATATCGCCGTGGCCGGGGCGATCGCCGCCGGCGACAGCCTCGCCGCCCGCGACCTGATGCGCGAGCATATCGACAAGATGAGCGAGAGCGCGCTGGCGCTGATCCGCAGCTACATCATCCCGGTGCGGGGAGAACGCTTCTGACAATGGCAGATTGGGCATCATGCCATCTGCGATCGACCATCTCACATTTGCACTCTGATGAGGAGGAACGCATGCCACGCCCGGTCACGCTCTTCACCGGCCAGTGGGCCGACCTGCCGCTGAAGGAGCTTGCGGTGAAGGCCAAGAGCTTCGGCTACGACGGCCTGGAGCTCGCCTGCTGGGGCGACCATTTCGAGGTGGATAAGGCGCTGGAGTCCGACCGCTATCTGCGGGAGAAGCGCGACCTGCTCGAACAGCACGGCCTGCAGTGCTTCGCGATCAGCACGCACCTGGTCGGGCAGGCCGTCGCCGAGCGGATCATCGACGAGCGGCACAAGGGCATCCTGCCGCCGCGCATCTGGGGCGATGGCGACCCGGAGGGGGTGCGCCAGCGCGCCGCCGAGGAGGTCAAGAGGACGGCGCATGCCGCCAAAGCCTTCGGTGTCACGATCGTCAACGGCTTCACCGGCTCGCCGATCTGGCACACCCTGGCGATGTTCCCGCCCGTCCCGCCGCAGATGATCGACGATGGCTACAAGGAGTTCGCCGACCGCTGGAACCCGATCATGGATGTGTTCGACGAGTGCGGTGTCCGCTTCGGGCTGGAGGTGCATCCATCGGAGATCGCCTACGACTTTTGGAGTACGCGCCGCACGCTCGACGCGATCGGCAACCGCCCGGCATTCGGCATCAACTTCGACCCGAGCCACCTCTACTGGCAGATGGTCGATCCGGTCGAGTTCATCTACGAGTTTAAGGACCGCATCTACCATGTGCACGTCAAGGAGTCGATTCGCAACCTGAACGGGCGCAACGGTATTCTCGGCTCACACCTCTTCTTCGGCGACCACCGCCGCGGCTGGGATTTCGTCTCGCCGGGGCGCGGCGGCGTGCCGTTCGAGCGGGTCTTCCGCGCGCTGAACGACGTGGGGTATCAGGGGCCGCTCTCGGTCGAGTGGGAGGACAACGGCATGAACCGCGACCAGGGCGCGCCCGAAGCCTGCGCGCTCGTCAAGCGCCTCGATCTCACCCCCTCGTCGGTCGCGTTCGACGCGGCGTTCCAGCAAGGATGATGTGGAGCCGCGAAGGCCACCACGCGCGCGACGGAGGAAGCGAACATCTGCCATGGTCGTTGTGTCCTTCGCGCGCTTCGCGGTTCAAGCCAGGGGTTAAGGAATGAGACTGGCCGATAACGTGGCCATTGTCACCGCGGCAAGCCGGGAGATCGGCGCGGCGATGGCCGGGCGGCTGGCGCGCGACGGGTGCGCCGTGCTGCTCGCGCACTACGGCGAGCCGGCGCGGGCCACCGCTGTGCTCGAGACCATCCGCACCGCCGGTGGCCGCGCCGCCCTGCACGAGGCGGACCTGTCGTCGGTCGCGGCCTGCGCCGCGCTGGTGGCCCGTGCTGTGGAGCTGTTCGGCCGGCTAGACATCATGGCGGCCAACGCTGGCGTGACGATCAATCGCCCGTTTCTGGAGACGGACGAGCCCACCTGGGACACGCTCTTCGACACGAACGTGAAGAGCGCCTACTTCTGCGCGCAGGCCGCGGCGAAGCAGATGATCGCCCAGGGTGGCGGCGGGCGGATCGTCTTCTCGTCCTCCGTGACCGGCATCCAGGCGTGCGATGGGCTGTCGGCCTACGGCATCACCAAAGCGGCGCTGCGCCACATGGCGCGCACGCTCGCCTCTGAACTGGGGCCGCACCGGATCACCGTCAACGCCCTTGGCATCGGTGCGATCGTCAACGAGCGTAACCTGGCCGACGATCCCGACTACGCCGCGCATTGGGCCGCAGTCACACCGCTTGGCCGGGCCGGCACGCCAGAGGATGTCGCCGCGGCGCTCATGCTGCTGGTCTCGCCCGATGCCGACTGGATCACCGGGCAGACTCTTGTGGTGGACGGCGGCTGGACGCTGCGAAGTGTTGTACCGTAGGTGATTGGAGATCAGCGATTCGAGATGGTTGAGGAGCGGCGTGGCGCCTAGCGCCCATCTCGCATCTCGAATGCCTCACGAGGAGATCCATGTCCGACCAATACACCCCCCGACCGGAGCACAAGTTCACCTTCGGCCTGTGGACCGTGGGCAACCTGGGGCGCGACCCGTTCGGCGAGCCGGTGCGCCGGCCGCTCGCGCCGGTCGACATCGTCCACCTGCTGGCCGAGGTCGGCGCGTATGGCGTGAATTTTCACGACAACGACCTGGTGCCGATCGACGCCACCCCCGCGGAGCGCGACCGGATCGTGCGCGACTTCAAAGCCGCACTGCAGGAGACCGGGCTGGTCGTGCCGATGGCGACGACCAACCTCTTCACCGACCCGGCCTTCAAGGACGGCGCCTTCACCTCGAACGACCCGAAGGTGCGCGCCTACGCGCTACAGAAGACCATGCGCGCGATCGACCTGGGCGTCGAGTGCGGCGCGACAACCTATGTCTTTTGGGGCGGGCGCGAGGGGACGGAGAGCGACGCCACCAAGGACCCACTGGAGAGCCTGAAGCGCTTTCGCGAGGCGCTCAACTTCCTCTGCGCGTATGTGCGCGACCAGGGCTACAACCTGCGCTTCGCGCTGGAGCCCAAGCCGAACGAGCCGCGCGGCGACATCTACCTGGCGACGGTCGGCGCGGCGCTGGCGTTCATCAGCACGCTCGATCACCCCGACATGGTTGGCCTGAACCCGGAGGTCGCGCACGACACCATGGCCGGGCTGAATTTCCTGCATGCCGTGGCGCAGGCATGGGACGCCGGCAAGCTGTTCCATATCGACCTGAACGACCAGGTGATCGGCCGCTACGACCAGGATTTCCGCTTCGGCGCGGTGAATCTGAAGCACGCCTTCTATCTGGTCAAGTTCCTGGAGGATGTCGGGTACGAGGGCTCGCGCCATTTCGACGCGCACGCCTACCGCACCGAGGACTACGAGGGCGTGAAAGAGTTCGCCCGCGGCTGCATGCGCACCTATCTCATCCTCAAAGAGAAGGCGGCGCAGTGGAACGCCGATGCGGAGCTGCAGGGGTTGCTGCGGGCCGTGCCCCAGGACGACGGCGCGGCCGCGCCGTTTGCGGGCGGCTACAGCCGCGAGAAGGCGGAGGCGCTCAAGGCGCACCACTTCGACCGGCTGGCGTTGGGGGCACGCGGCTACGGCTACGAGCGCATCGACCAGATCACGAACGAGATTCTGCTCGGTGTGCGGTAGCCTGGAGCGATGATCGAACGCCTGTTGCATGGTGCGAGCACGCTGTTTGTGCGGATTGAGCGGGTGTGGGAGAACCCGCGCACACAGCGCGCCCTCGGCACGGCGCTGGTGCTCACCTTTCTGCTGTCGCTCCTGGGCATCGACCTGAGCATGCGCGGCTGGCTGCCGCCGCTGCCGATCATCGGCCAGCCGCGCAACCATTTTTACGCCATCGAAATTGCCTTTACCCTGCTGCTCTTGATCGAGGTTGCCAGTCTGATCTTTGTGCTGGAGCGCTCCGTATCGAGCGCGGTCGGCAAGCAGATCGAGATTCTGTCGCTGATCCTGCTACGCCAGTCGTTCAAGGAGTTCATCTACTTCGACGAGCCGATCCGCTGGGAGGAGGTCCACGGCGCGCTGCTGCCGATGGTCTCGGACGCCGTCGGCGCGCTGCTGATCTTTGTGGCGCTCGGCGTCTACTACCGGTTGCAACGCCACATCCCGATCACCGCCGACGCCGAGGACCAGGCGAGCTTCGTGGCAGCGAAACGCCTGGTCGCGCTGGGGTTGCTCTTCATCTTCGTTGTGGCTGGCGGCAGCGAGTTCGTTGGGGCGTTGCTGGGCGGTCCGGCGCCCCAGTTTTTCGAGCAGTTCTATACGATCCTGATCTTCACCGATGTGCTGATCGTGCTGATCTCGCTGCGCTACAGCACGACCTACCATGTCGTCTTTCGCAACTCGGGCTATGCGCTGGCAACGGTCTTTATCCGGCTGGCGTTGATCGCGCCACCGCCGTATAACGCCGCGATGGGGCTGGGCGTCGCGCTGTTCGCGGTGGGGCTGACGATCGCCTACAACAGCCTGGCGCCAGCGTTGCCGCTGGAGCGCGCGCGCCGCGTCCCCGCCGATCCCTAGCCCTCGGTCAGGGGCTCAGGGCGCAGGAATCAGGCAGGTGCCGTCTGCGCGCCCGCCTAACACGTTCCGCGCCAAGCCGGGTGATCGGGCGCAGCGCATTTGACAAACGGGTAGCCGCGTAGTACAATCCGGTGTGTTGCGGCGCTCTACGCCGCGCGCGCCGAAGTGGCGGAACTGGCAGACGCGCTACGTTCAGGGCGTAGTGAGGGTAACCTCGTGTGGGTTCAAATCCCACCTTCGGCACCAGCACCCTTGGGGGATAGTTTAACGGTAGAACGCCTGACTCTGGATCAGGTAGTTGGGGTTCGAGTCCCTGTCCCCCAGCCACTCCAATTACCCGGACGGCACCTGAACCCCCACCTTGGGAGCCCACTGGTTATGCGGCTTTCGGGGTGGGTATATGATTGCCCGCCGTTTCGCGGAACGACCCGCGCTCTCCGATTTGCTCGGCCCATGCCTGTCTGCCGCTCATGAGAACACCGGCCACAACGACTGTGTCGTTGTGGCCTCCCTTCCTCGGTTAGGCTATAGCAGATCAGGATCGCAGAATCCGCGCGCTGCGCCCGGGCTGCTCACGCTCGCCGTCTGCGACAACCACAATCTGCTCACCCTTCTCGAGTACGGCCGTCACGACCTCGTCTACAGCATGATCCAGAACATCGGGCGCATCCGGGTCGGCCATGTCCAGATCGAGCAGGCCCGGGGCGTTGATGCGCGCCGGTACATGGTCGTCATCTTCGACGATCAGGGTTTGCCCGCGGCCTTCCTGGGCGAAGCGCCAGACTGCGCCGATCGTCGAGGCGCTGCGCTGCCCACCGCCTCCAGCGCCGAGTCGCTCGGCAGCGTGCCGCCACCGCCGGGGCCGCCAGGGCAGCGGAACCGGCGAGCTGGCCCACAGCCCGCTCGCGCAGGCGATGGGGACGAGCGGGCGCGCCAAGCGGAAGCATCACGCGCCTGGAGCCCGCCGCCGTTGACGGAGCCTCGCGCTGCCGTTACCATGGACGGACAGGACGTACGCAGGGGGAAGGTGTGGCGGGGCCTCGCCCCGTCGCGATTGAGGGCGCCTGCGCGCGAAAAAGAACCGTGTGGCGGGCCGCAGGCCTGCCACACCTCCTGCGATGCGGGCGACCGCGGACATCCTCTCACGGAGCGTATGCGAAGAGATGCCCTCCGGCGCCCGCTACGCCCCTGCGGCGCGAGCAAGAAGGGAGCAGAGAATGACACCAGCGAGCGAGGCGGCGCGGGAGTACGCGCGCTCCAATGGCGAGAAGTTCACCGCCGAGTTGTTCGAACTGCTGCGCATCCCGAGCCTGAGCGGCGACCCGGCCCACGCCGGCGATGTGCGGCGCGCCGCGGAGTGGCTGGCGGATCATCTACGCCGACTCGGCCTGGAGACGGCCGCCGTGATGGAGACGGCCGGGCATCCGGTGGTCTATGGCGCGTGGATGGGCGCGGGGCCGGACAAACCGACGGTGCTGGTCTACGGCCACTACGACGTGGTGCCGGCAGCGATCGAGGATGGCTGGGACAGAGACCCGTTCGAGCCGGTCGTTCGGGACGGTGCCATCTACGCCCGCGGCGCGACCGACGACAAGGGCCAACTCTTCATCCACCTCAAGGCGCTCGAGTCCTACCTTACGGCGGCCGGCCGCGCGCCGGTGAATGTGAAGTTCCTCATCGAAGGCGAGGAAGAGGTCGCCTCGCTGCATCTGGCACCGTTCATCAAGGAACACCTCGACCTGCTACGGGCGGATGTCTGCGTCATCAGCGATACCTCCATGCGCAGCATCGACGAGCCGGCGATCACCTATGGCCTGCGCGGGCTGACGTATGTCGAAATTGGCGTCGAGGGGCCGAAAGAAGACCTGCATAGCGGTCTGTGGGGCGGCGCGGCGCACAACCCGGCGCTGGCGCTGGTCGAAATCCTCGGCAGGCTGTACAATCCCGATCATACGATCGCGGTTCCTGGCTTCTACGACGATGTCGTGCCGCTAACCGACGCCGAGCGCGCGATGCTCGCCAAAACCGATCTGAGCGAAGCGGCATACGCAGCGGCCACCGGTGTCCCGGCGGTCTGGGGCGACGCGCGCTACACCGTCCGCGAGCGCATCTCCGCCCGCCCGACGCTCGATATCAACGGCATGTGGAGCGGCTGGACCGGCCCCGGTCCCAAGACGATCATCCCGCAGAAAGCCGGCGCCAAGCTCAGCGCGCGCCTGGTCGCCAACCAGGACCCGCACAACATCTATGAGCTGCTCAAGCGGTATATCGAGGCGATCACGCCGCCAACGGTTCGGGTGAGCATCTCGTTGCTGACCACCGGCCTGCCGGCGCTGGTCCCGATCGACCTGCCGGCGATGCAGGCCGCGGCGCGGGCCTACGAGAAGGGCTGGGGGCGCGCGCCGATCTTCACCCGCAGCGGCGGGAGCATCCCGGTCGTCGCGGATATCACCGGCCTGCTGGGCATCCCGGTGGTGCTGATGGGCTACGGCCTCGACAGCGACGGCCTGCATGCGCCCAACGAGCACTACAGCCTGGAGATGTTCCAGCGCGGGGTCGAGACGGCGATAGTCTATCTGGAGGAAGTGGCCACCCTGGGAGCAGCGGTCTGAAACGCTCGCGGTGTGGGGTCGGGGGCCGCCGGCCGCGCGGCGGAACATCGGTACCCTGGAGGGCGCAGCCCGCCAACCCTCCCCGTTTCAGCCAGCTTCAGAGCGCTGGATGCACGGAGCATGCCATGGCATCACCATTCACCCACGAGCTCGAGGAGCGCCTTGTGCGCTACGTGCAGATCGACACCCAGTCCGACGCCGCCTCGCCGAGCTCCCCGAGCACCGCGAAGCAGTACGACCTGCTCCGGCCGCTGGCGGCGGAACTGGCGGCGCTCGGCGCGCAGGACGTGCGGCTGACCGACTACGGCGCGGTGATCGCCACCATTCCGGCGACGGTTCCGGGTGACGCCCCGGTGGTCGCGTTCCTGGCGCATGTGGATACCGCGCCGCAATTCAGCGGCACGGGCGTCAAGCCGATCGTCCACCGCAACTACGACGGCCGCGACATCGTGCTGCCGGACGACCCACGCCGCGTGCTCTCGCCCAACGAGTTGCCGTATCTCGCCAGCAAGATCGGCGAGGACGTGATCACCGCCAGCGGCACGACCCTGCTCGGCGCAGATGACAAGGCCGGCGTAGCGATTGTGATGACGCTGGCGCGCCATCTGCTGCAAAACCCGGGCATCCCCCACGGCACCCTGCGCGTCTGCTTCACGCCGGACGAAGAGATCGGCCGCGGCGTGCACGATCGCCTGCCGGGCGACCTCCAGGCGAACTATGCCTACACCCTGGATGGCGCGCACCTCGGCGAGATCGTCTACGAGACCTTCTCGGCGGACAGCGCGACGGTGAAGGTCCAGGGCGTCACGATCCATCCCGGCTGGGCCAAAGGGAAGATGGTCAACGCGCTGCCGCTGGCCGCCAAGATCATCGACCTGCTGCCGAAGGCGCGCCTCACCCCCGAAACGACCGAAGGGCGCGAGGGATTCATCTATGTGTCCACCTTGGCCGGCACATCGGATACGGCCACGATCACCCTGGCCCTGCGCGACTTCGAGCGCGACGGCCTGGCGGCGCATGGCGAGCTGGTGCAGCAGATCTGCGCGACGGTGCAGGCAACCGAGCCGCGCGCCCAGATCACCTGCACGATCACGCCGCAGTACCGCAACATGCGCTACTGGCTCGAGGGCGACATGCGACCGGTCGAACTGGCGCGCCGGGCGTGTGAGGAACTCGGCCTTGCCCCCTTCTCCATCCCGATCCGCGGCGGCACCGATGGCGCGCGCCTGACCGAGATGGGCCTGCCGACACCGAACATCTTTACCGGCATGCAGGAGATCCACGGGCCGCTGGAATGGATCACCGTACAGGACATGGCGCGGGCGACCGAGGTGTCCGTCCGGCTTGCGCAGCTCTGGACAACCGAGGCCAAGGCAGTGCCTCCGCCGGCGACGAACCGGTCGGAGGGCCATGCAGGCGAGCAGGCGGATTAGACGGATGACCATACGGATCTCACAGAACGTGCCGCCTCCAGACGGTACGCGGACGCCGCCTGACGGCAGCACGACCTTGATCGTTACGAATCAGATAGGACTCTCGATCCCGCGCATGGGTGAGACAGCAGGGAGGCAATGATGCAGATCACGGTTCGCACCGGCGACATCCTGACTGAGGCGTCCGACCTGGCCGTGCTGGCCTGCCTGGAAGACGCCGCGCTGCCGGATGCGGTCGCCGGGCTGATCGAGGCGAACGACTTTCGCGGCAAGGCCGGGCAGACGCTCCTGCTCTACCCGCGCGGCGCCCTCGCGCCGAAGCGCCTGCTGCTGGTCGGGCTTGGGAAGCCGGACAAGGTGACCATGGAGACGCTGCGGCGAACGGCAGCCACAGCGGCGCGGCGCGCGCAAGAGCTCCAGGTCGCCGCGTTCACGCTCGGCAGCAAAGCCGACGTGGCGCTGTCCGCCGCCCAGATCGGGCAGGCCTTGGCGGAAGGGATCGAGCTTGGGTCCTACCGCTACAACCGCTACCGCACCGGTCTCTCGGACGAGCAGACCTTCGCGGTCGGGCAGGCGGCCCTGATCGTCGAGACCGCGCCCGAGGCGGAGGTGCGCGCCGGCGTCGCCGCCGGGCAGGCGATCGCCCGCGGCCAGGCGCTGGCCCGCGACCTGGTGAACACGCCGCCGAACGTGCTCACCCCGGCGGCCCTCGCTGACGAGGCGGTCGCGCTGGGTCGGCGCGCCGGCCTGCAGGTCACAGTGCTCGACAAAGCGCAGCTCGCGGCGGGCGCCTTCAACGCCATCCTGGCCGTCGGGCAGGGCTCGGCCAACGAGCCGCGCCTGATCGTCCTGGAGTATGGCAAGGCGCAGGAGGGCACGCCGACGATCTGCCTGGTCGGCAAAGGACTGACGTTCGACTCCGGCGGGCTGTCGCTCAAGCCGGCGGACTCCATGACGACCATGAAATCCGACATGAGCGGCGCGGCAGCGGTGCTTGGCGCGCTCCAGGCCGTGGCCGAGCTGCAGGTGCCGCTCCACGTGGTCGGCATTATCGGCGCGGCGGAAAATATGCCGAGCGGCACGGCCTACCGGGTCGACGACATCATCACGACGCGCAGCGGCAAGACGATCGAGGTGATCAACACCGACGCCGAGGGGCGGATCGTCCTGGCGGACTGCCTCGACTACGCGCAGCAATACACGCCGGACGCGATCGTCGAGCTTTCGACTCTCACCGGCGCGATCGTCATCGCGCTCGGCGCACACGCCATCGGGCTGTTCGCCACCAACCAGGCGCTCGCCGATCGGCTCAGCCGGGCCGGCGAGGCCAGCGGCGAGCGCGTCTGGCAGATGCCGCTATGGGATGACTACCGCGAGCAGATCAAGAGCGAGGTCGCTGATATCAAGAACACCGGCGGCCGGCCGGCCGGCTCGATCACCGCCGCGGCGTTTCTGGCGGCGTTCGCCGGCGACTCCCCCTTCGCCCATCTCGATATCGCCGGAACCGCCTATGCCGATAAGCCGTCCCGGCCCTACAACGCGCCCGGCGCTACCGGTGTGGGCGTCCGGCTGCTGGCGGAGTTTCTGCGAGAGTATCCGGCGCAGCCGGCCCGGTGACCTGGCTGGAGCTGTGAACGAGGGAGCATGCGCAGCGAATCCTCTGTGATTCGTCACATGGACGGCGTGCCACCGTTGATCAGCATCCGCCCACTGTCTGAAGATGGCGCTGCAATTCGCACAGGAGGGCTCTCTGACTGCAGACGCTCAGGTTGAAACCAACGCCGCGGGGGGCAGGCGACAACTGGTCGTCTGTCTCCCATCGCCGGTTCAATTCGCCGCGATCCGCTCGAACGGCAGCTCCGCGCCCTGGCGGAGGCGCGCCGGCCAGCGCCCGGTGATCGCCTGCGCGATCTTGCCGGCGTGCTCATGGCTGTTCTCGATGAAGAGCGTGTAGCGCTGCTGGATGCCGGCCGCGACCGTGCCCGCCAGGTACAGCCCCTGCACGTTCGTCTCCATGGTTGCCGGGTCGAAGACCGGCACGCGGTTCTCGCCGCGCAGTTCGACCCCCACCTGCTCCAGCAGCCCCTGGTCGCCACGGAAGCCGGTGCAGAGCAGCACGAAGTCGGTTTCATGGTGCACGACCGGCCCCTCGACCGGCTGCCCGGCGGCGCATGGCACGAGCACGACATGCGTCGGCGTGATCTCCGTCACCGCCGTGTTCGGCAGAAAGCCGATCGCGCCGGCCTCGATCTGCGCCTCGATATCCGGCAGCAGCCAGTGCTTGACGCGCTGGCGGTCGAAATGCTCGCGCCGGTAGCTGACCGTCACCTGCGCGCCGGCCCGCCAGCAGCGCAGCGCCGCCTCCACCGCCGAATTCTTGCCGCCGACGATCAGCAGCCGGCGGCGGAAGTAGTCGTGCGGGTCACGGAAGTAGTGGGAAACGTGCGGCAGGTCCTCGCCAGGGATGCCCAGCCAGTTCGGCCGGTGCATGTCGCCGATCGCCAGGACGACCCGCCGCGCCCGGTAGTGCCGCTCGCCTGCCAGCGGCCGGGTGACGACCGTGAATCCGCCGGCGTCGCGCTCGATCGCCGCGACCGGCTCGTAGGTGTTGACTGCCAGATCGAATTGCATCACCAGCGCGCGCAGGTAGGCCAGGTACTCCTCGCCGGTGACGCGCCCCTGCGTGGTGCTCGGGATCGGCACGCCAGCCAGCACCAGACGCTCGGTGGTGCTGAAAAAGCTCGTGTTGCGCGGCCACCAGGTGAGCGTGTGGCCGATCTGCCCGGCGTCCAGGTGCAGGTACTCGACGCCGGCCTCTTTGAGAAAGACTGCCAGTTCCAGCCCGATCGGCCCCGCGCCGATGATGATCACCGCGTGCTCACGTGGCGCGCTGTTGTGGTATGCTGTGGGCATGGTGCATCGTCCGTATCGTGTCATCGTGTCATCGTGTTAGAACGCTCCTCTTCGTCGGCGAACGCCGTGCCGGCCGTGCGCCGACCGACCCGTGAAGATTTGCTCGCTGCCGCCGGGCGCACCGTGCCCGATGTGATCGCGCCGGGGCTGCGCGTGCTGTTCTGCGGCATCAACCCCGGCCTGTACTCCGGCTTCACCGGGCATCATTTCGCTCGACCCAGCAACCGCTTCTGGCGCACGCTCCATGCCGCCGGCTTCACCGACCGGGCGCTCATGCCGAGCGAGGAGCGCGACCTGCTCGCGCTCGGGTATGGTATCACCAACCTAGTCGAGCGCGCCACCGCCAGCGCGGATGAATTGACGGTGGCCGAGCTGGTGGAAGGCGGGCGGCGGCTGGAGGCGAAGCTCCGCGACTACCGCCCACGGGTCGTCGCCTTTCTCGGCATCACGGCCTACCGCGCGGCGTTCGGGCGGCCGCGCGTCGCCATGGGCCGGCAGGGCGAGGCGCTGGCCGGGGCAACCGTGTGGGTCCTGCCGAACCCAAGCGGCCTGAATGCTCACTACCAGGCCGGCGACCTGGCGCGGGCCTACGCCGAGCTGCGGGTGAGTGTGTAGGGGGATGGCGGGGGCAGGCGCACAAAGGCAAACGCGTATTAGCGCTTCTATCTGGCTTTCGTGCGCATTATGCCCTTCGTGGTGCGAGCGCGTCGCTGCCGTTCGTTTGTCGCCCGTCGTCCCCGTCATCCGTCCTGCCGCCCCAGAAAATCAAGCGCGACGAGCTGGAACACCTCCGGCTGGTCGTTCATCACGAAATGGCCGGCGCGCGGGGCGATGCACAGTTCGGCGTTCGGCAGGGCGCGGCGCATCGCCACCTGCTGGTCGAGGTTGCCGAAGCCGTCGCGCTCGCCGGCGACCAGCAGCACCGGCGCGGTGATCGTCGCGAGTTGCGCCAGGCTGAAATCGGGCAGACGCTGCCACATCGGCAGCATCTGGCGCAGCAGCGCCTGCCAGTAGCCCGGGCCGTGGTGGGTGTCGTGCAGCACGGCCAGGCGGGCCGCCCATGCCGGCTGCCGCTCGGCGATGCGCTCCGGCGTCATCTTCGCCAGCAGCGCCAGCGCCTGCGCGTCGTTGGTGTACTGCGCCCCGGCGAGGATCAGCGAGCGCACCCGGGCTGGCCAGCGCAGCGCAAACGCCAGCAGCGTCGCCGCGCCATCGCTGAAGCCGCAGCAATGCGCCGCGGGAATGCCGAGCGCGTCGAGCAGCGCCGCCAGGTCATCGGCGAGCTGGTCGTAGCTCTCGAAGCTCGGGGCCGCGCTGCTGCGCCCGTGGCCGCGGTGGTCGTAGGCCAGTACGCGGCAGCGGGCCGCGAAGGCCGGCAGGTGCCGCCCCCAGTCGGACTCGATCGTGTCGAGCGCGCCGTTCAGCAGCACCAGCGGCGGCCCGCTGCCGTGCAGTTCGTAGTACAGCCGGATGTCGGGCAGGTCCAGGAATGACATGGGAGCAGCCAGAAGCCAGCAGTTCAACGGGTAGTGTACACCAGGCAAAGTACCGAGCTCAACGTTTAAGGTTCAAAACCTCATAACTCTGACCTGCAAACTGAACCGCTCGTCACCTGTCGCGCTGCACGGCGCGGGCGTAGCTCTTGATCGCCTGGCGCGCCGCCTCGGCCAGGAGTGTGCCGAGCAGCGCGCCGCTGGCGACATCGCCAGGGTAGTGCGCGCCGAGATATACGCGCGAGAAGCCGGTCAGCGCGGCGATAGCATACCACAGCGGCGCGCCCCATGGGTAGCGGTGCGTCAGCAGCAGCGCCCCGGCGAACGCCGAGGCCGAGTGCCCGGACGGGAAGGAGAAGGTGCCGGGCTTGCGGCCCACGGTGATCGCCTGCACAATATCGATGAACGGGCGCTTGCGGCGAAAATAGTATTTGACCGGGTACTCGACGATCAGTGTCGCGAACCAGAGCGCCGCGAGAAACTCCGCCAGGTCGCGCCCGTTCGGCCGCGGGTCGGTCAGCGCGGCGAGCACCTCGCCGGCAACATAGCCGAAGCCGCCGGTCATCACCCGGGTGACGGCGCCCATCAGCGCGTTGGTCGCCGGCGTGTGGGGCAGGTGATTGACCGCCAGGAACAGGCGCGTATCGATCGCCTGATAGGGCCCAAGCTGGCGCAGCAGCGCCTCGCGCAGCATATCGCGCGACCCGGCCAGCTCCGGGTCGCGCTCGCCGCGCAGTTCGGGGTTGATCGCCGCCTGCAACGCGGTTTCGAGGGCTTCACGCGCCTCGCCGGGCGGCGTCGCGGCGACCTCCTGGGCGGCGGCGAGCACCGTCGCGGGCGCCTTGGCCGGGCCGGGCACGCTTGCCTCGACTGCGGCCACGGCCTCGGCCGGCGGCTCGGGCGCGGCGGGCGGCGCGTCCTCGGCGCGTACGCCGCTGGCCGCGGCAGCGAGCGCGCGGGCGGCGCGCTCGGCCTGCTCCGGCGTCTCGATCTGCTTCACCGCCTCGCGCAGCGCCTCACCGGCGGGAGCGGCCGCTTGCTCGTGTTGCTGCTGATCATCGTTCATATGCGCTGGCGGTCGTGTGTCGTTCGTGTCTGCTGCGCATCACCCTCCCGCAGCCGCGGCGGGCACGACCACCCGCAACGCGGCGGGCACGACCTCGATCCGCGTCGGCGTCGCACCGATGATCTCGCCATCGACCTGCAGCGGCAGCGGGCGGCGGGTGGCGATATCGATCACCCTGCGAGCGCGCAGGTAGGAGACATTCGGGTCTTCCGCCTGCCGCCGGAATAGCGCCCGGACCGCCAGCGCCAGGTAGGCGCGCAGCGTATGGGCCGTTACGATACAGACGTCCACGATGCCATCGTCGGGCGCGATATGCTCGCCCCAGCGGAACGGCTCCAGTCCGACCGACGGCGTGTTGGCGACGAGCACCAGCAGCGCCCGTCGCCGGCGGCGCTGCCCATCCGCGACAATAGTAAACCGATGGGACTGGTAGCCGGCGAGCCGGCGCAGCATCGTCCAGCCGTAGGCCAGCCGCCCGAAACGCTTCTTGGTGGCGCTGTCGGTCGCCTCGACCACCTCGGAGTAGATGCCGATGCCGATCGAGACGATGGCATAGCGCTCGCCCACGCGCAGCGCGTCGATCGCCGCTACATCGTGCCGGCCGGCCAGCAGGGCGCAGGCGCCCTCCAGATCGAGCGGGATGCCCAGGTCGCGCGCGAGCACGTTGGCCGTACCCACCGGCAGGATGCCGAGCGGCGTCTGGGTGCCGACGAGCGCCTGCGCGACTTCGGACACAGTGCCATCGCCGCCGGCCGCGACGACCAACTCGCATCCGTCGTCGAGAGCCTGGCGCACCAGGCGCGGTATCGGTGCCGCGTCGATCTCCACCATGGTCGGCTGCCAGCCGGCGGCGGGTAGCTGCCGGTTGATCGCCGCGCGCACATCCTCGGCAGTACAGCTTCCAGCTTTGGGGTTGATCACCGCCAGCAGGCGGCGCGGGGCAACGGCCGCACGTTCGACGGCGGCGGGCGGGTGGCTGGCATCGGTCACAACGGTCTCTCCTGGCGGGAACGCATGGTTAATCCCGCACGACGGCAGCGCGAGGGCGCGACATGCATCCGTACGCAAGCAGCGTGCCACCGGACGTATGCGAACCAGCCTGGGCGCAGCCCTTCACCATCGCGATGCCGCCAACTGTCGCGGCAACGCACCAGCTTGCGCTTCAACCCGAACGCCAAAAGGTCAGATCGGACGCGATAGGTTGGGTGACCGGCTGCCCACCACGGGCTGGCACTGCGCCTGCTGGCAGATGTCGCATTCGACGCGCCACCGCCCGACCTTGCCGGAGTGCTCTGGCTGGCGGACCATGTCGCGCGAGTGGTGCGCGCGGCGTGGGAGGGAGGCGGCACCGTGTCAATCGACAGGATGGCCCCCTTCGCCATTCATTCGATCCGGATCGCCACGATGGTCATATCATCGTGCTGCGGCGTCTCGCCGGCGAAGGCCACGACCGCGCCGAGCACCGCCTCGACGACCTGCTCCGGCGGCAGGTGACCGTTGTCGTAGACCAGGCGCTCCAGCCGTTCGAAGCCGAACAGCGCCCGCCGCCCATCGTGGGCCTCCACGATGCCGTCGGTGTAGAACACCAGCAGTTCCCCGGGTTGAAGCGGGACTTCCAGCGTCTGGTAGGGCGTGTCGGGGTGGATGCCGAGCGGGAGCGTGGGGCCGGGGACATGCAGATATTCGACCTGGCCATCGGCCCGGCGGCGCAGCGGCGACAGCTGCCCGGCGTTCGCCAGCGCCAGCCGCCGCGCCGCGGCATCGACCACGCCGTAGCACAGCGCGACAAAGGCGTTCGGCGGCACATCCAGCGCGATCAGCCGGTTCGTCTCGCGCATCACCGTCTCCGGCAGCGCGTGGTCGCGCGCCTCGGAGCGGGCGGTCGAGCGGGCCACGGCCATCAGCATAGCGCCGGGGATGCTTTTGCCGGAGGCATCGCCGACCATCAGGCCGACCGCCGTATGGCTGTCGTCTAGCAGCACGAGATCGTAAAAATCGCCGCCGGTCTCGCGCGCTGGCAGGCAGCGCGCCGCGATCGTCAGCCCGCTGACTACAGGCAGCTCGCGCGGAAAGAGGTTGCCCTGAATCTGGCGGGCGATCTCCAGCTCCTGCTCGACACGCGTGACCGACTCCTGGTACAGCCGGGCGTTCTCCAGCGCCACAGCCGCCTGGCGCGCAAACGCCGTGGCGACTTCGACATCGCGCTCGGAGAAGCGGTTGGGCCGGCGCGAGTCGATGTTCAGCACGCCGAGCGTCGCACCCTTGGCGATCAGCGGCACCCCCATCCACGAGCGGATGTGGGCGCTCAGCGGGCGATGCTTCCACACGGGCGCCGCGGCGGTATCGGCGATCAGCAGCGGGCGGCCGAGGCGCACCGCCGTGCCCGCCGCGCTCTGCTCGTCCAGCATCAGCGGGCCGTCCGCCAGCGGGCCCGGCGCCTCCCAGCCGCGGAAAGCGGCGAGCCGCAGCAACTCACCTTCCAGCAGCATCACCGAGGCCGAGTCGTAGGGAATGACTTTGTGCAGCTCGTCGAGGATGATCCGCAGCACCTCGCGCGAGTCGAACGAACTGCTGAGCACCCGGGCGACCTCGCGCAGCGTATCCGCCGTACGCCGCGCCTCCTGCTCGGCGGCGAACAGCCGGGCGTTCTCGCAGGCCGCCGCCACCGCCGCCGCGACCGTCAGAAACAGCTCCTGCTCGTCTTCGGTGAAGCTGCGCGGCGCGCCGATGCTGTCCAGCCCGATCGAGCCGATCACCTCGCCGCGGCTAAGCAGCGGCACGATCATCATCGAAACGACCCCCAGCGAGCGCAGGTGCGCGCGCACGACCTCCGCCAGCGGATCGTCGGCGACCGAGGTGATGCAGATCGGGCGGCGCGTCGCGACCAACTGCGCGTAGATCGGGCTGTCGCGCGCTGGGATCTCGAGCCCGACCGCGCCGCGCTCGGGGTACTCGGCCGCCAGCGTGGCGCGCCGCCCCTGGTCCTCGAACAGCACGATCCCGATATGATCGGCCCAAAACAGCTTGACCAGCTCGCGCGCGGCCAGTTCGAGAATCTCCTGCTGGTCGAGCCGGCTGCTGAGCAGAAGCGAGATGCGGTGCACCAGCGCCATGCGCTGCGCCTCGCGCTCGACGGCGGCAGCGTGGGCCTGCACCTCGGCGTAGAGCCGGGCGTTCGTGCTGAGCTGACGTTCGCGCTCCTGGAACAGCGTGACTTTCTGGATGCCGAGGCTCAGGTGGGCGGCGACCTGCCGGAGGAGTTCGACCGATTGCTCATCGTAGCGGTGCGGGCGGCTGTCCTGGATCGCCAGCACACCGATCGGCGCGGCGTCCTGTGCCAGCAGCGGCACCCCGGCCCACGAGCGCGGCTGGACCTCGCTGCCGTAGATCTGCGGCGCCAGCCCGCGCCTGGCCAGCTCGGCCCGCTGCGCCGGCAGGTCGGTGAACAGCAGCGGCTGACGGTTCGTCAGAATCCAGGCCGCCAGGCTGCCGGGCGGCGGGCGGTTGGCCGGCCAGCGCTGGTCGATCCGCTCGCCATCGTCGATGTAGAACGAATGGGTGATCACGTGGCTCTGCGGGTCGCAGACGATCACAAAAAACGACGACGCGCCGGTGAGCGCCTGCAGGTGCTCATGGACCATCCGCAGCATGTCGTCCAGGTCGAACGTCGCGCTGACCGCCCGGCCGATCCGGCCGATCGTGTCCAGCTCGCGAATCTGGCGCTCATGCTGGCGCAGCAGCGCGACGTTCTGAACGTGGAGCGCCGCCTGCTGCGCGACCGCCAGCAGGAACCGTTCATCGCCCTCGTCGAACGCGCCCGGACGATACGACTGCGCGCCGATCGTGCCGATCACCCGACCGGTGCGGTCGAGCAGCGGCGCACCGAGGTACGCCGCCGCCGGGCGGCCGGAGCCGGCGAGCACATTGCGCAGGCCGGGGTAGCGCACCAGCTCGGCGGTGACATCCCGCAGATGCAGCACAGCGCGGTTTTCGATGATCCAGGCGGTGAACGTGCCGGGCGCCGGCGGCTCGTTCTCCTCGAAATAGTCGTACATCCGGCCTTCGTCGATCCCGACCCCTTCGAGGATCACCCCCCGGCGCGGGTCATAGATCGTCATAACGAACACATCCAGCGGCATCAGTTCGGCCAGTTCGCGATACACCTGCTCCAGCAGGCCGCGCAGCCCGAGCGCGGTGTTGGCCGCCTGGCTGATCGCGCTCAGCGCGCGCAGCTCGCGAATCTGGCGCTCGCGCAGCGCCATCAGGCGCGATTGCTCGACCGCGATCGCCAGCATGTTGCCGATCACCTGCGCCAGATCGACCTGCTGCGGGCCGAAGGCGCGTGGCTCGGTATCCAGCACCGACATCGTGCCGAGCACCTGCGCGCCGCTGCGCAGCGGCACCCCCAACAGCGACTGGAACGGCGTGGCGACGCGCGGCTGAAGCGAGCGCTCCTGCAGCCGCTCCGGCACGACCAGCGGGCGGTCCTCGCGCACAATGCCGCCGATCACGCTGCCCTCCACCGGCACGATCGGCAGCAAGCGCGGGTCGTCGGGCGGGAGGCCACGCTGCGCCAGCAGCACCAGCGCGTTGCGCTGCGGGTCATACAGGCGAACATTGCCGGCTTTAGCGGCCAGCAGCGGCAGCGCCAGCTCCAGGGCCCGGTCGATCAGGGCCGGCAGCGGGCGCTGCAAGACCATCTCGGCGGCGAGCGTGCTGAGCGCGGCCAGCTCTTCGGTGCGCTGGGTGACGCGCGCAGCCAGCGCCTGGCTCAGCGCCTGCTGATGCTGGCTAAGGTTGACATTCTCCAGCGCCACGGCGACGACATTCGCGATGCGCTGGAGCAGATCGAGATCGGCCTCGTCGTACAGATGCGGCGTGTAGCTCTGCACGGAGATCACGCCCACCGCGCTGTCGCCGATCAGCATCGGCACGCCCATCCAGGCGCGCGAGGGCTTGGTGATGTTGCCGAAGGCGTGCGGCACACCCTGGACCCGCTCGCGCTCGGCGGCGAGGTCGCGAAACAGCAGCGGGGCGCGGTTCCGCACCAGCAGGCCGGTGAGCGCGCCATGTTCGCGGTCTTCCAGATATTCGGTCAGGCCCTGGTCGTAGAGCAGCACCGCCCGGAATCGGTCGGCGCGCTCCAGGTCGCACAGGGCGATGTAGCAGGCGTCAAGCGGGAAGACGGCGCCCAGCTCGTCGCGGGTCGCCTCGAACACCTCGCGGAACGAGGCGCGCCCGCGGCAGGCGACGCTGATGTTACGCAGCACGTCGAGCGCCCGCCGGTCGCGCTCGCGCAAGGCGCGCAGCTCGGCCAGTTGGGCTTCCAGGCTCGCCAGTGCGACTGAAGGCTCCGTAAGAGGTTGATCCATCCGCAGGTCCATCCGTCTGCCGCTCGCACCAAGTATACCCCATGGGCGCCGCCGATGCTTCCGGCGTCGGCTCTCGCCCCTGTCTTCTCCGCCGTGGGTCGGGCCGCGGTGCGCTTTATGCCCCCATCCTCTCACCCCCGCTCCCGTTCCGGGAGGGGGACCAACGGCGGTGGAGCCGCGCCCCAGTGCCCCAGACACCCCGCCCCCACGTGCGGGGAAGGGGCAGGAGATGCTTACGGGCGTAGGTGGTTCTGTCAACGCGGACGGACGCCCGCGGCCCTCACTCCCCTGCTCCCGGCTCCCAATCTGCGAGAGGGGGAACCAAAGGGCGGTGGGACGTGCTGACCCACGGCAGTCACGAAAAAACCTACCCCCATGCCGGCCCTTGAACGTGCGGGGGGAGCGAGGCGGAGATGCGGCGCGCTCGCGCCATCAGTCGGCGCGCCTTGCCGGAACCGGCGGTTTGGCGTACCATGTGCAGCGTTTTGCCGCGCACCGGCGCGGCATGCGCGAAAGGTGCGATGTGACGACCGACTGGCTCGACTACGCGGATTACGTCGGCGGCCGCCAGCACACCGTCAGCGGAACCGTGAAGGTCTCTCCACAGCTCTGGAGTCCGCAGCTCCATAACCGGCGCGATATTCTGGTCTACCTGCCGCCCGCCTACCACCAGGCGCAGCGCCGGTTCCCGGTGCTGTACATGCACGACGGGCAAAACCTGTTCGACCAGGCGACCAGCTATGCCGGCGAGTGGCGCGCCGACGAGACGCTGGAGGCGCTCGACAAGGAGGGGATCGCGGCGATCGTGGTGGGTGTGCCGAACGCTGGCGAGCGGCGGATGTTCGAGTACGGCCCGTTCCACCACAACGAGCAGGCCGGCGACGCCGACGCCTACCTGGCTTTTCTGGCCGATACGCTCAAGCCAATTATCGACCGTGACTTCCGCACGCTGCCGCAGCGTGAGCACACCGGCCTGCTGGGCTCGTCGATGGGCGGCCTGGTCAGTCTGTATGGCTTCTTCCACCGCCCGGAGACCTTCGGGCTGGTCGGGGCGATGAGCCCCTCGCTGTGGTTCGGCGGCGGCGCGATCTTCGACGATGTGGCCGCCGCGCCGCGCGTGCCGGGCCGCATCTATCTCGATATGGGCACGCTCGAGGGGCCGCTGCCCCGCGGGCGGGCGCGGGTGCGCCCGCTGGTGCGCCGCATGCTGGCCGACGCGCGCCGGATGGACGAACTGCTCCGCGCGAAGGGCTATGTGCCGGGCCGCGATCTGCTGTTTGTCGAGGATGCGGGCGGCCAGCACAACGAGGCCGACTGGGCCCGCCGACTGCCGGACGCGCTGCGGTTTCTGCTCGGCGCGCAAAGCGGAGTATAATATTCCCCAGCCACCAGCACACCATCCCGAGGTATATTCCATGAGCACGATCGCCGAGGGAACTCTGCTCTGGGAGCCGCCCGCCGCGCTGCGCGACGGGTGCGCGCTCCGGCGCTACATGGACTGGCTGGCCCGCACGCGCGGCCTCCAGTTCGACGGCTATCCGGCGCTGTGGGAGTGGTCGGTCAGCGAGCTGGAAGCGTTCTGGGAGTCGATCTGGCAATTCTTTGACATCCGCGCCGCCCAGCCGTACCGGGCCGTCCTGCCGCGGCGCGAGATGCCCGGCGCGCAGTGGTTCCCCGGCGCGCACCTCAACTACGCCGAGCACGCCTTCCGCCACGCCGCGCCCGACTGCCCGGCGATCATCTTCCAATCCGAGACGCAGCCGCTCACCGAGCTCTCCTGGGCCGAGCTGCGGCGGCAGGTCGCCGCGGCGGCCGCCGGCCTGCGGGCGCTCGGCGTCGCCCGCGGCGACCGGGTGGTGGCCTACCTGCCGAACATCCCCCAGGCGGTCGTCGCCTTCCTCGCCTGCGCCAGCCTGGGCGCGATCTGGTCGAGCTGCTCGCCGGACATGGGCGAGGCCAGCGTGCGCGATCGCTTCGCCCAGATCGCGCCGAAGGTCTTGCTGGCGGCCGATGGCTACGTCTACGGCGGCAAGCGGTTCGACCGGCGGGCGGTGGTCGCCGGGCTCCAGCGCGACCTCCCGACGCTCGAACGAACCATCCTCGTCCCCTACCTCGATCCGCAACCGAATAGCGACGGCCTGTCGAATACCCTGCTCTGGCCTGCATTCCTGGACGATACCGCATCACGCGAGACGCTGCACTCTGAACTGCTATTCGTGCCCGTCCCCTTCGACCACCCGCTCTGGATCCTCTACTCGTCCGGCACGACCGGCCTGCCCAAGCCGATCGTCCAGGGGCACGGCGGCATCCTGCTGGAGCACCTCAAGTCGCTCAGTCTGCACTTCGACCTGGGGCCGGGCGACCGCTTCTTCTGGTTCACCACCACCGGCTGGATGATGTGGAACCTGCTGGTCAGCGGGCTGCTGGTCGGCGCGACAGTGCTGCTGTACGATGGCAGCCCGGCCCAGCCGGACATGGGCGCACTGTGGGCCTTCGCGCAGCACAGCGGCATGACCCTCTTCGGCACGAGCGCGGCCTACATCGCCGCCTGCATGAAGGCCGGCGTCGAGCCGGGCCTCACGTTCGACCTGAGCCGCCTGCGCGGGCTTGGATCGACCGGCTCGCCGCTGCCGGTCGAAGGGTTCGCCTGGGTGTACGCGCATGTCCAGCGCGACATCTGGCTGGCGTCGGTCAGCGGCGGAACGGATGTGTGCACGGCGTTCGTCGGCGGGTGCCCGCTGCTGCCGGTCTACGCCGGCGAGATCCAGTGCCGCTGCCTCGGGGCGAAGGTCGAGGCATTCGACGAGGCTGGCCGCGCGGTGATCGACCAGGTCGGCGAGCTGGTGATCACCGCGCCGCTCCCGTCGATGCCGTTGTTTTTCTGGAACGACACCGACGGCCGGCGCTACCGCGAGAGCTATTTCGAGATGTACCCCGGCGTCTGGCGGCATGGCGACTGGATCAAAATCACGCCGCGCGGCGGGGCGATCATCTACGGGCGGTCGGACGCGACCATCAACCGCATGGGCATCCGCATCGGCACGAGCGAGCTGTACCGGGTCGTCGAGGCGCTGCCGGAGGTGCTGGACAGCCTGGTGGTCGATCTGGAGGGGCTGGATGGCGCGCCATACATGGCGCTGTTCGTCGTGCTGCGCAGCGGGGTGACGCTCGACGATGCCCTCCAGGCGCGCATCCGCGGCGCGATCCGCGAGGCGCTCTCGCCGCGCCATGTGCCAGACGACATCTTTGCGATCGCCGAGGTGCCGCGCACCCTGAACGGCAAGAAGCTCGAAGTACCGGTGAAGAAAATCCTGCTCGGCGTGCCGCCGGACAAAGCCGCCAACCCGGACGCCATGGCCAACCCGCAGACGCTGACCCCTTTCATCGAGCTCGCGGCCCGGCTGCGGGCATCGGGGCGCCTGCCGGCGCGCACAGGTGACGCGGCCGAGGGATGAACCGTTCAGGGTGCAGGGGTTGGAGGGTAGTGTTTATAGGTCAAAGTTCCGCGAGGCCGGCTGCAACGCGCCCAGCGGGGGTGTCGGGGGCCGCCGCCCCCGGACGCCATCCGATCCCGCTGCGCGGTAGGCGGCTGTGTCGCCGACCGCGCAGCGGAACATCAGGACTCTTGGCGGGCGCAGCCCGCCAAACCTCCCCGTTGCAGACCGCTTCTGACATGCTGCACTTTCCATGTTGCACTTTGCATTCCGGTTCCGGCTCCTGGCTCCTCCCTTCTCACACAGGATGCGTCTATGACACTCCACGGCAAAGTCGCGCTGGTGACCGGCGCGGGGAGCGGTATCGGCCGGGCGATCGCGACGCGCTTCGCCGCCGAGGGCGCGCAGGTGCTGATCCACGACATCACCCCGGCGGCCGAGGTGGTCGCCGCCGAGACGGGCGGGACACTGCTGCTGGCCGACCTGAGCGACCAGGCGGCGGTGCGCGGGCTGGCGGAGCGGGCGCTGGCGGCCGGCGGGGTCGATCTTCTGGTCAACAACGCCGGCTTCCAGCATATCGATCCGATCGAGGACTTCCCGTTGGAGACCTGGAACCGCATGCTCCAGGTGATGCTCACCGCGCCGTTCCAGTTGATCGCCACCCTGCTGCCGGAGATGAAACGGCGCGGCTGGGGGCGGATCATCAACATCGCCAGCCTGCACGGCCTGGTCGCTAGCCCATACAAGGCGGCCTACATCAGCGCCAAGCACGGCCTGCTCGGTCTGACCAAGACGGCCGCCCTCGAAGCCGCGCCGTTCGGCGTGACCGTGAACGCGATCTGCCCGGCCTATGTGCGCACGCCGATCGTGGACCGGCAGATCGCCGATCAGGCTCGCACGCTGGGCATCCCGGAGAGCGAGGTGATCGAGAAGGTGATGCTGGCGCCGGCGGCGATCAAGCGCCTGATCGAGCCGGAGGAGGTGGCCGCGTTCGCGCTTTTCCTCGCCTCGGACCAGGCCAGCGCCTTCACCGGCGCGGCGCACACGATGGATCTGGGCTGGACCGCCCGCTGAGGCGCGGTCACACCGCCGGGCGCGCAGCGGGCATGCCGAGCATCCGGCGCGCCTCGGCGACCACCCGCGCCGTGTCGATCCGGCCCATGCACTCCGGCAGCGCCAGCCCGCGCGGGCAGGCCGCGAAGACGCCGCACGGCGCGCACCACACCCCTGCCCGCAGCACGACATGCCGCGCCGGGTCGCCCCACGGCCCGAAGCGGTCCGCGTCGCTCGGGCCGTAGAGGTGGATGGACGGCGCGCCGACCGCGGCCGCCAGATGCAGCGGCCCGCTGTCCACCCCCAGGACGAGATCGGCGCGCCGCAGCAGCGCCGCGAGCTGCCCGAGGGTCGTCTGGCCGGCAAGCATCAGCGGCGCGGCGCGCATCCCCGTGGCCACCTCCGCGACCAGCCCTTCCTCGCCGGGGCCGCCCGTGAGCACGAGGCGGAGCTTGGAGGCCGGGGAGTGGCGATGCTCACCACTGGCCTCCGCCCTGATCGATCTTCCCCCACCATCCATCGCGACCAACGCGTCGCCGACGGCGGACCAGCGCGCCGCCGGCCAGTGTTTGTCCGGGCCGCCGGTGCCAGGGTGGATGATCACCAGCCGGTCGCCGGGGGCGACGCCATGCGCTGCCAGCCAGGCCGCGGCCCATGCCTCGTCCGCCGGGGCGGGGGCGAAGCGCATGGGAAGGCGGGAGGGCTGCATCGGGAGATCGGAGGCAGGAGGCCGGTGGGCGACGATGGACGAAGGACGATCGGCGAATGACGAAAGCAGGCCCGACAAGCTGTCTGCCTCTCCCGCGAAGGTTCGGCCGGCGTTCGTTCTTTGCCGCTCATTCCTCGCCGAGCTCGGTCGAAGCACCGGGACAAAGGCAGCGAAAGCAAGCTTCGCGTGCTGTCTACCTCTCCCGCGAAGGTTCGGCCGGCGTTCGTCCTTGGTCCCTGGTCCTTCGTCGGTAAGCGGTCGATGGCGGACGGTAGGGGGCGGTCCGTTGTCTGCCGTCCGTCCGCCAGCTGCCGCGACGAGCGCCAGCCCCTGAGCCGTGACGTGATCGCGCGGGTTCCAGGGCAGCGCGGTGGTCAGGAAGGGGCGGCACTCCGGCACGGCGAAGCCAACGCGCACCGGCACGCCCGCCAGCAGCGCGAGCGCCGCACCCCACCAGTGGTCATCCCGCCCGATGATCGCCAGGTCGTAGCGCGTGGTGCGCACCAGCGCGGCGTAGCGCAGCATGGTGAGGTAGGGCCCGGCTTTCGACCATCGACGACCGACGGCGGACGACAGATGCGAGCGGTGCCGTCCCACGTCCGCCGTCGGTCGTCCGTTGTCGGGCGGCCGCCGCTCAAACCCGGGAAACGGGCAGGTCAACAGCGCGTCCACGTCCGGGTTGCGCGCCAGCACCAGGCGCGACCAGGGGCCGACCAGCGCGGTGATGCGCGCCTCGGGGAAGGCAGCGCGCAGCGCGGCCAGCACCGGGGTCGCCAGCAGCAGGTCGCCCAGGTGGTCCGGCTTGATGTAGAGGATCGCACGCGGCGGGCCGGTGGCCCGGCGGGCCAGCGGCCGGGCGAGCAGCGCCAGCAGCCGGAGCAAGAGCAAGCGGGCGCGGCGCTTCATCTCAAAACAGCATCGCCCCGGCCTGGCGGGCAAGCTGGCGCAGCCGGGCGCTTTGCGGCTTCGCGCCGTTCTTCTCCAGCTCGTCGGCCAGCTCGTTCAGCCGGCGCACGAACGCCGTGTTCACCAGCTCGCTGCGGCCGCGGAGCAGGTCGGCGGCGCTGCTGTCGTCCGGCGCGCGGAGCAGCTCGCTGATAAAGCGCTCCTCCGGCGGGAGCGACTCCTCGACGATCTGTGTCGCTTGCTGGCGGATGGCGTCCAGACGCGCGATCACATCGGCGCGGCCGGCGCGCTCGGCGGCGGCCCGGTTCGTCTCCAGCACGAGGAAGAACGCCTCGTCGAGCGCGGCGGGGTCGGCGCGAAGCACCTCGGCCGGGTCGGCGGCCTCGAGCGCCCGCTTCAGCAGGTTGCTCCCGGCCTCGAACATCGCGCGCGCCTCGGCGTCCAGCCGTTCGACCGTCGCGAGGATCGCGGCACGGCGCGCGGTGAGCCGGGCGGCGGTCTCGCGGTCGCCGGCGGCCTCGGCCCGCTCGATCCGCTCCGTCAAGGCCCGGAAAAAGTCATAATCCAGCACCGGGCGCACTTCGGCGATCTGCTGGTCCAGCTCCTCGTCCGAGGCGGCGATCAGCTTCTCCACCACCGCCTCGACCGACGGCTCATCCGCATCGCCCCCGGCGAAGCCGCTCAATGCCGCCAGCTTGTCGCGCAGCTCCATTAAGAGCCCGGCGGAGCCGTCCTGTTGGGCGCGGGCGCCCGCCTCAGCATACGCTGTGAGGATGGCGAAAAACTCGTGATCCAGTTCGTCCCGATGTTCGTCCACCAGCGCCTTGAGCCGGGCGTCGCGGTCGTCGCCGCCCTGTTCGTAGATCTCGGCGAACCGGGCGATCAGGTCCACCCGGGCGCGCTGGGCTTCGATCATCTCTTTGGTGATGCCGTCGGCTTCGAGCACGGCGTCCACCAGCGAGCCAAGCGTCAGAAAGCGGCGCGGGTTGAGCAGGTAGGCCTTCGAGGCATTCGCCGGCAGCGTGGCCATGACCGCCCGAGTCGCGTCGCCGATGAAGCGCTCCTCCTCGCCGGGGCGCGCGTTGATCTGCTGCGGAACATAGACGAGAAACAATTGCTTGGCCGGGTCGTGGTAGACCAGCGGCGCGGCCAGCATGCCGGCGTAGCCGCAGTTCGGGCAGACAACCGTGTTCAACTGGCCGGACAGGAGATACGTCTTCAGCTCCGGCTGCTGGCCGACATCAACCAGCGTGACGATCGGCGCGCGCAGCGGCGTGCGGCAGTTCGGGCAGGCGACCTGCACCGCATTGGCAACAGGCGCAGTCATGCGAAACTTCCTTTCAATACCAGAAATGACGCAGCGGCTGGGTATGGAAAGGCTTCATGAGCCCGATACCCTACCCCTGGGTACGTTCTGCCAACAAATGACGCCGGTGCGTGGCCGGCGTTGGGAAACATCTGCCACTCATTATACCACCGCTGGTGCTACAATGCCGTCATCTACCAATCCGGGGAGTCTGCGGCAGCGCGTGTTTCGCGCCGATGACCTTGCAGGAGCCTCGCAACCAGGGAGCGTCGTATGGAACCGGTGTACATCATCGAGGCAGTACGGACGCCGATCGGGCGGCGCGGCGGCGCGCTGAGCGGGGTGCACCCGGCGCTGCTGCTGGCGCATGTGCTGCAGGCCGCGCTGGCGCGGGCCGGTGTTCCACCTGGGGCGGTGGATGATGTGGTGGTCGGCTGCGTGACGCAGGTGGCCGAGCAGGGCGCAAACATCGCGCGGCTGGCGGCGCTCCAGGCCGGCTTCCCGGTCGAGGTGCCGGCCTACAGCCTCAACCGGATGTGCGGCTCCAGCCAGCAGGCGATCCACAGCGCCGCCCAGGCGATCGCCGCCGGCGATGCCGACCTCGCGCTCGCCGCCGGGGTCGAGTCGATGAGCCGGGTGCCGATCGGCGCGGACTGGACGGACACCACTGTCCCGCCGGGCTTTCCGTACGCCCTGGTGCACCAGGGGATGGCCGCCGAGCTGGTCGCGGCGACGTGGCGCCTTTCCCGTGAGGAACTGGACGACTACAGCCATGCGAGCCACGTGCGCGCCGCGGCGGCCACCCGCGAGGGCCGCTTCGCGCGGGAGATCGCGCTACTGCCGGATGTGGCGCTGGCCCACGACGAGGGCATCCGCTTCGAGCCGGACCGGGCGAAACTCGCCACGCTCCAGCCCGCCTTCCGCCCGGACGGGCTGGTCACCGCCGCCAGCTCCTCGCAGATCAGCGACGGCGCGGCGGCGGTGCTGCTGGCCTCCGGCGCGGCGCTGGAGCGCCACGGCCTGCGCCCGCGCGCCCGCATCCTGGCCCGCGTAGCGGTGGGCAGCGACCCGGTGCTGATGCTCACCGGGCCGATCCCGGCGACGCGCACGGCGCTGGCCCGCGCCGGGCTGCGGCTGGACGAGATCGACCTGTTCGAGGTGAACGAGGCGTTCGCCAGCGTGGTGCTGGCATGGGCACGCGAGACCGGCGCGCCCTTGGCGCGCACGAACGTCAACGGCGGGGCGATCGCCCTCGGCCACCCGCTCGGCGCGTCCGGCGCGCGCCTCCTCGTCACGCTGCTGCACGAACTGGAGCGGCGCGGCGAGCGCTACGGCCTCCAGACGATGTGTATCGGCCACGGCATGGCGACGGCGACCGTCATCGAGCGGCTATGACGCCGTGGCACGCGGCTGCGGTCTGCCCTGGCGGCCCGCGCCCGGTCAGAACTGGCCGTCGCGGACGTATGGCTGCGCCCACAGGATCGCCTGGAGCAGCACCGACTTCAGCCAGGCCTGGTACATCCGCTCCACATCGTCCGGTGCGTGCCCACCCTGCGCCAAAAACGGCCGCAGTGTCGTCGTGAGCGGGACCGTCAGCGCGGGGATGTAGCGGTAGTTCACCTGCTCGACGCTGGCCGCATGATCGGTCTGGTTTTTCTTCGCCCGGTTGTGTCGCAGCCCGATCTCGTGCTGGTAGTCGAGCCAGGCCTGGTCGTAGTTCGCCTGGGCCGTATCGAGGATCCACTGCGCGAAGCGCTTGCGCACGGCGGCCAGGTACGCGCCCTCCGGCGCGCCCGTCTGGCGGTTGCCGAAGAAGTAGACCAGCTCCGGCGTCGCCGCGACGAAGCCGTACCAGACATCCAGAATCGCATCGGTCTGATCGCGCAACACATCGGCGGACATGCGCAGAGCGCGCAGATCGTCGTCGGTGAAGAGCAGCACCTTCTTCAGGCTCTCCAGCTCGGCCAGCGTGACCGGCGACCGCGGCAACGCGGGATCGCCGTACGCATAGCCTGGGATCGGTTGCATTGCGGTTGCCATCTCGCCCTCCCTGCGGTATGCTAGGGCCGCACACCGCTCTGTTGACGCCGTCTTCGCCCACGATCAGACTGTAGCAAACGCCGGGAAGGGAAACAAGTCCGCACTTTTCGGTAAGGTAGGCAACCATGCAGCGCAATTCTTTGCAGGCGGCACGCAAGGCCGGGCCGCCGTCCAGCAGCCGGCCGACTGTCGCGCGGATGCTCGAGGATATCATCGGCTGCAAGTGGTCGGTGACGATCCTGGGGCTGGTGCGACGCGGGGTGTGCCGGCCGGGGGCGATCGAGCGCGCGGTGGATGGGCTGACGACCAAGGTGATGAACGAGCGCCTGGCGAAACTCGTGCGCTATCGCATTCTGCGCCGCGTCGTCTTTCCTGAAGTCCCGCCGCATGTCGAATACGAGCTGACCGAGTTCGGCGAGCAGTTCATCGGCCTCCTGGACGCGGTCGAGGCACTGGAAGCCGCCTGGACCGCCCGGCATCCGGCGGGCGCGCAGGCGCAGGAGGCGATGCGATGACTGCCCCGCATACCAACTGGGCCGGCAACCACACCTACCACGCGGCGCGGGTTCACGAGCCGGAGACCATCGAGGAGCTTCAGCGGCTGGTCGCCGCCGGCGGCAGGTTGAAGGCGCTCGGCTCGCGCCACTCGTTCAACGACATCGCCGACACGCCGGGGGCGCAGATCTCGCTCGCGCGCCTCGGCCCGGCGCCGGTGCTCGACCCGGAGCGCCGCACGGTGACAGTCGGCGGCGGGATTCGCTACGGCGAGTTGGCCCGCGAACTGCACCGCGCGGGCTTCGCGCTGCACAATCTCGCCTCGCTGCCGCACATCTCGGTCGCCGGTGCGTGCGCCACGGCCACCCACGGCTCCGGCAACGGGAACGGCAACCTGGCGACCGCCGTGCGGGAGCTGGAGCTGGTGGTCGCCGGTGGCGAGCGCGTGACGCTATCGCGGGAGCGCGACGGCGAGCGCTTCAATGGGGCGGTCGTCCACCTCGGCGCGCTCGGCGTCGTCAGCCAACTCACGCTCGATGTCGTTCCGGCGTTCGAAGTCCGGCAGGATGTGTATCTCGATCTGCCGCTTGACGCGCTGGAATCGCACTTCGACGCGATCACCGAGCGCGGCTACAGTGTGAGCCTGTTCACCGACTGGCAGACTGATACAGTCAATCAAGTGTGGGTGAAGCGCCTGGCGGACGGGGCCCCGTCCGAGGCGGAGCTGTTCGGGGCCCGGCCCGCCCCATGCCGGATGCACCCGATCGCGGCGCTTTCAGCCGAGGCCTGCACCGAGCAGCGTGGCATCCCCGGCCCGTGGCACGAGCGGCTGCCGCACTTCCGCCTGGACCACACACCGAGCGCCGGCGAGGAGCTGCAATCTGAGTACTTCGTGGCGCGTCAGCACGCCCTGGCGGCGGTCCGGGCCGTCGCCGCGCTGCGCGAACGGCTGGCCCCGCTGCTGCTGATCTCCGAGGTTCGCACGATCGCTGCCGACTCGCTGTGGATGAGCCCATGCTACGGGCAGGCGTGCGTCGCGCTGCATTTCACCTGGAAGAAGGACTGGCCGGCGGTGCGCGAGCTGCTGCCGGAGATCGAAACCCGGCTTGCACCGTTGAACGCCCGGCCGCACTGGGGCAAGCTGTTCACGATGCCGCCGGAACGGCTCGATGCGCTCTTCCCGCGCCTGGCCGACTTCCGCGCGCTGGCCCGCGCGTTCGATCCGCGCGGCCAGTTCCGCAATACGTTCCTGGAGCGGACGCTCGGGATGTGAGGTGAGCCCCAACGGCGTGATTGCGCGCGTTCCGCGTACGCCTCCGGTGCTCCCATGCGGCGCCTGCGCGGTTGCGTCATGCGGCCAGGCGGGCAGCGCGCCGGTCCCGACACCACGCTGTCCGCGCTCAGGAACCGCCCTATCGCCGGGGCGTCGGAGCGGGCATGGTACTCCAGCAAGCCCGCCCTTTCCAGCCGCTGGCCGGTGTCGTTCGGGGTGATCTGCGGCACGCAGCCGGCCCGCACCCTGCCCCACGGGGCGAACAAGTGCCAGCGCAGGCGGCCGCCGGTGTCGTCGGTCGTCGCGCTCACGCCGCAGCCCTGAGCGCAGCGAAGGGGCCGCGACGGGTGGTCGGCGGGCAGGGAGCGCGTCCCCGTGCTGCCGCTTCGCGGCGCAGGGCCGATAGTCGAGAGTTGCGGTCTCGCGGGAGCGCACGGCCCGGCCGAGGGGGGATTTCCCTCCCGGTTCACCCCCCGCGCCCCACTTCTTCACGCTCCGCCACCGGTGCGCCGCCGCGACGCGCGCCGTCACGCCCAGGTGCCCATCCATCTGGCTGATGGACGTCTCGACGGTTGTGCAACGGATGGCGAGCTCCGCGGGCCGGATGAGGGTTACCTCGGAAATCCGGTGAACGAGCCCGCGACGCGGGCTTCGTCCCGCAGCCAAGCGCTTCAGCGCGAGTGCTGCGGCGTATACCGAATCTTCATGAAGCCTGGGACTAGGACGTGGAAACCCCCTGAAGCGCGTTAAGAGCGCACAGCGGGAGCAAGAGGGGTGAGGGCCGCATACTTGATTTCACGCGGTAGCTGGTGCTCAATCCCCCGCCGCCGGCTGAGCCGCCGGCGCCGGCGCGGGCCGCCCCGGCAGGGTCAGCGCCAGGGCCGCGGCCGGCAGGCCGAGCAGCGTGATCGCCTGCATCACCGGCAACAGCCCCACCGCATCGGCGGCGACACCTCCCAGCCAGGTGCCGATCCCTCCGGCAGCGAAGGTGAAGCCGAGGATCAGCCCGGCGGCGAACCCCTGCCCGGTCGGCAGCAGGCGCTGCGCGTGGACCACCAGGACGCTGTGCTGGCCGCCGATCAGCAGGCCGGCCAGGGCGCAGCCGCCGAAGGCCAATGCGGGCGTCGGCGTCCACAGACAGAGCAGCCCGGCCGGCACACCGAGCAGCAGCGGCCAGACCGTGGCGGCGCGCATGCCGAGGCGGTCGGCGACATCGCCGGTCACCACGTTTCCGACCGCCGCGGCGAGCATGAATGTCCCGGCCAGCGCGCCGTACCAGACCGGGTCCCAGCCGCGGTCGGCGAAGAGCTTGGGCAGGAAGGCGCTGTAGGCGGCCTGGATGGTCGAGCGCAGCGCCACGAGCGCGACAAAGGCGATGATCGCGGCAGCCGTGGCGTGGGCCGCGGCGCGGCGCGCGGCCCCGGGCGTCGCAGGGAGCCGGGGCGCGTCCGGGGCTGTCAGCAGCATGACCGCGGGCAGCAGCGCGAAGAGCGCGAGCGGCAGGATGCCGGCCGCGCCGGCCACACCGAACAGCAGCCCGCCCAGCAGGGGGCCGAGCGCCAGGCCGAGCTGGCCGCAGAAGAAGAAGATCGCCGTGGCGCTGCCGGCCCGCGCCCGGTGCACCGCGGCCGCGCTCATCGTGCCGATCGGGTGGAACAACGCCGAGCCGAACGACGCCAGCAGGAAGAACGGCAGCAGGACGGCCCAGCCCGGCGCGAAGGCGACGGCCAGGAAGCACAGCGCCGTCCAGCCGACTCCGAGGCCGGCAAGGCGCGCCGCGCGCAAAAAGCGGTCCGAGGCATAGCCGAACAGCGGCTGGGTGAGCGAGCCGGCGAAGGTGTAGAGAGTGAGCGCCAGCCCGATCTGGCTGTTGCGCAGCGCGAGCGGCGCCGAGAGCGCCGCCAGCAGCACCGGGCCGAGGCTGTTGAGGATGTCGATGGCGAAGTGCCCGGCGGTAACGGCCAGGAACAGGCGGTTGCGGAAGAGTTGGAGCATGGTGAGAAGCCAGATGCGAGCGTGTCAAGCGTCAAGTGCAATACGCAGAATGCAACAGGGAGCCCTCAAAACTTAGAGGCTGTCTGCAACGCTCCCAGCGGGGGTGCTGCGGGCCGCCGGCCCCCAGACGCCATCCTCCGCCGCCGCACGGTCGGCGGCTGCGCCCGCCACACCTCCCCGTTGCAGGCAGCTTCTTAGAACGTTGCACGCTAGTCATCGCGGCGCGGCGCGTACCAGCCGCTGGTCAGTTGCAGCGCCCGCCGCCAGACATCGCGTTCCGGCCCGGTGAGCGGCTCGCGCTGGTAACGGTAGTCCTGTTTACGGATGAACTCGTCCAGCAGCGCCTCCAGCCGCCGCCAGACCATTGCCTGCCGCGCGGCGAGGCTGCGCGCGGTCGCGGCGTCGGCGGCGCGCAACGTGGCGGCGAGGTGGACGCGGCACAGGCCGCCGGACTCGTCGTAGGCCGCGGCGAACGCCTCGTCGCCGAGGTTTTGCAGCAGGCCGAGGATCAGCGGCGCTTCGATCCGCGGGCGCTCGGCGCACATCGGGCAGCCGGCCTGCGGCTCGATCCGCGTCGCCGCGCGCGGACCAGGCCCTTCCAGCACGCGCAGCCAGCCGCCGTCGGAGGTCGCGACCGCCTCCAGCTCGGCGGTCATCGCCCGCAGGATGTCGCGGCTGACGATCGCGATGCCGAGCGCGCTACGCCCCTCGGCCAGCATTTCGGTGTGGTGTAGGCAGAGGCCGCGGCTGGCCCGCAGCGCGTCGCGCCGCCCGATGTCGTTCACTTCTTCGTATAGGAACATATCGACCGCCCGGCGCTCGATCCGTTCGACCAGCACACACAACGGGCACGCGCCGAGGCGCATGGCATCGAGCAGATCGTCGCGGGTGCGGGGATCGGGTGGCACAGGCTGCCTCATGCTGCAACGCGAGTGTATGATTGTACCATGTTGCGAAAAACAGACGACGGAGGACATCAGCAGGGGACCCGGTGCTGCTGATCGCGCAGACGGCCCACGAGACGGGCAACATTACCGCGTGGTGGTCACAACGGCCGCGTCGCAACTGTTCGGCTGAGCTCACGGCGACGCCCGGCCAGGATGGGCGTGCGGGCGCACCAGCCCGACCCGGCCGGCCAAGGGCGCGTGGGCTTCGTCCTGAGGGCTCAGCCCGAAGGGCAGAGCAAGACGCCATCTGGCGGGCGCCGCAGCCACACCGGCGCAACGCGCGCTGATCCAGCGGGCGCTGTCCGAGCGGCCGCTCAGCCGCTTGCGCGGCGAAGCGCCGACCCTACGCGGGCTGGCCGGTCGCTGGGCTGTCCCCGGCACGACCTCCCCGGACAGGCTGGCGGCGATCGCGGAGACGATACGGCGGGGTGAATCCGGCCTGCATCCCGGCCAAGAGGTGTGAGGGGGGAAAGGCACGGTCAGAGCGCCACCCGGCAGCCGCAGCTCAGGTCGAGCGTCACAGGCGCTTGAGAGGTGGGCGGCGGCTGTTCGGCCCGATAGTGCAGAACCTGCCCGCCGCAGGGATGGATGACCAGCACGTCGGCGACCCCTGCGGCGATATAAAACGGCGCGCCGACGTCGCCCAGATCCTTCTCTTCATCCCCGACGCTCAGCACTTCGATCACCGCTGCGGGAACGCTCTCCAGCGCCTGATCGCCGTCGGGTGGCTCTTCGCAGAACACCGCGATATCCGGGCGCGTGAGCGAGCGGTCTGGGTCGTTGAACCGGATCAGCACATCGGTGAGCGTGAAGCAGCCGCATCCACCGCCATTTGGGCCGCCGTGCCGCGCGATCGCGCGCTCGATCCGTTGGACGGCCTTCTGGTGACGGCTGTCCGGCGAAGCTTCCCATTTCGTGCGCCCGCGAACGTATTCGAGGCGCACCGGCGCGCCGCTGGCATCCGTTTGCAAGATCGGTTGTTCGACATCACGTGCGGCCGTGGTCGCTGGTTCAGCGCGGCACCGGATGGTACTTCGCCGCCTGGACCGCGTCGGGATGGGTGGCAGGCGGCTTCGGGCCGGGCTTGAGCCGTCCGTACAGCCCGGTGAGCAGCCGCAGCCGTCCGGCGACGTCGGGGTCGAGCTGGCCCTCGTGGAAACGCCAGCTCCAGTTGCCTCCGGCCAGCCCCGGCGTGTTCATCCGCGCTTCGTTGCCGAGTTTGAGCACATCCTGTAGCGGAATGATCGCCAGCTCCGCGACCGACGCCAGCGCCAGCCGGATGAAATCCCACGAGATATCGCTGCCGTCGCGCCCCAGGTAGAGTTGCACCCGCTGGCGCTCGTACTCCGGCGCGCTCTGCCACCAGCCGAGGGTCGTGTCGTTGTCGTGCGTGCCGGTGTAGACCACGCAGTGCGGCACAAAGTTGTGCGGCAGGTACGGGTCGTCTGGGTCGCCGCTCCAGGCGAACTGGAGGATTCGCATACCGGGAAAGCCGAGGCGGTCGCGCAGCGCCACCACGTCTGGCGTGATCACGCCCAGGTCCTCGGCGATAATCGGCAGAGCGCCGAGCGCCGCCTCGACCGCCTCGAAGAGCGCCGCGCCCGGCCCCAACACCCAGCGGCCGTTGATCGCGGTCTCCGCATCCGCCGGCACCTCCCAGTAGGCGGCGAAGCCGCGAAAGTGATCGATCCGCGCGACATCCACCAGTGCGAAGGTGGCGCGGAAGCGCTCGATCCACCAGCCGTAACCGCGTTGCGCCAGCACATCCCAGCGATAGAGCGGATTGCCCCAGCGCTGCCCGGTGGCGCTGAAGTAGTCCGGCGGCACGCCGGCGACGACCGTCGGGGCGCCGTCATCATCGAGTTCAAAGAGATCCGGGTGCGCCCAGACATCGGCGCTGTCGTAGGCGACGAAGATCGGGATGTCGCCCATGATGCGGATGTCGCGCTCGTTGGCGTAGGCCTTCAGCCGGCGCCACTGTGTGGCGAAGAGGAACTGCACATATTCGTGGTAGGCGATCTCATCGGCCAGACGCGCCTGCCATTCGCGCACTGCCGCCAGCTCGTGACGAGCGATCGGCCGCTCCCAGGTGTTCCAGCTGGCGCCGCCGTGGGCCTCCTTGAGCGCGGCGAAGAGCGCATAATCCGGCAGCCAGGCGCGCGCCGCCTCGCGAAACGCCGCCAGTGCAGCGCGCTGCCCATCTGTCGACCCGGCCTGAAAGCGGGCGAACGATCGGCGCAGAATCGCCTGCCTGGCCGGGATGACCGCGCCATAGTCCACGTGCCCGTCGGGAAACGGTGGGATGTCGGCCAGATCCGCCGCCGCCAGCAGGCCGTCCACCAACAGATCATCCGGGCTGACGAGCAGCGGATTGCCGGCGAAGGCCGAGAAACACTGGTAGGGCGAGTCGCCATAGCCGGTGGGGCCGAGCGGCATCACCTGCCACAGCCGCTGGCCGGCGGCGCCCAGGAAATCGGCGAAGGCGCGGGCCGAGGGGCCGAGATCGCCGATCCCCCAGCGGCCGGGGAGCGAGGTCGGATGCAGCAGAATGCCGCTCATGCGTGGTGCGGTCATGGCCTACTCATTCCACGGAGGTCAGCGGTCAAACGGCAACGGTTGACGTGTTGGCATGCCGCCCTCGAAACGTTGCACGCTACACTGCGAACGCTGAACGCTGAACGTCTAAAACTCGCGCCGCCCTTCGAGCGACGAGCCGAGCGTCGCGGGATCGGCCCACTCCAGGTCGCCGCCGGTCGGCAGCCCACGCGCCAACCGGGTCACGCGCACGCCGAGCGGGACCAGCGCGCGATGCAGGTGAAACGCAGTCGCCTCGCCCTCCAGGTTCGGGTTCGTAGCCAGGATGACCTCCTGGATCGGCTCGCTGCGCACCCGGTCGATCAGCTCATCGAAATGGATATCCTCGCGGTTGATCCCTTCGAGCGGCGCGATTCGCCCGTGGAGCACGTGATAGACGCCGCGGTACACCCCGGTGCGTTCGACCGCCAGCACATCCAGCGGCTCCTCGACGACGCAGACGGTCGTCTGGTCGCGGGCCGGGCTGGCGCAGATCGCGCACAGATCGCCGGTGGCGATATTGTGGCAGCGTGTGCAGAAGCGCACATGTTCCTTCAACGCCAGCAGCGACTCGGCGAGCGAGCGCGACAGCTCCTCCGGCGCGCGCAGCAGGAAGAAGGTAAGGCGCGAGGCAGTCTTCGGGCCGACGCCCGGCAGCTTGCCGAGCTCTTCGATCAGCCGCGCCACCGGCTCGATCAGCACCTGATTGTCGAATCCATTGCTCATACCATCGCCAATATACAGCGTTCAACCTGCAACGTCGACTTTCGGGGGGAGGTGTGTTTGCGCTTGCTCGGTGCCAGCACGCCCCACCGCTGCCCCCTCCCAGGGTGGGAGGGAGGGTAGGGGGAGGGCCGCGGGCGCCCGGCCGCCTCGGCGGAACAACCTGCCCCTGTAAGCCTTCCTATCTCCCGCGCCGCGGGCGGGCAGGTACATCCTGAGGTTGAGCGGTTAGGTGCTGTTGAGCTCTGCCCGTTGCACATTGAACGTCAGAAGAGTCCGGGCACCTTCAACCCGCCGGTGAGCGGCCCCAGACGCTCCTCGGCGAGGGCCGCCGCCTTTTTGCTGGCGTCGTCGATCGCCGCCATGATCAGGTCCTGCAGCGTCTCGATGTCGTCCGGATCGACGACCTCCGGCGCCAGTGTGATGCCGGTTACCTCGCGGTGCCCGTTCATAGTGACGGTGACATAGCTCCCGGCCTTGCCTTCGACTGTCTCCTTCCCCAGCTCTTCCTGGATCTTCGCCATCTGCTGCTGCATCTTCTGCGCCTGCTGGAGCATCTGCTGCATTTGCCGGTTCATGGGGCGGTCTCCTCTCCGTTGTCGACGGCGATGACATCGGCATCGAAAATATTGATCGCGGCTTTGACAAGCGGGTCCTTCCGCGCGTTGCGGATCTGCTCGCGCAGCTTGTTCGGGCTGTCACGGCGCTGCTCCTTCACCACGCACTGGATGGCATAGCGCCCGCGCATATGCTTGCTCAGCAGGTCCTCAACAACCCGCCGGGCATTCGGCTGGTTCAGCTTGTTGAGCAGGAAATCGCTGACGACCTCCAGCGTGACCGTGTTGCCCTGCGCCTCCACTGGGCGCACACCGCTGTTCAGCAGGGCCAGCAGCATCTTGTCGCGCACCCGCAGGTCGCTCAGCAGGGCCGGCCAGACCGCCTCGACCTGCTCCAGCGCGGCGGCGGCGGCGTTCTCATGGGCGATCTCGCCGTCATCCGGCACGGCCTCGGCGCGGCGCAGCTCCACGCCCGGCCGGGGCACCGCGGCTTCCTCCTGCACGGCGAGCGGCGTTTCCGCCGCCAGGCCGAGCCGAGGCGGCGCGCTCGCCGCCAGTTCCGGGGCAACATGCGGCGTGTCCGCAGCCCCATGCTGGCCGGCAGCCCCGGCATGGGCCGGCGGCGCAGCGGCGGCGAGTGGCGGCTGGTGGGCGGTGGGCGGCGGGCGGTGGGCGGCGGGCGATTGTCGGTGATCGGCGACCGCTCGCCGCCCTCCGTCGTCCACTGGCGGCCGGTCGGCCGTCAGAGCCTCGACCACCGCCAGCTCGACCGGAAGCTGCGGAATGGCGGCGGCGCGAAGCTGGACATCCAGCCCGCTGAAGAGCTTCGTCCAGCGCAGCAGGGCTTCGAGGTCGGCCTGGGATGCCTGGGCCTGGAGAGCGGCCAGATCATCCTCGCCGGCGTCCAGCAGCCCGGCGTCGCCGCCGGCCTTCAGCAGCAGCAGCGCTCGGAGCCGCTCGACCACATCGCGGGCGAACTGACGCAGATCAGCGCCCTGTTCGGCGACGGCGGCTACCACCCGCAGCCCGGCGCCGGTGTCGCCGTCGAGCAACGCCTGCACCAGCGCGCTCACCTCCTGCGCGGCCGTCGCGCCGATCAGGCTGTTGACCTGCGCCAGCGTGATCGTCCCGCCACCGTAGGCCATCAACTGGTCGAGCATGCCGAGGGCATCACGCAGGCTGCCGGTGGCCGCGCGGGCCAGCGCCTCCGCCACGCCGGCCTCCAGCGTGACCCCCTCGCGCGTCGCCACATCGCGCAGGTGCGCAGCGGTGCGGGCGACGGTATGGCGGCTGAACGAGAAAAACTGGCAGCGCGAGCGGATCGTCTGCGGCACCTTGTGCACTTCGGTCGTCGCCAGAATGAAGAGCGCGTGGGCCGGCGGCTCCTCCAGCGTCTTCAGCAGCGCGTTGAAGGCCGCCGTCGAGAGCATATGCGCCTCGTCGATGATGTAGACCTTGTAGGCGCCGTTCGTCGGGCGGAATTGCACCCGCTCGATGATCTCGCGCGCATCTTCGACGCTGGTGTGCGAGGCGGCGTCGAGCTCGATCACATCGACCGAGCGCCCTTCGGCGATCTCCTGGCACGAGGCGCAGACGCCGCACGGGCGCTGGTCGGGGGCGGCGGTGCAGTTGACGGCCTTGGCGAGCAGGCGGGCGACGCTGGTCTTCCCCACGCCGCGCGGCCCGGTGAAGAGGTACGCATGGCCGAGACGCCCCTCCGCCAGCGCGTTGCGCAGCGTGCGAACGACATGCTCCTGGCCGATGAGCTCGTCGAAGGTTTGGGAGCGATAGCGCCGGTAGAGCGCCTGGGATGCCATTTGTGCCTCTCTGGTGCGTTACTGCGTCATTATACCATATGCGCCGGTCGCACGCCTGTTCGGGCGATCCGCCACAGAGTGTGCGCTGCTCCGCGCCAGGAGCCACAAGGCCCCGGCCCGCCGCACCAGGCCCGCCTGCGTGTGTCGGGCGCAAGCGCCGAGGCAGGTTTCGTGGATGTATGCCGCCACTGGCGCCGCACACGGAACACACACGCCGCGCGAGCCGTCATGACGGCAGCAACAATCACTTCACCGCACGGAGGCCCCCGATGAAGCTCCGCATGGCACTCCCCCTCATGGCCGCGCTGGCGCTGGCGGCATGTGGCGCCGGCACGTTCGCTCCGAGCGCTGGCGGCGGAGCGGCGACCGAAAACGCCACGGCCGCCGCGACCGCCGCGCCTGCCCCTATGGCCGCGCCCCCGCTCAGCGGCGAGGCAATGCCCGCCGGCGGGCGGTCCGCACTTGATACCAAGGGCAGCAGCGGCCCGGCTGCGGCTTCGGCCCAGCCACAGACCGATCGCTTGATCGTCAAACATGCCCAGGTGTCGCTCCAGGTGGACGATGTGCGCCGGGCCGAGACCGAGCTGCGGGCGAAGATCGCCGCGCTCGGCGGCTATGTCGTGCGGGCGGAAAGCAGCGGCGACGACCGCGCAATGAGCGTGAACATCACCTTTCGCGTCCCGGCGGCGCGCTTCGACGAGGCGCTCAGCGGCGCGCAGGCGCTGGCACAGAAGGTGCTCGCGCGCACGATCAGCGGCGACGACGTGACGGAAGAGTATATCGACCTCCAGTCGCGTCTGAAAAACCTGCAGGCGACGCGCGACCGGCTCCAGTCGTTCCTCGACCGGGCGGCGAAGGTCGAGGACGCGCTGGCGGTGAACAACGCGCTGACCGATGTGCAGGGGCAGATCGAGCAGATCACCGGGCGCATGCAGTACCTCAGGCAGAGCGCCGCGCTGTCATCGATCACGGTCGCGCTCCTGCCGGTTCCGGTGACGCCGCTGGTGCAGGAGGGGGGCTGGCAGCCGCTGGCGGTGGCGCGCGGCGCGCTGGCGAGCCTGCTGGCGCTGGCGCAGAACCTGGCGAACCTGGCCATTGTCCTGCTGGTCTGGACGCCGGTCTGGCTGCCGCTTGTGCTGCTCGGCCGCTGGTTGGGGCGGCGGCTGCGGGGGCGGGCGGGGCCGGCGCGGGCATAGGACCGCGGATCTGCTATCATGCCTCCATGCAACCACCGGGCGGTTCCTTCACAAAGGAGTGGAGCGATGGCAGATGATATCCTGATCGTCAGCGCGGCGCGCACCCCGATCGGCAAATTTCAGGGCGCGTTCCGCGACGTACCAGCGACCGCGCTGGGCGCCGCGGCGGTGCGTGCTGCCGTCGAGCGTGCTCAGATCGAAGGCGCGTTGGTGGATGAGTGCATCATGGGCAATGTTATCAGCGCGGGGCTGGGCCAGGCCCCGGCGCGGCAGGCGGCGCTGCGCGGCGGCCTGCCGGATCGTGTCGGCGCGCTGACGATCAACAAGGTCTGTGGCAGCGGGCTGAAGGCGGTGATGCTCGGCGCGGCGATGATCCGCGCCGGCGAGGCCGAGGTGGTCGTCGCCGGCGGGATGGAGAACATGACACGCGGGCCGTACCTGCTACCGCAGGCGCGCGCCGGCTACCGCTACGGCCATGGCGAGGTGATCGACGCGACGTTGCACGACGGGCTGTGGTGCGCCTTTGAGCAGCACGCCATGGGCAACTCCGCCGAGTGGATCGCCCGGGCGCAGGGGGTGAGTCGCGAGGCGCAGGATGCGTTCGCGCTGCGCTCGCACCAGCGTGCGATCGCCGCGCAGGATGCCGGCCGCTTCGCCGCGGAGATCGTGCCGGTTGACGCTCCGGCCGGCCGGGGCACTACCGTGACGGTCGCCGCCGACGAGCCGCCGCGCCGCGACACCGACGCGCGGCAACTCGCCGGCCTGCGGCCCGCGTTCGCCAGCGACGGCACGGTGACCGCAGGGAACGCGCCGGGTATCACCGACGGCGCGGCGGCGCTGGTGTTGATGAGCGCGCGGCGCGCCGCGGCGGAGGGTGTGCGGCCGCTGGCGCGCATCCTCGGCGCGGCGCAGGCGGGCGTGCCCCCGCTGGAGTTGTTCACCGCGCCCCCGTTCGCCATCCGCCGGCTGCTGGCGCGCACCGGCACCAGATTGGACGACTACGATCTGTTCGAGATCAACGAAGCGTTCGCGGCGCAGGTGGTCGCCAACAGCCGCGCGCTCGACCTCGACAGCGACCGGCTGAACGTCAACGGCGGGGCGATCGCGCTGGGCCACCCGATCGGCGCGAGCGGGGCGCGCGTGCTGGTGACGCTGCTCCATGCGCTCCGGCAGCGCAATGGGCGGCGCGGCATCGCTTCGCTCTGCCTCGGCGGCGGCGAGGCGGTGGCGCTGGCCGTTGAGCTGGTGTGAGGACTCGATCCGCGTGGCTGGCGGTCGTGGGAAACGACCAATGCGAACGCGCCGCCAGCTCCTGCCATACGATCGCTGGCACTACCAGACTGTAAACGCTTCAGACGGTGATGCAGCGCCAGTTGCCGTTTGTTTGTACTATCGATGTGCTCCGTAGAGCTCAGGTGCTGGTGGTAAGGACCACGCTGCCCGGCCAGCGCACGCCGATCTGCGTGCCTTTGGCGGGGGCGGATGTCGCCGAGAAGTCAGCACCGATCATCTGTGCCCGCTCACGCATGCTCACCAACCCAAAGCGCCGGGCGATCAGCAGTGTCGACCAGTTGGCGGGCAGCTCGAAGCCCACGCCATCGTCGCAGATGTCGAGCGTCAATATATCGTTACACATCCGCAGACTCAGGCTTATTGTCGATGCCTCACTATGGCGCAGGGCGTTGGTCAGCGCGCTCTTGGCAATCGCAAACAGCGCGCTTTCGACATCGGGCGGCGGGCGGGTGGGCAGGTCGTCGATCTGCCCATCCAGCAGGCACTGCGCAGCGGTTGCCTGGGTGCTTTCGGCCACCAGAATGCGCAGGGCGGCGGGAAGCCCTAGTTCCTCCATCACCGGCGGGCGCAGGCCATTACAGATCCGCCGCAGGTCGGCCAGCACCTTCTCGATGCGGTGCTGCATCTGTTCGAGCGCCGCCGTGTCGATGGTGCCTGTGTTCTGGCCCACCTGTAACACGTACAGTTCGCCGTACAGATCCTGCATAATGTTGTCGTGCAGTTCGTGCGAGAGCTGCTGGCGCACACGTTCCTCGGCCAGCGACAGTTCGTTGTAGAGGTACTGGAGTTCCTGGTTGCGCTCGGCCAGCGAACGGTTAAGATCGACATTTTCCAGCGCCAGTGCGCCCGGCAGTGCCAGCAATTTCAGCAACTGCGCATCACGTGGCGTGTACCCATCACCGTTGGCCCGCACACCCAGCCAGAGCACACCACGCGGGCGGTCATCCGCGGCAAAACAAACAAACATGCCCTCGCGGGGGAGCACGGATGGATCGAGCGCCACCGACGGTGCCAACCGTCGCACAGCTGCCGCCCGCACAACCGAGCGACGCGCAAGTTGGGCAGATAGCGCAGCAACACTCTCGATCATTGCCGCAGGCAGCTCCCTGCCAACCATCGCCCGACGATACCAACCGCGCTCGGCGTTCTGCAGAAACAGCGCTGCATCGCTCACGTCGAACAGGCGCACCAGGCGCTGCACCAGCAGTTGCACCAGCGTCTGCTCATCGCGGCTGCGCGCGAGCTCGCCCGCCAGCCGCTCGACAGTAGCAAACACGGTAGCCTCGCGCCCATAGAACACCCGATCCACCAGCAGCGCCACTCGGTCGCGCAGGGGCGCAAACAGCACCGCCAGGGCCGCGCCTATCAGCGAGTGCAGCAGCAGCGAACTGCCAGCCCACCCGCCAAGCAGCTGCATCAGCACTAGCACCGTGAGCCAGTGCAGCCCCAGCAGCAGCAGCACCACCAGCGAGTAGACAAACGTACGGTTGAGTGCACGATCCACCACCGCAAAATCTTCGAGGCGGAGGGCCGCGAGGTAGGCCAGTGGCACCAGCGCCTGGGCAAACAACGAAGTGCGCGCCAGCAGCACCTGAGTCGTGCCGCCCGGGCCAGAATCGGCAAACAGCACCGATGCCAGCAGCAGGAGTTCCAGCAGGTACACGAGCCCGGTCGCCGCACCAATCAGGCGCACGACGGAACGAATACGTTGGCTACCGCTACGCAGGTAGGCATAGGCCAGCGCCACCACCACCAGCAACTGCGCCGCCACATCGTACAGCAGCGCCGCCACGTTGAATACGGGCGTCAGGGCGCGGTTGGTAAGCAGCGCCCAGATAGCACCTGCAGCCACCAGCAGCAGCAACCCCAGGCCGGCGCGGCGGTGCCACACCATTGCACTGCCAAACCACGTGCGCTGCATTGGGAATGGGAAGAATGCATGGAAATAGACGAAGCTGAGCGCCGTACCAATCCACAGCAGCAGCACCAGCGCGCCGTTGAAGGGGTACACCGGGTCGAGCAGGCGTGTTGCAATTGCCTGGGCCGCCGCAAGAAACGCAAACCCGGCAAAGCGCAGCACGTTTGGCGATGGCTGACGCATACCAACCAGTAACCGCGCTGCAACCACCCAATACACAAAACCCGACAGGAGCGGCCACAGCGCCACGGCCCACTCGCGCAACGGCAGGCGCCCCGCTGTCAGCTCCACTTCGCGGGTTGTGGCCGGGCGCTGCACCGCGACACGCAGCCGCTCACCGGCGTTGAGCCAACCTAGCTGGGCCGGTGTGAGCGGCGCACCCGCCAGGCTCAGCCGGTCGCCGGGCGCAAGGCCCACGGCACTGGCCGGGCTGCCGTCGGCCACCTCCACAACCAACCCGCCGGTATCGAGCACAAGCCCGGTGTAGCCGCGCACCTGCACAACCACCCCAGCTGCCAGCACAAACGCCAGCGGCAGCACAACGGTGAGCAGCGCAAGCCCAAGATGCGCCGGTATTGGTAATGCCCTGCCGTTGCTAATGATCATAACACTCGTCGTACGTAAGGCATCCCCGCCGAGGATGTGTTCATTCTACCACCAGTGACAGTGCATTCCTACCAGATCGGAGGGCAGAACATGACACTGGTGGGGGATGTTGATTTCCGGCCTGACCTCTATACTTATCACCGTCGACCGGGAACGAGGCCTCACCTGGAAGCACTGGAACCGTTATAAGCACACCAGAGAGAAGGGAAGACAGGAATGACTCGCAAGTTCATCGCACTGTTCGTCGCCGGAGCCGTGTTCTTTGGGTCCACACTGGCCGCTGCTGCGTCGCCGCTCGAAAACGCATCAGCAAGCAGCTTCTACACCGAGAACACAGGCACTGCTGTCGATGGAGCCGAGCCCGCCGCCCTCCCTGTTAATCGAAACGCTGGAAGAAGCGAAAGTTAGCGAGCGCGAACTGGCGCTCGACGCGCTCAACCGCGTGGCATCGGCGCACTGCGACCGGCTGTATGGCGCGGAGCGCACCAGCGAGGTGCGTGTGCGGATGGCTATCCTTACGTTCCCGCGTTTCTCGCAGCGGCACCTGCCCGACGAAGACGGTAAGCTCGAATATGTAACATTCGAATGGGCACCACACCAGAAGGTTGCCCCGATCTTTACCGGAGGCGCGTAATGCTTGGGCGAGTTTTGGCAACGTGGCAGCGGTTCACCGGCTTTGCCAGCCAGGAGCGCTTTCTGATCGGCGCAAGCATCTTCCGGATTGTGGCAGGTCTGGCACTGCTCTACCAGTACCTGATCAGCTACCACCAGCGTTTCTATCTGTTCGGGCCCGAGGGCGCATGGCCCTTCGAGCGGTTCCAACAAGGCATTGCCAACTCGGCCTCGTTTTCACTGTATGCCGTCAGCGCGTCGCCCTTCTGGTTCGACATGGTGTACCACACGGCGATTGTGGTGACCACGCTGTGGCTGGTTGGCTGGCGCACCCGCCTGATGACCGTGCTTACCTATGTGTTTCTGTGGTCGCTGCACGAACGCACGCCGGTGATGTGGGACGGCGGCGACAATCTCATTCGGTTGGTGCTGATCTATGGCTGTTTTGCCAACCTGGGCGCATACTTCTCGTTCGATGCCGAGCGCCTGCGGGCAGGCCGGGCGCGGGGCGGGCCGCTGGTGCAGGCCAGCGCAATGCTGCACAGCGCCGCCATCCTGGCCTTTGCGCTGCAGCTCTGCCTGGTCTACGGCGTCTCGGGCCTGTACAAAGTGCAGGGTGAGATGTGGCAGAACGGCACGGCGCTCTATTATGTAATGCGCGTCGACGAGTACAACTGGCCGGGTTTCAGCGAGCTAATCTACCAGAATGTGTTTCTGGTAACGGCGGGAACCTACGCGACGGTTGCGTTTCAGGTGGCCTTTCCGTTCCTGTTGTTCCTCAACCGCTACACCCGGCTTCTGGCGCTGGCGTGCGGCATGTTCTTCCACCTTGGCATTGCGGCATTTATGGGGTTGATCACGTTCTCGGCGCTGATGATTAGCGTGGAACTGGCGTTGGTGAGCGACCGTGAGTACCGCTGGTTTGGCCGCCGCCTGAGCAACACCGGCGCGCGCCTGAAAGGATTGGGCGCAACCTGGCAAACGCGCATCCGGCAGCATCCGCGCCTCGCGCCGCTGCGGGTGCAGGTGTTGTACGACGGTTGGTGCCCGTTCTGCACGCGCAGTGTTGCCCGGCTTGAGCGCCTGGATTGGCTTGGCCTGCTTGTGCTCACGTCCTTCCGCGAACCGGGCGTGCTGGCCCGCAGCGGCGTGGCTATCGAGCGCGCCGAGGCACGTATGCAGGCGATCACGGGCGGCACGGTTGTCGAGGGAATTCACGCAATCAGCCGGATTGCCACGCGGGTGCCGCTACTCTGGCCTGCGCTGCCGCTGCTCTGGCTTGCGGCCAGGCTTGGAATGGGGCAACAGGTCTACGATTGGTTTGCCACGCGGCGCACGATTGTTCCAACGGGCTGCGACTCAGCATGCGAGATCGACGAAGGCGTGGGTTCGCTGGTGCAGCGCAGAGGTTAGGGATCTGAGATCGGGCGCATTCAGGCCCACAGGGAGGGGATTATGACAACAGACAAGCAGAGCAAGATGGTGCTGCCGGTGCTGCCGGAGCGTCACAACACCAACACAGCAAGCCGGGCCGAAGTTGGAGCGATGGTTTACACCGCAACCAGCCGCGTGCAGATGCACTATCGCTACGTCAACCAGCACCCTGGGCCTGTTTCGGTCTGGCTGGCGCTGCCGCCCGAACTTCCTACGCAGCGCGATCTGCAGATTGATCTTGCGCCCGCGCCAGCCAGCATCGAAGTGGATGGCAACGGCATCAACCGGCTTGCGTTCTACCAGTTGGAACCCGGCGCAGCGATCCGCCTTTCGCTGCAGGCAACGCTCTACCGTGCCGCCTACGAGCCAGCGGCGCGCGCTGGGCAGGCGACGCTCGACCCCGCCGACCACGACCGCTACCTGCGCTCGTCCGCGCTCATCCGCGTCACCGACGAGATCCGCGCCGAAGCACAGCGGATCGTGGCGGGCGCAACCACACCGCTCGATCGCGCGCGCCGGTTGTACCTGCACCTCGTGCGGCATTACCGCTACCAATGGCCGCCCACCGCGCGCGGCAGCGAGTCGATGCGCCGTAACCAGCGTGGTGATTGCGCCGAGTACTCGTTCTTGTACGCCGCGTGGTGCCGTGCGCTGGGCATTCCCTGCCGGGTGATGATTGGCACCTGGGCACACGGCCAGCTCAACGCGCACGTCTGGAACGAAGTCTTTATCGAAGGAATTGGCTGGATGCCAGTCGATAGCAGCATCCACCAGACCTTGCTGCGCGTGCCGGGGCTGGCCGACCTCGATTGGGCTTTGCAGCGGGTGCGCCACCGGTTTGGCCGCATCAGCCCCAGGCGGCTGGCCTTCTCGATCGACCCGGATGTGCCGCTGCGGCCACCGTTCCGCGAGCGTGAGGCACCCGAGCGGTACGAGCGAATGCAGTTTGCCGACCGCCAGTTTGCCTGGGGCTTCGACAGCCTGGATGGCGCTGCGCCATACCTGCAACCGGCCTATGTGCAGTTGACCGCGCCGCTCGATGAGACAACCGGCAGCGCTGTGGATCAGGTGCTGGCGCTCTTCTGGCCGCCGCTGGTTGCGCGCAAAGTGGCTCCGCTGCTGGGTGTCTGGCGCTTTACCGACAGCATCTGGTACCGTCTCGGCACCTGGCTGATGATCCTGGGCTTCACCGTGGGGCTGTTCAACACCATTCTCGACGCGGCGTGGGGTATCGAAACGCTGGCACTGCCCGGCGCGCTGGGCTACTTCGCCGGAATGATCATCTTTACCGCGCGTAGCGGCCTGCGCTGGTGGAAGCTCCTGCTGATTCTGCTGCAGGCGCTCCCGCTGCTGGGCGTGCTGCTGCGGTTGGTGCTGTAACTCGTGTCAACAACAGGAGAAGGAACCATGCACACAGTACATACATTGCGTCTATTGGCGCTTGGCCTGGTGCGCAGGCCAGGCGATGTCGCGAATTCGCTGCTGCACGTGCCGGGCCGCTGGCGATTGCCGGTGATGTTCTCGCTGCTGGGCTGTGGCGTGGCGGCGGCGGTTGTAACCCCGTGGCTTCTTTCCACTAGCGCAACAACAATTACGGCGGCGCTGGGTGCCAACAGCTGGCTGCCGGTTGTGGCGGTGGTGCTGTGGGCGGCGGCGGCGCTGGTGTTCGCTGCTTTTACAGCGGCGGCGTGGGTCGCCCACGGGGTTGCGCTGGCCGTGGCAGCGCGTGGAGCTGTGCCGCTGCAGCGCGCGCTGGTGTTGCTGCCCTGGTTGTGGCTGCCGCTGCTCGTGCGGATGTTCTTTCAGGCTGGCGCGTACCTGCTGGCAGGCGGCATCGAAAGCAACGGGCTGACCTTCCTGCTGCCGGAATACGCACAACTAAGCGCGTTCGGGCAGTTCGTGTGGCACGCGCTCTGGCAGATCGATCTGTTCTTTGCGTGGCACGCTGCGCTGGTCTGGGTGGCGCTGGTGCAGGTTGGGCGGCTGCATCCATCGCGCGCGCTCGACACCGTGCTACTCTATGGGCTTGCGTCGGCATGTTTGCACGCCAGCATCGCGCTGTTATTCTGAACCGTTGCGCTGCCCGATCGATTGCAGATCGACGATGCCGTTGCGGAACGCAAACACAATCGCCTGGTAGCGGTTGCCAATGCCGAGCTTGCCATAGATATTACGCAGATGGTTCTTCACCGTTTCGTAGCTAATCGTCAGCGCGTTGCCGATCTCCTGGTTGTCGTAGCCCGCGCCAACTAGCTGCAGCACCTCGCGCTCGCGGTCAGTCAATTCGAGCAGCAGATTGCGGTCGTCGATCAATCGACGCTGCTGTTGCACATACACACTGGCGATTTTCGGGCTCATGTACGTGTCGCCGTTGACAATAATATGCACTGCTGAAATAAGGGTTGCGCGCGGTTCATCCTTCAGCACGTAGCCGCGCGCACCTGCATTGAGCAGCCCGTTGACATATTCGGAATTATCGTACGACGACAGCACCATAATCTTCAGATCGTCATACATCTGTGTCAGTTGGCGCACGGTTGCCACCGGGTCGAAGCGGGGCATGCGCGCGTCGAGCACCAGCAGATCGAACGCCGGCCACAGGTGCTGCACACGGTCGAGCACATCTGCGCCGCTGGCAATTTCTTCGACAACCCGCAGGTCCGTGTCGGTCTCGAACACCGCGCGTAACCCGGCCCGCACCACCGGGTGATCATCGGCGATTACTAGCCGTACCATAGGCTCATACGCTCCTTTTCGGGTAGTGGCAACGGCTCGCATGGGGCGCACCTGGGATCACGGGCATCACGCCCGTCCAGGCGCGTGGCAGGCCAGACATCTGCGCTCCCAGATCAGGCGACCGTGAGCTCTACCCCTTTTCGACAGGTCTCTCTGGCGTACGTATGGCATGCGCGGCACCGTTTCACCTGTCTCCGGCTCTACACCCTCGGTCCGGTCTCCCTTGAAGTCGTTGCAGCGGGTGCAGGCGAGGCAGAGGTTCTCGCGCACAGTCGTGCCACCGCGTATGCCTTGCGCAGCGTCCGCAGGTTGGCCTCGGGTAAGGCGCTCGAGGGTCGCCTGCTCGTCCGGCCCGAGCGTACCTGCGCGGTGCTTCGCTCGTAGCTCGGCACATTGCTCGTATTCCGCTTCAGGAACGCCGCTGCGCACAATCTGCCATAGGTCATCATCGTTCAGGGCCTCGAGGGACATCAGCGCGTCGCGCGTGGGTGACGGTAGGTCCTCGGGGAGCGGCGGAATGCTTGCCGACAATGTCTGTGTGATCAGGTTTTCGAGTGGCTGGCCACTCAAGGCTGCAAGCTGCTCCAGCCGGCGGTAGAGCGGCTCGGGAACCTGGATGGTCAGCGTTTCGGTCGCCATCACCGCCTGCTTCTGTTACACCAGAACATAATCCCGTTCCTATTGTAGCACGGACGCGAAAAGGATGAAGGTCGATCGATGCAGATGGAACGCTGAGGGTGGAAATAGCCACAAAATAGTAACGCAGATCCGGCGGGTTGATCGATCCGCGAGCGATCTCGCGCAGAGCTTGCATTTGTTCCTCTCAGAGTCTATGCGGAAACCAGACAGAAGGATGAATGCGTTTGATAAAGATGTCGATAGAACAAGATAGATCCAAGCTTCAGCGCTTTCGGGACGGCTTGAAAGCCACTGCGAGCCTGTCCCGCATTCAACTGCCCGATGACTTTCGATTTCTGCGTCCATTCGCTCGACGCGCGTCAGGCGACCATGACGGATACATGCCGGCGCCGAAGCCTATGCTGGTCCCTACCTGTGCGATGTGCTGCTGCCGGTCGCCCGCATCGCCGTCGAGTTCGTCGGCGGCGTGCATCGGCTGACGCCGGAGCACGCTAGGAGGCGGCGCTGCTACCCGGAAACGACCCTGGGCCTGATGGTCGTCGAGCTGCACGACAGCCACCTGCGTGATAAGCTGGCTGCGCGCGGCTATCTGCGCGAGCGGCTGGAAGCCTTGGCACTGCTTTCCTGCCGCGCGGGTGGGACGGCTCTCGGGCCGGCGCACGGAACGGGGCAACGGCACAGCCACACCCGGCGGTAGCTTGTCGAGGCTACTGCCGGCTGTGTTTGCTCTCCCGCACTCGTCGAGATGGCCGGCGAACGTCCTACGAGCGCCGTTCCGTCCTCCGTGACAGCGCTCGGTACGAGGCTGAGGTGCGCATGCGTCCGCCGCATCCTCGCTATCATCGCCGGGGCATAGGAGCGCAGGCCAGTCGGCCGCGCTACCCACGGATAGCCCCTCACTCCACCGCCCGCGGGATGAGCCGCGTCGCCCGCACGTGCACGATGCCCGCCTCGCGCTGGACGATGCCGTGGACTTCCAGCAGCCCGGTGTGGGAACGCGGTGCGCGGCACGCGGCGGCGATTGCCGGCCGGAGGATCACCTGTATCATCCCCTCCTCATCCTCCAGCGTCAGGAAGGCGAACCCCTTCGCGGTCGGTGGCTGCTGCGCCATGGCGATCGTCCCGATCACGACCACCGCCTGGCCGGCCGGCGTCGCCGCCAGCTGCGCGCTGCTACGGTAGCCCTGGGCGGTAAGCGCGGCGCGCCAGCGGGCCAGCGGGTGCGCGCCGCAGGCCACGCCGAGCACACGCCCCTGCGCCGCCTGGGCTTCTGCCGCGCTGTCGTCGGGCAGCTCGACCGCACTGCCGGGGATCGGCAGGTCCAGTTCGTCCTCGGCGGAGCGCAGCGTCCCGAGCTGCCAGAGGAGCGTGCGCCGCGCCAGCCCCCAGCCGTCGCACGCCCCGGCCTGGATGAGCGCCGCGACCAGCCGGCGCGGCAGGCGGGTGCGGCGGCAGAGGTCGGCCAGGTCGCTGAACGGGCGCGCGCGCCGGGCCGCGACGATCCGCTGCGCGCCATCTGCCCCCAGGCCACGCACCGTGGTGAACCCCAGTCGCACCGCCCCCTCTTCCAGCGTGCAGCGCGCGTCGCTGGCCGCCAGGTCGAGCGGAAGCACCGACACGCCGTGGCGCTGCGCGTCGCGCACCAGGATGGACGGCGGCCAGCACCCCATCGGCTGCTGGTTGAGCAGCCCGACCAGCAGCGCCGCCGGGTGGTAGCGCTTCAGCCAGGCCGACTGGTAGACAATCACCGCGAACGCCGCGGCGTGCGACTTGGGGAAGGCATAGCTGCCGAACGCCGCCAACTGTCGGAAGACGCCCTCCGCCACCGCTGGCGGCACGCCCCGCGCCGCGGCCCCGGCGTGGAAGGCGTCGCGCCATGGGGCGATGGCCGCCGGGCCGCGCCCCGAGCCGAGCGCGCGGCGCAACTGCTCGCCCTGCCCGGGCGTGAACCCGGCCAGGTCGCGCGCCACCTTGATGACCTGCTCCTGAAATAGGATGACGCCTAGCGTCTCCTCCAGCGCAGGCCGCAGCCGCGGATGCGGGTAGGTCACGGGCTCGACCCCCATCCGCCGGCGCAGATACGGATGCACCATCTCCCCCTGAATCGGCCCGGGGCGGATGAGGGAGATCGCGACGATCAGGTCCGCAAAACAGGTCGGCATGAGGCGCGGCAGCACCTGGGCTTGCGCCCGGCTTTCGACCTGGAACACGCCGATGGTGTCCGCGGCCGCCATCATGGCGTAGACCGCTGGGTCATCGAAGGTCAGGCGGTCGAGGTCGACCGGCGTGCCGGCATCCGCCAGCACCTGCTCCGCTTCGCTCAGCACCGCCAGCATGCGCAGGCCGAGCAGGTCGATCTTGACCAGGCCGACCGCCTCCAGCGCCTCTTTATCCCACTGCACGACCACCCGCCCCGGCATCGCCGCCGGCTCGGTGGCGACTCGTTCGGCGAGCGGCGCGGCGGTCAGCACCATCCCGCCGTTGTGCTGGCCGAGATGCCGCGGCAACCCACACAGCTCGCGCCCGAGCGCCGCCGCCAGCGCCTGCGGGCTATCGGGCGCGGGGTCGCTGTCGCAGTGCGCCGCCGGCGGCAGGTCGAGGACGTGGGCGCTGTCACGGCGGGCGCTGCGCTCGCCAAAGGTCACAAACGTGCAGGCCATCGCGACGTGGGCCGGGCCGTAGGTGCGGTAGACGTATTGGATGATCTCCTCGCGCCGGTCACCGGCCAGATCCAGATCGATATCAGGGGGTGCGCGGCGCTCCGGGGAGAGAAAGCGCTCGAAGACCAGGTCGTACTGCAGCGGGTCAATCGGGCTGATGCCGAGCAGGTAGGCGACCAGGCTATTGGCCGCCGAGCCGCGCCCCTGGCAGCGGATGCCGCGCTGGCGCGCCTCGCGGACGATGTCCCAGACGATCAGGAAATAGTTAGCCAGGTTTGCTTGCGCGATGATGCGCAATTCGTGGGCGAGTTGCCGCGCCGCACGCTCGCGCTCGCCGGGATATCGGACGGGCAGGGCGGCCAGGCAGCGCTCGCGCAGATAGCTTATCGCATCGTAGCCGTGTGGGGTGGGGAACGGCGGCAGGTCCTGCACGCCGTAGTGGAGCTCGAAGGCGCACTGTTCGGCGATCCGGAGCGTGTTCGCCAGCGCCGTGGAGTAGTCGGCCAGAAACGGCAGAAACTGCGCGCCGCGCTTGAGATAGGCTTCCGACGAGATGCGCCGCCGGAGCGTTGCCGGCGTCAGTTTCGTGCCCTGGCGGATGGCCTGCAGCACCTGGCGCAGCTCATGCCCGGCGCGGTGGACGTAGTGGACATTGTTGGTCACCACGCAGCCGACACCGATGTACCGGGCCAGCTCGGCGAGCGCGCGTACCAGCGTGCCATCGCCCGGCAGCAGGTGGTGCTGGAGTTCGATCCAGCAGCGCGCCGGCCCGAACTGGTCGCGCAGCCAGGTCGCGGCCCGCGCCGCGCCGGCCGTGTCCATTCGCCGCAACGCGGCGGCGACCGGCCCGCGCCGGCAGCCGGAGAGGCAGATCAGCCCCTCGGTGTGGCCCGGCAGGTCGCGCCAGGCGAGCGCCGCCTGGCCCTTCGGCGCGTTGGCCCGGGCACGGCTGATCAGCGTGCAGAGATGGGCCCAGCCGCACGCATTGGCTACGAGCAGCGTCAGATGATGGCCGGTGGTGAAGGTCAGCTCGGCGCCCAGGATCGGGCGGATGCCATGGGCCCGGGCGGCAGTGACGAACGGCACGACGCCGTAGACCGCGTCGTGGTCGGTCAGGGCCAGGGCCGGCAGCTCCAGCCAGGCAGCGCGTGCGACCAGCGCCGCCGGCGTGGCGACGCCATCGAGCAGGCTGTAGCACGAGTGGGTGTGCAGCTCGGCATAGGCGATCGGCATGGCGTGGCGCTCAATCCAGCACCTGATCCAGGTACCACTGCCCGCCGCGGACATCCCGGTAGATGACGACCAGCAGCCCACGGTCGGTCAGCAGGGTGAAGTACTCGCGGATGACCCGCCAGCGCCACAGGCCGACATCCAGCCGGCTGCGCTCCAGCACCTGCGCGACCGTGAAGACCCGCTGGCGGATGGTAAAACGGCGCGGCGTCGCCTGCGCATCGCTCGTCACCTGGATCGGGGTTGGGTCAAACAGCAGTGCCATCGTCGTCCCAGGCCATGACCTGCACCCGCTGGCTGGCCAACACCGCGCCGGGGTCGGCGGCCACCCGCAGCAGCCGGCCGGGATAGCGCGCGGCCAGGCGGGCCAGGCCGGCGCGCCGGGCTGCTGCGGCGGCCTGATCAGCGGCGAAGAGCGACAACTGGCGCGTGGCCGGCGGGGTCGTGGCGTGGACCCGCACGGCGAGCGCCGCTACGGCGCGCGGCGCGCCGGCGTCGCAGAGCGCGTCCAGCGTTGTGCGCAGGCGGGCGGCCTGGGCGGTCGGCGGGTCTAGCGCCCGCGCGCCGACGATCGGGGCGCCCGCGTCAGGGGTGATGGTGAGGGTGACATGCGCCGCGGCCCAGCCGCGCCGCGCGAGCCGCGTGGCCAGACCGTCGGCCAACTGCGCCAGGCCGTGCGCGACGGTCCGCCGGTCGCAGACAGGTGTGTGGGGCACCCACCGGAGCGCGAGCTGGCGTTCCGGGGCAGGCGGCGGGCGCGGTGTCGGGTCCAGCCCGCGCGCCAGCGCCGCGAGCGTCCCGCCGAGCGCACCGAACTGCGCCTCGAGCGCGTCGCGCGGCAGGGCCGCGAGGCGGCCGATCCGATCAAGGCCGAACCCGGCCAGGCGCGCCGCCAGTTCGGGCGCGATGGGGAGCCGCGCAACCGGCTGGGGCGCCAGGAAGCGCGCCTCCTGACCAGGCGACACCACCAGCGCGCGCCCGCCGCCGGCGACCGCCGCGGCGATGCCCGCCACGAGCGGACAGGCCGCGACGCCGAGCGCGAGCGGGAGATGGACCGCCGCCTCGGCGCGCTGCACGAGCGCGGCCGCCTGCGCCAGGATGTCCGGCAGGGCCCACCGCCCGAGATCGCCGGTGAGACGTGCATCCGGTGTGGTGCTGTCCACCGTCACCGTTGGACTGACCTGCGCCAGGACAGCGCGCAGCGCACCGACCGCCGCGTCCAGCGCCGCCGGGTCGGCCGGGCGGCAGCGGGCGTCCGGGCACCGGAGGCGCGCGTGGCACAGCGCCATCCCTGGTGCTATCCCACTGTCGGCCGAAGCGGCAGTCACCACCGGGCGCGGGCTGGCCGCGTCGTAGATCAGCAGCGGGCGGCGCGCCAGCGCCGGGTCGTCCCGCCGGGCGACGGAGATCGGTAGCTGGGGCGCAAGCAGGGTGGCATACCAGGTCATACACCCTCCGCGTCGCAGTCGATCGGCAGGGCCAGCGTCAGTGGGCAGGTGGTCTGGTCGGGCGCGCCGCGCCGGCGCAGCACGGTGACCTGGGCGTGGCACTGCGGCGTGCCCGGGTCGTGCAGGCTCCAGCCCTGGCGGGCGATGTGCAGCCGCAGCGGGGCGGCGAGCGCCAGCGCCGACCCGTGGCCGGCCAGCCGGGCAACCAGCGGCGGGGGGTAGGGCAGGTACGTCAGCGCCAGGACGACGGTCGGGGCGCCGGCCAGCGCCCGCTGCCAGCGCGGCAGCGCCTGGGCGAGGCGCCGCTGCCCGTCGGCGGTCTGGTGCAGCGCCGCGAGCGCCGGCACGACGATCAGGCCGAGGGCAAGATCGATCAACCCGGCGACCAGCGCCAGCGCGTCGGCGGCGCTGGCCGGGCGGACGAGCAGCAGCGACGCCAGATCGACGCCGCAGGCTGCGGCGTAGGCCGGATGGAAGCGGCCGGCCAGGTCGACGACGGCCACCAACTGGCCGCGGGCCTGCGCCTGGGCCACAACGTGGAGCGCCAGCGTGGACGCGCCAGAGGTCGGCCGGCCCAGGACCTCAGTGATCCCGCCGGCGGGCAGCCCGCCACCCAGCAGGGCATCGAGCGGCGCGACACCGGTGGGGAGCGGCGGGTGGCCAGCCGGCAGGGCCAGGCCGCGGCCGAGGGCGCGCGCGCCCCACCGCCGCTGGGCTACGGTCATCAGTTGGGCGAGCACGGATGCACGCTCGCCGCCTGAGCGCGTTGTCATCTGCCACCTCACGTAAGATGTGGTCCACTGCTTCCGCCAGCACAGATGTGCGGATGTCTATCCTAGCGGAAATCCGGCGCGCTGTGGATGACAGGAAGCTGACAGCGCGTGCGGCGGCAGGTCGTACATGCCGACGGTACGGCGCCCGGTCGTACCCGCCGCGCAGATAACCAATCGCTTATCGATCGTCATCGCTTTGATCACAGAACCGTCACGATGCCGATCTACCATGCGCCAGATTGGTTGTACCCTCACGGCGCGGGGCGCGCTGGCACCACCGCGCCTGCGCGAGCTTCAACTCTTACAGCGTGGCGCTGTCGAGCTCGGCTCCGAAGGGTTGCTCGACGCCGACGATCTCGACGATCTCGAGGACGCGCCGGAGCAGAAGGTCGCGCAAGTCGAGGAAGAGGTGCACGATCAGGCAACGGCGGCGCGCACCATCGATGAGCTGAAGCTGGAGATCGCCAACCTGCGGCGGCTTGAAGCCATGGCCCCGGCGGTGCGGCAGAGCGGCGAGGATCGCAAGTGGCGCGAGCTGGCCAGCCTGCCGGGCGAGATCTTCACTCCGGCGGCGGTCGCCACCCGCCTGGCCGAGGAGCGCGAGCCGTACCAGGTGCGCGAGGTTGCCCGCCCGGCGCCCTCGCCGCGCCAGAAGCTGATGATCTTCACCGAGCACCGCGACACGCTCAACTATCTGGCCGAGCGCATCACTACGCTGCTTGGCCGCAGCGAGGTGGTGGTCGCCATCCACTATGACACGGCCGAGCTGGAGCGTGGGCAGGTTCTTTCCTTCGCCGAGTCCGACCCACCCGAGGCAGAGGGGCGCATAATGACAGCCGAGGAGCGTGAGGCGCTCTTTGAGTGCTACCTTGCGCGTGTCGTCAAAAGCGAGCGCTGAACGCAGGCCCGGGCGCGCCGCCGGTCGGAAGCGGTCACACGCGGTGTGTCCAGGGTTCCACGTGAACTGGACTGCCCCCAGCCACCGGACCACTCGGAGCGGATGCTTCTCTCATCTGGTGGAAACTCTTTTCCCGAGGAAGAGCACCACGAGGACGACCACGACGACGTACCACTGCGCGTTCACGGTGACGGTCGTCCAGTTAGGCGAGTCCGGCGCGCTGCGTCCTGCGCAGGCGTGTCGCGCGGACCAGATCGCCGCGCGTGTGCGCACCCGTTGGCGCCGCCTCGGTCGCCTGCGCCGTCGTCTGCGGCGCGCGGAACGCCTCGGGCTCGTAGAGCACGTCGCGCAGCCACGCTGCCACCGCCCGCAGAAACATCGCCAGCTCGTCGTATGGCGAGCCCGGCTCCTCGCCCTCGGCGTAGTAGGCTGCCGCCTCGTCCACCTGGGTCGCCAGCGCCGCCCGCGTCCCTCCGTCGGCAGCCAGTACCTCCTTGGCGGCCGTCATAGCCTGCTCCGCAACCCTGGCGATCTGAGCTTCCGCCGTTTCCTGCTTGGCCGGCGGCTCCTCGTCGGCGAACTCCCCCCGTGTCCAACCCTCCAACTGGCCGATCTCCTCGTCCATCGCCGCCCGCCGCTCCACTTCGGCCAATGCCTGCGCTCGCCCCTCGTCCAGCCGCGTCCGCAGCCGCTCCAGCTGCTCCAGCTGTCCTCGCAGCAGCGCCTGGAAACACCCCAGCAGCACACCGTACGGCGGCAGCTCTGCGGCTACCGACCACTCGCGCAGCGCCGTCCGCAGCGGCACCAGCGCCGCCGCCAGTGTCTCGGCCCCCTGCCCGCTCCCCCCACGCGCCCGCTCGGCCGTCGCCCCGGCGATCCGGTTGAGCAGCGCCACCAGCTCGCGCTCACGCGTCTCGTCCTCCTGACCGCCCGCTGCCCAGGCGGCGATCGCCTACTTGATCGTCTGGCCTCCTTCAGCTCGGCGCTCCGCCGCCGCGATCATCGCCCGCACCTGCTGCGCCTCCCGCGGCATCCGCAGCTGCTCGAAGATCGTCAGACCCGCGCGGTACTGCGCCAGCGCCGCCGCGATGTCTCCCTCCCCCTCCGCCACCTGCCCCAGCTTGACGGTGCTGAAAGCAATGTTGTACGGATCGGGAAGCCGCTGCGCGATCTGCAGTGCTTCCTGTAGCTGCTCGCGTGCCGCCTGCCACTCACCCCGTTGTATGGAGATATTTGCCATCTGGTTCAGCACGGCGCTCTTGCCCTGCTGGTCCTTGAGCGCCTCCTGGATCGCCAGGCTCTCGCGACACAGCCGCATCGCCTCGTCCAGCTCGCCTCGCACCGCGTAGATCCGGGCCATCGCGTGCAGCGTGGCGCTCTTGCCCCTCACGTCCTTGAGCGCCTCGTCGATCGCCAGGCTCTCGCGATACACCCGCATCGCCTCGTCCAGCTCGCCCCGCACCGCGTAGATGTCGGCCATCGCGCGCAGCGTGGCGCTCTTGCCCTGCTGGTCCTTGAGCGCCTCGTCGATCGCCAGGCTCTCGCGATAGAGCCGCATCGCCTCGTCCAGCTCGCCCTGCACCCGGTAGATGTTGGCCATCTCGTACAGAAGCGCGCCGCGCACGGCTGTTTGGTCTGGAGCGGCCGCCAGCGCCTGGTCCAGTTCCGCCCGCGCCGCCACCAACTCGCCAAACTGCTGTCGCAGCCAGGCGCTGCGGCGCACATGCCACAGCTGGGCTTCGCCCACCAGCCTAGCGCTCGCCGCGTCGATCAGCGGCAGGCTCTGGTACACCGTGTCGGCCAGCGCTGGCGAGCGCCTGATCTCGCCGTACGCCCGCTGCGCGAGCCAGGCGCCGTATGCCGCCAGCTCCGCATCCGCCGGGTTGGAGCCTGCGCCCAGCCGCCGTAGCTCCTGCCGCAGCGCCGGCTGAAAGCGGTAAGTCTTCAATGTATCTGTGCCTTCGAAGTACCTATCGATCTGCACCAGGCTGCGGTTGGTGTACAGTGCCAGCGTGTCTCGCGCCTCCTGCAGCGCATCCTCCGTTGGCCAGCCCTTGTCGTCGCATGCCAGGCCCCACACAAACACGGCCGCCTCGGCGAAGAACGGCACCTCCAGTATCGCCAGCGCCGTCAATCGCCTCCGCTGCTCGTCGCTCAGCGGCGCCAGGCTAAACGCCACCGCCGCCGCGAATCGTGCGTGCCGTTCGTCAAGGGTATCGTTCTTCGCCTCGGCCAGCATCTTGGGCCAATTGTCCAGAAACCGCTCCGCGTCGGCCCCGCTCTGGTCGTAGGCGCCGGCCAGCAGCATAATCGCCAGCGGGTAGCCGTCCGTCTCGCGCGCCACGCTTTCCGCCAGCTGCCACGCCCGTTCCCACGCCATCCCCCGCGCCCTGCTCGAGTACTGCAGGAACAGCCTCGCCCCATCGCGCAGTGCCAGCCCTTCCAGCCCGTTCTCTGGCGGCACCAGCTCCTCGTCCGCCAGGCCCGACGGCTTCGCCCGGCTCGTCAGCAGCAGCCGCGCCCCGCGGTCCAGCAGGAGCGGCAGCAGCCGTGCCACCTGCCCGGCTGCGGCCTCACTGCCGGGGTCCGGCGTCAGCACGCTCTCATAGTTGTCGAACAGCAGCAGGTCGCCGGGCCGGATGGCCTCCAGCAGCCGCTCGCGCAGCCCCGCCAGCGCCAGCGCCCCCAGGTCCTGCGCGCCGAACGCCGCCAGCTCCGCCTTCAGGTCCTCGATCTCGATGACAATCACCGGGTCGGCCTGAACGCCCAGACGCGCCTGCTGCTCGCGCCGCTTTGCCAGCCGGCGCCGCAGCAGGCGCACCAGCTCGTCGCGGTCACTCGCGCCGGAGAGAATCTCCTGTGCCGCTTGCTTCAGTCCGGCTCGCTCCAGCAGCTCCCGGCACACGCGTGCCAGGTCCACGGTCTCATTCGCGAAGCTGACCCCCAGCACTCGCTGGAATCGCCAGCCAAACCGCCGCAAGAACCCGGCCGCCAGCGCTGTCTTGCCCATCCCGCCAAAGCCGGTGATCGTCACCACCCGCTTCCCCGCGCTGAACGCCGCCGCCAGCGCCACCAGCTCGGCGTTGCGGCCCAACAGCCCGCTGCTCGGCGCCGCGATACTCGCCGGCACGTTTACGTCCGCCGGTAATCCTAGCTGCACATCCGGGCTGCCAGCCGGCAGCGCGAGTGGTCCCCAAGCATCCTGTCGGGTGTACACCACCAGCAGCCCAACCGCGCTCGAGTCAGCAGCTTTGATCGCCTGCCGTGCCTGCCGTGCCGCCTCGGCCACTCTGTTCCGCCCGCTGCTCAGCCAGCGGTAAAAAGTCCCCGCCAGCTTCGCGCTCTGTGGATCCGGAAAGCTGTGCTGCATCCCCAGCGCCACCGGCGCCCCGGCCCGCACCAGGCCGCGCGCGAGCTCCGCGCTGTGGCAGGCGCTCAGCAGCACCAGCCGCAGGCTGCCGCGTGGCGCAGCCTGCAACAGGTCGCGCCCTGGCAGCCAGCGCGCCCGGCCGCACTCATCCTCCAGCAGTAGCAGCACATCCGTCTCCGGCTGCCCATTCCGCTCAAACGTCGCGATCCTTCCATGGCAGCTGAAGTGCAGCAGCGCCGGCCCGTCGGCCAGTGCGCGGATCAGCTCCTCGAAGGTCGGCGCGACGCGGCGCGCTGACAAAGCCCGCGTCCCTTGCCGCAACGCGCGCTCCAGCTCCGCCAGCTCCGCCGGGAAGTCCAGCTGGTAGGACGCCTGTCCACCGCCCGGATACTCCAGCGGGTCCGCGCAGAGCACCAGCAGCCGAGGCGTCAGCTCCGGATCGGCCACGCGCACACCGCCAGCTTCGAGTCGTAGCAGCCCATAGTCGCAGCTCACGAACGTGCGCCGGTCGGTCGCCGCGTACTCCCACGGCACCGCAGCCGCCGCCTCATCACACGCCAGCAGCAGCACCCCATCATCCGAGCGGTCCAGTAGCGCAAGAAGTGCCGCCCCGCCCAGCGCCCGGAATAGCAGCAGGCCCTCGTCAAACGGGTATCGTCGCAGCCGCTCCACATCCGGCAGATCGGCCAGCCGGCTCTCGGCCAGCGGCGCTTCGGCGCCATCAGCAAGAGCCCGGCGGACCCCATCGTTGACCCGAACCTCAAGGCGCACTGGCATCGCAATAGCTCGCTTTCGCTTCAGCTCTGCTCAATTACCGTAGCTTATCAGACACATCGCTGAATGGCTGGCACCGGCCGTCTGCCGTGCCCACGCTCGGCCTTCCGCCATCTGCAGCCGCAAGCACATCTTCAATCCACGGCGTAGATCGACGCTATCGCCAGCTCCGGGAGCAGACGATGGTTCACCAAACATAGAAGTGGGGAAAGCAGGCATAGCACGTGCTCAGCGGGCGCCGCGCTACACAGCGCACCTTGCCGAAGGATGGTACAGATGCTACCATAGAGGCGCAGCACAAACGAATACGCGAATCACAAGACGTGCTCGAACGCTGAGCAGGCGAGAGCGGGTTTTGTGTGATCAGCGCTGAGTATAGCACACCAACTGCGGCAATGCTTTCACATGACGACCTCGGATTGCCGTTCAGTTCGACCGATAAACCTCTGCCCTGCCGTCCAGCCCGCCGGCCCCATCACGCCCAATCCACATACCCACTCGGGCTTGGCCGAGCGGCCGCCTCCTTCGCCAGCGCCAGCGCGATCAGCGTGTCGTCGTGGCCGTTGCCGGCCGCGGCGTAGCGCCACAGCCCGCTCGGCAGCCGGGTCTGCCTCCGCGGAGATCCGCTGCTGTCCGGCGTACGGTGGGCGTAGTTTCAAAGCGATCTGCGGCATCGTTGAGCCCAAAGAAAACGCGCGACTCCCGTCTATGGGAATCGCTGTGCAATATGAAGATGGTTCAATTCAAATTTGTTCGCCGAGATCGAGGTATAGCAGCCAAGCCCGCAAACGCAAGGTGAAAACGACCGGGGAGTCGTTAAGTGGGAAATGAGAACGGCCTCCTGGTAAGCGCCTGAGAAACGCACCAGAAGGCCATGTGCCCGCCAAGGCCAGCAGGCTGGGCGTTGCCATGCCACCTTGCCTGAAACCGAGAAACGTGGTGAGCCGCGTAGGACTCGAACCTACAACCCGCTGATTAAGAGTCAGCTGCTCTACCAATTGAGCTAGCGGCCCGGACCTGCCACCGCGCGGCGACACGCCAGATTATAGCACATGCTCCGCACACGCGCAACCTGACCTGCAGGGCTCTCTATCGAGGCTGCCGACATCGCCGCCAGCGGTGTTAGAGCTGCGCCCAGGGCTTCTTCATCCACCGCACCGTGCCGCTGCCCGCTCTCTGTCCGATCATGCACGCAATGAAATCGCTCCATTTCACTCGACAAACTGCGAGACTTTGCCAGATACCAGCATTGTATACTCCTGGCGGGTGTCAACAGGTATCCGTCGTCGAACAAGGAGTAACCATGGCGGACGTACTCGCGACCCTGCTCGATGTCAAGACTTGCGACGAAGATATCCGGCGCCGCGGGCGTAACACGATCGCCATCGCGCTCGGCCTGATAGCGCTGAGTCTGGCCTTTGCCCCATCGAGCCTCAGGCAGGGGCAGCTCGTGAACCTCCTATCCACTCTCGTCTCCGTCACGCTCCTGGCGTGGGTAGTGCTGCTCGCCCGCCGCGGGCACGTGTCGCTCGCGGGGACGGCGCTCACCGGGATCACGATTATCGTTCTCTTTGCGGTACTACTTGCCAATAGAACGTTGAACGAGACGCTCTTCTTTACTCCGATCTCGATCCTCGCTGCCGGGCTCGTGCTCCGCCCCCGCGCTGTCTGGGCGGTCGGCGCGATCAACTTAGCGGGGATCGCGCTTGTCGGGGCGATCCTCGGGCAGCTTCCCCCGCCAACCGTGGAGGTGTCGAGACAGATCTCCAGCGCCGCAGCCATGGTAGCTGTCACAAGCCTGCTGGCCTACCTCGGCGCGCGCAGCACGCGCGTCGCGCTGGACGCGGCACAGCACGCCCGCGCCCAGGCGGAGGCGTCTGCCGGGGCGCTGGAGCAGGCGAACGCTGCGTTGGAGGCCCGCGTCGTCGAACGCACCGCTGAGCTCGCCGCGGCGCTCGAGACGCAGCGCGCCCAGGCCGCCGAGCTGGAAGCCAGCCTCGCGGCGCAGCAGGCGCTCAACCAGACGATCGCCGCGCTCTCGCTGCCCGTCATTCCCGTTCGCCACGATGTGCTGGTCGCGCCGCTGGTCGGCATAGTCGTCAATCAGGTCGCCACGTGCCGCGCCCGCGCCATGATCCTGGATGTCACCGGTGTCGCGGTGGTGGACACCCAGGTCGCGCAGGCGCTCGTCCGCACCGCAGATGCAGTGCGGCTGCTCGGCGCGCAGACGGTGCTGGTCGGCATCCGCCCGGAGGTCGCTCAGACCCTTGTCGGCCTCGGCGCCGACCTGGGCTGCCTGCGCACCGCCGCAACGCTTCAGGAGGGGCTGGCCGCCGTCACCCGCAACTGACGCTTCCCCACCGGGCCGGCGCCGACAGACCCGCCGCCCGATCCCCATCCCGCATCACGCATCAGCCGCCCACTCCCGCTATGCCCGCTGTGGCTGCCGTGCCGCCCCCTCCGCCGGGGCGGCGTCCTCAGCCACCGGCCCGCAATAGGCGCGCAGGCTGCGGTCCCACCAGGCGACCGCCCCCGTCGCCGCGATGCACAGCAGCCCGCCGATCGCCACCGCCGGCTGCGCGCCGATCAGGCTGGCCAGCACGCCCGACTCCAGCTCGCCGAGCTGCGGCCCGCCGGCGAAGAACACCATGTTCACCGCCGTCATACGCCCGCGCAGCTCGTTCGGCGTCATCAGGTTGCGGATGGTGCCGCGGATAACCATGCTGACGGTATCGGCCGCGCCGGAGACCGCCAGCGCCGCGAGCGTGAGCCAGAGCCATGTCGAGAGGCCGAACAGGACCGTCGCCAGGCCAAAGAGCGCCACCGCCCACAGCAGCACCGGCCCCTGCCGCCGGATCTGGATCGAGGTGAGCGCCGCCGCCGCGAGCACCGCACCGGCCGCTGGCGCGGCGTACAGCCAGCCCAGCTCCACCGGGCCGACGTGCAGCACCTGGTCGGCGAACAACGGTAGCAGCGTCGTCGCCGCGCCGAAGAAGGTGGCGAAGAAGTCCAGCAGCATGGTCGAGGCGATCAGGCGGGTGCGGAAGACGAAGCGCAGCCCTTCGAGCGCGTCATGGAGCGTCGGGCGGCCCTGCGGCGCAGGCGGGGCGGCGCTGGTGCGCATCAGCGCCGCGCTGACCACCACCGCCAGGAACGAGACGGCGTCGATCCAGTACACCGGGGCCGCGCCGCCCCAGGCGATCAGCGCGCCGGCCAGCCCTGGCCCGACGACCGTCGCGACCTGCCAGGCGATGATGTTGAGGCTGAGCGCGTTCGGCAGCACATGCGCCGGCACCAGGTTCGACAGCAGCGCCTGGCGCGCCGGCATCTCGAACGCCCCGGCGACGGCGGCGGCGATCACCATCGCGTAGATCAGCCAGACCGACGCAGCGTTCAGCTCGGTCGCCAGGGCGAGCGCTGCGGAGGTGGCCAGCGCGACGAGCGACGTGATGACAAGCACCCAGCGCCGGTCGCGCCGATCGGCCACCAGGCCGCTGAGCGGCGCGCTGATCAGCAGGGCGATCACGCGCGCCAGGCCGATCAGGCCGAGGGCCAGCGCCGGGTCGATTCCACCGCCGCGCCGGGCCAGCTCGTAGACCTGCCAGTTGACGGCGACGAGCCGCATCTGCGAGCCGGCGATCGAGATCAGCTGGCCGACCCAGAGCAGCCGGAAGTCACGGTAGCGGAGAGAGGTGAGCGCCGGCAACCGGCGCGGCGGGGGTGTGATAGGCACGTTGGTCGGTTTCTCGTTTCAGCGTAGGGTGGAGGGAATGAGAATAAACAATGAACCATGATCACTGACACACCGTGTCACCGTGTCACCTCGTCTCCCGCGCCGGGCGTTCGTCCGCCATCCTTCGTCCACGGACGGCGGTCATCTGCCATCTACAATCTGCAAGCATCTACAGCGGGAACAACTCCTCCACCGGCACGAGCCGCAGCGCGCCGGTGGGGCAGGCGCGAACGCACGCCAGGTCGCTGTAGCCGTGGCACAGGTCGCACTTATCGGCGCGGTGGGTCGGGCCGGCCGCCTGGAGCGGGATCACCGGCGCGCCCTGGCGGAGCCGCTGCCAGAGCGAGCGCAGCGGCCCAGGCGGCCCAGCGGCGGGCCGGAGCGGCACAAGCCGCACGGCATCGTACAGGCAGGCATCGACGCACGCGCCGCAGCCATTGCAGGCGTCGGTGATAATCAGCGCGCCGCGCCGGTTCCACTGGAGCGCGTTCTGCGGGCAGGCCTCGACACACTCCGCGCCGACACGGCACTGCCGGCAGGCATCCGCGACGCTGACGCCGTCGATCGGCACGCCGTCCACACGGAGCCGGGCATGGCCGTGGCGCGCGGCGCACGCGTCTTCGCAGCCGCGGCACCCCTCCGGGCAGAGCTGCGGATCGCGCACCAGCAGCCGCGTACCGCGCAGCATCCCATGGCTCACCGCCTGCGCCAGGCGCTCAGCCGCGGCCGGGTTGTTCAGGATGCTGCTGTTCGCCGCCCGGCGGCGTTGCGCCACCGCCTCCAGGCGCGCGCGCAACTCCGGGTAGCCACCGAGCAGCCGGCCAAGCTCCTGCGCCGGCAGCACAAATACATGCAGAGGCGTCAAGGCGCGGACGCTGGCGGTGTGCGGCTCGTTCGCCAGCAGCGACATCTCGCCGAAGAAGCTGCCTTCGTCCAGGTGCGCAATCGCCAGGCCGTCGCGCTCCACCACCGCCTGCCCCGCCTCGATCAGGTAGAGCGCGTCGCCCGGCTCGCCCTGCCGCACCACCACCTCGCCCCGCGCGACCTGGCGAGGCTCGACCAGCCTGGCGAGGTTGGCACGCTCCAGCGGCGAGAGCTGCCCGAACAGCGGAACGAGGCCGAGCGTCCGCTCGATCAGGCGCCGCCGGTAGATCGCCCGCAGCGCCTCCTGGAAGCCGGGCAGCTCGTCGAGGAGCGGCCGCAGTTCGGCGAGCGGCAGCCGCAACAGGGCACACCGTGCGTTGGCGCTGGCCGTCGCGCCACGGAACAGATCGCCGAACAGCGGGCCTTCGCCGAAGCAGTCGCCGCGGCTGAGCACCCCGATCAGGATCTCGTTGCCGCCCCGATCATGCAGCGTCAGGTTGACCGTCCCGCTGAGAACGAGATAGAGCGAGTCGCTGGCGAGCCGCTCATCCACAATCAGCGCGCCCGGGTCGAACACGCGCACGACACAGAGCGGCGCCAGCCGGCGCAGGTCGCCTTCGGGCACGTGGCGCAGGCAGTCTAACTGCGCGAGCTCCTGCGCCTGCCGGTCCCGCTCATGCGTCTCGGTCGCGGGTTGCGGATGTCCACGCGTTGGCATCACAAGCCCCGGCACGTCTCTCCGCCCACGTTCCAGGCCGGGCCGCCGCGCCCGCCACTGGGGCGCTACGCCGCGTGCTCGCGCGCCGGGAGGGCAGCGGGCGGTACACGCGACGGCATGCGGGCCGGGCCGGGGTAACAGCCCGACCATTCCTCGACGCTGCGCCGATCGACAACCGCCCGCATCGCGCCCTCGACATCCGCAACGCTCACAACCGGGATGGAGGTGGGACCAACCAGCGGCAGCCGGGCCGTCAGCGTGGGAACGAGCCTGGGAGCGTGGGCGATCGGCAGCGAGCAGAGATCGTCGGCGCGCGCCCGCCGGGAGGGGCGCCGCCCGAAGCAATAGCGATCTACGCGCTGCATGCTCTGTCCTCCGACCGTTCCGCGGCGGATCCAGCGCCATAGGTGCATGATAGCGCATTGTGGGTGCCGAATCAACCGGTGGCGCGGCTACTCCGGCGCCGGCCCGAGCCGGGCCTCCACCGCGGCGAGCGCGGCGGCCAGCCGATCCTGCCGGATGGCGGCGGTCACGTCGCCGCGGGTGCGCTCCAGCACGGCACGCAGCGCGTCCGTCGTGCGGCGCAGCCCGCCGGTGATCGCGTCCGGGTAGTCCACGGTCACAAGCTGGCTGTAGATATCGTCCATGATCTCGAGCAGCGCCTCGGCGCGGGCGACCTGGTTCGTCCGCAGTCCGTCCAGAATGGCGCGGCGCAGCTCGGACGCCGCCTCGGCCAGGCCGTTGAGGTAGGCGGCCGGCTCGACATCCAGCGCCGCCGGGCCGGGCGGCGGCTCGCCCTGGAGCAAGGCGCACACCAGCGCGGCCTCGGCGTATTCCTTCAGCGCATCCTGGGTGTACCCGGCGAAGAGCAGCTCGGGGTGCGTGCGCAGGCCGGCCCGTAGCGCGGCGGCGGCGCTGGCGGCGGCGGCGAGCTGCCCGGCAGCGGCGGCGAACTCACCCCGATGGGCGGCGCGAATGGTGTTGGCACACTGGCGGATGAGCGTCCGCGAGGCGGCGATCGCCTGCTCGCGCGCGGCGTTGGCCGCCTCCATCCGCGCGACGGCCTCGGCAACGACCGTGTCGATCATGTGTGCCCTCCGTGGCCGTGGTGGCGCTCCAGGCAGCAAACAGGATTGGCCCGGTCATTGTAGCCGGGAATGGCCCTTGTGTCCACGACGCTGGCGCGGTAGGATCGGCCGCAACCGCAGATCGACGGAGAACCAACCATGTCCCAGACTTTTCCGCCAAATGCCCGCAACACGGTGTGCCGCATCCCCGAGCGTGGCCATTACGACGCCGCAACCATTTGATGGTGGACGAAGCGCTGATCTGCCATGTCTGCTTTGTCCAGGGCGGCCAGCCGTTCGTCCTGCTGGCGCGCCACGCCCGCGACGGCGACACCATCCTGCTGCACGGCGCGCGCTCGCCTTCTGCTGCGCCACGCCGCGGCCGGCGGCGAGGGCTGCATCGCCGTGACACTCGTGGATGGGCTCGTGCTGGCGCGCCCGGTCATTCACCACTCGGTCAACTACCGCTCGGCGGTGCTGTCCGGCCGCGGCCAGCCGGTCACCGGCGACGCGGAACAACGCGCCGCGCGAGCGCTTCACCGAACGGCTCATCCCGGGCCGCTGGGCGGAGGCCCGCCCGCCGAACCGGGTCGAACTGCAGCAGACGCTGATCGTCGCGGTGCCGATCACGAGCACATCCGCCAAGATTCGCACCGGCCCGCCAACGGACGATGCGGACGATCTGGAGCTGCCCATCTGGGCTGGCGTGCTGCCGCTGTGGCAGACCGCCGGCACGCCGGTGGCCGATCTGTACCTGCGCGACGGGATCGCAGTTCCCGATTCTATCCGGCGCTGCCGCCGCGCCCCCGGAGGTGACGATGAGCTGGCCGTATCCTGAGCGAATCGCGCGAGCCGGGCGCTATGTCGCCCTGGCCCCGCTCGACGCCGAGGCGGACATCGTGGACCTGTATGCGCTCTCGCACGAGCCGCCGGAGTGCCGGGCGCTCTGGACGTACATGTCGGTCGGGCCGTTCGCCTCGCAGGCGGAGATGCTCGCCTGGCTGCGCAGCGTGCAGCCGCTCGCCGACCCGATCTTCTTCACCGCGACGAGCCTGGAGCACCGGCGCAAGGTCGGCCTGATCGCGATCATGAGCATCGCCGCGCCGATGGGCCGCGCCGAACTCGGCAACATCTGGTACTCGCCGCTGGTGCAACGCACACGGGTCAACACCGAGGCGACCTACCTGCTGCTCCGCTACCTGTTCGACGAACTGGGCTACCGGCGGGTAGAGTGGAAATGCAACAACGAGAACGAGCGCAGCAAGGCCGCCGCCCGGCGGATGGGCTTCCAGCCGGAGGGGCTGTTCCGGCAGCATATGGTGGTCAAGGGGCGCAACCGCGACACCGCGTGGTTCGCCATGCTGGACGGCGAGTGGCCGGCACGCAGAGCCAACTTCGAGCGCTACCTGTACAGCGGCGAGGCGTGCTCGCTCGCCACGCTCAACGGCGCGGGAGGCGAGTGAACGGCGAGTTCAAGGGGAGGCGCCACCCCTACCCTCGCCCGTACCCGAGTGCATAGAACATGCCGATCAGGATCGGCTGGTGCAGCAGGTAGATCGCCAGCGAATGGCGCCCGAGGAAGCGTAGCCCACGGACGGCGGCGCCGTCGCCCGCCGCGGGTAGGGCGAAGGCGCGCGCCCCCGCCGGGTACCAGACCTTGCCGGCCCATACCCCCAGCAGCGCCATCCCGAACCAGGGTAGCAGCCCGTAGTGGTCGACCATCACCACGCCGCGCGGCTGCAGCCCAAGCCAGACCAGCGCCCAGGTGTCGACTTGCAGGGTGAACAGGTAGAAACCGACCGCCAGGCAGAGGATCCCGGCCGCGAGGCTGGCCGGCGCGGGCCAGCGCAGAAAGGGATAGGCCAGGATCAGCGCCAGGCCGAGCAGGTGCAGGATGCCGAACAGGATCGCCCCCGGGCCGACGGCGACATGCGCCACGAGCGTGATAATCAGGCCGCAGGCAAAAATCAGCAGGCCGCGCCGCAGATAGGGCCGGAACGCCGCGAACGACCACGCGCCCGCCGCGGCGGGGCGGCGCGCCTCGCGCAAGACCATCGAGAGGCCGAGGAGGAAGACAAAGGTCGAGCCGATGCCGCGGGCGAACGCCTGCCAGCCGAGGCCGGCGATATTGGCCTGGTAGATGCCGAAGTAGGACAGATCCCACACCAGGTGATAGAAGATCATCAGCACCACAGCCAGGCCGCGCAGGGCGTCGATCTCCCACAGCCGGGCCGCCGCCCGCGCCGGGCGCGCGTCGAGGTTTGTTGCTTCTGCTGCCATCCGCCCTTCTGATCTCTGCTTCGCTGCGGCCTTCACATGGCACGGGCATTATACCTCACCGCCGTGCGCGGGGGAGGCGGCAGGGATATGTCGCATGATATTGGACGGTCCAGCTTCAGCCGCCGTCACGGGAATGGTCACTGCAGCCGCGCGCACGGCGAGGCCTGCTGCAGCAGCACCAGCGGGCCGAGTAAGTTCGCCTGGCGCAAGTCCTCGACCGCTGGGTCGCTACGACCGTGGATGGGACGACGCTGCCGACGCTGACCATGCTCGGAGTCGACGCGATTGCGCGTACCAAAGGCTACCGGAACGTTGTCGCCGTCCTGACCGGGCATGCGATCGATAGCACGCTCCACCTGCTCGCCGTGCTGCCAGACCGCTTGAAGGTCACGGTCGTGACCTGGTTGCAGGCACTGCCAGTCGACCGACAGACGGCCATCACGACGGTGTGTACCGACATGGGGGAGGGCTACGGCACAGCTGTGCAGGAGGCGCTGCCCCACGCGACCGTCGTTATTGACCGGTTCCACGTTGCCCGCCACGATCGCGATGTCGTCGACGATCGGCGCAAACAGGAAGTCCGCCGGCTGCGGCAGGCGCTGCCCGACGCCGAAGGGTGTGCTGCGGCACCTGAACCAGGCCGGTGAGCGCCCAGGTCGCCACGGCGCAGGCCGCGCCGGCCCAGGCGAGCCAGCCGGGGGCCCACGCCGGGCGCACCACCAGCAACGCCAGGGCGCTCAGCAGTTCGGCCCTCATCGCGCCAAAGACCACCGGTGTGATACGGGCCGCGTGCGCGGCATGGAAGGGTGCAAACTCCGCCGCCCCCACCAGCGCGAACAGCGGGTACCGCACGATCTGCACCGTCCAGCTCACACCGGTCATATACAACGTGGCGGCCAAACAACACAAGCACCAGCAGGCGCGGCATCGCGGAGTCTTTCCAGGCTGGCGCGCGCCAGCGTCGATCGCGGTCAGTGGAACGCCAGCGCCCTACGCCCCGACACCGAGCACACGATGGCCGTGGGATCGCGCTAACGGGAGCGGCGCTGCGCCTCCCGAGTCTAGCACGCGAGCGATGCGACGGTCAACGCGGCGGCGCGCCACCCGGCCCGTGCCGGCCGCACCGTCGCTCAGGCTGGCTGGCGGCCGTCGATATCGGTGAAGTGGTACTCGCGGGCGAGGTCGCGCACGCGCAACGTTCTGCCCGTTTTCTGCAACACCTGTGGGTCGGTGGCGAGCGCCACCACCGCACGCCCGATGTATTCGACCGACTCGGTCTCTGCGAGCTGCTGCGGGGTGTACACCCCCTGCTCGAACAACTCCATCACCTCCTCGGTGCGCGTCCAGCCGGGGGCCAGCGCGATAGCGGCGATCGGATAGCCGCCGCGCTGATGGAGATCGTGCGCCATGCCAAATGTCATATAGTTGATCGCCAGTTTGGTGGTGCGATAGAACAGCGCCATGTCATAGAACGATGGGTCGATCTCCAGTGTGGTGTTGATGATCAGCCCGTGGCGCTGGGCGAACAACACCGGGAGGGCGTAGTATGTGGTGACGAGATGCGCACGCAGGCCCGCCGTGAGCATCGCGTCGAACCGAGCGATCGGTTGTTCCCAGAACGGGGCATCAAAGGTATCGTCGTACCCCTCGTACCCACCCCAGGCGTTGTTGACCAACAGATCGAGGCGGCCTTGCTCAGCCTCGACGCGCGCAATAAGCGCTTGAATATCGGCATCGACAGTATGGTCGCAGCGCATCGGGATGCCAACCCCGCCGCGCGCCGTCACCGCCTCGGCGGTGTCTTCCACCGTGGCGCACGGTAGCCGCGCCCGGGTGGAGTTGCCGCGCACGCTCCGCCCGGTGACATACACCGTGGCGCCTTCCGAACCGAGCACCTCCGCAATGCCTCGCCCGACCCCCCGGCTCGCGCCCGTTACCACCGCCACCGTGCCCGCTAATCGTTGCATGGTTGCACCCCGTTCGCCTGAACACTGCACCCCGGGGAGCGTAGCACCGTGCTGTGACAGGGGGTGTCACTTTTGAATCCTTCCGGGCGCACCGCCCGATGGGCAGTGCCGCGCAGGAGGGTACGGCCGCACGCCTGGAGCGATGCAACGAGCCGTTGCTGCGGAGATGGTGTGCTCTGGATGCGCCCTACAGCGTGATGATCTGGTCGGGCGCCGCGGGCGCCAGCGCGGCGTACAGGTCGGGGAAGCAGCCGACCGTCACGCCGTCGACCACGTTGGTGGGCGTGGCCTGGCCCGGCGCGCCGCTCGCCAGGTGGCGCTCCAGCGCGCACTGGTCGCACATCATGAGCAGGATGCCCCGATTCGCCGCGACCTGCGCCAGCCGCTCGCCGATCGGGTTGCCGCGCTGGAGCACAAAGGTGTTGTCGTCGAAGAAGAACATCCCGACCACCTCGGCGCCGTGGCGGCCTTCTTCCAGTTGCGGCAAGATCATCTTGCCCAGTTTGTAGCTGGCGGTATGCCCCGAGGTACTGAAGATATAGGCGACTTTCACGATGTTTCCTCCAGAGTGAGACCGATACCAAGGTGAGCGCTGAGGTTAATGGTACGACCTGGCCGTTCCCGTGATGCTTACACCCCGCATAGACGCTGATGCCTGCGCACACATCACATCCTCGCGTGCCAGCCCAAAGCGGGGGCCGTTCAGGTCGAGCAGCACCTGCGGGATGCCGGCCCGCTGAACCGTATCAGGAGAATGTTGATATCTAGTATCAATAATACCACCATCGCGCGCCCTGTCAAGCGCGACACGCCAGGCAGCTCAGGAGCGCCGGAAGCTCCGGCGCTCAGCGGAGCTCTCGTCGGTGTCCGGGAGCGCCCCGCGTCTGCATTTCAGTGTGCCTACGCTACCCGCCCACACGTAGGAGCACAGACACAGCAGAGAATCCGTGGCGGCGCCCACCGGCGGGGTGTTTTCCACACCAACCATTCACAGGATGTGCGCGGTGGGGAGGTGTGGCGGGGCGAAGACCCTCCAAGAACTCTTCTTTGGCGCGCGTGCGCGCTCCAAAAGAGCCGCGTGGCGGGCGTGCGGCCCGCCACACCTCCCGCGGTGCGAGCGACCGCGTACGTCCTCGTATTCACTGGACAGATGTGCGACACATGGTGTAGACTAGGGGCGGGAGGAGTTTGACGAGCGGGTTGTATGACGGACAGATCACCATCTCCCCTGCGCATCCTGGCGATCTTCGCGCACCCGGACGACGCCGAGTTCTCGATCGGCGGGAGCGCGGCGCGCTGGGCGGCGGAAGGCGCCGAGATCACCTACGTCGTCGTGACCGACGGCGCGGCCGGCAGCAACGACCCGAATCAGGACCTGCGCGCGCTCGTGCGCCTGCGCGAGGAGGAGCAACGCTGCGCCGCCCGGGTCTGCGGCGTGCGCGAGGTGCTCTTCCTCGGCTATCCCGACGGGGCGCTCCAGCCGACGATCGAGCTGCGGCGCGAGCTGACGCGGATCATCCGCCAGCTCCGGCCCGACCGAGTGGTCTGCGGCGACCCGACGGCCGTCTTCTACGGCGACGAGTACATCAACCACCCAGACCACCGGGCCGTAGCCGAGGCGGCGGTCTACGCCGTCTTTCCCAGCGCCGAGACGCGGCCGATCTTTCCGGAGCTGCTGGCCGAAGGGTTCGAGCCACACAAGGTGCGCGAGCTCTGGATCTCCGGGGCTGAGCATCCCAACACGTGGGTCGACATCTCGGCGACGCTGGAGCGCAAGATCGAGGCGCTGCGCTGTCACCGCAGCCAGGTCGAGGTGGGCGACGGCCGGTGGCTCCGTGAGTGGGCCGCCGAGACCGGCAAAGCCGGCGGCCTGCCCTATGCCGAGGCCTTCCGGGTGATGCGGCTCCTGCGGGACGAGCCGGGCGGCCCCCCGCCAGACGCGGACAGCGCACCGGCCAGCCCGCCCGAACCCGAGTAGTGATCATTCTGGGCGCGCGTGGCGCCGATCGGACAGACGGCGGGCGGCGGACGATTGCCCGACCGTTCGTGGCCGTTGGGCCTCGGGCACCCCCGCCGCCGATCAGGGAGGGTTCATCACGGCTCCATGCAGCACGCCATCGCGAGCGGGTTAGTGCCCCGCAGCGGCGTGTCTGCGGGCCCTCGGAAAGGAGGCCGAACGGACAATGTAGACGTTTCCCCGCCACTGGGCCGGACGAGCGATGAGGGCTGAGGGCTGAGGGCGGGGCTCTGGAACGATGAATATGAACGCGGGACGGACGCGCGCCTCGTGCGTCGCCAGGTGACCAACCACGCCGCTATCGCCCGCGCATCGTGTCATCTTCATCATTGCAGACCCCTGCACACTGCACTCCGCACTCGACGCGCTTGGTCAGCCATCCAGGGTAGTTGCCCAGGCCTGGGACGGAGGTAACGCCCACGCTACTCGCCTGCCGCGATGCTGCGGCAAGTTCCCAGGACGACCCGCCGGTGACGCCTTCCGGCGGATTGCTCCTAGAAGCCGTGCCCGGAGAAGTGACAAATGTAAAGTGAAACATGGAAGGTGAAAAATGTGGAATGGCGCTCTTAACCACATTTTCCATCTTTCCATTTTCCCTTTTTCACTTCTACACGGAGGCATGTCCCGAAAGGCTTTGATGAGGAGGTGTGTTTCACTCGACCAGCATGCAACTGAGCGCGCCCTGCCCCTTCCGGCGCTCGGTGGGGGGCAGCCCGCAAGCGTACAGAGCCAATCACGGTCACACTGAGCACAACCTTTACCGATGGAATGGTGAGTGCTGAGTGATGCGTACAGGCACCGCATCTTCGTGCCGTTCCATGCACCATTCATCACGTATCAATCATCATTCCACGTACGAGCCTTTCAGGAGGAACAACATGTCTCCCGTGGATCCGGCGCTGCAGCGGACGCTGGCAGATAACGTCTGGCTGCACTTCTTTCAGATGGGGCACCTTTCCAGTACCTCCGCGCGGCCCATAATACTCACCCGCGGAGAAGGGTCGCGCGTTTGGGATCAGGACGGCAACGTGTATATCGATGCGCTTGCCGGTCTGTTTTGCGTCAACGCGGGGTATGGGCGCCGCGAGATCGTCGCGGCGATGACCGACCAGTTGCTCGAGATCCCCTACGTCTCCCCGTTTTCGTTCCCCAGCTTGCCGCAGATCCGGCTCGCCGGCGCGCTGGCGGCGCTCAGCCCGATGGGCCCGCGGACGCGGACCTTCTTCACCACCGGCGGCTCCGACGCGGTCGAGGCGGCGCTCAAGCTCGCCAAGGCATACCAGCGCAAGCGCGGCTTCGCCGACCGCTCCAAGACGATCGCGCGCCGCGTGGCCTACCACGGCACGAGCATGGGCGCCCTGTCGGTCAATGGGCTGACCGGCATCCGCAACGGCTTCGGGCCGCTGCTGCCGGGCGCGCGGCATGTGCCGCTGCCGCACGAGTACCGCTGCGACTACTGCGCGCTCGCCGGGCGCTGCCGCGGCATCTGCGCCGATGAGATCGAGCGCCTGATCGAGTTCGAGGGGCCGGCGACGATCGCCGCGATCATCATGGAGCCGGTGCAGAACAGCGGCGGCGCGATTGTGCCGCCCCCCGGCTACATGCAGCGCGTCCGCCAGATCTGCGACCACTACGGCATCGTGCTGATCGCCGACGAGGTGATCTGCGGCTTCGGCCGCGTCGGCGCGTGGTTCGGCTCGACGGCGCTCGGCTTCGTGCCGGACATCATGACCTGCGCCAAGGGGATCACCTCCGGCTACGCACCGCTGGGCGCGGTGATGGTGCGCCCGGAGATCGCCGACGCCTTCTTGGGGGATGAGGGCGACAAGTTCATGCACGGCGTGACGTTCGGCGGCCACCCGGCGGCCTGCGCGGCGGCCCTGGCGAACATCGCCATCCTGGAGCGCGAGCAACTGCCGGCACGCTCGGCAGCGCTGGGCGACTCCATGCTGCGCGAGCTGCGCGCCGCCGTCGGCGACCACCCGAACGTCGGCGACATCCGCGGCAAGGGCCTGTTCATCGCGCTGGAGCTGGTGCGCGACCGCGCGAGCAGGCAGCCGCTGGAGGAGCCGAACCTCATGGCCTGGCTCTCGGACCAGTTCCGCCAGCGCGGGCTGATCTGCCGCGCCGACGACCGGCTCGACCCGGTGATCCAGCTCGCACCGCCGCTCAACATCCCCCAGGACGACGCCGACCAGGTGGTGGCGATCGTGGCCGATGTGATCCACGCACTGGGGCGGCGGCTCGGCACCCAGCCGACCCTGGGCGCGGTGCGCCTGCCGCAGGCCCAGGCGATCTCGGCGTAAGGTTGGCGGCGGCGGCGCAGCGGATGTGCGGCATCGTGCACCCCCTGCGCCGCTGCGCCGCCGCGGTGAGCGCTCGCCTCACTCCGACGCGGCGAGCGCCAGCCAGAGCAGTGCCCGCATCCCGTCGCCCACGCGCCGCGGCTCGATGTACTCGTCCAACCGGTGGGCGTTGTCGCCGTCGCCGACGGCCACGCAGACCGCCGGGATGCCGCGGCTGAGCGGGATGTTGGCGTCGGTGCTGCCGGCCTCGTAGCTCACCGCGGCCCCGGCCGCCGCGGCCGCCGCCGCCGCCAGCCGCACCAGCGGATGGGTGCGCGGGATGCCGCCGGCCGGCCGGTCGCCGACGGTGTCGATCGAAAAGGTTACGCCGGAACTCTCGCCCCGTGCCCCAGCGACCAGCGCCTCGACTTGCGCCACCAGCCCGGCCAGCGCATCCGCCGCCGTCGCCCGCAGGTCGAGCAGCAGGGTGGCCTCTTGGGCGATGGTGTTGACCGAGCGCCCGCCCTCGATCACGCCGATGTTGAAGCTGCACTTCGGCGCGGGCGGGAGGCGCAGGTCCGTCAGGCGGGCCGCCAGGCGCACCAGGCCGTGCACCGCGCTCGGCGCGCCGAAGTCGCTCCACGAGTGCCCACCCGGCGCGGCGGCGCTGATACGGAAGCGGCGCACACCGATCGCCTCGTGCAATATCCGGCCGAAGTCGCATCCCTCCAGCGCCAGCGCCGCGCCGATCCGCTCCGCAAGCCGATCGACCGCCGCCCGCATGCCGCGCAGGTCGCCCAAGCCCTCCTCGCCGACGTTCGCCACGAACCAGATGTCGCCGGCGTTCGGCAGGTCGTGCCGCTGCATCGCCCCGGCGAGATGGAGCAGCGCGGCCACGCCCAGGCTGTTGTCGCCGATCCCCGGCCCGTAGATCCGGCCGCCCTCGCGACGGATGGTCAGGTCGGTGCTGGCCGGGAAGACGGTGTCGAGGTGCGCCGCGATCAGCAGGCCCGGGCCGCCGCCACGACCGGGCCGGCGCCCCCAAGCGTTGCCCACCGGGTCGATCTCGACCTCGGCCAGGCCCAGCTCGCGCATGCGCCCGGCAACAAAGGCGGCGCGCCGCGCCTCTTCAAACGTCGGCGCGGGGATCTGCTGAATGGCGATCGCCGTCTCGACCACGGCCGCGCCATCGCCGAACGCCGCCGCGGCGGCTTGTACAGCGGGCTTGCCCCGCCAGCGCTCGATCTGCTCCACAGGCGCCTCGGTGAGGACGAACGATGAGGGTGACGAAGGACGAAGGATGCGCGTCGGCGTTACCTGAGGTCGGGCCGTTTCAAGCAGGTACGGCCTGCTTTCGTCCGCTCTCCGCCGGCCACCGGACGCCGACGCAAGACGACGGACGCCGGACGCATGAACGTTCTCCCGGTTTGGTGCGGCGGTGATCGCGGGCCAGGCTTGCGCTCGTCTTTCGTCCACCGTCCGTTACCGATCATACCACACCCCACGTATCCACAAAACACTTTACACCTGGCCGCGCCTTGACATCCGCCAGCCCCTGTGCTATAATTCGAACAAATGTTCGTATTGATGCGGTTATTTCGCACCAGAATGGCGTACAGCAAGCGCGAGTAGTTCAGCGAGGTGGAGCGATGACCAACCGCCAGATCGCCGCGTTGTTGTTCAACATATCCGCGATTTTGAAGCAGCAGAACGGCAACCCGTACCGCATCCGCGCCTACCGCCGCGCGGCGCAGGAGCTGCTGCGCATGCGCGAGCAGGTGGCGGATCGGCTGGACACCGGTAAGTCGCTTGGGCTGCCGCGGCTCGGCCCGAGCCTGACGGCCAAGGTCACCACCCTGGCGCGCGAGGGGCGGCTGCCGTTCTACGAGGAGCTATGCGACTCCCTGCCGGAGGACATGCGCACGCTGCTGCGCGTCCCGCGGCTCGGCCCGACGATCGCCGGGCGCATCTGCCGCGACATCGGCCCGACCGACGCCGCCGGGCTGCGCCGGGCCGTCGCCGCCGGGCGCATCCAGCGGGTCTGGGGCGTCGGCCCGAAGCGTACCGCCGCGATCGCCAACGCGCTCGGCAGCGCGGGCGCCCAACAGGAGCGCCTGCCGCTCTAGCGCGTCTGCGGGCGAGGGGCTGGGGGCGAGGGATTTGGAGGAGGGTCGTCCTGCTGGCTCCTGAGCGTCTTGTGATCGCAGATTGCAGATTGTCTGCCCGTCTGCCCGTCTGCCCGTCTGGCTTCCGGCTTCCGAAGGGGCACCCATTGAACGATATCCACCAGCATAACCTGGACGAACTGCTCGCCGAATACGAGGAGGCCCAGGATGGACTGCTTGATGCGGCGTTGGACGACCAACCGGCGAGTGAGCCGGCATCCGCCCGCGGCGACGAGGCCGACCTGGCCGGGGGCTTCCGCGCGCGCCTGGCGCTCACGCCGCGCCCGTACCAGGAGGACGCGCTTGCGGCGTGGCTGGCTGCCGATGGTCGCGGCGTGGTCGTTCTTCCGACCGGCGCGGGCAAGACCGTCCTCGCGCTGATGGCGATCGAGCGGCTCCGGCTGCGCACGGTGATCGTCGTGCCGACGATCGAGCTTTTGTATCAGTGGCGGGCGGCGGTGATCGAACGGCTCGGGGTGCCGAAGAGCAAGGTCGGTGTCGTAGGCGATGGCCGGCGCGAGGTGCGCCCGGTCACCATCATCACCTACGCCTCGGCCGGCATGCCCGAGGCGCCGATCGGCGGGGCGGGGCTGTTGATCTGCGACGAAGCCCACCATCTGCCGTCGCCGTCGTACCGCCGCATCCCGGCCCGCGCCGGCGCACCCTATCGCCTCGGCATCACCGCCACGCCCGAGCGCAGCGACGGCACGGAGGGCGCGCTCGACCGGTTGCTCGGCCCGGTCGTCTACCAGCGCACGCCTGAGGCGCTCTCCGCCGAGGGCCACCTGGCGCAGTTCAAAGAAACGCGGGTGTATGTCGATCTCCAGCCGGAGGAAGCACTGCGCTACGGCATCCTTATGAGCGAGTGGAAGTGGTTTCTGGCGCGCAATCGTGGCATGCTGGCGCGCGGCGGCGACTTCTTCGGCGAGTTGATCCGGCGCAGCGGCAGCGACCCGGCAGCGCGCCAGGCGCTGCGGGCCCACCATCAGGCCCGCATGATCGCCCTGAACGCCGAGGCCAAACTGGCCGAGGTCGCCGGCCTGTTGGCACGGCACCGCGGCGACAAGGTGCTGGTCTTCTCCGAATACACCGCGTTGGTCGACCGCATCAGCCAGGCGCTGGCGCTGCCGGCGATCACCTACCGCACCGCCGCGGACGAGCGCAAGCGCACGCTGCAGGCCTTCCGCAACGGCGCGTATTCCAAGCTGGTCGCCGGGCGGGTGCTGAACGAGGGCGTGGACGTGCCGGATGCGAATGTCGCCATCGTCGTAAGCGGCAACAGCACCGCCCGCGAGCACATCCAGCGGCTTGGGCGCATCATCCGGCCCAAACGCGACGAGGCGGTGCTGTACGAACTGGTCACGCGCCACACAAGTGAGGTTGGCGCGGCGCGCCGGCGGCGGAAGCGGGCGAGCAGTTAGGCATGGGGGCGGTCAGGGGCCAGGAGGCAGCAGTCAGACAGGCTATCTGGCCGGTTCGTGATGGCAGATTGGCTGCCCGTCTGCCCGTCTGGAGAACCCATGGCATTCAAAACCGGCGATTTCAAGAAAACCACGCGCAAGGCCGGCGGCGTGCGACGGGTCTACCCGTATCAAATCCGTGATGATCGCTACACCGCGGCGATCGGCTACGCCATCGCCTACTACGAGCGGATGGTCGGGCGGCGGCGCGCCGAGTTCGAGGCCGACACGCTGCTCGAATTCTTCGGCGACCCACGGCTGGCGCGCGGGCTGGTGGCCTGTCTGGCGCAGACCTACGTCTGGCGCGAGCAGCGCTTCGAGGAGGCGCTCGGGCCGGAGGCGGCCGGGGCGCTGCGCCGCGCCGGTATCGACAGCCCGGCGGACGCCCGCGCCCGGCTCTATGGGCTGGCGAACGGGCGCTACGGCGGCGTCATCCTGCCGGGCGAGCGCGCCGGGGCGCTGGCGTTCCTGTGCGAGCGGATCGCTGAGGCGGGCGGCGAGCGAGGGGCGGTGGACGGCGGACCGACGACCGCCGACCACCCGCCGACCGAATCCACGCCTCACGCCTCACGCCTCCCGCCTCCCGCCTTCGAACGCGCGCTCACGCTCGACGCCGAGGACCAGCGCGTGCTGGTGAAGCTGGGGCCGACGCCGACCGCCGACGAGATCGTCGCCCGCTACAACTACCACTCGCTGGAGACGGCGATCTGCCACGCTGAGATCGTGCGGCTGCGGCTGCGCGGCCCGGTCTGGAGCATCGTCCGCAGCGCGCACAACCTGGCTCGGCGGCACCGGGTGCGCTACAGCCTCGGCAGCGGGCCGCGCACCCTCTTCGACGACCGGCTCGACCTGGCGCTGCTCGGCGCGCGCGACGCATTGGGCGGCTGGGCGCGGGCGGGGCGGCGGCTGGCGCGGGTGCTGCTGCGGCTGATCGCCGCGCACCCCGGCGCGCTGGCCGGCGGCGAGGCGCTGGTGCATATCGGCGGGCAGCCAGCGACGCTGTACCTGGACGAGCCGGCGCTGGCCGTGCTCGGCGCGGCGGCGCAGCGCGAGCCGCCCGACAGCCAGGCCTGGGACGCCGACATCGCCGAGCAGTTCTTCCGGGCGTGGGGCCGGGCCTACGCCGCCGGGCGCACGGCCGGCTGGCGGCTGCGACGCGATCCGGAGCCGCTGATCGGCCAGGAGGCGCTGGTGATGCCGGACTTCGCGCTGCTGCGCGGCGGCCAGCGGCTGGCCCTGTGCCTTGCGCCCGGGCGCGCCGCCGCCGAGGAGCTGACGCGCAGCCTGGCGCGGCTCGGCCAGCGCGCCGAAGCCGTGCTGCTCGCGCCGGACCATATCGCCGAGGCGCTGCCGACCTGCCCGTCGCCGCTGGTCAGCTACGCCGACCAGCCGGGCGAGGCGATCGGCGCGCTGGTGGTGCTGCTTGAGCGGCGGCACCCACGGTCCCGTGGCGCGCCGGCCCACACGCCATGGCAGGTGCTCGAGCGGCTGGTGGCGGAGGAGGGGTTCGTGCCGGAGGCCGAGGTAGCGGCGCTGCTGCAGTGCCCGCCGGCCGAGGCGGCGCGGATGGTCGCCCGCTGGGGTGGCGCGGCGCTCCACGCGCTGCCGGGGGTGGGCGTCTGCTCGCCCGACGCGCTGGACGACATCCGGCAGATGCTCGGCCAGGGCGCGCTCGCGCCGCAGGCGGCGTGATGAAGCCGGGCACCGAGTTCTGGGTCTGTGCTCAGAGTTCTGCGTTCGCAGAAGCTGCCTGAGACGGGGAGGCCCGGGGCTGCGCTTCCTCAACACCCCGCCAGCATGGGACGTTGACATGGCCTACGGCCCCCGCCACCGCGTTGCATTCACGGGGCCTCTCTGGTACGATTGGCGCGCCCGTCCGCCACGGCGCGACGTCGCGCCGCGCACCAGAAAGACCTACGGCCATGTCCCTATCAACCTCACGCGCCCTGCCGTTCCCGCCCGGAACGCTCGGCCTGCCGATCACCGGCGAAACGCAGTACTGGGTCAAGGACCCGCTCCAGTTCGCCCGCGAGCGCTACGCGCGCCACGGGCTGGTCTGGAAGACGCACCTGCTCGGCCGGCCGTGCGTGGTGATGCTCGGCCCGGAGGCCAACCGCTTCGTCCTCAGCAGCCACATGCACCTCTTCTCGTCGCGCGCCGGCTGGGGCCGCCCGATCACCTCGCTGATCGGCGGCGGGCTGTCGCTGTTGGACGGCCCGCAGCACCGGCGGCACCGCGGGCTGATCATGCCGGCGATGCACGGTCCGGCGCTCGCCCGCTACTTCGACGTGATGCAGGAGCGGGCCGCGGCGCACCTTGCCCGCTGGCAGGAGCGTGGGCACCTGAAGCTCTTCGAGGGCTTCAAGCACCTGACGTTTGATATCGCCGCGCGCCTGCTGCTGGGCGCCCGCAACGACCAGGAGACCGAGGCGTTCGCCCGCCAGTTCCATATCTTCACCCGCGGCCTGTTCACCTTCTCGCCGCTGGCCTGGCGCGTGCCGTGGATGCCCTACGGCCGCGCCTGGGAGGCCGGCGCGTCGCTGCGCCGCGTGCTGCGGGAGGTGATCGCGGAGCGCCGCCGCGCGCCGGGCGAGACCATCCTCGACATGCTGCTCTGCGCCGAGGACGAGCAGGGGCGCGGCTTCACCGACGACGAACTGGTGGACGAATTGCTGGTGCTCGTCTGGGCCGGGCACGACACGATCACCTCGCTGCTCACCTGGGTGATGTACGAACTGCTGCGCCATCCGGCGATCGACACCCGGCTGCGCGCCGAGCAGGCCAGCGTGGTGGGGGATGGGCCGCTGGCGCTGCCGCACCTGAAGCAGCTCGTGCAGCTCGACCGGGTGCTGCGCGAGGCCGAGCGGCTGCACCCGCCGGCGCCTGGCGGCTTCCGCGGCGTGCTCGAGAGCTTCGAGTACGGCGGCTACCACATCCCCGCCGGGTGGACGGTGATGTACTCCAGCGTCTTCACGCACCACATGCCCGAGCTATGGCGCGAGCCGGAGCGCTTCGACCCGGACCGCTTCGCGCCGCCGCGCGAGGAGGGGAAGAAGCCCTTCCACCTGATCGGCTTCGGCGGCGGGCCGCGCGTCTGCGTCGGGCTGGCCTTCGCGCAGATGGAGATGCGGGTGGTGATGTCGCACCTGCTGCGCCACGCGCGCTTCGCGCTGCTGCCAAACCAGAGCTTCCGCCCGGTGCCGGTGCCGACGAAAATGCCGCGCGATGGATTGAAGGTCGCAGTGGCGTGATCGCTTGCTACGCCGGGCGCAAGGGGATCGTCTAGCCAAGGCACACAACGCCGGGGCGTCACGCCCTATCAACAGACCGGAAGGCGCGGACAGCGTGCAGCCTGTCCGCGTTTCCATGGATGCGGGAAGCCCGCATGCCGGGAGGGCGTCAGCGAAACGCCCCTCCCCATCATTCCAGGGCTACTCCTGCGGCGTGTCGCATCCCTCCGCGAACAACGCCTGGCTGTCGACGAGCGGCTCGCCGGGCGCCGGCTGCACCCGCCGGTAGCTCCCGTCCGGCAGCAGCTCCCGCGCCCGCACATTGTCGCGCAGGTACACCGCCAGCAGCCCCTCGATCTGCGCCACCTGC
>JBHOQX010000132.1:0-9928 GCA_042408595.1 Roseiflexaceae bacterium | reverse complement strand
CAGCAGCTGGGCCTGCGTGAAGAACAGCGGCATGTACGGCAGCCGCAGCTCGTCGTAGTAGCCCAGCAACAGAATCGTTCCGCCGTCCGCCAGCAGCGGCGAGCCGTCTGGCGCGGGCGCAGGCCGACCTACGGCTGGGCGAGGCGCCGACGGTGGAGCACCTCGGCGGGCCGGTCGCAGCGATCATCGAGGCGACCGGCTCCATGCCGGCGCTGGCTGCGGCCCTGCCGCTGCTGGCGGACGGCGGAACGATTCTGTTGCTGGGCTACTACGACGAGCTGCGGCTGCCGTACATGCCGCTGTTCTTCACGCAGGCCCAGCTGCTGGCCGCGCGCGAGTGGGCCCCGGGCGACCTGCTGCGCTGCCGCGACCTGATCGCCACCGGCGCGCTCGACGTGGCCGGGCTGCTGACGCATGCCATGCCTGTCCGGCGCGTGGCCGAGGCCTATGAGACCGCGCTGCACGATCCGGAGTGTCTGAAGCTCGTGCTGGAGTGGGAGGCTTGAATTCTGAGTGGCCGTCTGAAACGGGAAGTGCTGGACATTCGCCACGCAACACGCCACACCCAGAGCTTCCCTGTGGGGGGATCCATGGCGCCACGCATGCTGGCAATCTACGGCAAGGGCGGAATGGGCAAGAGCTTTTTCACCTCGAACCTGACCGCCCGGCTGACGCTCGACGGCTTCCGCGTGCTGCAGCTCGGCTGCGACCCGAAGCACGACTCCTGTAACACGATCTTCGGCGGCTACTCGCTGCCGACGCTCGGCGAGCAGTGGCGGCGGTTCAAAGAGGCCGGCAAGGAAGATCAACTCAGCATCAGCGATGTGATCTTCCGCAGCGAGCTGCGGCCCGGCGTGCCGATCTACGGCTGCGAACTCGGCGGCCCGGAAGTCGGGCGCGGCTGCGGCGGGCAGGGCATCTCATCCGGCTTCAAGACGCTCGAAAGCCTGGGCCTGGCGAAGTGGAACCTGGATTTCGTCGTGATGGACTTCCTCGGCGACGTGGTCTGCGGCGGGTTCGCCACGCCGCTGGCGCGCTCGCTCGCCGAGCAGGTGATCATCGTCGTCGGGCACGACCGCCAGTCGCTCTATGCCGCGAACAACATCGCCAAGGCGGCGCAGTACTTCCGCTCGATGGGCGGCACGACGCAGGTGCTTGGGCTGGTGGTCAACCGCGACGATGGCAGCGATACCGCCGATACCTACGCCCACGCCGTCGGCCTACCGATCTTGGCCCGCGTGCCGCTCAGCCGCACCGTGCGCGAGCTGGCCGACGCCTGCAAGCTGGCGCTGGAAGACCCGCAGTTCGATGCGATCTTCGCCGACCTCGCCGGCCGGATCGCCCGGCGCGAGATCCAGCCATGCGACGATTACCAGCCGCTGGAGTACCATGCGTTCCTGCGGGTCTTCGGCGCGGCGGAGCCGGACGGGCAACCCACGCCGGCGACCGCGGGGGAACTGTTTGGCGGGGCGGCACAGGGGCCGGCGCTGCCGGTGCTCAGCCTCACGCCGGTGATCCCGCAGGTGCAGACGCGCGACCCGGTGCTGCTCAAGGTCCAGAAGCTGATCGAGGCGATCGGCCTGCACGTCACCGACCTGGACCGGAGCGACAAGGACGGGATCACGGTCACGTCCGGCGCGGTCGAGCTGCGCCTCGGCGCCGACGAAGACCTTGACAGCAAGCTGGCCTTCCTCTCCGCTCTGCGACGTTCGGGACAGTCGTTTAGTTATGTCGATCTACGCCACGCAGACGCGCCGTCATACCGTTAGGACGCGAAGGCGACGCAGGATCAAGGCCGGCGGCCCGACCACGCAGGCGCCCATCCCAGGAGTGTTGGCCGTTCGTCTCGAGCTGTCATGCCGTCAGGACGAGGGCGTTTGACGAGGAGCGCGGGCCGGTGTTCCCGACGGCGACAGCGCCCGCCCGCGAGGAAAGCTGGCGTTCGTCTTTCGTCCTCCGTCCGGACTAGAAGGGAGCCGCCGTGTTACTGACTGTACTTCAGGCGACGCAGCCGATCCCGGCATCGGCCTATGTTCTCTGTTTCATCCCGCTCGCCGCGGTGGTGATCGGGCTGGTCGTGCTGTTCGTGCTGACCGACCGGCACGCCTCGCACCCGTATGCCCGCTACAACCCGTTTGTGGCAGCAGCGGCCGCCCCAGGTGAACTGGAGACGCGCCCGCCGGTCGTCGGCGAGACGCCCGCCGGCCCGCTCGGCGCCTCGCCGCCGGGAACAACCACCGTGTTCGAGGGCGCGGCGGGCGCGTTGCGTCAGGTTCCACAGGGCGAGGCGCCGCCGCCCGCCGCACCGGACACGCCGGCGTCGTTCAGCGGGCAGTCGGGTCCAGCCGCCCCGGAAAGCCGCGGCATGCTCACGCAGCAGGCGCAGGAAGCAGGCCACGTGCCCATCGCGGCGAGAGCTGAGGCTGAAGGGCACCAGGCGTTCGCCCCCGCTGGGGTGAGTGCCCTGGCGGAAGTAGCGATCGCCCATATCGAGTATGACCCCGCCAGCGGCAGTTGGGAGGGGGAGTATGTGCGGATCGTTAACCGTGGCAGCACACCGGTCGACCTGACAGGCTGGCGGCTGGAGGACGAGGGGGCCAGGCACACCTATGTCTTCCCGGCTTTCACGCTCGCGCCCGGCGCGGAGGTGCGGTTGTGGAGCCTGAGCGGCGTGGACGACGCCGCCAACCTGTACTGGGGCTACCGCCGGTCGGTCTGGAACAACACTGGCGATACGGCCACGCTGTATGATGCTAGCGGTGTCGAGATCAGCCGCTTCAGCTACGGCGCTTAAGATCTCAGGTTCGCGTCCATGGCTGGTCGTGGGGTGGAACGCTCTGTTGGGCGCTGCTGATGCGGTAGGCACATCGGGTGCATGGGGGATGCGGCATGCGACAGCATCAGATCAACAGTTCGCCGGCGGCCGGGCCGCTCGGGCGTGGCGGTCGGTGTTCGGGCGCCGTGTCGACGATGGGCGCATTATTCATCGCCATCGGATCGCTGTTTCTTGGCATCGGTCGCGTGTTCACCGATCTGGGCTTCAGGTGGACGAGCGATGCGAGCCCGCAGGTGCTCGCCGCGGCGGTCCGGGCGATGCAACAAGGGCGCCGCGGCGCGGGCCACATGGCAGAATGGGAAGCGCGCCTGGTCCGCGTCGGCGCGCCGGTTGTGACAAGCGTGCTCAGCGCACTGGCGCTGCTGTGGATCCTCCTGCTCCTCGGCGGGGGGCTGGCCTGGCTCGCACTGCACGGCTACGGCCTGCTGCTGTTGACCGGGGCGATCGCCGCCGGTGTGGCGCTGGGGTGGTGCAAGGCGCAGTATAATCGCCGCTTGCCGCCGCAGAATCGCTCGAACTGACCCGTTGCAACGAGGACTGCATGGCTGATACCATCGCCCTGACCCCGGCGCAGACGCAGGGCCAGCCCTGCCGGCTGCACCCGCAGTCCATGTGCCCGGCGTTCGGGTCGCTCCGCATCCTGACGCGCATGGAAGGCTCGCACCCGGTGATGGCGACCGACACCGGCTGCCTCTACGGGCTGACGTTTGTGACGCACTTCTACGGCGCGCGCAAGTCGATCCTCGCCCCGACCCTCGGCACGGCGGAGCTGCTGAGCGGCCAGATCGTCGAAGGGACGCGCGCCGCGATCGAGGCCGCCGCCCGCGAGCCGGGCTGCCGCCTCATCCCGGTGATCTCGCTCTGCGTCGCCGAAACCGCCGGGATGCCGGAAGAGCTGTTGCCGAAGCGCGTCGGCGATGCGGAGGTCGTGCTGGTGCGTGTGCCGGCCTATGCGATCCATTCGCACCCGGAGGCCAAGGATGTCGCCATGGCCGCGCTGCTGCGCCGGCTTGGCGACCCGAGCGGCGGCCCGGCGCCGCGCACCGTCGTGCTGCTCGGCGAGGTCTTCCCCGCCGACCCGCTGGCGATCGATGCGACCTTGCGGCGCATGGGCGTGGAGGCGACGATCGCGCTGCCGGGGCGCTCGATCGACGATCTGCGCCGCGCCGGGCAGGCCGCCGCGCTCGCGCCGCTGCACCCGTTTTACAAGGAGACGACCGCCGTGTTCCGCGCGTGGGGGGTGCCGGTGGTCGGCGGGGCGCCGGTGGGCGTCAGCGGCTCGTACGCCTGGCTCACGGCGCTTGGCGCGCTGCTGGAGCTGGACCCTGCGCTGGTGCGGCAGGTGGCGGAGGAGGAGCGCGAGCGCGCCCAGGGGCTGGTCGCCGCGCGGCCGCTGGCGGGCCGGGTGTTCGTCACCGGCTATGAGGGCACCGAACTGGCCTATGCCCGCCTGCTGGTCGAGGCCGGCGCAGAGGTGCCGTATGTCTCGACTTCCATCGGCCAGGACCCGCTGGTGCTGCCGGACGAGATGTGGCTGCGCGCCCGCGGCACGCGCGAGGTCGTCTACCGCAAGACGTTGGAGGACGATGTCGCTGCGCTCGACCGCTATCAGCCGGACCTGGTGCTCGGCACGACGCCGTTCTGCAGCATCGCCAAGGAGCGCGGCATTCCGGCGCTGTACTTCACCAACCAACTGGCGTCGCGCCCGTTCTTCCTCAGCGGCGGCATGGCCGCGACGCTCGGCATGATCCAGGAGGCGCTGGCCCGCGGCGAGCGCTATCGCTGGATGCAGGAGTTCTTCGCAGCATAGCTAGCTGGTCAGACATTCGAGAGCTGCGCTCTCCACAGACTCCACGTTTCAGGTAACGTTTCAGCTATCAGCAGCCGGACGGATGGCAGTCATGTTCTGACCGTCTGACATCTGACCGTCTCGACCGAGGTCCGCATGCCCACCCTCATCCGCGACCTGTCCGATACATCCGGCTACTGGGCGGCGATCTGGACGATCTGCCCGATGCCGGATGTCCATGTGATCTGCGACGCGCCGATCGGCTGCTTCAATCTGGTCGGTACCGCCGTGCCGGATTACACCGACGCCGTGCCGCACATCGAAAACCTGACGCCGGCGACCATGACCGAGCAGGAGGTCGGCGGGAAGGGCACTGCTGCCACTGTTCGCGCCACCTACGAGGGGCTGCGCGACACGGGCGCGCTGGCGGGCAAGCGCCTGATCGTCGTCTCCACCGCCGAGAGCGAGATGATCGGCGCCGACCACTCCGACCTGGTCAGGCAGCTCCAGCCCGGCACGACCTTCTACTACAGCAACTCGCTCGCCGAGGACGAGTGGGCCGGGCGCGACCGCGTGCTGCGCTGGCTGTGGGAGCAGTATGGCCGGGCGCAGGGGGCCGATGCGAGCACAACGCAGACGCTCACCCCTGAACCCCGACCCCTGCACTCCGAACCCCGGCCACGGGTGAACATCATCGGGCCGACCTACGGCTGCTTCAACGCGCCGTCCGACCTGGAGGAGGTCAAGCGGTTGATCCAGGGCGCGGGCGGGGAGGTGAACCTGGTGTTCCCCTACGAGGCGCGCCTGGCCGACATGCCGCGCCTGGCGGCGGCGCAGGTGAACGTGGTGATGTACAAGGAGTTCGGCGCAGGGTTGGCCGGCGACCTGGGCCTGCCGACACTGACGGCGCCGTTCGGCCTGCGCGAGACGACGGCATTCGTGCGCGAGCTTGGCCGGCTGCTCGGCACGCCCGGCCAGGCCGAGGCGTTCATCGCCCGCGAGAAGCGCACCACGCTCCAGGCGGTGTGGGACCTGTGGCGCGGGCCGCAAAGCGACTGGTTCGGCACCGCGGATGTGGCGATCGTCGCCGGGCGCTCCTACGCCGAGGGGTTGGCGCAGTTCCTGGGCGAGGAGCTGGGAATGCGGGTGGCGTTCGTCGCGCCGCGCCCGCGCCGGGCCGGGGAGATGGACAACGAGGCCATCCGCACGCGGCTGCACGAACGCGCGCCGGCCTTTGTCTTCGGCTCGATCAACGAGCGTATCTACCTGAGCGAGGCCGGCGCGCGCTTCACCAACTTCATCCCTGCCGCGTTCCCCGGCGCCGTCGTGCGGCGCGCGGTCGGTACGCCGTTCATGGGGTACCGCGGCGCGGTCTACATCGTGCAGGAGATCGTCAACCGGCTGTACGACACGCTGATCAACTTCCTGCCGGTCGACTCGGCCTATGCCGCGCGGGCGAGCGGCGGCCCGCCACCGGCTGCCGCCGGGCCGGGCAACCTGCCGTGGCAGGCCGAGGCGCGCGCCCTGCTCGACGCGGCGTTGCAGAAGGTGCCGTACATCCCGCGCATCTCGGCCAGCCGCCAGCTCCAGATGCAGGTGGAGGCGCTGGCGCGGCAGCGCGGCCTGCCCGAGATCACCCCGGCACTGGTGGATGAGGCGCTGGCCGAGGCGCGGACGGGATAGCGCGCCTGCAGCTGTCTCAGGAGTTTCGGGACTGAACCGCCGGCTTTCGTCGTCGTCCGTCGTCCGTCGTCGCACCTGAATCACCCCGGCGCAAGCCGCCAACGACCAAGGGGCGGGGAGAACCCCGCCCCTTGCGATTCAGGTGCGCGCCGCGTGGCCGTTACGGATGATAGGGCCGCGGGCGCAGCCAGGCATACAGCAGGCCGGTGACAATGCCGTAGACAACATTCTGGATGATGAAGGTCGGCGGATAGACCTCGAGCAGCCGCGGGGCGATGCCCGGCACGACGACAAAATAGGCGACCAGCCAGATCATCAGGCCATACACCAGCCCGGCGACCAGCGGCACGCCGAAGTCCGATGGCAGATTCAGCACGCGCCCGGTGAGGATGCCGAAGATCGCGCCGAGGATCGTGGACACCGCCAGATGAATGAGGGTGCCGACCAGCACCGGGCCCACGGCGAATCCCTGGTCGACAAGGACCTGCTGCCCGAGCACCAGGCTCGAAATGACCTTCGGCTGGTACCACATATCGTGCCCGATCGAGACCGACAGAATCGCCGCGATGATCGCCATCGCCACGCCGCCGCCGAGCCCGGCGATCGCGCCGCCAAGCCCCATAACATCCGGCAACGGCGACTCCACCTGACGCTGGCTGACCGAGTTCTTTCCAACCGGCACTACACTCATGAACCTCTCCTTTCGCGGAGCGAGGGGAGAACAGCGCCACCGCCTGCCGCTGCCCTGCGCCGGCGCTCTCGCCAACGCGCCGACAACAGCCGGGCGACCGCGCTGTCGTGTTGCTGAGCCGCTGGCCAGAATACGATGCGGGCGAGGAGGGTTACGGCTATGCCAATACCGGACAAGCTCTGTTCAATAGTCTAACACAATCTTGACAATTATGCAAGAGGCAAAACGCCGAGCGCCCGGCCGACCCTGCGCTGCATCCAGGCCGGGGCGACGACCGCCAGGCGCCAGACCAGCCCCCAGAGCAGCCCCGGGCGGCGGCCGTACAACCAGCGCGCCAGGGCATACTTCCAGGCGAGCATGCGCCCCAGGTCGTGCCGGAGCAGCCGCGCGCGGTAGTCGGCGAAGCTCCAGTCGCCCCGCGCGTAGGCCGCGCCGATCGCGTCGGCGGCGACCGCGCCGTACTCGAGCGCGTAGGAGATGCCTTCGGCGAAGAGCGGATCGACGCCGGCGGCATCCCCGGCCAGCAGCACATGTGGCGCGGCGAAGGCAGCGCGCGGGTTGAACCAGCGCACCGGATGGCCCTCCAGGCGCACGCCGTCCGGCGCGATGCCGCGCTCGTCCAGACCGCGCGCCAGCACCGCTTTCAGGTCACCGCGCGGTGCGCCGTGCAGCCGGCTGTCGAAGATGCCGCGGTTGAAACAGGGGCGGCCATCCAGCAGGCAGGGGAAGTCCCAGGCGTAGCCCTGGATGCCGTGGGCAACGCAGGAGAAATCGAACGTGGCAGCGCGCCCGGCGAACTCTGGCTTAGCCGGATCGACCGGCGTCATCACCCGCAGCAGACGGGCGACGCCGATGGGCGCGCGCAGACCAAGCGCGCGGCGCACCGTGCTGTTCGCGCCATCCGCGGCGACGACCACCCGGGCGTGGTAGGCGGCGTGGCTGGTGCGCAGCGCCACACCGCCCGGCATAACCTGCACGCCGCACACCGCCTCGCCGCAGCGCAGCGCAAGGCCGCGCGCCTGCGCGGCTGCCGCCAGCGCGCCGTCGAAGGCGTCGCGCTGGACGACGCGCATGGCCGCCGGAGCGTGCAGCGTGAAGGCGTGCCGGCGGTAGCGGAAGCGCACCCGGTCGACCGTCACCGCCGGCACATCGACCCGCAGCCCGAGCGCCGCGAGCTGCGCCTCGCCGTGGGCGGTGACCGCGCCGCCGCAGATTTTGCGGCGCGGGTGCTGCGCCGCTTCGAGGATCAGGGTGCGCGCGGCGAGCGCCGGAAAGCGCTGCTGCAGGTGCAGCGCCGTCGCCAGCCCGGCAGGCCCCCCACCGACGATGATGATCTCGTATTGCTCGTCTGCTGCGGGCATGGGCATCGCCATATCTGCCCCGGCGCGGCCCCGCTGGAGCTTCACAGCGGGCCGGGACCCTCGGCGGCCTCGTCGATCAGCCGTAGCAACTCCTCGCGGCTCGGCGCGCCGCCGCGCTCACGGAACCAATTGTAGTACCAGCGCAGGTTGTTGATGAAGGCCACCTGAACCTCGCCCTGCGTCAGCGGCGGCACCTTGCGCCGCAGCAGATCGAGGATCGGCGCGCGCTCCTCTGGAGGGACGCCCGGCGTGCTCGCCAGAATCCGCTCGGCGCGCAGCAGAAACAGCTCGCGCTCGATCGTCGGGAACACCCCGTCGATCTGGCGGATGTTGCCGAGGTAGCAGATCGTGTTCTGGCGCGGGCGGCCGCGCTCGTCGCGGAAGCTCTCGACCAGGTAGGCATCGTAGAAGACGACGTTGGCCGTGGCCCAGTTCTTGTGGCGCCGAACGACCCAGCGAACATACATGGCGCTAACCCATTCCTGCGGTTATGTGGCGCTCGCAGGGCCGGCGCGGTCGGCGGCGGCCAGCGCCGCGCCGGCGATCTGCGCCCCGCTCGCCTGCGGCAGGTAGATGTACTCGCCATGGAGCCAGCCGGCCAGGCGGCGCGCCTCGCCCTGGCTGAGGTAGCGGCGCTGCGTGTCCACCACGACCGTCTGGATGCCTGCAGCGGCGATCTGCTCGCTGAGCAGCCGCACCTCATGCTCCACGCCATCGCGCCCGGCCCGCAGGCCGACATTCGCCCGTCCGTCGGTCAACAGGATAAGCACGGTCTGCAAGATACCACGGCTCGCGGCCTGGCGCGCCACCTCCAGCGCGCGCACCAGCGCGGCCGCCAGCGGCGTGCCGCCGCCGGTTGGCAGCAGGTCGAGCGCACGGCGGGCCAGCTCGACGCTTTGCGACGGCGGCAAGAGCAGCTCCGCCGAATCGCCGCGGAACGCCAGCAGCGCCACCCGGTCGCGATGGACGTAGGCCTGCTGGAGCAGGGCGTGGACCGCGCCCTTCGCCTGGCGCATCCGGTGCAGCGCCATGCTGCCGCTGGCGTCCACCGCGAAGCAGAACAGCGCCCCGGCCTTCGCGCGAAACAGCCTGACCCGCAGGTCGTCCGCGCGCAGGATGGCCCGCCCAACGGGGGGTGGGCGGCGGGCGGAATCCCCAGAGGTCCGCCGTCCATCGTCCACCGTCCACCGTCCGCGATCGGCAGTGACGCCTGCCCCTTGCCCCCTGCCCCCCGCCTGCCGCCTGACTCGCTGCCACGGCGCGGCGGCACGCAGCGTCGCGGCGATGTCGATCCGGGCGCGGCGCGGGTCGCCGGGGGCGCTGCGGATGTGGCGCCCCCGGCGACCGCCGGTCGTACCGCGCGAGCCGCTGCGCCCGCGCCGCAGCGCGCGGAAGGGCAGCTCGTCCAGATCGAGCGGCAACTCAGCGGCCAGCGCGCTCAAAACCTCCTCACCGATCGGCGGCAAGCCCGGCGCGGGGCGGTCGTCGGCGCTGCGCGGCGGGTCCGCGCCCGGCGTGTCGTCCGGCGGGTCCGCCTCCTGCGGCGGCGGGGGCGGCGGGGGCGGCGG
>JBHOQX010000130.1:0-72702 GCA_042408595.1 Roseiflexaceae bacterium | reverse complement strand
CGCCGACCTGCTGTTCGTGCCGAACGCCACCCACGGCGTCAACCTCATCGCCCGCGCGCTGCCGCTGCGCCCCGGCGACGAGGTGCTGACGACCGACCACGAATACGGCGCCTGCGACCGGACGTGGCGCTTCGTCTGCGCTCGGCGCGGGGCGCGCTTCATCCGCCAGCCGATCGCCCTGCCCGTCACGAGCGCGGCAGCGATCGTGGAACAGGTGTGGGCCGGGGTGACGGCGCGCACACGGGTGCTCTTCCTGAGCCACATCACCTCGCCGACCGCGCTCATCCTGCCGGTGGCCGAGCTGTGCCGGCGGGCGCGCGCGGCGGGCATCCTGACGGTGATCGACGGGGCGCACGCGCCCGGGCAGCTCGATCTCCAGCTCGACGCGCTGGACGCGGATTTCTACACCGGCAACTGCCACAAATGGCTGTGCGCGCCGCGCCCGTCCGGCTTTCTGTATGTCCGCCGCGCGCAACGGGCGCTGCTGCAGCCGCTGATCGTAAGCTGGGGCTGGGAGCCCGAGGAGGAGTTCATCGAGCCGTACCAGTATATGTTTGAATGGACTGGCACCTACGACCCGACCGCCCTGCTGGCTGTCCCGGATGCGATCGCGTTCCAGGCACGCCACAACTGGCCGGCGGTACGCGCCGCCTGCCATCGGCTGCTCCTGGAGGCCTCGGCGCGTATCGAGGCGCTGACCGGTCTGCCGCCGACCAGCCCGGACAGCGCCGATTGGTGGGTGCAGATGCGGTCGTTCCTGCTGCCGCCGTGCGATGCGGCGCAGGTCAAGGCCCGCCTGTACGACGAGTTCGGCGTCGAGGTGCCGATCATGCGCTTCAATGGCCAGCCGCTGCTGCGCGTCTCGGTGCAGGGGTACAACACGCCGGCGGAGATCGACCGGCTGCTGGAGGGGCTGCAGCGCGTGCTCGCGTGAGTGGGATCGCGGACAGTGGCCCACAGTCTAAGATTCGGGATTCAGCGATCTGCGCGATCCGCCATCGCCTGATCGCTGCCCGCTAAACTCTGCCCGATGAGCTGCTTTTGTCATCCACAAGTCGGCTTTTCCGTGCTATACTGGGCCATCTGGTGGCAGTGACCCCCTTGTCAGTCCGCAGATCGAAGGCGCCCCTCGCTTCGTCGGCCTCGCACACACGCATCGGAGCGACTCGAAGGACGTGTCGGCGGCATCCTGCCCTGACATGCGCGTGGAACGCTTGCCCGAAAACCCGGCGCCGCGCCGTTCTTTAGTGCAATTGTGAATTGCAGCGTGCATGGACTGCATCCTGGCGGGGTGCGCTGATTCGATCCTGCACCCGTTGGGGCGCGGCGGCGGCGACGCGGGGCAAAAGGAGTCTTGGAGGCCGGCGCCCGCCAAACCTCCCCGTTTCAGAGGCTTCTCAGCAGTGGCTCAACCCATCTGCTGCCTGTCATACCGCTCGCTTTCGACCCGGAATGCGCCCGCCTGAGCGTGGGAGGAGGTCTGCGCCATGGACGACGCGGTCCCGCCGGAGTACGTGCGCTTCATCCGCGAGGAGCGCCGCGCCGCCAGATTGCCGCCCGCCCGGCGGCAGCCGGCCGAGGGCGAGTTGTTGCACCCGGTCGTGGTGGATCAGGGGCGCGTGTCCGAGTTCTTGCGCGTCGCTGCCCGCCGTGCCGTCGGCCTGTTCCGCTCCTCGCCGCACGCCGAGGTGGTGTGGGTACAGGGCGATAGCGAGCTGGCGGTCGGTCTTATCGACCTCTCGGTGAAGCTCGCCGACGGCCTGATCGTCGTCCGCGTCCCGGTGCGCTGCGACCAGACCGGCGGCGCGGTCATCGAGGTTGCCTTTGCCGTCGGGTCGCCCAAGGCGCCCGCCGGCCTCTTCGCCGCTACCTACCGCCGCCCGAATGGCCCGCCGCTGATCGTGGACGCCTGGGGCGAGGCGCTGGTCGCCTTCGCCTGGCAGTGCGTGCTCGGCATGGTGAGCGGCATCGCCGGGGCGACCGGCAAGGACGCCCGCGGCAACATCCTCGTCCCGGTCGAACTCAGCGCGTCCGAGCGGGGCCTGCAGATCGTGCCGATGGCTCGCTGGCGCTTCGCCGGGTCGAGCGGGCTGCGCACGCCCGGTAAAACGCGAGGTGCGCAATGACCATCGCCGCCACCGACCTGGGCGTGCTGGGCAACCTGGCGGTCGCCCTCGGCATCTTCACGCCGGACGGCGACCCGAACCCAGACTGGTTCGGCCATCCCGAGGACTCGCTCAAGACCATCCTGGCGAACCGCGCGCAGCGCCAGGCACTGCTCGCCTTTGTCGACGAAGCCCTGGGTGGCGCCGACCGGACGACCGACCCGACCGGCGTCGTCTGGCTGCCGATCGTGCAGCTCGACGACCCGCGGCTGACCGTCGCCGTTACCGTGGATGACACGCAGCCGGATGGCATCCACATCGGCGTCGGCCTCAACGTCCGGACGGCGAACCCCGGATCGACGAGCACGCTCGCCATCCCGCTCTTCCGGGCCGAGAAGCAGGGCGGGCCGCACGGCGCGAATCCGCTGCTGCTCGGGTCGCCCGGCGGCCGCATCCGGCTCGGCGCGGCGATCACGGTGGACACGGCGCCGCCCGTCCCCGGCGTCGCCCGGCTCGGGGCGATCGGGCTGGATGTGGATGTGCCGACGGCGGACAACGACACCCGCGCGCCGGTCTTCGGCCTGAGCCTGACCGGCTTCCAGCTCCCGGGCGCAGCCAGCCCGCGCGACATCCGTGTCGCCGCCGACGGCCTGGACGAGCTGGACGACGCGGTGCTCGATCTGGTTCTCGCGCTGATCAGGGCGCAGGCCGCCACCGCCGCGCCCAACTCGCCGATCGCCGCGGTTGCCGGGTTGCTCGGCTTGACGAGCGGCGACAACATCCCGGATTTCCCGATCGCCCAATTCCCGGCGCAGGGCGTGCATGCCATCGCCGCCTGGCTGCTCGGCGTGATCACCACCCCCGCCGCCCGCGACGACTGGCTGGGCTACCTTGCCACGCTGCTCGGCGGGGCGCGCAGCGGCGACGCCGTGGCGTTCGACCTCGGCGGAAGCGCCGACCTGACGCTCAGGTTGCGCGTCGATACCGGGCCGACCGGCAATCCGCGCCTGACGCCCGCCCTCGGCCTGGAGCTTGGCGCCACGAACGCCCGTGTCGAGGCGCGCGCCGACCTGTTCCAGATCGATCTGGTGACGGGCGTGGCGACCGCGCTGCCGCAGTTCGGCGTCTGGGCCGCCGCCGGGCGGGCGGGCAGCCCGGTGCTCGACGCGGCCGGGCCGCCGGCCGCCCACGCCGACACGCTGCGGATCGGCTTCGCGCTCGACCCGCTGCGCCGGCTGACGTTCGTGCTCGCGGCGGATGGCGTGCGCCTCGGCGCACACGACTACGCCACGCTCGACCTGACCTCGCCCGATGCGGTGATGGACGCGGTCGGGAACACCGTGAGCGATGTCGCCGCGCAACTGCTGGCGAACACCGGCGCCGCCGCCAGCGTGGTGCGGCTGCTGCTCGGTGTGGACGCGCCGCCCGGCGTCGCGCCGGTGGCCCTGCCGGCGCTCATGGCCGACCCGCCCGGCGCGGTGAGCGGCTACTGGCGCGCGCTGGCTACGGCCCCCGCCGGTGCGATGACGACCGTCCTCGCCGCCCTGCGCGACGCCCTGGCCGACGCGAGCGCGGCGGCGTCGGCGATTCTCGGCACGGGGACGGCGCTCGATCCGTGGCGCGTCCCGCTGATCGGCCCGCTACACCTGGAAGTGGTCGCCACTGGCGATCGGCTGATGGTCGCGATCGCCGCTGCGACGAGTGTGGATACCCTCGGCCAGCGCTGCACGGTGGTGGACACGCGCCTGGCGGCGACGCTCGCCGAGATCGACCTGGCGGCACGCGCCGGCAGCCTGCTGCCCGGCGTCGAGGCGTCGCTGTCCGCCCGCGAGCGCGGCGCCCGCCCGCCGCGGGTGGCGCTGGCGTTCGACGACGTGGCCGGGATCACCGCCAGCGGCGTCGGCGCGCGCCTGGCCTGGACACCCGCCAGCGGGCTGGTGGCGGCCATCCAGGCCCCGGATCTGACGCTGCACATCGGCGACGAGGCACTCCCGATCGCCCTGCCGACGATCACCCCCGACGGCACCGTCGCGCTGCCGCTGGAGGCGTGGGATGCCATCGAAGCACTGGTCGGCTACCTGGGCGGGATGGTCGGCGGGTTCGTCGGCGACGCGGTCGAGGCGCTCGGCTGGACGACCGAGATCGTCAGCCCCGGCGCGCCGGCGACCGTCGAGGCGCGCCTGCGCCTGGCCGACCTGATCGCCAACCCCGGAGCGGCGCTGGCCGGCTGGCTGCCGCACCTGCTCCTGAGCGACAGTGGGCCGCGGGCGCTGGCGGTCCTCGCCGACCTGTTCGCCGGCGCCGGCCCGAACCGCGGCTGCATCGCGGGGACCGGCCACCCGGACGACCCGTACCGCTTCGCCATCGCCGATGGCCTCCCCAACCTGGCGGTCTGGTTCCCGCCGGCCGGGCTGGAGCGACGCACCGTCGCGGCGCCCGAGGCCTTGCAGCGCTGGCGCCCCGGCGACCCGCCGCTCGGGCCGGAGGCGCTGGCTGCCGCGCTCGCCGCCGAGGCCAGCGTCGCCGCCGACGTGCGCGCGCTGGCCGACGGGCGCGATGTCGCCGGCGGGCTGGCCGCCCTCACCGTGCGCTGGGCCGGCAGCGACGGGCGGATCGTTCCGCCGCCGGCCGCGCCCGCCGGGGTGACGATCACGCGCACCGCCTGCGCCGCCGGGCAGTTGCTCCGCGAGCTGGACCTCGAAGACCTGCTCGGCCGGACGCCGACGACGACCGTCTACGTCGCGCTGGGCGCGAACGCTTGGCCGGACGCGCCCGCCGGCCGCCTGATCGACCTGACCGCGCCCGGGCTGGACGCGAGCATGGTCGCGCCCCCGGCGCCAGCGACCGGCGACTGGTTCGTAGCGCTCGGCAGCCGCGCCGCCTGCCGCCTGGCCGGCAGCGCCACCGACGGCACCCCGGAACAGGCGGCGCGCCTGGGGCGGGTGCTTGGCGCACTCGCTGCGGCCAGCAACGACATCGCTGTCGTCGCGCTGGCCGGCGCGGGCCACGCCGCGCGCCTCGCCGCCGACGCGCAGGCCGCCGTGACCGACCTGGTCACGCTCGGCACGCCGCTCGCCCCGATCGCGCTCACCGCGCTCAGCACGCAACCGGCCTCCGACGCCCTGCGCCTGCTGTATCGGCTGCTGCCCGCCGCCGTCGATCCAAACGACCCGGACGCCGAGCCGGACGACCCCGACCTGGCGCTGGGCCGCGCGCTGGTCCTGGCGCTGATGGAGCTGGCGGGCCGGGCCGACCCAGGGGCCGACCTGCGCCCGCCGGCCAGCGCGCCGCCCCCGCCGCGCGCCGGCCTGGCGCTGCGAGCCGTCTTCGGCGTCGTCTCGGAACGCCAGGTCGGGCGGGCGATCACCGCGATCTTCGCCGCTGGCCTAGCCGAGCGGGCCCGCGCCCGTGCCGCGGCCCCGTTGCCCGAGCCGACCGGCGTCCACGCCGGGCTGCGGTTCGTCCTGCCGGAGACGACCGACGGCACGCTCTCGATCACCGGCGACGCGCTCCTCACCCTCGCCGCCTACGAGCAGGCGAGCGGAATCGACACCGGCCGCGTGCTGCGGGCGCGCCTGCGCATCGCCGACCGCCTGGGCTGGCTGAGCGCCACGCCCGAGTTGGACCTGCGCATGGTGACCGCCGACCTCTCCGTGCCGCTCGACGGGAGCGCGCCCGGCCAGGCGACGGTCACGCTGCACGATGCGCGGGTCTTCGGCCAGTCGTGGGAGCGCCTGGTGCTAGGGACCGCCGCTGGGGCCGTCCCGCTGCTGCCGGAGGCGCGCGTCCTGCTCGCCGCCGCCGTCCAGCGCGTCACCGCCGACACGGCGGGCACGGCCTCGGTGGCGCTGGCGCAGCTCCTCAGGGTGCTCGGGATCGTCGCGCCGGGCGGCGGCATCGCCGGCGACGCGGTCGATCAGCTCATCCACGACCCCGGCGGGCTGCTGCGCCAGCGGCTGGCGGCGGCCGGCGGCGACCTGGCGGGCGCGCTGGCGGCGCTGCTCGGCCCGCTCGGGGCGACCGTGGACCTGGCGGCGCGCACGGTTCACCTGGTTGGCGGAAGCGACACCAGCGGGCGGTTCGGCTGGCACGCCGATGTGACCGCCGCGCCCGCCGGGCTGGCCGGCCAGGTGCGCTTCGGCGCAGCCGTGCCGTCGCAGCCGGCCGGCGGGCTGAACGTGCTCATCGACCTCCGGCCGTTCCAGGTCACGCTGCGCTGGCATCAGCCGGGCGGCGCGGCCGAGAGCGCCGTGCTCTGGCCGAACCCGAGCGGCGCGCCGCTGGCGCGGATGCTGGCGAATGCCGCGCCGGGCCTCGGCGGGCAGGTAGCGCTCGAGGTGATGCGCCGGGCCGACGAGGGGGCCCGGCCGGTCATCGACGCGCTGCTCGACGCGCTCGGCCTGCTCAGCGGCGCGCCCGGCGACCCCGACCGCGCCCTGCGCCCGCTGGCCGGTTTGCTGGCCGACCCCGCCGGGTGGCTGCGCAGCCCGGCCTCGCTCGCGGCGAGCCCGGCGAAGATCCAGGCGCTCTTCGATGCGCTGCGCCCGCTGCTCGGCATCGCCGGCGTGCCAGGCTCGCCGCTTGCCCTCGCCAACGGCGTCGCGCTCTCGGTGGTGGCCGACGGCCCCGGCGCGCGCCTGGCGCTGGATGTCGATCCGACGGCCTGGGCCGCACCGGGCGGCGTCGCCGGGCGGCTGGCCGCCGGCCTCGGCGCGACGCTGCGGGTCGCACCGTCCGGCCCGCCGGCGCTCGGGCTGAGCGCCCACCTCGGCCTGGCCGGCGCGCCCCCCGGCCGCCGCGCCGTTCACGCGCAGCTCGGCGCGAGCGGGGTGCAGCTCTTCCTGCGCCCGGCCAGTGGCAGCGACATCCCGCTCGTTCCCTTCGCCGGGCTGGGCGCGCTGGCCGCCGCCGCCGAGGCCGCGCTGCCCTTCCTGCTCGACACACTGGCCGAGCTACCCACTCCGACCGGCCCGCTGGTCGCCAACATCGGCGACGCGCTCGACCTGCGCCGCGGCAGCCCGAAACAGTTCGACAGCGACCGACTCCGTGCCTGGGCGATCGATCCAGCCGCCTCGCTTGAGGCCGCTCTGCCGTCGATCCTCGCCACCGGCCTAGCGACGATCGCCCCGCTGCTGGATGCCTACCTGCCGGCGGCGGTCAACGCCAGCGCCACGGCGAGCGTGCTCACCGTGGCGAGCGGCGGTGTCGCGCTGTCGTGGGACCCGGCCGCCGGCACGGCGACGCTGGCCGCCAGCGACCTCGCCGTGCCCGGAATCGACCGGCTGGCGTTCGTGCTCGCGCTCGGCGACGCCGGCCTGCAGGAGCTGACCGTCACGGCGGGCCCGGCGGCGATCGACGCCGGCGGCGTGATGATCCGCCCGTTCGCCACCGTCGGCGCGGGGCTGGCGCCGGCGGGCGGGCGGCGTGTCCTGGTCGGGCTGGCGGCGGACGACACTCGCCGCTTCGCCGCGCGCTGGGCGCTCGACCCGCTCGCCTTTGCGCTGGTCGCCAGCGACGGCGCGATCGGCGCGGCGGTCGAGAGCGACGCGCCGGAGGACGCCGCGCTGCGTCTGGTGGAGATGATCGCCGACCTGGTAGCGGCGGTGGCGTTGGCGCAGACGTCGGTCCAGCAACTGTTGAACACCAGCGTCGGGGCGACGACCGTGCGCAACCTGCTGCGTGGCGTCGTGCTGGAGGATGCCAACAACCCAACGGCGTTGATCGACCGCCTGTTCGACCCGGACACGATTCTGCCGCGCGTCCACCGGCTGTTCGGCAACATCGCCGGCGCGAACATCGCGGTCACTGTTGACCAACTGGAGATCGCGTTCGCCAAAGCCGGCGGGATCATCGGCCTGCAGGCCGGGCTGAACGGCCGCTTCCCGCTGGCGACCGGCGACGTGGCGCTCTGGCTGGAAACCGACGACGCCTGGATCGACGGCAACCCGGCCGGTGCCGGCGGGCTGTTCGTCGGCTTTTTGCCCGATACGCCGCCGCTGAAGTTCGCGCCGAGCCTGACGGTCAATGGCGTTGGCCTGCGGGTCGGCAAGAGCGCTGGCCCGCTGCTCGATGTCGGTGTCACGCTCGAGTCGATCGCCCTGCACACCTTCGCCCGGATCGACCACACCGGGTTGGCCGACGGCGGGGTGCAGCTCCAGTTCGCGAACCTGGCCGTCGCGGCCAGCGGCGCGGGCGGCGACAACGGCATCGCCCAGGGGATCGTGCGCGACACCGGCCCGGCCCCGCCGAGGCCGGCCTTCTCGCCGGCGCTGGCGATCCAGAAGCACGGCAGCGCGCCGGTGTCGGTCACATTGCGCGCCGGCGACGGCGACGGGCCGTGGTGGATCGCCATCCAGAAGGGCTTCGGGCCGCTCTACCTGGAGCAGGTCGGCTTCGGCGTGGCGATGCCGCAGGGCCGCGTCGAGCGCGTCTCGCTGCTGATGGACGGCTCCGTCTCGATGTTCGGGCTGACCTGCGCGGTGGATGACCTGCAGATCACCTACATCACCGCCAACGGCGACTTCTTCAACCCGAACAACTGGGCGATCGACCTGGCCGGGCTGGCCGTCTCGGCCGACATGGCCGGCGTCACGATCGCCGGCGGGTTGCTGAAGCAGACGACCGGTGCGGGGATCGAGTACCTCGGCATGCTGCTCGGGCGCTTCGGTGTCTACGGCCTGACGATCTTCGGTGGCTACGGCGAGAGTGTGGACGGCGGGCAGAAGTTCACCGCCTTTTTCGCCGTGGGCGCGGTCAACGGGCCGATCGGCGGCCCACCGGCTTTCTTCCTCACCGGCATCGGCGGCGGCTTCGGCATCAACCGCCGCCTGGTTGTGCCGACCGACCTGGGCAACTTCGGCCAGTATCCGCTTATCCAGGCGCTCGACATCGCCGCGCGCCCGCAGGACCCGATGGCGCAGCTCCGCGCCCTCGGCCAGTACTTCCCGATGGCGCGAGCGACGTTCTGGTTCGCCGCCGGGCTGTCGTTCAACAGTTTCGCGTTGGTGGATGGGATCGCCGTCGTCGCGGTGCAGATCGGCGATGGGCTGGACATCAGCCTCCTCGGGCTGGCGCGGATGGCGCTGCCGCGCCCGCAGGTCGCCCTGGTGTCGATCGAGCTGGCGCTGCTGGTGCGCTTCTCCTCCTCCGAGGGCGTGCTGTGGGTGCAGGGCCAGCTGACCGACAACTCCTGGCTGCTCTACTCGGACATCAAGCTCACCGGCGGCTTCGCCTATGTGATCTGGTTCAAGGGCGAGCATCGCGGCGAGTTCGTGCTGACGATGGGCGGCTATCACCCGGAGTTCCGCCGCGACGGCTACCCGCTGGTGCCGCGCCTGGGGCTGCGCTGGAGCATCGGCGGCGCGATCGTGATCAAGGCCGGCAGCTACTTCGCGCTCACGTCCGAGGCGCTGATGGCCGGCGGCGATTTCGAGGCGTCGGCGCACTTCGGGCCGGCCTGGGCCGAGGTGAAATTTGGGGCGCACGGCATCGTCTATTTCGACCCGTTCCACTACCACGTCAACGCCTACGCGCGCATCGCGGCGGGCGTCACGATCGACACCTGGCTGTTCGGCGAGATCACGATCGCAGTCAGCCTCGGCGCACGGATCGACGTGACCGGGCCGGATTTCCACGGCAAAGCGACCTTCGAGGTCGGCCCGATCGAGTTGACGGTCGAATTCGGCGGGGACGACCGGGCGCAGAAACAGCCGCTCAGCGCGTCGGCCTTCATCGCCAAATACCTGGAGGCGGGCGCGGACGGCGGCGCGCTGGCGCACGCCGTGATGACCTCGTTCGGCGCGCTGCCGGCCAAAGGCGAAAACGCCACGCCCGACGGCTCGGCGGCCCGCCCGTTCATCGTCGTCGTGGAGTTCGGCCTGACCTTCACCAGCACCGTGCCGGCGACTACCGTCGCCCGCGCGCTCGCCGCCGCCGGCGCGACCACGCACGCGCCCAGCCGCGCGCTGGGCGTCGCGCCGATGGGCGCGAGCAACCTGCAGCCGACGATCACCCTCACCTGGCTGCGTGGCGGGGTGGCGCAGCCCTTCCCGTTCAGCGCCACGCCGCGGCCGTACGGCAGCTTCCCGGCCGGGATCTGGGGGCCGCCGCAGGACATGAACAATCGCAAGGTGCCGAAGGCCGAGATGATCGAGGCGCTCAACGAGCTCGACCTGGCCGCGGTGGCCGCCGTATCGACCCCAGGCCCGGAGATCCCGTACTACCAGGTCGAGATCGGCCGGCGCAAGCCGCTGCCGTTCACCCGCCGCGCCATCGACGTGAACACCCTGAAGACCCAGGCGGCAGCGGTCGAGGCGCTGATCGCCCAGCCGACGAGCGTCCCGGGGGCGTTCGCGGCGGCGCGGGCCTTCCTCAGCGCCTCGGCCACTCCCACCGGCCTGGCGGCGCTGCGTGGCGAGCGGCAGGCCCCGCCGCTGCTCGGCGCGCTTACCGAAGGCTTGCAGGCCGACCCGGCGACGGTCGTACCGGCGGTCGGCGCGCGGCCCCCGAGCAAGGTCTACGACCATTTCGTCGATCCGCCGGTCGCCGTGGGCCTGCTGTCGGGTGCGAGCGTTGACCTGCGGGTGGCGGCGCCGGTGCGCACCACGGTGACGGACTCAGCGCGGGCCTGGCGGGTCGCCCCGCCGACGCTCGCCGCGGTGGAGGCCGGGCGGAGCCGCTCGATCGCCGCGCGGCTGGTGTTGGCCGAGCCGGAGGCGGTCGCCACCGGGCGGCGCGGCACCATGATCGGGAACGTCGCCCTGCCGCCGACCGCGATCGCGCACGCCGCGCCGGCGGTCGTCGCGCGCACCGGCGCGCCGGGGAACGACCAGTTGGCCGCGTTCACCGCCGGGCTGGCCGGCGAAGTGATCGGGGCACGCGCGGCGGCCGCCCCAAGCCTCGGCGCCTCGCTCGCCCCCGGCCAGCTTGTCGTGCTGAAGCTGCCCAACGCCCAGGCCGACGCCGCGCTCGGTGGGGAGCGCCCGCGCCTGAGCGTCAGCGGGCTGCCAGCGCGGGTCGTCCTGCTCGGCCACGGTGGGGCGCTCCTGGCCGACCGGGTGATCGGCGCGGCGCCCGCCCCGGCGGGCGGGCCGGAGGCCAGCATCGAGGTCGTGCAGGGGGTCGAGCGGATCGTCGCGATCGGCCAGGGGGACGCGCGCGACGCTGCGTTCGACGCCGGGCTGGCCGGCTGGCACGCCGGCACGCAGCTGCCGTACGTCGGCTGGGCGACCGGCATCGGCCCTGGCTGCGTCGTCCGCGCGTCCGGCGAGCCGCTGCGCCTGCACCGCGAGCGCGTCGAGGCCGGGTGGGTCAGCGGCGCGGAGCTGGCACGCGGCGTCAGCACGGTGACGACGACCTTCGCCGCGGCGCCGGCGGCGGTGGTGATCATCCTCGACGACCCGGCGGCGTTCGGCGACCCGGTGGCGGGCCGGCAGTTGCTCCTCGGTCTGGACGGCGCGGAGCGCGCCCGCGACGCCGCCGGCGCCGCGCGCCCGCCGGTGTTGCTGACCATGGAGAACCGCAGCATCCTGGCGTACGATATCGTTCCGGAGAGGGATCGACCGGTGGTGGTCACCATCGCCAGCGAGGCCGGTTGGTCGCTGGTCGGAGTGATGGGCTCGGCGCATCTGAATGCGGCGGGCGCGATCGCCCTGATCGCGGCGCGCGGGCTGGATGCGGCGCTGCGCCCGTTCTCGCCCCGGGCGACCACGCCGGACGGCACGAGCCGGCTTGCCTGGCGCGGCCCGACCCGCAGCGACGAGGAGCGCCGCCAGGCCCGGGCGCTGGCCCTGGGCCGGCCGCCCGTGCCGCCCGCGCGGGCGAAACAGCGGCGGGCGCCACGGCGAAGGCGTACGGCGTAGGGGGCACCGTTGGGGCGCATACGGCGCGCCCCTGCTCCCGCAGGTGAAAGGTTGACCTTCCGATGCCCAGAACCGGACACTTCATCCTCCACTCGAACGTCCTGCCGACGCTTACGGCGGGCCGCTACGAGCTGCTCAGCGAGCAGAGCGGGACGCCCTTCCCCGTCGCGCCGGAGCGTACCTACGTCACCGTCGCGTCGCCGCGCTTCACCATGCCGACCGACCAGATCATCTCGGCCTTCCCGCCCGCCAACGCCGAAGGCGCCTTTGGCGACCGGCTGCCGCAGATCGTCCTGAAACGCCGCACGCTACCGTGGGAGCGCAACCCCGCTGGCCAGCCGACGGTCTCGACGACGCCGTGGCTGGCGCTGGTGGTCGTCGCCGAGGGCGAGGGCCAGCTTTCGACCGCCACGCCGGTTGCGCAGTGCGTCACGCCGGGCACGACGCTGCTCGACCCGGACGACCGGGACGTGGAACAGGGGCTGTATCTGGCCGTCACCGAGACGGTGGTGAAGAAGATTTTTCCGTGCCGCGAAGACCTGGAGCTGCTCGTCCACGTGCGCGAGGTGGACATCAACGACACCGAGCTGGCCAACGGCGATGACGACGGGTGGCTGGCGGTCGTGCTCGCCAACCGCCTGCCGGTCTTCGACACGGCCAACAACAAGCCGGTGCGCTACATGGCCTGCCTGGTGAACGTCGAAGGGCAGCTCGACGCGCTCCCGCCGCCCGAGCCGCCGGTCGAGCACTTCGCGTTCGAGCTGGCCCAGGACTGGTCGGTGCTGGCGGCGATCGACCCGCAGTCCGACCCCGACCGGCGGGTGATGGGCGGGATCGGCCTCGGCAGCGTGGTGCTGCCGGGCGGAATCCAGGGCGCGCTGGGGGCGCAGGCGGTCGCGCGGGCCGGCGCGCCGGTGGTCGGCCCGGCGCTCGACGGCGCATCGGCGCTGGCGGAGGCGCCGGTGGCGCGGCAGTGGGCCAGCGCCACCGAGCGGGTGGCCGCCGCAGCGCTCGACCCGGACGCCAAACGGCTGGTGCGCGACGCGATGGCCGCCGGCTTCCGCTACCCGATCGAACTCTTCGCCCAGGAGAAGGTCTACCGCTTCCCGGTGCTGGCGCACTGGTCGTTCACCACGACCGAGGGCGCGACGTTCGAGACGCTGATGCAGGACCTCGACGTCGGGCTGCTCGGCAGCCTGCCCGCGCCCGCCCCGGGCGCCCCGCCCGCCCCGCCAGGCCCCGAGGTGGTGCAGACCGGCCATATCGGCCTGGCGCACCGCACCCGGCGCGGCGACGCGGTACGCGCCTGGTACCGCGGCCCGCTCGTGCCGTTCCCGACCGAGCGCGACCCGGTGGACAGCCACCGCCCGCTGCTGGCGCACGCCGCCGACCAGCTCCGCCGGGTCGTCCCGGACGGGCGCGAGGACCTGTCGCTGGCCGCGGCGTTCGAGATCGGGCGGCTGCTGGCGCTGTCGCAGCTCTCGGTCGTCTCGGCGCTGCTGCGCTTCCGCGACGCGCAGTTCGGCGCGGGGCGGGTGCGCGAGCTGCTGTCGAAGGTCGCGACGTTCCCCCTTCCCGCGCTTGTCGATCAGCGCGTCGATCTCGGGCGCTTCGCCGCCTACCAGGTGCTCGGGGAGATGGTGAAGCACCCTGCGGAGACGCTCGGCCCGCGCCGCCCGGTGGCCGATCCGGGCCGCCCGCTGGCCGTCGAGGGCGACCTGGACGCCGTGATCGCCGGCGGGCTCGGCCTCAACCTGGACGAGGTGCGCCGCATGGGCGCGCAGATCGGCATCCTGGCGGCGCTCACGCAGACCCGCGCGCCGCTGGCCAACCCGGACGGGCAGGTGAAGCTCGACGAGCGGGCGATCGCCGGGCTGCGCGGCGCGCTGAACACCGAGTTGCGCGGCGTGCTCGACGTGGCCGCGCCGAGGGGGCTCCAGCGCGGGCCGGGCGCGCGCGCCGCCGCCCCCGACCCGCTCGACCTGTTGATCGAGCGGGCGGCGCAGGCGGATGCGCAGGAGGAGGAAGGGTGATGATCGCCACATTCGTCAGCGCCGACATCGTCCTTGAGGCGGCGCTCGCCGCGGCGCAGCAGTACGCCGACCTCGCCACCGACCGCGACCCGGACGACGGCGAGCACGTTGTGCCGGGCGAGTTGCGCCGTTTCCTGGCACGCCTCCGGCTGCTGTACGGCGTCCCGTTCAGCTATCTCGTCCCCGATGCCGATCTGCTGCCGATCGAGTCCATCCGCTTCTTTTACATCGACCGCGCCTGGACCGACGCGCTGGTGCAGGGCGCGCTGAGCGTCGGCACGATCACCACCGCGGATCGCGCCCAGCTCGAGGCGGTCTACCCGCGCCTTCGCGACGAGGTGGACGAGGCCGAGCGCGCCATCCGCCGGCCGCGCGGCGAAGCACGGCTCCAGGGCGCCGGCGGCACGATCACCGGCTTTCTGCTGCGCTCGCGCGCCGTCTCCGGCTGGCCGAACCTCCATGTCCGCGCCTATGCGCGCGATGTCCTGGCCGACGATGCTCTCACGACCGCCGCCGAGTCCGACCCGAACCGCATGAAAGTGCTGCGGATGGAGCGCCTCGCGCCCGCCGTGCTACTCGTCCTGGTCGACGGGGTTCCGGCGGTGGTGCATATCGAGGAGCCGCGCCAGGGTATCCAGTTCGGCGTGCGCCTCGACCCGGAGGACCCGCCGGCGCAGCGCCGCGCCAAGGTCAAGGTGCGCGATAACCTGACCGGTGATCCGGTGCCGCCGAAGGACGACTTCACCCCCGCCAACTCGGTGACGGTGCCGTTTCGCCGCAACGCGCCGGGGGTGATCAACATCGCCGAGCTGCGCCAGCGGCTGGCGGCCAAAGCGCCGAACGCCGGCGGCACGCTCGAGTCGAACGAGTACGCCCTGCAGATGCTGCGCTTCCCCTACCGCCAGGTCTTCGGCGACCCCGACGACCGCGAAGGGCAGCGGTTCTACAACCTGGACGCCTTCAAGGTGACGATCCCGCTGACGGGCTGGAAGACGGCCATCGCCGAGGATCTCGATAAGGTGAACCCATGAGCGACCAGTTCGACCCCGAGCGAATCCGCGCGATCACCCAGAGCAAGCGCTTCCTCGCCGCCGACCGCGCCCGGCTCGACCTGGGCGAGATCGCCACCTGGGACCCGTGGCTGCTGCGCGAGCATCGGCTGCTCGTTCCGATCGACGTGCAGGCGCTCTACGTGCCGCCGGGCGGCGCCGAGCCGATGGTACGCCTGCCGATGCTGGTCGCCGGGCCGAACGGGCAGACGGTCGAGGACGCGGAAGACGGCATGCCCGACCCGTTCGACCCGGGGGCGCCGCGCCCGCCAGGCGTCCACCTGCACTGGGCGATGCCGGACGCGCTGCTGCGCGGCACCCTGGCCGAGCGCCCTGACGGTGCGGCCAACCGCCTGGGCCTGCCGCCGCTGCCCGACCGCTGGGTTGTCCTGCGGATCGTGCTGCCGCGTGGCGCGGCCGAGGTCGTGGTGAGCGGCTGGGTGCTGGAGGCCGACCGCGCCGTGGCCGTGCCGCTCGCCAGCTGGACGGAGGGCGGCGCGGCCGCGCAGAGCGCGACCCCGGCCGGCGCGCCGATCGCGCCAGGGCAGCTCACCGGCACGATCGGCGGCGCGGTCAGCTGGTCGGCGGTCTACGACGCGGTGCTCAACCGCTTCGCCTTTCACGACCCGCTGGACGACCTGGCGCAGCTCGCCCCGAACGGGGTGGACGAGGAGTGTGCGGCGTATGTCGTCGCCGGCTGGTGGAGCGACCCGGCCAACGATCCGCTCGACACCGCGCGCAGCAACGACAGCCTGCACGAACTGCTGGAGCGGCTGCGCTGGCGCCTGCTCTACGAGTGGGGCGACGAGACGTGGGCGCTGGAGCGGGAAAAAGCGCAGTTCGAGCTGCGCAAGGCGCTCGGCCTGACGACCGCCGACCGCTGGTCGAGCCCGCGCCCGCCGCGGATGGCGGGCGCACCGGCGGCGGCAGCGACGGCCGGCGCCTTCACGCCGATCGACGCGACCTTCCTGGAAAAGCAGCCGATCGCCGCCTCGTCGGCCTTCGCCACCGAGGCGGTCCAGCGCTTCGTCGCCCCGCCATGGCACCTGCGCTCATCGCTGCTGCACGGCGCGATCTATGGCGTGCCGGTCGCCGGGGCGGTGCCGCTCGACCGCCGGCCCGCTCCAGCGGCCCTCGCAGTGGCCCTCGGCCTGCACGACGACGACCTGCTGGCGGCCTTCGCCGCCGCGCCGCAGGCCGCGCCGGAGCAGCGCCGCGCCACCGAGCGCCTGCTCTCGGCGTTCACCGCGCAAAAGATGAACCGGCTCGACTCGCCGGACGGCCTGGTGGAGCTGGAGGAGTTCGAGCACGGCGCGGCCTTTTCGTCGCTCCCCAGCGGCTCGGCGGGGACCGACCGCTATCTCCAGCGCGTCCAGACCGGCGGCGTTGGCGGCCTGAAGATCGGCAGGGAGCGGGTCGCGGCGGCGGCGGCCAGAGTCGCGGCGGCCTTCCCGGGCGCCGTGCCAGAGCGACACGCCCGCCCGGCGGCGGCGCAGGCCCGCTCCGGCGACCTGCTCTTCTCGACCGCCCAGAAGCCGACGTTGATCGTGGCGAGCGAGGCGCAGATCAACGCGATCGCGCAATCGCGGGTGGGCGATGTGCTGGCCCCGACCGAGGCCCGCGTGGTGGATCGCCCGGCGGCGCGTTTCACCTTCCCGAACGACCCCATGGTCGCGATCCGCGGCGCGGCGCGCAGCCTGCGGCACGGCGGCGACGGGCGCGGCTCGGCGGACGGCAAGCTTACCTGCCGCTGGCCGACGCATGTCATCACCGAGATCAGCGGCATCATCCCCGCCGACCGCTTCATCCGCTCGCTCGGCAACGGGGCGGTGCCGCCCGAGGTGCTCACGCTCGCCCGCGAGGCCGTCATCCACGACCCGTACCACGACGCCTGGATCGCCAATGCTGTCGCGCCCGCCGGGGCCGACCGCGGCGCGGTCCTCCGCCGGCTGCGGGCCGAGTCGGTGCTGCGCTTCGGCGCGGACGGCACGTACGATGGGACGACGGTCGCGTTCGACCCGGTGCTTGCCCGGGCCACCGGTGCGCGCCTGGCGCAGGCCGCCGCGGCCCGCCTGGAGCCGGGCGCTCGCCAGCGGCAGATGCTGATCGCCGACGAACTGCTGAAATACTCGCTGTACAAAGGCGTCGATCCCGATCTGGTCGGCGTGACGGCCTGGGCGCAGCCGTGGGTTCCTATGTGGCTGGAATGGGAGATCACGGTCGACGGGCTCGATCCGCCGACGCTGGAAGCCTGGCGGCTCGGCGCGGTCGACCTGGAGCGGGCGAACGTGGCAATCACGGGCGACAGCGCAGTGCTGCGCGGGCGAGCGCAGCTCACGAGCGGCGCGGCGGCCACCCTGCACGACGCGATCACCGACTGGCTCACAGCCGAGGACGCGCTCGACGCCGTTTCCGCCGGCCTGGTGGACGAGGCGACCGAGGATGCGCTGCGGGCGCTCGATGCGGCGGTGCAGCATCTCGATATCGTCACTGCCACGCTCGACGGCGTGCGCCACCAACTGCTCGGGCTGCCGGTGAGTGACGGGCTGCGCCGCCCATCCGACGGCACGGCGATCGCCAATCCGGCGCCGGTCGCCCCGCCGCGCTCGCTCGTCGCCGGGTGCGTTACGCTGACCCGCGCCCGCCTGCTGGACGCCTTCGGGCGCACGCTCGACGTGCCGCTCGCCAACGTGACGACGCCCACGCGCGCCACGCTCGACGACCGGCCTGGCGCGCTAGAACTTACGCCGCGCCTGCTGCGCCCGGCGCGTTGGCAGTTCCGCCTGGTGGACGCCGCGACGCAAGTGGGCGAGGAGGGCGCGGAGGCGCGGGTGGACCAGATCGAGCCGAGTTTGCAGGTCAACCCGGTCGCTGGCTTCCTGCTGCCGGACCACCTGGATGAAAGTCTGGAGGTCTTCGGTGTGGACGGCGCGCCGCTCGGTGAGCTGTTGCACGAGCCGGTGAGCGGCGGCGTGATGTGGGAGATCGCCGCCGGGCGCGACGGGCCGGCGGACGCCGGGCCGCTCTACGGCCTGACGGCGGCCCAGCAGCCGCTCGGCCTGTTCGCCGCCGGGCTGCTCGCCGCGGACGCCGCCCGCCGCCAGGGTGCGCCGCTCGACCCGGACACGCCGCAGGAGTCGGCCCTTTCGTCGCTGCTACGGGCGATCGACACGACCCTCTGGACGGTCGACACCTTCGCCGCCCTGGGGAGCGAGCACGTCGCCGGGCTGGTGGGCCGGCCAATCGCCGTGGTGCGGGCGCAACTCCGGCTGGAGCTACGGCCCCCGGTGGACATCGACCTGTCCGACCCGCAGCGGGCCGGCGAGTGGGCTGCCGCCGAACGCGAGGCGCGGCGCTACGCCTTCCCGGTGCGGATCGGCGAGCTGACCCGCAGCGACGATGGCGTGCTCGGCTTCTTCGTGGACGACGAGTACTCGAAGTTCCGCCTGGTGGACAAAGCGATCGCCGGGGCGGCGGCCGAGGGCGGGCGCAGCCGCGGCCAGCTCGGGCTGTTCGGCAAGGCGGCGGGCCTCCCGGCGCGGGCGGCGTTCCCGCCCGGCTACATCGCCGGGACCGACGACGCCGACACGCTGATGCTGCACATCGGCCAGACCGTGACGCTGACGATCTTCATGCACCCGGCCGGCAAGGCGACGCTGACCTCCGGCATCCTGCCGCGCAAGGCGCTGGCCCTGGCGCGCGACTGGGTCGGCCCCGGCCTGCAGCAGCTCGCACCGTCGCTGCGCACTGGCCCGGTGCTGGTCGAGACCGACCTCGACACCGAGGGGCAGGTGCGGCTGCCGAAGGTCTCGGTCTTCGGCAAGGATCAGAACTTCCTGTGGCGCGACACGCCGGCCACCTGGCGCACCGACGCGATCCTGGCGGCGACACAGGCCGCGCTGCTGCCGGACGCACCCGCCGAGGCGCGCGAGGGGTGGATTCGCGTCGCGCCCGACGCGCCGCGGGCGGAGTGACCGTCTTCGCGCAAACGACCTGGATGGAGAGCGCCGATGAGCCGCTACGACTGGCCGACCGACACCGGTCGCGAGCGAAACGATGACGACCCGGCGGGCCGAAGCCGCTTCGTCCGTCGGCGGCGGATCGAGTTCGACCCGGAGGGCGCGCGGATCGCCGCCCGCGCCGCGCCCGCGCCGCCCGCGGGGCCCGGCCCGACCGCCGCGCCCAGCGGCCGAGAGCACCTCTGGCAGCCGCTCGGCCCGATGACCGTCGTGCGCGGCCAGGCCGTCGGCGAGCCGCGCATTGCCGGGCGGGTGAACGCCATCGCCGTGGACGGCGGCGGCCAGCGCCTCTACGCCGCCTCGGCCAACGGCGGCGTGTGGTACAGCAGCGACGGCGGCGCGCACTGGCGCTCGCTGGGCGGCTTCGCCCCGACCGCCGCCGCCGAGGTGAACCGCCCGGCGCACCGCAACGCCTGCGGCGCGATCCGGGTCGTGTTCGGCGCGACCGAGGCCGACGACGAGGTGTATGTCGGCACCGGCGAGACCGCCTTTCCGGTCGCCGGCATGTCGCCCGACGCCCAGCCCGGCACGTCGCTCGGCGGGATCGGCATTCTGTTCGCCCACGGCCCGGCGGCCGCCGCCAGCGACAATCCGTGGCAGCGCGAGGCGAAGAACCTGCTCGGGCGCGGCGTCAACCGGATCGCTGTCAGTCCGGATGGCGCCACTGTGGTCGCGGCGACGACCATCGGCCTGCTGCAGCGCCCGACCCCCGCCGCGCCCGACGCCGACTGGACGCGGGTCGCCGGCGCGCCGTTCGGCGACCTGACCGCGGAATGCACCGATGTGCTATGGACCTCCGGCATGGGCGCGCGCCCGGAGCGGCTGTGGGTCTGGGTGCGCAGCGGCGACAACGCCGGGCTGTGGGTGCGCCCCGCCGGCGCGACCAACTTCACCAACATCGCTACCCCCGGCGCGCTGCGCCGCCGCGCCGTGCTCGCCGCCGCCACCCCGCCCGACCAGGTGTTCCTGATGGTCGACGCTGGCAGCAATCTGCCGCCGGCGCTCTTCCGCATAGGGGCGGCGACGGCGGCCGCCCCGGTAGCGACCGCCGTCGCGAATGTGCCGAATGTGCTCCGCAAGCAGGGGTTCTACGACATCGGCATGGCTGTCGATCCCACCAACCCGAACCGCGTCGTGCTTGCCGGCTGCACCTTTCGCGCGACCAGCCCGGATGGCGTTGTGATGCGGAACACCGCGAATACGGACGATGGTGCGATCGTTGTCGGCAATGTCGGGATGAGCGCCGGCGTGCTCACATTCGGCCAGCCCGGGCCGATCACCATGCTTGGCGTCGGCGTCCATGCCGATGTCCACGACGTGGCGTTTTCGAACAACGGCAACCGGCTGTGGGCGGCGTGCGACGGCGGCGTGTACCGCTCCGACAATCCGGCCGCGCAGGTCGGCTTCTATGCCGTGAACGACGGGCTGTCGATCATCGAATCGAACTACATCGCCTGCCACCCGACCTGCGAGGGGTTCGTCGTCACCGGCTTGCAGGACAACGGCGTGATCAGCCGGCGCTCGAACGGCGTCTGGCAACTGGCCGGCTTCGGCGACGGCGGCGGCATCGCGCTCGACCCGCTGCGCCCCGACCGCTTCTTCCGCCAGCACCACGACGACATCTGGTCGTCCTCGGACGGTGTCTTTTCGCTCCCCAGCGCCGCCGGCGAGAGCGCCGCCTTCTACTCGACACCGGCGGCGATCGCGCACCGCCGCGGCGTGGCCGCCCCCGCGCCGCCCAACGTCCGCCAGATCATCGTCGGCACGCAGCGCGTCTGGTACACCGAGGACTTCGGCGCCACGTGGGTGACGCTGCCGAGCGGCGATCCGGTGCCGGCCGGCAACACCACGCAGGACAGCTTCGGGCAGAACATCACCGTCTGCCGCTGGCAGAGCCCGGATGTCGCGTGGATTCTGGGCGAGGGCCTGCTGATGCGCTACAGCCGCACGCCCGGCTCGGACAGCGCCGGCGGGCCGGGAACATGGATGCGCGAGACGATCCTCAAGAAGGGCGTGAAGAACAAAAAGGACACCACCTCCGCCGACGGCCCGGTCCGCGATGCCACGGTCTGGACGGACATCGCGGTGAACCTCGACCCGCCGCCCGGCCCGACCCAGCCGCCGGCGCAGCGCGGGACGAGGGGCGCGCTGTACCTCGGCACGATCGGCCACCCGGACAACACGGCTGTCGATACTCTCTGGTGGTTCGACGGCACCTCGAAGTGGTTCGCCACCGGCCTGCGCAAGGACGAGAACGGCAACGACCGGGTGCCCGCGCCGGTCACGGCGATCGTCTGCGACCCGGCGTTCCCGGACGAAGTGTACGTCGGCACGACGATCGGCGTCTGGAAAGGGGTGCGGACCCAGATCGGGAACGCCGACCCGGCCTGGACCTGGCACCCGCGCCTGAACGGGCTGCCGGAAGCGGCGGTCGAAGATCTGGCGATCTTCTCGGATGGCAATCTGCGCATCCTGCGGGCCGCCATCGCGGCGCGCGGGGTGTGGGAGCTGCGCCTCGACACCCCGAACGTGGCCGACCTGACCTACCTGCGCGCCCACGACGACGACCTGCGCTACCGTCCCCGCGCCGTCGAGAAACAGCACGACCTGGCGACCGACCGCTCGTGGCACGGCAGCCCCGACGTTCGCCCGCGCCGCCCGGCTGTCGCGCGCCCCGCGCCTGCGTCGCTCCCCTGGTCGCGCGCGACAGCCGGCATCGACGCGGAGCTGCTGCGGCGCTTCCAGGCGGCGCTGCGCTCCAAGACCGGCGACCCGCGGGTGCGCCCGACCGGGAAATGGGATCACTACTTCAACGAGGCCCTACGCGCGCTCGGCGCGCCGATCCTGCCCGCGCCGCCCGCGCCGCCCAACACCGTCGGCATCACCGCTGCCTTCTGGAACAGCACCATGGTCGCGCCGCACGCGACCGCCGAGCCGTGGGGCCCCGGCGTGCCGGCCGAGGCCGATCTGTACGACTTCGTCGCCGAGTTGCAGGAGGGCGACCTCGACACGGCATCGTGCGCGCTGCCGGCCGGTCCGCTGAAGGTCGATGTTGTGGTTCATCATCGCGGCCTGGGGGCGGTGGACGGGGCCGATGTGCGGGTGACGCTGCTGCGCTGGATGGACCCGGCCAGCCCGCCAGCGGCGAAGTGGGACGACCATACCACCTGGTTCGCCGGCAACGTGCCGTGGACGGCGGCGGTCAACGAGGTGCTGAACTCGGGCGATGGCAAGACGACGCAGAGCTTCGGCGCGGGGTGGCGCTTCGTGCTGGGCGGCGCGAATCAGTCGCACCGGCTCACGCTCGCCGGGCAGACGCTCGACTCGACCCACGCCGGCATCGCCACGTTCGACCTGGATCTGACCGGCTTCCGGCGCAACCGAATCGTGCTGCTGGTGGCGGTCATCCGCGCCGGCGGCGCCCTCGCGCTCGCCCCGGCGACCGTGCAAGAGCTGGCGCTCACCAGCCCGAACGTCGCCGTGCGCTCGCTACGCATCGCCTGAGCCAGTTGCGGCTGGTTGCTCGGCGGCGCCGTGCGCGGGGTGTATGGCAAGGTCGGCGTCGCGGCGCCGCCGAGGAGCCCCACCACCGGCGGGCGGGGGCTGCGGCGCGCTCTCCGAAGCGTCAGCCGGCAAGCTCGCCCCGCACCTCGTCCACCAGCACGGCGGCGTTGCGCGCGATCGCGCGCCGTACCGCCTCCATGACGCAGAACACCTCGAGCCCTTCGCGCAAGTCCGGCCGGTATGGCGTGCCCTCGATCAGCGCCCGGGCGAAATATTCGACATAATTGGCGAACTCGCCGTGGTGGCTGCCGTGGACTTCATCGTTGAAATAATAGGTCCGCCGGCTGGCGAGCGAGTCCTCCTCGTGCGTCGTTCCGTCCGGGTTAGTGTAGACATAACGCATCCCGTGATATTGCGCCAGGCTGCTGCCGGCGTCGCCGCACAACCAGAGCTCGATCGGGTTGCGCGCGCTGTGTACCTCGTGCAGGCCGTAGTGCCCCAGCACGCGCCCGACGGCCGTGCCGCCGCGCAGGTGCACGCTGCAGATATCCGGCGAGCGCGCGCCATAGCGCCGGGCCAGCGCCGAGAACGACGCCAGCGCGTGTACCTCGTCGACTTGGCCGAGATACCACACGGCCAGGTCGAGCGGATGGCTCATGCCGAGGAAGACCCAATCGCTCTCGGTCGCGGCCCATGGGCTCTTTTCGTAGAACCAGTCCATGCGGTGGACATAGTGCGCGTCGAGCAGTTCCAGCCGGCCGATCTCGCCCCGCTCATAGGCGGCGCGCTGGCGCGCAAACGGCTCGAAGAAGCGGGTGCTCTGGCCTACCAGCAGCTTGCAGGTGGTGGTGGGCGCCAGCCGCGCGAGGGCCCGCGCATCGTCGAGCGTGTTGACCAGTGGCTTGGTGCAGATCACGTGCTTGCCGGCGGCGAACGCCCGGCGGATGTGGTCGCCATGGAGCGGGTCGGGCGTGTAGATGGCGACGATATCGACATCGTCGCGCGCCAGCATCGCGCCGTAGTCGCTGGTGTAGAACAGCCCGGGGCAACGGGCCCGCGCCGCGGCCAGCTTTTCGGGCCGCAGATCGCAGCCGGCCACCGCACGGGCGTGCGCCGGGCGCCACACCGGCCCGCCGAGGCCCGCCGGGCGCTCCGGACGCGTCAGCGCCACCAGCATGGTCAGCCCTTCGTGCAGGCCGAGCACCCCAACGCCGAGTTGTCGTTGCATGGTGGCTCCTGAATAGGGCGCCGGGCTCCCGTTGGGGCGCGTGCGCGCGCGAAAACGAACGCCGTGGGGGGCGGCGCCCGCCAACGCTCCCTGCGTCGGGCAGCCACTCAGCGCTCCTTGCGAAAGATCAAAATGAACTGATGCACCTGGTTCGCCACAAACGCGAACGGATAGCCGAACGGGTAGAGATTCTGGCTCTGGTCGTGCCAGATGCGGTAGCCGCGGAACGCCAGCCCCGGCACTTTCAGCAATTCCGCGGTCAGGTCGGCGTGGAGCATGTTGTGATGCTCGCGGGTCGGCTGGAGGTCCTTGGTGAACAGCACCAGGTAACCGTGCGGCCGCAGCCGGTCCAGCGCCGGCAGGAGCGCCGCGCGCAGCGCCGGCAGGAACTCCCAGTACCCGAGATTCCCCAGGTCGGCCGGGTCGGCGGTGAAGGGCGTCGCCGCGCCCTGGCCGCGCTTCTTGCGCTCTCCGGTCTTCGGGCGGGCCATCATCGTCGCATAGGGCGGGTCGGTCAGCACCAGGTCGAACGGCGCCTCGCCGAGCGCGGCGTACTCCGCCAGCCGGCGCGCGTCGCCGACGACCAGCGTCTGCGGCGCGAGGCCAAGCTCGGCGCAGACGGCCTGGTAGACCGCGGCGTACTCCGGCGATAGTTCGACGCCGAACCCCTGGCGGCCCTCCAGCGCGCAGGCCAGCAGTGTCCCGCCGACCCCGGCGAATGGGTCGAGCACGCGCGCCCCCGGCTTGCTGAAGAAACGGATGAGCTCGGCCAGCAGTTGCGGCGGCTTGGGCGAGGGGTGGACGCGGCGCAGGTGGTGGGCGTACGCGCCGTCGCCGCTCGTCGGGTAGCGCGTGGAGATCACCGAGCGCAGCGCGTAGGTCCACTCGCGCCCGGTCAGCGTGTTCAACCGGTTGCGCGGGTCGATGCGGCCGTTCGTCGTGGCCAGGTCGGGTTCGTTGGTCGTGTCGTCAGCCATTGTCACAGGTGGTCGGCACGGCGGCCCATGCTGCTGCCGCAAGTCTAGCACAGGTTGCGCGGCGCTGCGGCGGCAAACGACGGGCGCGACAGGCGCTGCCGCGCCTTAGCCGTTGGCCCCCTCCCCTCATCCGGGAGAGGGGAACCAGGGGGAAAGGCCGCAGATCCCGGCTGCGTCGGCGGAAAAACATACTTCTGGGAGGGCCGCAATCCCGCTTCTGAGAGGTGGCCCGCGCCAGGCAATAGGCGATGGGCGACAGACGGCGACCGTGTCAGAGGCGATTGGTAAAAGTAGCCCTTGGCGCCGATCCGCCCGCGACAGATGGGCGGTCAACTGGTGCTATAATACCTGGCTACGGTCAGGGGATTTGTGCATGTCAGCCAATACGGACATCCGGCCTGCCGACCGGCCCGGCGACACCGCGCGCCTGCGGGCGTTCATCGGCGGCGAGCTGAGCGAGGAGCGGGCCCGCGGCTTCGACGCGCACCTGGCCCGGCCGCGCTACCGGCCCGCTTTCACCCTGCTGGCGGAGCGCGGCGGGGAGATCGCCGGCTACGCCCTGCTGGGGCACGAACGTCGCCGGCTCGGCGCCGCCACGCTCGAAGCCGGCCGGCTGGAGCATGTCTTCGTCCGCCCGGCAGACCGGCGGCAGGGGATGTTCACGGCGCTGATGGGGGCCGCGCTTCGGGCGCTGTATGATGAAGGGCTCCCGTTCGCGCTGCTGTGCGCCCCGCTGGCGCTCGCCGCCTCGTTCGGCTTCGCGCCATACCGCTACGATGCGGTGGTCGCCCTGCCCGAGCGGCTCCCGGCCGGGCGCCCCCTTGTGCCGGAGGTGCAGCCGGAGATCGACGAACTTGCGGCGCTCTTTGATCGCTGCTACGGCGCCCTGGCGTTGTCCCAGGAGCGCGCATTGCCGGACTGGCGCGCGCTGCTGGCGGACAGCCCCCCGCCGTTGACTCTGCGCGACCGCCAGGATCGCCTGGTGGGCTATTCGCTGCTGGCGCCGCCGGCGCCTGGCGATGGTGGCGCGCTGCGCATCGCCGAGGCTGCCGCCGCCGACTCCGGCAGTGCAGCCGCCATGCTCGCCGGCCTCGGCGCGGCCGCTGCTAGCCGCCCGATCGTACCGCTGGACCTGCCGCCGGGGCACCTGATCGCGCGGGCCGCGCTGCAGCTGGGTGGAGAGCTTCGGCTCCGGGCCGCGCCATCCGCGGGGATGGTCGAGCAGGCCGGGATTGTGGATATTGCCGCTGCGCTCGCCGCCCTTGCGCCGGAACTGGAGCGCCGACTCGCGGTGTCGCGTTATGCCGGCTGGAGCGGCGCCATCGGGATCGAGACCGACGATGAGCGGGTGACGCTGGTGCTGGCGGATGGTCGCGCCGACGCGATCGATGGCTCGCGCCCGGCGGATGTGCGGCTGCGGCGGGCGGCGCTCCCGGCCCTCACGCAGCTCCTGCTCGGCTACCGCGACGCCGCCGACCTGCGCGCGGCGGGCGGACTCGACTGCGACGACCAGGCGCTCGGGCTGTTCGACGCCTTGTTTCCGGTGGTTCTGTAGAACCTTCGCGCGACGGATATGGCCCCGATTATCGTACGAGATGTTCTGCGGTTGGCGTTGCCCGCCGGCACAACCGTCGTCGCGGGGAGCGCCGGGCTATCCCACCAGGTCAGTTGGATCGCAGCGCTACGCGCCACACCGCCGGCGTTCCTGAACCTGCGCGGCGGCGAGCTGGCGCTCGTGCCGGTGGACGGGATCAAGGCGCTGGACGACCGGCTGACGCTGGCCGAGCTGATCGAGCGCCTCGCCAGCGTGCCGGTCGCGGCGATCGCAGTGCTGGGCGAGCCCTCGGACGCGGACCGCGCCGCGGCAGATGCGGCGCGGCTGCCGCTGCTGCACCTGCCGGGCGGGGCCAGCCTGCGCGAGGTCGAACGCGAGGTGCAGCGGCTGATCACCGACTACGAGGCGCAGGTCGAGCGCCGCGCTGCCCAACTCGCCAGCCTGCTCACCCAACGCTCGCTCGGTGGCGCGGGCCTCGGCGGCCTGCTCGAAACGCTAGTGGAGCGCACCGGGCAGGCCGCCGCCTGTTACACCGCCTACGGCGAGACGCGCGCGATCCGCGGGCGCGGCTCCGGGCGAGTCGCCCTGCAGACACTGCGCCCGACCGCCCCCGGCGCGACGACCCAGCTCGGCCAGGCGGTGTGGGTGCAGCCGCTCGGCGCGGCCGGGGATCGGCTCGGGTTTGTCGCGCTGGCCGGTGCCGAGCTGGACGAGTGGGACCGGGTGGCAGCGCAGCAGGCCGCCACGGCGATCGCGCTCGAACTGGCGAAGGAGCAGGCGGTGCAGGCCGCCGAAGAGCGGCTGCGCGGCGATTTTGTCCAGGCGGTGCTCATGGGGCCGCCGGGCGACACCGAGGCGCTGCACCGCCGCGCCGCCGAGCTTGGCTACGACCTGCGGCTGCCGCACACCGCCCTGCTCTGCTCGGTGGCGCCCGCCGCCTCCAACGGCGCGGCGGATGATGCCGTGGCGCGTGCCGTGGGCCTGATCAACGCCGGGCTGGCGTCGCTCGGGCTGGCCGCTCCGACGATGCGCCGCGGCGACGGCGTCCTCTGCTATCTGCCGCACCGCGACACCGGCCCGCGCCCCCGCGAGCTGGCCGAGCAGCTCCGGCGCAAGCTCGCGCCAGAGCTGCCGCAGGTCGTTCTGGCGCTCGGCAAGGAGGCGCCCAGCGTCGCGGCCTGGCCGCACTCGCTGCGCGAAGCCGAGCAGGCGCTCCGCATTGGCCGGCAGCTCTTCGAGACCAGCCGGGTGCTCGAATACGGCGATCTCGGCGTCTACCGGCTGCTGCTGCTGCTGCGCGAGCAGTCCGAGCTCTGGGAGTTCTACCGGGCGACGCTCGCGCCGATCGTCGAATACGACCGCGAGCAGCGCGCGGAATTGGTCAAGACGCTGGAAGCGTTCTTCGACCACCTGGGCAACCTGGCGCGCACCGCCGGCGCGCTCCATGTGCACCGCAACACCCTGATCTACCGGATCGAGCGGATCAGCGAGATCAGCGGGATGGACCTGGACGATGCCGAGGACCGGCTGGCGCTCTGGCTGGCGCTCAAGGCCCACCGCGTGCTGCACACGCTAGATGGTGACGAGGAGGCCTGAGCGGGTGGCACGATCGGGGCAGCCGTGTCGGCCGTTCGTCCATCGTCGGTCGTCCAGCGTCTGGCGCACCATGCGCCCTGTACCGCGTCCTAATCGTGCGTCGCCGGATCGACGACCTGGTACCCATCCTCCACCAGCGCAGGCGTACCGTCCTGCTCGACCCACAGGCCGCAGCGCATCCCGCCGGGGCTGACGCCCAGCTCCAGCGGCGTGCCATCCATCCGCAGCACCGGGTGGTACCAGCGCGCGACTTCGCTCGCCTCGCCCTGGATGTAGTGGCCGATCAGCGAACGGCGGAAGCGGTCGGTCGTCCGGTTCGGGAAGCTGCCGTGCACCAACTGGCCGTTGAAGAACAGCACATCTCCGGCGCGCATGATCACCGGGCGCACCTCCGTGCCCTTCGGCAGCGGCACCGTCACGTCGGTGAAGCTCTGCGTCGTGTCGGCCTTGGTGGCGCACAACACCGGCCAGGTATGGCTGCCCGGCACAACCTGCATGCAGCCGTTCGCCTCGTCGCAGTCGTCCAGCGCCAGCCAGGCGGCCATGCAGGTGCCGGGCTGGACGCGCAGGTAGTACTGGTCCTGGTGCAGCGCCTGCCCGCGGGCGCCCGCCGGCTTGAAGTAGAGCATGGTTTGCACAGCGTAGGGCTCCTGCCCGAGCAGCGCCGTCAGGCAGGCGTTGATGCGCGGATCGAGCATCCAGCGCAGGCTCGTCTCATCCCAGCGATGCATATGGATCATGCGCGGGTAGCGCTTGAGCGGGTCGGCCGCGCCGAGGTCGATCCCGGCGTCGTCGCCGGGGTATGTGCCGGCGACGCGCAGGCGCATGTAGTGCTCGCGCAGCGCCGCGACTTCATCCGGTGCGAAGAGCTGCGGCACGACAACGTAGCCCTGCTCGTCGTAGGCGCGCTTGAGTTCCGAGGTGATCATGATTGTGCCTCCTTGAACACATGCTTCTGCCTGAGCATAGCGCGCCGCCCGCCGCGATGCCATACCTGTTCCGCCTGCCGATCTGCCTGATTCTGCTATGCCGATGAGTGCCGTTCGTCTCGCCCCTGGGATTCATGTCGCCGATGCTGCGGACGAAGCGCTCGGCTACCGCGTGCGCCGCCCCGACGGCCGCCCCGACTGGCTGGCGACGCTGACGCGTGCGGGGGCCGGCTGCTACCGTTTCCCCGGTGGCGCGCACGTCTGCCGCCCTGGCGAACTGGTGCTGCTCGCACCGGGCGCCCCGCACGACTACGCCACCGCCGGGCCGGACGCGCCATGGGTCTTCGATTGGGCGCACTTCACCCCGCGCGCCGCCTGGGCCGGCTGGCTCCAGCTCCCGGCGCTCAGCCCGGGGCTGCTGGCCGTTCGCCTCCCGGAGGCCGAGCGCGGGCGGGCCGAGCGCGCCTTCGCGCGGCTGCTGGCCGACAGCCGGCGGGCCGATCCGCTCGGCGGCGAGTTGGCGATGAACGCCCTGGAGGAAGTGCTGCTGGTGGCACGCGGCTGTGCGCTGGGTGGGGCGACGCCGCTCGATCCGCGGGTGGATGCCGTGCTGCGGCGCCTGTCCGAGACGATCGCGCGCCCGCTGAGCATCGCGGAACTGGCGCGCGAGGTAGCGCTCTCACCGTCGCGGTTGGCGCATCTGTTCCGCGAGCAGACCGGCGAGTCGATCGCCCGTGCGCACTTGGCGCTGCGGTTGCGGCATGCCGCCCGGCTGCTGGAGTTCACCGACCGGCCAGTTGGGGAGATCGCGCGCGCGGCCGGGTTCGAGTCGCCGTTCCACTTCTCGCGGCGCTTCAAGGCCTGGTACGGCGTTGCGCCGGACGCCTACCGCCGGGGCGCGACGCGGCAGCCACCGGGCGAGGAGGACTGGCTATGAGACGCGCTCCAGCCGGGCGAAGCTCGCCAGCAGCCGCCGCACGCCCTTGCCGGAGAAGGCGACCGTCACCTCTTCGTCGCCGTCCACCAGCTTGGAACTGACCACGATCCCCTCGCCGAAGGTGGGGTGGCGCACGCGCTGCCCGGCGAAGAACGCCGCCTCGCGCGGCCCGCCCAGGTCGGCGCGGCGCTGCGGCGGGCGGCCGGCGGGGGCCGGGGCGGTGGGGCGGCGGGCGCCGCTCATCCCGCCGTACGGGCTGCGGCTGGTGAACATACTGGTCTGGAGCGCCGTTGTGCCGCGCCGCGGCATGGTGTGCAGCAGCTCCTTCGGGATGTCGACCAGGAAGCGCGACGGCGGCGACATCTGGCCGCGGCCGTAGGTCGCGCGCCGCGCGGCGTAGAGCAGGTACAGCCGCTGTTTGGCACGCGTCGCGCCGACATAGAACAGCCGCCGCTCCTCCTCCAGCGCCGCCCGGTCGTCCAGCGAGCGCGCGTGCGGCAACAGGCCGTCCTCCAGGCCGAGGAGAAAGACGGCCGGGAACTCCAGCCCCTTCGCCTGGTGCAGCGTGATGCAGGTGATCGCGTCGCGATCGTCCTTTAGCGCATCGACATCCGCCACGAGGGCGACCTCTTCGAGGAAGGTCGGCAGTTGCGCCTCGTGCGGCATGTGCGCGTAGCTCTGCGCCGTGCCGCGCAGTTCCAGCACGTTCGCCCAGCGGTCGGCGGCGTCCTGCTCGTCGTACTCGCGCGCGAGTGCCTCCTGCACGCCGACGCGCGCGAAGACCAGGTCCATCAGGCCGCCGAGATTGAGCGTTTCGCGCGCCGCGATTACCTCATCCAGCAGCCGCAGGAAGCCCAGCAGCGCGGTGCGGGTGCGCGGTGCGAAGGGAGCGGCGGGGGGCGGGGCGTCAGAGCGGACAACATCCGGCGTCCCATCATCTCTCTGTCTCCCCGGCTCCCTAGCTCCGTGTTCCGCCTCGGCCAGCATCTGCAACGCGACATACGGCGGCACGCCGAGCTGCGCGGCCCAGCGGTACAGCTCGTCCTCGGTGCGCTCGCCGATGCCGCGCCCCGGCCAGTTCAGCACCCGGCTGAAGCTGACGTTATCGTATGGGTTGAGCGCCAGCCGCAGGTAGGCCAGCACGTCCTTGATCTCCTTGCGCTCGTAGAAGCGCGTCCCGCCGACGATCTGGTAGCGCAGCCCGCGGCGGATCAGCGCCTCTTCCACCGCGCGTGACTGGGCGTTGGTGCGGTACATGATCGCGATATCGCCCAGGCCGAACTCGCCGCTGGCGATGAGCCGCGCGATCTCATCGGCGGCGAACTGTGCTTCCTCGTCCTGGTCCCATCCCTCCTGGATAACGACCTGCACGCCGCGGCCGTTCTGCGTCCAAAGCTTCTTGTTGCGCTTGCGCTCGCTGCTGCGGTTGATCACCGCCTGGGCGACATCCAGGATCGCCTGGGTGCTGCGGTAGTTCTGCTCGAGCAGAATCACGCGCGCCTCGGGGTAGTCGTCTTCGAACGAGCGGATGTTGCGGATGTCCGCCCCGCGGAAGGCGTAGATGCTCTGGTCCTCGTCCCCGACGACGAACAGGTTGCGGTACTTCGCCGCGAGCTGCTTGAGCAGCACATACTGGGCGCGGTTGGTGTCCTGATACTCGTCGGCCAGCAGATGGCGGTAGCGCTCCTGGTAGCGCTCCAGCACGCCCGGGTGCTCCTCGAACAGCCGCACGGTGACCACCAGCAGGTCGTCGAAGTCCAGCGCGTTCGATTGTATCAGCAGCTCCTGGTAGCGGGCGTAGCAGCGCGCCACGACCTCATCGTAGTGCGTGCGTGCCTGGCGGCGGTACGCCTCGACCGACACCAGCTCGTTCTTGGCGCTGGAGATCTGGGCGTGGATGGCGCGCGGCGGGTGCTTCTTCTCGTCCAGGCTCAGGTCTTTGAGCACGCGCTTTATTAGGCGCTGCTGGTCGTCCGAATCGTAGATCGCGAAGTCGCGCTCGCGGCCCAGGTGAACGATATCGCGCCGCAGGAAGCGCGCGCAGATGCTGTGGAAGGTGCCGACGGTCAGGGCCGACGCGCTGCCTTCGCCGAGCAGCGCGTGCAGCCGCTCTTTCATCTCGCGGGCGGCCTTGTTGGTGAAGGTGACGGCCAGGATGTTGTATGGGTTGACGCCGCGCGCGCCGATCAGGTAGGCGGCGCGGTGCGTTAGCACGCGGGTCTTGCCGCTGCCCGGCCCGGCCAGGACCAGCACCGGCCCATCCCCCGCCGTCACCGCTTCCTGCTGCGGCCCGTTCAGGCCGGCGAGCAGATTGTCGGACATCGTGCGATCCTCCCTCGAAGCATGCGGGAATTATAGCGCACAAATGTACAATGCATAATGAACAGTGGCGTGCGACGCTTCCCCCTCCGGGGTGCCTGCATGGTACTTGGTCACTTTACGCTTCGTACCGCCGCGCTCCTCCCGTCGCTGACCCACTCGACGGTGCCGTGCAGCCGTTCGTGGTAGGGCGCCGCCCCGCCGACCGCCCGCTCCGCGAAGGTCAGCTCGGCGGCGCCGTCGGCGTCCTGGCCGTCGGTGAACAGGATGGCCGCAGGCCGGAGCGCCGCCAGGAACGGCGTGCGCGGGTCGTCCTGCCAGGGGAAGGTGACCAGCGATGCCGGGCGCAGCGCGCCGGATGTGGCCAACGCCGCGCCCTGCCCTGCCGCCGCGCCGTGGGCGAAGACGACGCTCGTCGCGCCATAGTCGAGGCGGAGGACCACCCCCGACTCCCCCGCGGCCAGCACGCGCAGCGCTGCGCCGCCGGCATCCAGCCGCATGCCGGGCCGGGCCACCCGGACCTCGGCCCCATGCACGCCGAGCAGCCGCCGCCATTCGTTTGCCTCCGCACCGCGCGGCATGCGCGCCGGCGCGATGGCCAGCGGCACACGGTAGCGGGCCAGCGCCGCCACCTGGCCGGGGAGGTGCTGGCCGTCCGCGCGGGTGAGGATCACCATGTCGAGCGAGCGCTTCCAGAACGGCAAGAAGCGGCCAAGCGCTGCGGCCAGTGCCGCCGGGTCGGCCCCGCCGTCGATCAGGATGGAGCCGCCGCTGGGCGTCTGGATCAGCGCCGCGTCGCCCGGGAGCGCCGGGAAGCTCACATGGAGCTGGCCGTCGGGCCACTGCCAGGCGGCGAGCGCCAGCAGAGCGGCGAGGATCAGGGCCAGATAGGCGGCGCGGGATGGGAGGCGCATGGCGATGGTTCCGGTCGCTGGCGATCAGGGAGGTGCAGCGCGCACGCTCAGCGCCCTGCGCCAACCAGCATACCGTATGGGCATTACCGGATAGACGGCCCACGCGCCCTGGCTGCCGCGGTTACAGCGCCGGCGTCGCGGCGTCCGCCGGGTAGATCAGGTAGACCGTGCCGCCAGAGTGCTCCAGCCAGAGCGTCTCGAGCTGCGCGCGGTCGTATGTCCGCCGCACGCTCGCGTCGTCCGGGGCCGCCGGGTCGTTCACCACCGGGTTGCCGGCGCCGTCGAAGCCGACCAGCACCGCGAGGTGTCCGGCGCTGCGCGGGATCGGTGCGCCGTCGAGGTCGCCTGTGCCCCAGGCGTAGCTGATGACCACCGGCACGCCGGCCGCCACCCATTCCTCCACCTGGCGCATGCTGGTGAAGCGGGCGACAGAGCCTTCGAAGCCCTGTGCCGCGGCGTAGGCGGTGTTGAACGGCCAGTTGCCGTGGCCGTCGTACACCCAGTCGTACACGCCGGCGACGGCGGCGCGCACCCGCGGCTCGCACGAGCCGACCTCGCGGCGCCAGTAGGCCAGCACCATCGAGGTCGATGTCGGGCTACACCACACCTCCCCGCCATCCGGGTAGACCATCTGCGAGCACTCTGGCACGTCGAGCGTCCGGTTCCACAACGCCGGGTTGCCGGCGGCGAGGCTCTTCGGCCTGAGCGGCGTTGTCGAGTAGGCGACGCTCGCGTTCCGCAGCGATGGCACGGCGTCCGCCGCGCTGAAGAGCCGCACCTTGAGCTGGTATGCGGTCGCCGCCGCCTTCTTTGCCGTGATGACCAGCGTATCGGTTGCGACATAGCCATCGCTGTCGCCCTGACCCTGAACGGAGTGGCGCTCGATGGTGGAGGTATCGCTGGCCCAGATGCCGAGGTTGTACCACGTCGTCCAGCGCGTGCCGAGGCGGGCGCGGATGTGCGTCTCGACCCAGGTGCCGGGCGGTGTCGCGGCGTTCCACGCGGCGATCGCCTCGGTGAAGGCGACGTCGGCCGGGGTCTCCGGGCTCGTCGCCTCGCCGGCCAGGAAGCTGCCGCCGTTGTAATAGTTGCGCCCGTTGTAGCCGCCCGGCGGGTACGGGTCGCTGCCGGGCTGGGCGCTGGCCGGGTCCAGGCTGAGCGAGCCATCCGGGTTCAGCGACACGCCGCTGCGCGACCAATGGGCGAAGCCGCCCTCCGCGGCGCGCCAGCGGTCGAAGCCGGTGCGGTAGCCACCGGTTCCGCCTTTGGCCGGTATCAGGCGGGCCTGCGCCGGGGAGGCGCCGTGCGCCGCCACGAGCAGTACGAGCGGGAGCGCGACGAGCCAGCCATGCAGCATGATCGGCCTCCGTTGAGCAAGCGATGATGAGCGAGATTGTACACCGAACATCGCACATCGGCGCGGGCCGGGCCGCCCCTACGTCGTGCCGGCGCCCAGGTACGCCGCCGGCGCACCTGCTCCATCCAACGGAACGAAGACGCGGTCCTCGATCTCGCCCACGAGGTCGCCGTGCTGGGCGGCCGTCACCCGCTTGATCTCCTGCCACTCGGCGTCGGCGCGAAACCGCTCCCACGCCCTCTGGAGCGTCTCCTCGTCCGGCCAGGCGAGCAGGTACACGAATTCGAGGCGCCGCCCGGTCCGCGCCTCCCACATCGCGAGGATGTCGAAGCCGTAGGAGCGCATGATGCGCGCGGCATGGTCGCGGAAGCGGGCGAGAAACGCCGTGCGGTTGTGCGGGAAAATCTCATAGATGCGGAGTTGGTAGATCATGGGCGCACGTTCCTCCTGGCGAACTGGCTGCGACATGGCGGAGCGGGCGGCGCCCGCCCCGAATGTTGTTTCCGCCCTTGCGTCGAAGGGGTGGCCCGCCGGCTCTCGCGAGCGCGCTTTTCGGTCGGCTGCTGCGCCGGCGAGTCACCCCTTCTGCCGGGCGCGGATGGCCCGCCGGATCTCCTCGCCGACGGCCCACTCGGCGCGGGCTGCCTCGTCCGGCAGGAGCAGCCGCGGCACGGGCCGGGCCTCCCCCTCGTGCGCCACGGCGACCATGCTGAAGTAGCCGGTGGTACACATCCGCCGCTCGCCCTCCAGCGGGTGCTCGGCGAAGATATGCACCCGCACGATCATCGAGGTGCGCCCGACGTAGATCACGCGCGCCACCGCCTCGATGATCTCGCCGGCGTGGATCGGTGTGCGAAAGTCGATCCGCTCGCTGCTGGCCGTGACGAGCGGCTGGCGGCAAAAACGCAGTGCGGCGATCGCCGCGGCTTTGTCCATCAGCGCCATCACCTCGCCGCCGAACATCGTGTTGAAATTGTTGGTCTGGTTCGGCAAGACGATCTCGGCCATCCGCACCTCCGGCGCGACCCGCTCCGGACGCTCTTCGGTCATCGATTCCTCCCAACAGCGTACTTGACAGCCCGCCCATCCGACAGTATAGTAGCGGCAGCCGGGTAAGGTAAACGATGTCATCATATCACCATCACCTGATCACGACTACCACCACTCCTACCTCGATGGCGACCGCCACCGGGGTTGTACTGCTTGGAGGGTAGCCGGTCAGGGACGACCAGCACACGCGCGGTGATAGCCCCCTCCGAACAGGGCGGGGGCTTTTCTATTGATCGCGTTATTTTCTCACGGGAGGCCGCATGCTCCTCGCACGCTACCGCGACTTTCTGCCCATCACCGATGCCACCCCGCGCCTGACGCTCGGCGAGGGGGACACACCCCTGGTCGCCGCGCCACGGCTGGCCGCACGAATCGGGGTGCGCGAACTGTATCTCAAATGCGAGGGCATGAACCCGACCGGCTCGTTCAAAGACCGCGGCATGGTCCTGGCTGTCGCCAAGGCGCTGGAGGGCGGCGCGCGCTCGATCATCTGCGCCTCGACCGGCAACACCTCGGCGAGCGCCGCGGCCTACGCTGCCCGGGCCGGCATCGAGGCGGTGGTGGTCGTGCCGGCCGGCAAGATCGCCCTGGGTAAGCTGGCGCAGGCGCTGATGTATGGCGCGCGGCTGCTGGTGATCGACGGCAATTTCGACCGGGCGCTCGACATCGTGCGCGACCTGGCCGCCGGCTATCCGGTCACGCTGGTCAATTCGGTCAACCCCTTCCGCCTCGACGGGCAGGCGACCGCTGCCTACGAGCTGTGCGACGCGCTCGGCGGCCCGCCGGATGCCGTCTGCCTGCCGGTGGGCAACGCTGGCAACATCAGCGCCTACTGGCTCGGCTTCCGCCGCTACTACCAGGCGGGCCGGATCGCGCGCCTGCCGCGGATGCTCGGCTTTCAGGCCGCCGGCGCGGCCCCGATCGTGCGCGGCGCACCGGTGGAGCACCCAGAGACGCTGGCGACCGCTATCCGTATCGGCAACCCGGCAAGCTGGCAGCTTGCCTGCGCCGCCCGCGACGAGTCGGGCGGCCTGATCGACTGTGTGAGCGACGACGAGATTCTGGCGGCCTGGCGCGACTTGGCGAGCGCCGAGGGGGTGTTCTGCGAGCCGGCCTCGGCGACGGGGGTTGCCGGGCTGCGCCGGCTGGCGGCGGAGGGCCGTGCGCCGGCGGATGCGCGCTACGTCGCCGTGCTCACCGGCCATGGCTTGAAGGATCCGGGCCTGGCGGTCGAGCAATTCGTCGCGCCGGCGCCCGTCCCGGCGGAGATGAACGCGATTGTGCGCTGGCTGGGTTGGTGATGGCTGGCACGCTGACGAGGTGCAAGACGATGAGGTTGGTATGTCTCTGCTCGTGATGAAATTCGGCGGCACGTCGGTCGGCAGCGCGGCGGCGATCGCGCAGGTCGCGGCGATCACGGCGGCGCAGCGCGCCCGCTGGGATGCGGTGGTGGCTGTGGTTTCGGCGATGAGCGGCGTTACCGACGCGCTGATCCGCGGGGCGCGCGCCGCCGCCCAAGGGGATGTCGCGCTCTACCCGACCCTGGCGGCGGAGCTGCGCGAGCGGCACGTCGCCGCGCTATCCGAGTTGGCCGGCGATGGACCGGAGGCCGCCGGGGTGCGCACCGATATCGAGGCGCTGATCGACGAGTTCGAGCTGCTGTGCCACGCGATCGGCGTGCTGGGCGAGGTGTCGCTCCGCGCGATGGACGCGATCGCCAGCCTGGGCGAGCGGATGAGCGTCCGCCTGGTCGCAGCGGCGCTGCGGGCGCGCGGCATCCCCGCCGAGGCGATCGAGGCAACCGAGCTGATCGTGACCAACGACTCGTTCGGCAACGCCCTGCCGCTCCACGAGCCGACCCGCGAGCGGACTCAGGCCCGCCTGCTGCCGCTGCTGCGCCGCGGCATCGTGCCGGTCGTTACCGGCTTCATCGGCGCGACCGCGCGCGGCGCCACGACGACGCTCGGCCGCGGCGGCTCCGACTACAGCGGGGCGATCATCGGCGCGGCGCTCGACGCCGACGAGGTGGCGATCTACACCGATGTGGACGGCGTCATGACCACCGACCCGCGCCTGGCGCCGGATGCACGGGTGATCGAGCGCCTCTCCTACACCGAGATGGGCGAGCTGGCCTATTTCGGCGCAAAGGTGCTGCACCCGCGCACCGTTCGCCCGGTCGTCGAGCGCGGCATCCCGCTGCGCATCCGCAACACGTTCAACCCGGAGCACCCCGGCACGCTGGTCGTGGCCAGGGTCGAGCCGGGATCACGCCCGATCAAGGCGGTGACGGCCATCCGCGACATGCGCCTGATCACGGTCGAAGGGCGCGGGATGATCGGCGTGCCGGGGGTGGCGGCGCGCACCTTCGGCGCGGTGGCGGGTGTCGGCGCGAACGTGCTGATGATCTCGCAGGCGTCGTCCGAGCAGAGCATCTGCTTTGTTGTCGCCGCCTCCGCCGCGGCCCAGGTGATCGCCGCTCTCGAAGATGGGCTGGCGCACGAGCTGGTGCGCCGCGATGTCGAGCGCATCTGGGCCACGGATGAGGTCGTGATCGTCACGGCGGTCGGTGCAGGCATGCGCGAGACGCCCGGCGTCGCGGCCCAGGTCTTCGGCGCGCTGGCGGAGCGCGGCATCAACGTGATCGCCATCGCCCAAGGCTCGTCGGAGTGCGCGATCAGCGCCGTGGTCGCGGCAGCGGACGCCGACGCGGCGGTGCGGGCGCTCCATAGCCTGACGCGCTGACCGTCGGAAGCCGTGGATTGAGGCGCTGGAGAGTGCGCGGGAGGGCGTGTAGGGGTCAGGTGTGCAGCCTCGTCGACACATGTGCCGGTCCTAGGCAACGAAGAAACAGCGAGGATCCTCGGGTCGGGGCGGCCCGGTGCGGCCGCCCGCACCCACGATGGCCGCCGGCGACGCGATGGAGCAGATAGAGGAGAAGCATATGCCCAAACTTCCGATCGCCATCCTCGGTGCGACCGGGGCGGTCGGCCAGCGGATGGTGCAGCTGCTGGAGGATCACCCCTGGTTCGAGATCGCTGCGCTAACCGGCTCGGAGCGCACCGTCGGGCGGCCCTACGGCGAGCTGGTGCGCTGGGTGTTGGATGGCGAGCCGCCGCCCGCCGTCGCGCAGATGGTCGTCCGCCCGACCGACGAGGTGCAGGATGTCGCCCTGGCGCTCTCGGCGCTGCCGACCGAGGCCGCCCGCGAGTACGAGCCGCGCTGGGCAGCCCGGGTCGCCGTGTGCTCCAATGCCTCGGCCTTCCGCGCCACGCCGGATGTGCCGCTGATCATCCCCGAGGTGAACCCGGAGCACCTGGCGTTGCTGGAGCGGCAGCGCGCCGAGCGCGGCTGGCGGGGCTGCCTGGTGACCAACCCGAACTGCGCAGCGATCGGAATCGTGCTGGCGCTCAAGCCGCTGCACGATGCCTTCGGTGTGGAGCAGCTCCACGTCGCCACGCTGCAGGCGGTCTCCGGCGCGGGCTACCCCGGCGTGGCCTCGCTCGACATTCTCGACAACATCATCCCGAACATCGCCGACGGCGGCGAGGAGGCCAAGATCGAGAGCGAGCCGCGCAAACTGCTCGGGACGGTGCGCGACGGACACGTGTGGGACGCGCCGATCACCATCAGCGCGCAGGTGACGCGCGTTCCGGTGAGCGATGGACACACCGCGTTGCTGTCGGTCGGGTTTGCCCGGCGGCCCGACGTGGCGGAGGCGCTGGCGGCGCTGGAGTCCTGGCGCGCGCCCGAGGTGGTGCGTGGCCTGCCAAGCGCGCCGGAGCGCCCGCTGGTTGTGCGGCGCGAGGGCGACCGGCCACAGCCCCGGCGCGACCGAGGAGCCGGCGGCGGGATGAGCGCCGTCGTTGGGCGGGTGCGCGCCTGCCCGCTGCTCGACTTGCGCCTGGTCGTGCTCGCCCACAATACCATCCGTGGCGCAGCCGGCGGCGCGTTGCTGAACGCGGAGTTGCTCGTCGCCGCCGGTTTGGTTTCATGAATTGTTCGATGGCGGGGTTCGGGAGGCTTTGCCTCCCCGCAGCCCCCTCGCTGCCGGCTCACCGGCGGCTCCGCTTGACAGAACGGACGCGATCGTCCGCACCGCGGGAGGTGTGGCGGGCCGCAGGCTCTCCACGCGATTCTTTTTTTGCGCGCACGCACGCCAACGAAGAGGTCTGGCGGGGTGAAGACCCTCCAGATCTCCCCACTACGTAAATCCGGGTATTGATAGGCTTGTATTCATCATTCAGCGTCCATCATTCCGAGGAGAAGCCATGCCCGGCATCACCTTCGACCGCGCCGTGGCCTACTACGACGCAACCCGCGGCCTGCCCGAGGGCGTCGATGCACAACTGCGCGACGCGATCATCGAGCGCGCCGGTGTTGGGCTGGGCAGCCGCTGGCTGGAGCTCGGCATCGGCACCGGGCGGGTCGCCCTGCCGTTCCTGCGCGCCAGGGCCGACTACACCGGCCTCGACCTCTCGCTGCCAATGATGGCCGAACTGCGCCGCAAGCTCGGTGCCGACCCGCTGACGCGGGCGATTCGCCCAAAGCTGGTGCGCGGGGACGTGATGTTCGTGCCGTTCCGCGACGCGGCCTTCGACGCCGTTGTGATGGTACATGTGCTGCACCTGGTGACCGACTGGCGGGCGGCGCTGGCCGAGGCGCTGCGGGTGGTGCGGCCCGGCGGCGCGCTGGTGCTGATCGACAACGACCGCGGCCGCTCGCGCGACCCGGACGCCGGCGAGGCCTCGCTCAACCAGTTGGTCGGCGGGCGCTGGAGCGCGATCAAGGCCGAACTGGGCTACACCGACAATCCGCACCGTCACGGCATCCGTGCGCTGGACGACGAGGTGCTGGCCGAGCTGCGGGCGCGTGGCGCCACGAGCGCCGAACGTGTCACGCTGGTCGAGTATGCCGAGCCGCCCCGCACCGCCCGCGAGATCGCTGCGCGCTTCATCGGGCGGATCTACAGCAGCGAGTGGGAAACCCCTGAGGACATCCACAACGAAGCCGCCCACCGCCTCCAGCAATGGCTGGACGCGGAATGCCCGAATCCGGATGAGCCAGTATCAGGAACCGCAAGAATCAGGGCCGTGTTCGCAAAGAAGGCGTAGGGACGCGATCTATTGCGTCCGCACAGCACAGTCCGTCCGACAAGGAGTGTTCTGTGACCACCGAAACCATCGTTTTCACCCGGGGTGTGCCGCCGCCGGAGGCGTTTCCGACGAAAGAATTGGCCGTCTGTTTCGATGCCGCGCTGGAGGAGGATGCGGCGGTTGTGCTCCAGTACGGTCAGCAGCAGGGGTACGCGCCGCTGCGCCGGCACCTGGCTGAGTGGTACGGCGTCGCCGAGAGCGAGATTATGGTCGGGAATGGCTCGCTGCACCTGCAGGACCTGCTGGCCGCCGTGCTGGCCCGCCCCGGCGCGCTGGTGCTGACCGAGCAGCCGAGCTACGACCGGGCGATCACGACCTTCCGCCGCCGCGGCGCGCGGGTTGTGGGCGTGCCGCTCGAGGCGGATGGGCTGGACATCGCCCGGCTGGAGGCGATCCTGGCGCGCGAGACGCCGGCGTTTCTGTATGTCATCCCGGATTTCCAGAACCCGGCGGGCGTGACGATGGCGGCGGAGAAGCGCCGGCGCGTGGCGGAACTGGCCGACGAATACCGCTTTTACGTGCTGGAAGATGTGCCGTACCGCCTGCTGCGCTACCGCGGCGAGGATGCGCCGCTCATCCGCTCGTTCAACCCGGCGCGGACGATCACGCTCAGTTCGTTCAGCAAGCTGCTCAGCCCCGGCCTGCGCGTGGGCTACATGGTCGCGCCGGCGGAGATCTGCGCCGCTGCGACGCGGCTCAGCGAGGAGACCTACCTGTCGCCGGTGCTGCCGTCCCAGGCGGCGGTGGCGGAGTACCTGCGGCGCGGCTGGCTGGAGCCGAACATCGCCCGGCTGAAGGCGCTGTACCGCCCGCGCTGGGAGGCGATGAACCGGGCGGTGGCCCGCGAATTGGCGGGAGCGCAGGCATCCGCGCCGGACGGCGGCTTTTTCGTCAGCGTGATGCTGCCGGAAGGGGCCAACACCGCCAACCTGGTCGCCCGGGCGAAGGCGATCGGCCTGGCGCTGACACCCGGCGCGGCGTTCTTCGCCGACGCGGATAGCGGCCCCTCCCCGGACGGCGAGCGCTTCGTGCGCCTGCCGTTCTGCGCTGTCACGCCGGAGCAGATCGACGAGGGCGTACGGAGGCTGGCGAGCCTGTTGTGAGAGCTCACACGTCAGACAGATGGGATCTCATCGTCTGACATCTGGCTGTCTCACCATCTGATCAGCTGGAGCACCCCATGCACACCTACGGCCGCGCCGCGATCGCCGAGCTGCTGAGCGATTTCGTCGCCTATCGCGGGCTGCGCCCGGCGGATGGGCGGCTGCCCGGCCTGTCTGAGCTTGCGGCGGGCCTGGGGCTGCCGGCCGACGCTCCGCCGCGCAAGGGCGACATGGCCTACGCCGCGGTGGTCGCCGGAATGCTGCGGGCCGCCCGCGCCCTCGACGCGCCCGGCGTGGCGCCGCGCCGCCTGCTGCTCGTCGGCGACACGCGCGGGAGCGACGGCGGCGCCTTTGCAACCCTGTGCGCGGCGACCGGCTGGGAGGGGCGGGCGTTCATTGGCGCCGAGGATCTGGCGGCGCCACCGCACACCGCACGCGAGGGGAATGTGACCTTCGCCAATCGCTGGGGCCTGATCTGCGAGTTCGCCGCCGGGCTGGGCGCGGGCTTTCCGGTAGATGAAGCGACGGTGGTTGTGCTGGACATCGACAAAACGCTGGTCGGCGCGCGCGGCCGCAACGACGGCCTGATCGACGCGGCGCGGCTGCGGGCGCTGCGGGGAGCGGTCGCCGATGCGCTCGGCGGGGCGTTCGACCCGGAGCGGTTCGCGGCGGTGTTTCAGACGCTCAACCAGCCGCGCTTCCACCCGCTTACCGCCGACAACCAGGACTACGTCGGCTACCTGTGCGCCGTGATCGCCGCCGGGGCGTTCGGGCTGGAGCGAGCCGCCGCGCTCGCCGACGCTGGTGGGCTGCCATTTCCGGCGCTGCTCGGCGCCGTCGAGACGGCTAACGCCGGCGGCTGGCCATCGCCGGCGGTTGCGGCGTTCCACGCCGGTATCGCCGCCGCGGCGCGCGCCGGCGACCCGACGCCGTTCAAAGCCTTCCGCCGCCGCGAATTCGCCGAGACCGCCGCCCTGATGGGCCGGCTGCCGGATGGCACGCCGCCCGAGACCCTGCTGCGCGAGGAACTGGTGCTGACCGCCGAGGTGTGGCAGGTGGCGCAGCGGTGGCAGGCGCGCGGGGCGCTGCTGTTCGGCCTCTCCGATAAGCCGGACGAGGCTGCGCTGCCGCCGCCCGGGGCGGCCGGAGCGCCGCTGCACCGGGTGCGGACGCACGTGGTGGGAATGTAGGGACGCGATACATCGCGTCCGTGCCGATGCGGATGGGCTGCGACGGCATGGCGGGCGCGATGTATCGCGTTCCTACACGTTGTGAACGAGGCAAACCAATGACCAATACCCCCGGCAACTGGGGCGACGAGAACACCGCCGCCTTTCTCGACTACGGCCGCTACTTCGTACCGGAGCGTGAGTATCAACTCAGCCTGATCTGTGACCTTGTGCCGCCGCCCGACGGCCCGTGCCACATCCTCGAACTGGCCTGCGGCGAGGGACTGCTCGCCGCGGCGCTGCTAGCGCGCTTCCCGCAGGCGACGGTCCACGGCCTCGACGGCTCGCCAGCGATGCTGGAGCGCGCCCGCGCCCGCCTGGCGCCGTTCGGCGCGCGCTTCCAGGCCGGCCTGTTCGACCTGGCGGCGGACGACTGGCGGCGCCCGGCCTTCCCCGCACATGCCGTCGTCTCATCGCTCGCAGTCCATCACCTGGACGACGATCAGAAGCAGCGGCTCTTCGCCGACATCCACGCGATGCTCGCGCCCGGCGGCGTGCTGCTGATCGCCGACGTGGTGCAGCCGGCGGACGAGCGCAGCGCGCGGGCGGCGGCGGACGCCTGGGACGCGGCGGTGCGACGGCGCGCGCTGGAGCTCGACGGCACGCTCGCCGGGTTCGAGGCGTTCGAGCGCGAGCGGTGGAACATGTACCGCTACCCGGAGACCGATCCGCAGCCGTTCGACAAGCCATCGCGGCTGATCGACCAGCTCACCTGGCTGGTGCAGGCCGGCTTCACCGCGGTGGACGCCTACTGGATGCTGGCCGGGCACGCGGTGTTCGGCGGGCGAAAAGGGCCGTAGTGCGCTTGCCGCCCACGGGTGAGGGTTCCGAGGTGCGGGATCAGGCGCGTCCGCCGCTCTCGCTCGTGTGCCTTTGCCTGAATGCAGGCTTCAGAAGCGCTCCCACGCAGCGTGAGGCGTGGTGGGCTTGCGTCACGAAACGTGTGTGGTGAATGCGATTGACACTATGTAGACCGGTCGGTATAATACCGTCAGGAGATCCCGCTCATGCCCGCGCGTGAGGCCTTTCTCGACACCATGGCGGCGCTGCTGGAGCGGCAGGGCTACCATGCCACCGGACTGAGTCAGATCGTCGCCGAGAGCGGCGCGCCGAAGGGCTCGCTCTATCATTACTTCCCGGATGGCAAGGAGGGCCTGGCCGCCGAGGTGGTCGCGCGGCAGGGGCGCGTGATCGCCGGGCGCATCCGCGCGGCACTGGCGGAGGTGGAGGATCCGGTCGACGCGATCGACGCCTTTGTACGGCGGATCGCCGGGTATGTCGAGGCGACCGACTGCCGGGGCTGCGGCCCGCTGGCGACGGTCGCGCTGGAGACAGCGGCGCGCAGCGATCGGCTACGCACCGCCTGCGATGCGGCGTATCGCTCGTGGCAGGCGGAGTTCGCGGCCAAGCTTCGCACCGGCGGCTACCCGCCGGAGCGCGCCGCTAGCCTGGCCCTGGTGATCGTCGCCGCGATCGAGGGCGCGACGATCCTATGCCGGACGTCGGCGAGCGCCACCCCGATGCGGCAGACCGCCGACCAACTTCGCCTGCTGCTGGAGGCGAGCCGGCGCTGACCGGCTGGGCACGGGCGGGAAGGCGCCGCGGCGGATCGCTGTTCACATGATGAAGGGCGAAAGCCGGAGGCACGCGATATGGCGGATGAGGCTCGGTCCTCTCGTAGAGGTTGCTTTCGTCCTTCCCTTTCGCTCCGCTCAGGGCAGGCGTCGTCCGTCGTTTGTCCTTGCCAGGAGAAACCGGCATGAAACTCACTATCTTCGGTGCGAGTGGGCGCACCGGCATCCCGCTCGTGCGGCGGGCGCTGACCGCCGGCCATGAGGTGACCGCGCTGGTGCGCGACCCGGCGAAGCTGCCGATCAAGGACGACCGGCTGACGGTGATCCAGGGCGATGTGACCGATCCGGCGGCGGTCGAGCGCGCTATCGCTGGAGCCGATGCGGTGATCAGCGTGCTTGGTCCGGGTCCCAACACGCCGAAGGATATCCAGACGCGGGCGGCGCACACGATCATCGCGGCGATGCGCAAGCACGGCGTGCGGCGCCTGGTCAGCCTGACGGGCGCGGGGGTGCCGGCGCCGCAGGATCGCCCGAAGCTGGTCAACCGCCTCTTCTCGCTGGCGCTCGCCCTGTTCGCCGCCGACGCGCTGCGCGATGGCGAGGGGCTGGCGGCGGCGCTCCGGGACTCTGGCCTGGACTGGACGTTGGTGCGTGTCCCACGGCTGACCGATGATCCAGGAACGGGGAACGTCCGCGTCGGCTGGGTTGGGGTCAACACCGGCACCAAGATCGCCCGGGAGGATGTGGCCGATTGGATGCTGCGGGTGGCGACGAATGGCAGCTATGTCGGTCAGATGCCGATGATCAGCAACTGATGGGATGGCAGATCGCATCGATCCTGGCCGTATGGATGTGAGCATTCGCTCAGCCATCGCCCGTGCCCAGCGTGCCTCCAAAGTTTGTGCTGATGCACACGAGCAGTCCATCCGTAGCCGGTCGGCGGCCGCCCCATACCTGCGCCTCTCAGAAGGCTGCGTCGGCCCTGCCATGTATGTGTGGCGCCCCGGATCAGAGCGATGACGCTCGCCCCTTGCGCGGCGGAAGCGCCACCAGGCTAACCCCCGCCAGCACTAGCGCCGCGCCGAACACGAACCCCTCGCCAAGCCGCTCGTCAAGCCACAGCCAGGCGATCAGGACGCCAGCCAGCGGTTGGAAGTACATCATCGCCGCGACGCGGGCGGCGCTGGCCCGCCCCAGCGCCCAGAACAGCACTAGAAAGCCGAGCACCGTTACCAGCAGGCCAGTGTAGAGGATGGCCGCCACGCCGATCGGCGTGAAGACCGGCGTGTGCCCGGTTGCCCATTCGCCCACTGCACATGGCAGGATGGCCAGCGTACCCACCAGGCCGGCGGCGGTGGTCGCTGGGAGCGGGGCGCGGCGGGCCATCAGGTCGCGCCCCATCAGGTTGTAGGCCGCCCAGCCGAGCGAGCTCACCAGGAACAGGCCGTCGCCGAGCAGCCGCTGCCAGCTCGCCGTGCCGAGGCCGCCCTGTGGCCAGAGGATGATCAGCAGCCCGGCGATCGCCAGGGCAAACCCGAGCGCGCCGCGCCGCGTGAGCCGCTCGCCGAGCAAGGGCCAGGCCAGCAGCGCGACCCACAGCGGTGTGGTCGGGGCAATCAGCGCGATGTCTGAGGCCGGGCTGAGCGCCAGCGCGGCGGTTTGGGTAAGTTGGGTGATGCCGAAACCGAGCACACCCATCAGGGCCAGGCGCCGGCCGTCCGGCCCGCGCAGCAGCCGTAGCGCCGGCCTACCCGCCAGCGGAAGCAGCACGGCCAGGGCGATCGCGAAGCGCAGCAGGGCGAAGGTGAACGGCGGGATCGTCTCAAGTGCCGGCTTGGTGAGCGGGAAGGCCGCGCCCCAGATGATGTTGATGCCGGCCATGGCCAGTATGGCCAGTTGGCCGCGGGCGGCGATGTCGTCGCGCGGGATGTGCGTGGTTTCCATCGCAGACTGCTCTCTCAAGGCCTGTCCTGCGGCCATTGTACCACCGGTGCCCCGAGCGGCTGTCTGAAACGAAGGCGTATCCGCCCAAGCGCCGCTCCGTCGGCGGCGGAGCGGAACATCCTTGCTGTGAGGCCCTAGTCTCCTCGATCCTCCCCTCCTAGCATGTGGAGAGGGGGCGCACGAATGAACTCCCCTGCGCGGGCGGCACTGATGATCGCCACTGAGATCGAACTGTCATCCCGCGGCGATGCACCGCCGCGACTCGGCAGGTAAGATGTACGAGCTCTCACCGTATTGCGCGATGAGGTCCGTATGGCGCGGATGCGGCGTGTTCTGTCGGTTACGCTGATAGTGATCCAGCTTGCCGCGCACTCAGCGCCACGCCCCGTACAAGTCGCCGGCGTGGTGGGCAACGGGACGGCGGCGAGTTGCACCGAATCGGCGCTGGCAGCGGCGCTCGCCGGCGGCGGGGCAATCCGCTTCAACTGCGGGCCGGCCCCGATCACGATCCCGATCACCCGCACGGCCGAGATCGCCGCGCCGACCGAGATCGACGGCGGCGGCCGGGTGACGCTGGATGCAGGCGGGCGGACGCGCATTTTTTACTTGAACAAGTGGGAGAAGCACAACGGCCTGCGCTTCGCACTGTGCGACATCACGCTGGCGAATGGGCGTTCTGGCGGAACCGATCCGCAGCACGGCGGCTGCATCTACAGCCGGCGCAGCGTGATCGAGCTTGAGCATGTGATCTTTGCCGGCTGCCAGGCGCAGGTCGCCGGTGGCGGGCTGTTCGCCTACGGCGGCGGCGTGAGCATGAGCGGCGGCGCGTTCAGCGGGAACCATGCGGCGTACGGCGGCGGGCTGTACGCCGCGCCCGGGGCGATCATCACGCTCGACGGTGTGACCGTAGCCGAGAACCGCGTCAGTGGCGACGGCGGCGGCATCTACACGCTCGACAGCCCGATGACGATCCGCGGCGGCGTGTTTCGCGGCAACCGCGCCGAGGGAACGAACGGGCAGCCGAACGCCGGCCTCGGTGGGGCGATCTACGCCCTCAACCCGGCCTCGGTCGCCACGGCGGCGGGCGCGCGCTTCGAGGGCAACTTCGCGCACGAGGGCGGCGGGGCGATCTTCGCCGACGAAGACGCGACGCTGCGGATCGAGGGCGGCGCGTTCCTCGGCAATACAACCGACAAGATGGGCGGTGCGGTTGGCACGTGGTACGGCCGCGTTGAGCTGCTTGGCGCGGAGTTCCGCGACAACCAGGCCAACACTGGCGCGGTGCTCCACAACGGCACTGGCAGCACAACCATCATCCAGGGCGGCGCGTTCGCGGACAACCGGGCGTGGCGCGATGGTGGGGCGCTTTACAGCGTCGCCGCCCAACTGACCGTCCATGGCGCGACCTTCAGCGGCAATGCGGCCGGGTTGGACGGCCAGGGCGACACCCGCGGCGGCGCAATCGTCACCTACCGCTCGACAGTGATGGTCGGCGCGAGCACGTTTGCGAACAACCGGGTCGTGGGGTCGAAGGGGTTCGGCGGCGGAATCGGTGGTAACGGGACGCTGACGGTGGTGAACAGCACTTTCAGCGGCAACAGCGCCGAGCGCGGCGGCGGCATCTACTACAACCGGGGCACGGCGACGGTCGGGAGCAGCACGCTGGCGGGCAACAGCGCCAGCGCCGGGGCGTCGCTGGCGCGCGAGATGCAGGCCAGCATCATGCTGCTGAACAGCATCGCTGCCGGCGCGCCCGGGGCGACGAACTGTATGAACGCAGTGGCGGACGGCGGCGGCAACGTGCAGAGCGGCGACACGACCTGCCTGCCAGGCCGGCCGGCGGCGGCGGCGCTGCTCGGCCCGCTGGCGATGAACGGCGGCCCGACGGCGACGCACGCTCTCCTCCCCGGCAGCCCGGCGATCGACCATGGGGCCGGCTGCATGATCGGGGATCAGCGCGGCGTTCCGCGGCCCCAGGGGGCGGCCTGCGATTCTGGAGCATACGAGGTCGCGACGCGGTTGGCGCTCCAGCCCGGTATCGCCTTCGCCGGGGAGCCCGGGTTCACGCTGACGGTGCTTGGCGGCGGGTTCGTGCCAGAAAGCGTCGTGCTGTGGAACGGCGCCCCGCGGCCCACGACCTACGTCGACCCTGGGACGCTGCGGGTGGCTGTGCCGGCCGGCGACATCGCCACGCCGCGCGAGGCGACGATTGCGGTGCAGGGCTCGGCGCTTCCGGCGGCGACGCTGCGGGTGCTGGTGTTGCGCGATCGGGCGTACGTGCCGGTGGCGCGGTAGCGGCCGACCGGCTATGCGGCGCGGCAGCCGGGCCATTTCGCGCGGGTCGCCGCCGCCAGCTGGCAGCGGGCTGCACGACCTGCCAGGGCTACACGATAGCTGTCGCCGGCAGCCCCGGCGGCCACACCCCCGCCTACCCGCCGGGACGCGGCGGCGCGCCAAGCCGTCGCCTCATCCGCCGGGCGTGATGGTACGGCTGTGCAGACGGTGCCGCCTGATCTTGCTCCACAGGAATGAGGGCGCCTCCCCGGACCGGGTGGCCCTGGTCGCCCGGCGTGCGGCAGCACGGCTGGGACGCGGCGACCACGCCCCTACCGGCCATCCTAACGCACAGCAGATTCGATGCTATAATGCCTGCCTGGAGGACCGGAGACGGGCGCCTGGCTGGTTGCGATCTGCCGCTCGTTCGGTCAGCCACGAGCTGGAGATCGGCCAAGGGACCATACTCGCCATGCTCGATGTCACCGCCATTCGCGCCGCCTACGAACAGCATTACGGCATCCACCCGCGCCTGATCGTCCGCGCGCCGGGGCGGGTGAACCTGATCGGCGAGCACACCGACTACAACGATGGCTTCGTCTTCCCCGCCGCGATCGACCGGGCGACGTATGTCGCCGCCCGCCCGCGCACGGACGACACGGTGCGCGTCCTCGCTAGCGACCTTGGGGAGACCGATGCTTTCGTGCTCGGCACGATCGAGCGGAGCGCCGAGCGGCCGTGGAGCAACTACGTGCGCGGCGTCGTCAAGGCGCTGCTCGTCGCCGGGCACCCACTGGCCGGAGCCGACCTGCTGATCGCCAGCGACGTGCCGCGCGGCGCAGGCCTGTCGTCGTCCGCGGCGTTGGAGGTAGCCGTTGGCTACGCCTTCCAGCTGATGAACCGGCTGAACCTGCTGGGCGAGGAGCTGGCGTTGCTGGCGCAGGGGGCGGAAAACAATTTTGTCGGCGTGCAGTGCGGCATCATGGACCAGTTGATCGCTGCGCTCGGCCAGGCCGGCCACGCGCTGCTGATCGACTGCCGCGACCTGAGCTACCGCCCGGTGCCGTTGCCGTCGGATGTCGAGATCGTGATCGCCAACAGCAACGTCCATCACGAACTCGGCGACTCAGGCTACAACCAGCGTCGGCGGGAGTGCGCCGAGGCGGTGCGCTTGTTCAAGCAGTGGTACCCCAAGATCACCGCGCTGCGCGATGTGTCGCTGGCGCAGTTCCAGGCGCACGAGGCCGAGCTGCCCGAGCCGGTGCGCCGGCGCGCCCGGCATGTCATCAGCGAGAACCAGCGCGTGTTGGACGGCGCCGCTGCGCTCGAAGCCGGCGACTATGCCCGGTTTGGCGTGCTGATGTACGACTCGCACCGCAGCATGCGCGACGATTACGAAGTGAGTGTGCCGGAGATCGACACGCTGGTGGAATTGGCCCGCGGCGTGCCGGGCGTCTACGGCTCACGCCTGACCGGCGGCGGCTTCGGTGGCTCGACGGTCAGCCTGGTGCGGCACGACGCCGTTGAGCGCTTCCGGCGCGAGGTCGGGCTGGGCTACCGCGATGTCACGGGCCGTGAGGCGACGATCTACGTCTGCCGCGCCAGCGACGGCGTGCGGCGGGCGCTCCCGGAGTGAAGCGGTCCTGCGGCGCAGCCCGGATAAACACGCTGCGTTCGGCCAGCGGTTCGGCATGATCCCGCGGCATTGATGTTTCAGCAGAGGCATGACAAGCATTCTTCTGGTAGAAGATGATCCGACGCTCTCCGAGACGCTGCGCTACAACCTGGAGCGCGAAGGGTACGCCGTGCAGCTCGCGACGGACGGCGTGGCCGGGCTTGAGATGGCGCGCCGCGAGCAGCCGGATCTCGTTCTGCTTGATGTAATGCTGCCGCGACTGGACGGCTTCTCGATCTGCCGCATTCTGCGCCAGGAGAGCGATGTGCCGATCGTGTTGCTCACCGCGCGCCAGGACGAGGTTGACCGCATCGCTGGGTTGGAGCTGGGGGCTGACGATTATGTCTCCAAGCCGTTCAGTCTCGGCGAGCTGCTGGCGCGGGTGCGCGCCGTGCTACGCCGCAGCGAGCGGCGGGCGGCGGGCAGCCGCGAAGTACTGGAGGCCGGCGGCGTGCGCATCGACACCGGCTCGCGCCGCGCCTGGCGCGATGGGCAGGAATTGAATCTGTCGCAGAAGGAATTCGACCTGCTGACCTGCCTGATGCGCAACCGCGGCATCGCCCTCTCGCGCGATGTGCTGCTGGAGCGCGTTTGGGGGTTCGATTTCTTCGGCGACAGCCGCACGGTGGATGTCCACATTCGCTGGCTGCGTGAGAAGGTCGAACCCGACCCCGGCCGCCCGATCTACATCCAGACGGTGCGTGGTGTCGGCTATCGCTTCGAGGCGCCAGCCGTCTGACCGAGGCTATGGAGCTGCTCGCCGCCGTTCTCGGGTTCGCTGCTGCCGTGTTCTTCGCCTGGGGGCTGTGGGAGCGGCGCGCCCGCCGCACAGCGGCCCCGCCCGCTCCCCCCGCTCTGCCCCCGCCCCCGGCCGCGCATGACCTCGAGCCGCTGCCGCCGTTGGTGTACGCGGTCGCGTCGCAGCTCGATGCCGGGATCATTGTGCTGGATGATGAGCGCCAGGTCGTCTATCTCAACCCGCAGGCCGAGGCGTTGCTGGGCGTGCGCGCCGAGGCTGCGCGCGGCCAGGGCCTGATCAGCATCCTGCGCGACTACCAGGCCGATGCGCTGGTGAGCGATGTCGCGCGCGATGGCGAGCCGCGCGAGATCGTGCTGCGCCTGCCGACCGGCGGGCGCACGTTGCGGCTGCGCGCGTCGACGCTCCAGGCCGATGGTACGCACGGGACGCTGGTGCAGTTGCGCGATGTGACGCAGCTCAGCATGCTGGAGCGGGCACGGCGCGATATGGTGGCGAACGTCTCGCACGAACTGCGCAACCCGCTCGCCTCGGTCAAGCTGCTGGTCGAGACGCTCCAATCCGGTCCGCCGGCGGATGTGCGCGAGCGGATGCTCGGGCAGATGGCGCAGGAGGTGGATGCGATCGCGCAATTGGTGGACGAGCTCCACGAGCTGTCGCAGATCGAATCCGGGCGCGTCGCGCTCCAGCTCCGCCCGACGCCGCTGGCGCCGGTCGTCACCCGGGCGCTGGAGCGGATCGTGCCGCAGGCGGAGCGCAAGGCGCTGATCACCCGCGCCGATGTGCCAGATGGGCTGCCGCCAGCGCTGATCGATGCGCAGCGCATCGGCCAGGTGCTGCTGAACCTGTTGCACAACGCCGCTAAGTTCACGCCGGCCGGCGGGACGATCCTGGTGCGGGCCTGTGCGATCACGGTGACGGAAGAAGATGGGCACACCGGCTATGTCGAGCGGCGGCTGGTTGCGCGCCCCCTGGAGGACCCATCGCGTGAGCGCCGCCGGGAGCAGGTGCCACCGGCGCGCGCCGGCCGCCCGGCGATCGCGCTGCCGCAACCGCTCCCCCCGGGCGACTGGCTGCTCGTCAGCGTCAACGATACCGGGATCGGCATCCCGAGTGCGGACATTCCGCGGATTTTCGAGCGCTTCTACAAGGTGGACCGGGCGCGAACGCGTAACGCGGGCGGGACAGGGCTGGGCCTGGCGATCGCCAAGCACCTGATCGAGGGGCACGGCGGGCGCATCTGGGCGACGAGCGAGGAGGGTGCGGGATCGACCTTCTGGTTTGTCGTGCCGCATGCCGGAAAGGCATAGCATGTGCTTGGGGAGCGGCCGGCCGCGTCACCCTGCCCCCTCCCGCGCACGCACCCGCGCCTCAGGCACCTAATGCGCTCCATGCCTCCATCTTGACCACAACGCGGCGGATAACCTCGTCCGTGAACTCGGTAGTTGTCGCGTGGCCGCCGAGGTCCGCGGTGCGGATGTCGTCGTAGACCGCCTCGAAGACCGACTCGGAGATCGCGCGCGAGACCGGCAGCAACGCTCCGCCGATGTATGACAGGAGCGACGCGCCGGCCAGGATCATCGCCATCGGGTTAGCGACGTTCTTGCCGAAGAGGCTGGGCGCGGTGCCGTGGGGTGCCTCGGCCATCACCACACGGGGGTTCCAGTCGTCGTCGAAGCTGAGCAGGAGCGACTCCGAGCCGGCGATCGAGCCGAACATCTGGAGCACCAGGTCGCTCAGGCAATCGCCGTCGCGGTTGAGCGCCGGGATGGTGAGCGCGCCGCCGTCCTTGGTGAGCAGCAGCGCGTAGGTGGCGTCGATCAACTGCGGCTCGTATTTGACGTGCGGGTAGCGCGCCGCCGCAGCGTCCATCTCCTCCTTGAGCATCCCCTCGTAGACCGGGCTGACGGTGTACTTCGGCCCGCCGAAGACGCGCCCATTGATCTTCTCGGCATGGCGGAAGGCGTACTCGGCCACGGCGCGGCAGTGGCGCCGTGTGATATGCTCGGTGCGGTAGGCGACTTCGTCCAGGCCGCTGCCCTCGCGCCACTCCTTCGCGCCGTAGGCGTCGCCGACCGCCATGCGGATGACCGCGATCGGAGCATGGACGCCGCCGACCGGGCGCACGCCGGGGATGCGCCGGCCGGTCCGCACGATCACCGTGCCGTCCACCCGCTCGCGCAACAGCGCGTTTGGGCTGCCGACATCGCCCTGCCCCTCCGGCGTGATCGTCGCCGCCTTCAGGCCGTAGCCCGTCTCCAGCATGGCGTCGGCGGCGTCGAAGACGACCTGGTTGTTGGTGGCGCGGCGGTTCTCCAGGCTCAGGTCGAAGCGCTCGAACTGAAGCTCGTCGCTGGGGACGGCGGCGCGCAACACGCGCAACGCTTCTTCCAGCAGCTCCTGACCGGTCTGGTCGCCTTCGAGAACAACGATCGTATGGCTCATACTCTAGCCTCTCAGCTCTGTTTGCGCAGCGAATGGCTCGAACGTCGTTATCGTGCTTGCCATCACTCCCCGGCCCCACACTCGGACCTGGAGCGGTGCGGATGGGAGGGGACCGGGGGTTGGGGTGATGAACATCGGGCTGCACCTAGATGGCACGCGGGGAGGGGTGCGGGAGGGGGGTACGGCACGCGGTGACACGCCGATCGATGGACCATCGCAGCGCATGGCTCATGGGCGTGGAGCACGCACGTGAGCATCATAGGCGCCGGGCGAACGACCCCTGCGCCAGGCGCCGGAGCATCGGGGCAGTGTAGGCATGGCAGATCGCGATCGCCAGCGCGTCGGCGGCGTCGTCCGGGCGGGGTATGCGCTCCAGCCCGAGCGTGATGCGCACCATCTCCTGCATCTGCTTCTTGTCCGCGCCGCCGTAGCCGCAGACCGCCTGCTTCACCGCGGTGGGCTTGTACTCCTGCACCGCCAGGCTGGCCTGCGCCAACGCCAGCAGCGCCACGCCGCGCGCCTGCCCGACGGTGATCGCGGTGTTGACGTTCTTGCCGAAGAATAGCTCTTCGATGGCGGCCTCGCCTGGCCGGTAGCGCGCGATCAGGTCGCTTAGCTCACGGTGGAGCTGCAACAGCCGCTCGGACTGCGGTGTGCTGGCCGGGGTCGTCAGCACGCCGACATCCACCAGGCGCAACCTGCCGCCCTGCTCATCCACAATGCCCCAGCCCATCCGCGCCGTGCCGGGGTCGATGCCGATCGTTCGCATAGCTCCCTGGCGAAGGACGCATGATCGCCCCTTTCGGAACGGTCTTGCCGTCCTCACGAGCCGAGATGCGTCCGTTGTCTTTCGCCGATGATCGTCACTCGTTCGCGAACTGCGCCGCGAGCTCGTCGCTCAGGTCGAGGTTGCTGTAGACCTTCTGCACGTCGTCCAGGTCTTCGAGTTTTTCGATCAGGCGCAAGGCCCGCATCGCTTCGGCCGGGTCGGCCTGCACCGTCGCCTTGGGCCGCTGGATCTTCTCGGCGTCGCTCACCGACACGCCGCTATCGATCAGCTTCTGCCGCACCGCTGCGAGCTGGCGGAAGTCGGTGTAGATCTCGATAGCGTCCTCCGAGACCTCGACATCGTCCGCGCCGGCGTCGATGGCGAGCAGCATGATCTCGTCCGGGTCGCGCTTGCTGGCGGCCAGATCGACGGTGATCAGCCCTTTGGTCTCGAACATCCAGCTCACTGAGCCGGGCTCGCCGGGGTTGCCGCCGCCTTTGGTGAGGGTCGCGCGCACCTCGGCGTTCGTCCGGTTGCGGTTATCGGTGGCGGTCTCGATCAGCAGTGCGATCCCGCCCGGTGCGTATCCCTCGTAGACGATCTCTTCGAGCGCGGCCTCGTTGCTCTTGCCCAGCCCGCGATCGATCGCCCGCTGGATGTTCTCGGACGGCATGTTGTTGGCTTTTGCCTTGTCCACGGCCAGGCGCAGGCGGAAGTTCGCGTCCGGGTCGCCGCTGCCGCCCTCGCGGGTGGCGATGGTGATATCGCGCGCGAGCTTGGTGAACAGCTGGCCGCGGCGCTGGTCAAGGACACCCTTGGTGCGCCGGATCGAATGCCATTTGGAGTGGCCGGACATACCACAAGCCTCCTGCATCTGGTGTGCGTCGGCCCTCATTATAGCACAGCAGCGTGGCGCACATCGGATGCCCGCCACGGAGCGCAAAAACGGCAGGGCGCAGAGGCGTCTCAGCTCCTCTGCGCCCGTGCGCCCCGGCGTCGCTGTGTGACGAAAAGATCCCGGCTAGGCCTGTACCTCGCTCGGCTCGATCACGCCGGTTCCGTCGCTGATAACGGCCGAAGCGTCCACGTCCAGGTTGAGCACCTGCACCCGCGCCAGCAGCTCGCGCAGCCGCTCGCCATCGAGCGTCTCGTTCTCGATCAGCGCGCTCGCCATGTCGTTCAGCACCGCGCGATTGGTCTCCAGGATGCGGCGGCAGCGCGCATACGCCTTGTCGACGATGCGGTGCACTTCGCGGTCGATCTCGCGCGCGACCTCATCGCCGTAGTTGCGCTGCTCGCTGATCTCGCGGCCGAGGAAGATCAACTCTTCCTTCTCGCCGAACGCGATCGGCCCGAGCTTCTGGCTCATGCCGTAGCGGGTGACCATCGCCCGCGCGATGCGGGTGACCTGCGTAATATCGCTCGACGCGCCGGTGGTGATCTCGTTCGCGCCGAAGACGATCTCCTCAGCCACCCGCCCGCCAAGGGCGAAGACCAACTGCGCCTCGAACTGCGAGGCCGTGGTGTAGCGCAGGCTGTCCTCCTCCGGCAGGTAGAGCGTGTAGCCGCCGGCCCGCCCGCGCGGCACGATCGTCACCTTTTGCACCGGGAACGACTTCGGCATCCCGGCGGCGGCGATCGCGTGGCCGGCCTCATGATACGAGACGAGCAGCTTCTCTTTTTCGGTCATCACCCGGCTGCGGCGCTCCGGCCCGCCGAGCGCCACGCGCTCGACCGCGTCTTGCATCTCGGCCATGCCGATCCGCTTCTTCGAGCGGCGGGCGGCCAGGATCGCCGCCTCGTTGACAGCGTTCGCCAGGTCCGCCCCGGAGAAGCCCGGCGTTTGCTTGGCGATCACGTCGAGCTGTACGTCGTCGGCCAGCGGCTTGCCCTTGGTGTGGACCTTCAGCACCTCGATGCGGCCACGAACATCCGGCGCGTCCAGCACCACCTGGCGGTCGAAGCGGCCGGGCCGCACCAGCGCCGGGTCGAGCACGTCTGGCCGGTTGGTCGCGGCGATGACGATCACATTGGTGTTGGTATCGAAGCCGTCCATTTCGACCAGAATCTGGTTGAGCGTCTGCTCGCGCTCATCGTGCGAGCCGCCCAGACCTGCGCCACGCTGCCGCCCAACGGCGTCGATCTCGTCGATAAAGACGATGCAAGGGGCATTGCGCTTCGCCTGGTCGAACAGGTCGCGCACACGGCTCGCGCCGACGCCGACGAACATCTCGACGAACTCCGAGCCGGAGATCGAGAAGAACGGCACCCCTGCCTCGCCGGCCACCGCCCGCGACAGGAGCGTTTTACCGGTTCCGGGCGGGCCGACCATCAGCACGCCGCGCGGGATGCGCGCGCCCAGCGCGGCGAACTTGTCCGGAAACTTGAGAAACTCGACGACCTCGGTCAGGTCCTGCTTGGCCTCTTCCTGCCCGGCGACGTCGGCGAAGGTGACGGTCGGCTTATCGCCGGAGAACATACGCGCCCGGCTCTTGCCGAACGAGAGCGCCTGGTTGTTTGTGCCCTGCGCCTGCCGCATAAAGAAGATGAAAAAGCCGATCATCAGCAGCACGGGCAGCAGGATGGTGAAGATGTTCAGCAGCCCGCCCCAGGCCGGCGCGGCGCTCACCCGCACATCGAGCTTATCCGCTCCGACAGACGCCGGATCGACGCCGGCTTGGACCAGCAGCGTCGAGATCGAGTCGCCCGCCTCCAGGCGGGAGCGGTAGCGCTTCGAGTCGGTGGTGGTGACGAGCAGTTCGTTGCTGTTCGACTGCGCCTCGATCTTAGCGATCCGGCCCGCCTTGGCATCCACCAGGACCTGCCAGATCCCCTTCTCTTCGGTGGGGCTTTGCGCGGTGTTGAAGTAGTTAAAGAAGAGCGCGAGCGCGGCCACCAGAATGATCAGGTAGACAAAACTGTTTTTGAGCCAGCGATTATCGCCCATAGTGTTCAATCGCTCCCTCCAGGAGTGACGCTCCCTAATCGAAAAGGATCGGTGCGGGAGTGGGGAGAAGACCTTCGCGGTGGAACCAGAAAGCCTTCGCGAGTATTCCTTCAGTGCATTATACCAAACGGATCTGACGGCTACAAGGTGATGAGATCACCGGTTTTCCACGAATCGATGACGGAATGGCGACGGCGGGCCGCCAACCATCGCCCGTCGCCCGTCGTCACTCCCCGCTGTACACCTCCGGCTTTAGGACGGCGATGGAGGGCAGGTTGCGGTAGCGCTCCTGGTAATCCAGCCCGTAGCCGACCACGAACTCGTTCGGAATGTCGAACCCCAGGTAGTCGATCCGCACCGGCGAGGCGCGCCGCTCCGGCTTGTTCAGCAAGGCACAGATGCGCAGGCTGGCCGGGTTGCGCCGCCGGAGCTGATCGACCAGGTACTGGACGGTCAGCCCGCTGTCGATGATATCCTCGACGATCAGCACATGCCGCCCGCTGATGTCGGTGTCGAGGTCCTTCAGCAGGCGTACCACCCCGCTCGACTCGGTGCTTGCGCCGTAGCTGGAGACGGCGATGAAATCCATGGCGACCGGCAGCGGGATCGCCCGCGCCAGATCGACCATGAACATCATGCACCCTTTGAGCACGCCGATCAGCAGCAGATCGCGCTCGTCGCTGTAGTCCGCGGCGATGCGTGCCCCGAGCTCCCGCACCTTGGCCTGAATCTCGTCGCTGCTCTTCAGGATGTAGGCGATATCCTGATCCACGGAAAACTCCCTCCAGATCGTCCGCAGCGCGCCGTGCGTCGCCGACGGCGCCTGCGCATGGCGCACTATTCTCCTACGTCGCTTCGCTCGACCTGGATCCAAATCACGTCGGCCGCGCCTGGCGCGGCCCCATACCCTTCCGCCACGCGCACGCCCGGAATCCAGACGATCGCCTCGCCGCTCACGATGATCGGCCAGGCGTCCCGCAGTGTCCGGGACACGTGCGCGTCCACGAAGATGTCCTGCACCCGGCGGCTGCCCGGCGCGCCCGCCGGATGCATCCGATCGCCGGGGCGCCGGCTGCGGAGCCGCAGCGGCCCGGGGAGCCGCGCCGGGTCGAGCGCCACCGCCCAGCGGCCCGCCATGCCTTCTGGCGCGGCGCCGCGCTGGCTCCGCAGCGTCCATCGGCCGAGCGCAACCTCGCCCGGCACGGGCAGCTCCGTCTCCCCGGCGAGCTGCGGCCCGTCGCCCGGCGCAGGCTGGCCGATGGTGAAGCCGTAGTACCCGGCTGTCAGCACCAGGCCGCCGGGTAGTTCGGCGCGCCGCCCGACCGGGCCGGCGGCGACAGCCTGCGCCTGCTGCACCCGTTCCAGCGTCAGCGTCTCCGTGCCGCCGAGCAGGCGGTAGGCCCGCCGCAACGCCGCGCGCTGGAGCGCCGGTGGGAGCGCGCGCCAGGCCGCGCCGTCGAAGTCGAGCGCGCCCGGCCGAGCGCGCGCCAGGCCAGGCCAGGCGGCGTCGAGCGCCTGCTCCACCGCGTCGTGCGCCTCGCCGCAGAGGGCCGCCGCCCGCCCGAGCGCCGCCACGACCTGCGGCTGATAGCGGCGCAGCAGCGGCAGCAACTCGTGCCGGATGCGGTTGCGGGCCGCATCCAGGGCCTCGTTGGTCGGGTCGCGCCGGGGAGCGAGCCCGGCCCCGGTGCAGTAGGCTTCGACCTCCTCGCGGGTCGTTTCCAGCAGTGGGCGGATGAGCGCCGCGCCGGTTTGGCTGTCGTCCTGGCGCGCGGGCTCGCAGCGGGGTGCCCATTCGTCCCATGGCACAAGCGGGCGCATACCGCGCAGCCCGGCCGGCCCGGCCCCGCGCAGCAGGTGCATCAGCACCGTCTCGGCCTGGTCGTTGGCGGTGTGCCCCACGGCGACGCGCTGCGCCCCCAGCTCCCGCGCGAGTCGTGCCAGGAAGTGGTAGCGCGCCCGCCGCCCGGCGGCGTGGAGGTTCTCGCGCCGGGCGCGCGCCTCGGCGGCGACATCGGCCGCCTCGATCACCGCTGGCAGGCCCCAGGCCGCGGCGGTCGCGGCGACGAACGCGGCATCCTCCGCCGAATCCAGCCGGAGCCGGTGGTCGAGATGCGCTACATGGAGGCGGAAGCCGAGTCTGTTGCGCAGCGCCAGGAGCGCGTGCAGCAGCGCGAGCGAATCCGGCCCGCCGGAGACCGCAACGATCACCAGATCGCCCGGCGCGATCAGCCCGTGCGTCGCGATGTATTCGTGAATCTGGCGCGGGAGCCGGTTCAAGATTCGGCGTACAGGGTGATGGACGGTGGACGGCGGGCAATGGGCGAGTGAAGCATGAACAATGCACAATGAAGCATGATTCATGACACGTTGTGGCACCGTGGCACCGAGTCATCGTGTCATTGGGTCACCTGCGCCTGGCGTTCGTCCGTCGTCATCCGTACCTTCCTTTTCAGACAGCCGCTCAGACATTCAGCCGGATGACGTACAGTGTCAGCGCGTCTTGCGTGGCGGGCTGTCCGTTGAGCTCAAGCGATGTGGCCGGCTCAGTCGCCCAGGCGAGCAGGTACGCGCTCTCGCTGCCCCGGCGGCCCGGCGACGTGCCACGGAAGCGGGCCGTGGTGCTGTCCATCAGCGAGGCGAGCATCTGCTCACGGTTAAAGTAGCCGATCTGCGACAGGCTCACGCCGGACGGAAAACTGCGCTGCGCCGCCGTCGGCAGCTCGCTCGTCTGGCCCGGCGCGATCGTGCCGAGCGGCCAGAACGTATCCCCCTGCACGACCATCGCATCGGTCAGCGGCGCGCCGCCGGTGTTGCGGATCGAACCGCGCAGGGCGCCGTTCTCCCTGCGCAGCGCGCTCTGCACCTGCAGCGGCACCTCCGCCGGCGCCTCAGCGATAAACGTGCGGATGGACAGGACATCCACGAGCACGCCCGGCGCCCGCAAGCCGCTGTCCGTGCCGACGGTCGTCACGTTCGTGCGGTCATCATCGCTCCAATCGCGGGCCTCGCTCAGCACCGTCTCCGGCGGGAACTCCAAGTCGTAGCGGGCGCGCCGCGTCGAGAAGAGGCTGACGAACGCCGTGCCGAAGCCGCGCCTCTCCCCTTCGAACCCTTGCACGATGGCGAGCTGGCTGACTTGCGTGTCCGCCCCGCGCAGCCCAAAACCGATGAAATAAAAGGCCGATGCGAAGATGACGACCAAAAGCGGGATCGTCGCCCAGGCCAGCTCCGTGCGGCGCAGCCGGCGCAGCAGCAGGTAGTTCAGTGGCCCGATCGCGGCGATATACACCAGCAGAAAGACGAACAGGGTCAGCACGGATGGCAGGCTGAGCGACGGCAGCCGCAGCACGTCCTGCACCAGGTTCGTGCGCTGCTGGCGGGTGCTGGTGCCGGGCATGAAGGTGTCGTTCAGCGCGATCAGGCCCTGCCAGAGCGGCAGCTCGCCCGGCCAGCCGCGCAAAGCCGCCAGGTCGAAGGTGGTGAACACGACCTCCCCGACGCCCTGGCGCCAGCGGTAGATCAGCGGCGCCTGCGGCGGGAGACCCTCTGCGCCGGGCCGGGCCTGCACCACGCTGACGGACATATCGCCCGGCGGGGCCCCACCGCCCGCCAGCCCCGCGAGCGGCGCGAGGCTTGCCTCCCGGAGTGTCGCACCGCCTTCCACCGGGGCGAGCTCGGCCAGGCCGGCGAGCACGCGCGGCCCGTTCAACCCGCCGCTCAGCACAAGCTGCCCACCGAGCCGCACCCAGAGCGCGATCGCCGCGCGCTGCTCCGGGCGAAGCATGCCGCTATCGACATCGTGCAGCACCAGCACATCCAGCCCGCGTAGCGCCGCGGCGCTGTCCGGCAGGGCCGCCGCGTCCAGGTGCCGCACGGTCGTCTCGCTGACGTTCACAAAGCGCAGTGAGTTCAGGCTGTTGAGCAGGGTTCGGTCGCTGCTACTGACGCCGATCAACAGGCGGTTCGGTTCCAGCGCGTCGAGCCGGACATCCTGCTCGAGCAGCGGCTGCTCGTTCACCAGCAGGCGCAGCCGCCCGTTCTGCGCGAACGCGCGTGAGTACGCCGCCAGCGACACACGCTTGCGCGAGCCGCGCGGCAGGTCGACCTCGCGGCTGAAGACCGGCTCGCCGGGCTGGCCCGGGAAGCGCCACTCCAGCACGCCGCGGATGTCCGGCCCGTCGTTGGCGATATTCACGTCCACCGGGAACCACTCGGCGATGCGGTAGGCGCCGTCATAGCCGGCCTGCACGCTCGCCGTGATCGGCGGCTGATCCTGCGCGAAGACTGGCGCCGCCCCGGCGAGCATGCTCACGATGATCACGGCGAAGAGGAGATGTTTCATACGGCTGGCCCCTAGCGTCGTGTGCGCAGGTAGAAGAGCCGCGCGATCTGGCCGCGCCGCCGGCGGCTCATCCGGCGCAGCGCGTTCGGCAGCGCTTCGGCCACCGCCTCGGCCACCCGCTCGTCGAGCTGCGCGGCGACGGCGGGGGCGAGCTCCGCGCCGAGTTGTTCCGCGACCCGCTCCGCGATCTCCTCCTGCGAGACGATCTCGCCACGTTGGGCCCGCAGGCGGTGGTACTCCGCGATCAGCGTCAGCGCTGTCTGGAAATTGGCGTCGGCCTCGGCCTTGCGGTAGGCCGTCAGGTATTCGTTGATCGTCGCCTGGACACCGCGTGGGTTGGGCACATGGTTGAAGGTGAATTCGCCGCCCTGCGCGCCGCCGGTCTTGATGATCACCGTACCATAGCCCAGAATCTGCTCGATGAAGCTGATGTCGAACGAGATATCCTGGATGCTGCCGAGCGGCGCGGTGCGCCGGTTCTCCGGCCCGAACGGCCGGCGGTCAACGTCGATGATGTTCTGGCGAGTCAGAATGTACACGTCGTTGATCCACTCCTCGCGCACCCAGAGGGCCCAACCGAGTGTGACGAGCAGCAGCAGGAGCCACACCCCGGCCAGCCATCCGCTGGTGATCAGCGCCGCCTGGCTGAGAAAGACCAGCAGCGCCGTCCCGAGGACGAGCACGCCCAGCGGCGGCAGCAACTGGAGCGCCAGGAACACCCACGACGGCCGCCAGATGATCTCCTCCCGTTCGGCGTTGATCTGCGGGTTCGCGAGGATCAGCCAGGGGATCGGGCCGGGGCGCTCCTGTACCAAGATCGCCGGGCGGCGCGGCGCAGGCGGCTTCTGCTCGTATACCTGCTCTTCCAGCAGCCGGCGCACCCGTGCCGGCTGCTGCTGCTTGCGCAGGTTGTTCACCTCGCGCTGGATGATCGCCTGGATCGCCTTGGCGTTGCGGGCGTTGCGGAATGTCAACGTGCGTGGGCTGAACGAACGCACCACCAACGTGCCGTAGTTGAACCAGTAGGCCGGGTAGGTATCGGCACGCAGGTTGACTTGCTGGATATCGTCGATTAGAATCTGCTGCTGGATGTAGCGTACCAGGAACTGGTTGTCGTCATAAATCACCCGGTTGTTGGTTACAATCAGGTAATCATTGTACCAATCGATCGTGAGATACAGGATGACCACTAGCGAAACAAGCGCAACGGTGATCAATACGATGTTGAGCAGATCGAATGGCCGGGCAGCGAGCGGATCGACGCCGAAGATGTCGCCGCCCTGGAATTCGAACCAGAACGCCAGCAGCAGGGCCATGACCGCCAGGAAGAAGAAGGGGCTGAGGCCGAAGCGCGATTTCTGCTTGCGCTTCGCCTGCTGCGAGCTATAGAACCACCAGAGCGCCGCCAGCGCGATCGCCGCGGCCAGCAGCAGGCCGCTGAAGAAGGTCAGCCCTGGCGTGTCGACGTCGGCAAGCAGGAAGACCCCGCCGATGCCGCGGTAGATCGCCAGCAGCCCGGCGGCCAGCCCCACCAGCAGCACCACCAGAATCGTCTGAGCGAGCTCGATCCAGTGGCGCTTGCCGATCGCCAGGATGCGCTCGTCGGCGTCGAAGCGGATATGCCGTTGAACGGCCTGAAGGTCGCGTTCGCTGACTGCCACGGCCATCCTCTCCGGTTAGGTGACGGTCCGCGTCTCGCGCGCGGCCACATCGGGCGGCCATCCCAGGCCACCGGCCGGTTCGCCGTAGGGCCCGCGCATCTCCGGCGGCAGCAGCGCCGCGATCTGCCGCATGATCTCGTCCGCCTGGCGCCGCCGTGCCGCGTGGCGCGACTCGCCGGGCACCACGGCGACATAGAAGGGCGGCCCGAGGCGTAGCGTGACCCGTGCGCGCGGCAGCGTGACCCACGGAAAGCCATGATGGAACACGCCGCGCGTCCCGGTGATCGCCGCCGGGATGATCGGCACGCCGGCCTGGGCCGCCAGCAGCGCCGCGCCGCCCTGCCCGCGTTGCAACCGCCCATCCCGGCTGCGTGTGCCCTCCGGAAAGAGGCCGACCAGCAGCCCCTGGGCCAGCGCATGCTCCGCCTGCTCGATCGCCTGCCGGTCGCCGGCGCCACGCCGGATGGTGATCACGCCGGCCATCGGCCAGAAGATGCGCAGCGGCCCGCGCCGGCTTTCCTCTTTCGCGATCATCGTGATCCGCCGCGGCAGCCCGCCCACCAGGAACGCCGGGTCGATCGCATGGATATGGTTGCAGACGACCACGCCGGCGCCACGGCGCGGCAGGTGCTCTAGCCCCTCGATGCGGGTGCGGGTCAGCAGCCGCATCGCCAGCCGCACCAGCCCCCGGACCAACCGATACGATAACGACTGCCAGACTCGCACGCGGCTACTCCGTGCTGACAAACCGCGCGAGGATGGCGGCGACTGCATCCTCCGGCGAGAGGGTGTCGCTGTCCAGCACCAGCGCGTCCGGCGCCGGCGCCAGCACGTGCCGGTCCAGCGCGTCGCGCCGCGCCACATCGGCACGGATCTGTGCGAGATCCGCGGTGCCGCCGCGCTCGCGGATCTGGCTGGCGCGGCGTCGCGCCCGCTCGTCGAGCGACGCCGCCAGATAGATTTTCAGCGGCGCGTCGGGCATCACCACCGTGCCGATGTCGCGCCCGACCATGACGACGCTGCCGCGCATGCCGATCTCGCGCTGGCGGGCGCGCATGATCGCCCGCACATCCGGGTGGGCCGAGGCGATCGAGACCGCCTGCTCGACATCCGACCGGCGCAGATCCCAGGTCACGTCCCGCCCGTCGAGCAGCACGGTGTACTGGCGGCCATCGTTCATTCCGGGCGGGTGCACATCGATCCGCAGGTGGCGCGCAAGCGCGGCGAGCGCGCGTCCGTCCCGCGGGTCGATCCCCGCTTCGAGGGCGGCGAGGGTGAGGGCGCGGTACATAATGCCAGTGTCGAAATAGAGGTAATTGAGTCGACGGGCGAGCAACTCGCCGAGCGTACTCTTCCCTGCGCCCGCCGGGCCGTCGATTGTGATGATCGCTGGCAGTTGCATTCCGATGGTAGGCTGTCCTGCGATGCTCGGACCGTGTTTGTCTATTGTAGCACGCGCCTGCAAATCGCGTCGTCGCGCTCTGGGGGTGTGGTCTGGGGATGGCCCGCGCGCCCGGCCCGCCGATGGGCGGATTTCAGTGGCGGACGCCCGCCCGTCCCCCGGCGGGGGAGCCGCGCCCCAGCCCTCGTCTGACGCGGCGGGGCGCCTGCGGCCCCCGCCGCCCCCGACACCCCCTGCGGGTGGGGAGGCGGCAGGGGGGTGATGACCATCTCCGCCACCGGGACCTGACCCGGAACAGCGGCCAGAAGGCAAGAGCCACGGGCGCCCGGTGCCGCCGGGCGGCGCGCTGGATGGACGCGCCCGCCGATCTTGCCTATAATACCATCGCCGTGGCGCGGCGTTTCGGTCGCGTCGCCGGTTCCGGCACGCTGCAATCTGCCACCTGCACTATGACCGATCCGCATCCTGGCGAGCCATCAGTGACGCCCGCCGCACCGCCGCCGCCAGCCCGCCGCCCACATTGGCCGACCCTCGCGGCGCTGGCCGCCATTCTTCTGGCCGCCGCCTATTTCGCGACCCTCAGCCTCTTCTCTTGGGATGAGCCGTCGTTTCGGCTGCACCCGGACGAGCGCTTCATGACCGATGTCGCCTCGCGCCTGCTCATCCCGGCGCGCCTGGGCGACTACTTCGACTCAGCGATCAACCCGCTCAACCCGCGCAACCGCGAAAAGGAGTTCTACGTCTACGGCCTGCTGCCGCAGACGCTCACCCGGCTCACGGCCGTGATGCTGACGCCGAACGAGGCCCTCCCGCCGACGGTCGTCTACGGGCGCTTGACCGGCGATCCGGCCGCCCCGCAGACGCCGAACCCGGAGCGGGCGGTGCCGAAGCTCACGGTGCTCCAGCCGCTGCTCAACCCGCGCGGCGTCAATCTGACCGATTTTTACGAGATCCACAAAGTTGGCCGCGCCTGGTCCGTTGCCTTCTTCCTTGGCGCGGTGCTGGTCACCTTCCTGATCGGCCGGCGGCTCTACGGGCGGCGCGCCGGCCTTCTTGCGGCGCTACTGCTGGCGCTCGCGGTCCTCCCGATCCAGCTCGCGCACTTCTTCACCGTCGACTCGGCAACGGCCTTCTTCACGCTGCTGTCGGTCTACTGGGCGGTGCGCGTCTCGCAGGGCGGCGGCCCGCTGTCGTTCGCTGCCCTTGGCCTGAGCATCGGCGCGGCGATGGCCTGCCGCGTGACGATGGCGGCGCTCGGGCTCCTCGCCGTGCTGGCGGTGGCGCAGCGGCTGTTCGCGACCGACAGCGGGCAGCGGGCGGCAGATGACGGGCGCCGGGAGACACAAGAACCGACGAGCGAAGACGGCGCGTCGGGGCACGGTGGACGACCCGTGCACAGTGCCGTGCCACGCTGGGTGGTGATCCGGAGTCCGTGGTCCACGGTCGGATGGCTCGTGGTGGCCGGCGCCCTGGCGTTCTTCACCTTCCGTGTGCTCCAGCCAGATGCGTTTGTCGGCTCCCGCCCCGGCTCGCCGCCAGTCGGGTCGAGCGTGCTGCCGTCGCTCGACCCGCTCTTCGCCGGGCGTGGCTTCTTCGACCTGCGGCCCGACCCGCGCTTCATCGACAATATCCGCTCCGTCAGCGAGCAGGTGAGCGGCGAGCAGGACGCGCCGCCAAGCCAGCAATGGGCCGGGCGGACGCGCTATCTCTTCGCCTGGCAGAACATGGTGCTGTGGGGGCTCGGGCCGCTGCTCGGGCTGGCCGGCTGGCTCGGCTGGGCCGTGGCCGGCTGGCGGATGTTCGCCCGGCGCGCCTGGCGCCACCTGCTGCCCTGGGCCTGGATCGCCTTCTACTTCGCCTGGCAGGGTGGCCAGTTCGGCATGACGATGCGCTACTACCTCAACCTGTACGGGCTGCTCGCGCTCTTCGCGGCCTGGGGGTTGGGAGCGCGGCGGACAGCGGCCGGCGAACGAGAGCAGGCGCGGCTGGAGGTCGGCGTCTTCGGCGTCGCTACGGCGGGCCTGCGCCCTTCGGCGGACGGTGCTCCGTGGCCTGCGATCGTCCGCCGTTGGCCGTCGGCTATTGGCCGTTGGTCGGGACCGGTCATCGTTCTCGGCACGCTGCTCTGGGCGATCGCCTTCACTCGCATCTACACCCATCCGCACTCGCGCATCGAGGCCTCGCGCTGGATCTACGACAACATCCCGCCCGGCGCGACGCTGACCTTCGAGGAATGGGACGACCCGCTGCCGCTCGGCCTGGATGGGCGCTCCGCCAGCCAGTACACCGTGCTTCAGACCAAGCCGTACTGGGAGGACGCGCCGGAGAAGTATTTCGCGCGGCAGGACCAAAGCGGCCAGATCGTGCCCGGCCTGCTCGACCAGCTTGACCAGGCGGACTACGTCATCCTCTCCAGCAACCGGGTGTACGATTCGACGAAACGCCTGCCGATGCGCTATCCGGCGCTGGCACGCTACTATCACACCCTGTTCGACGGCTCGCTCGGCTTCGAGCTGGCGGCGGACATTCACTCCTTCCCGAACCTGTTCGGCATCGAGATCCCCACGCCGATCCTGGCCGAAGAGGCGTTCAGCGTCTACGATCACCCGCGCGTCCTGATCTTCAAAAAGACGCCGGCCTACACGCGCGCCAACGCCGAGCGCCTGATCACCGGGGATGTGACGTGGGACGAGGTCTACAAGCTCTCGTCGCTGCGCGGCGGGCGCGTGCCCACCGCCCTGCGCCTGACGGCGGACCAGTGGCCCGCCTACCGCGCCGCCGGAAGCTGGATCGAGACCTTTGCTGCCGGCGGGCTGAACGCCGCCGCGCCGTGGCTGCCCTGGCTGCTGGCGGTGGAACTGCTCGGCCTGGCCGCCTTCCCGCTGCTGTTCCGCGTCACCCGCCTGCCGGACGGCGGCTACGCGCTGGCGAAGACCCTCGGATTGCTGGGGGTCGCATGGGCTGCCTGGATGCTGGCGAGCCTCGGCGCGCTGCCGTTCTCGGCGGCGTCGGTCTGGCTCTGCACCGGGCTGCTGCTGGTCGCCGGGGCGCTGGCCGCCTGGCCGCGCCGGGCCGCACTGTGGGCGTTCGTGCGCCGCCGCCGCGCCGCGCTGCTCACCGCCGAAGGGCTGTTCCTGCTCGCCTTTTTCGCCTTCCTGCTGGTGCGGTCGCTCAACCCCGACCTGTGGCACCCGGCGCGCGGCGGCGAGAAGCCGATGGACCTGGCGTTCCTCACCGCTGTGGCGCGCAGCCCGTCCTTCCCGCCGTACGATCCATGGTTCGCCGGCGGCTACATCAACTATTACTACTTCGGCTACGTGCTGATCGCCGCGCTGATGCGGCTCACCGGTATCGTCCCGACGGTCGCCTATAACTTGGCCGTGCCGACGGTCTTCGCGCTGACGGTGCTGGGGGCCTGGGGCGCGGCCTACAACCTGCTCGCGCCGCGCGCCGCCCGCTGGCGGCTGGCCCTGCCCGCCCCCCGCGAGCTCGCGCCGATGGACAGCGCCGACTCGCCGGTGCCGGCCGACCCGCGCCCGCAGGGCCGCGCCTGGCCGCGGCGCGAGCGCCGGGCGATCAGCGTGGGGCTGGCGGCGGCGGTGTTCGTGGCGTTGCTCGGCCCGCTGACACAGGCGCTGTGGTTCCTGCCGGGCAGCGCCGCCCCGCCCGACCCGACGCTGCCGACGGCCTGCCGCAGCATCAGCAGCTACGCGGCGCAGCAGGCCTGTCGCGGCCGGCCCGAATGGGCCTTCTGGGACGCGACGCGCTCGGTCAGCATCGCCCTCGCGTGGCGGGGCGAGAACGAGAGCATCATCAACGAATTTCCGTTCTTCACCTTCCTTTTCGGCGATCTCCACGCCCACATGCTGGCGCTGCCGCTGGTGCTCGCCGCGCTGGGGCTGATGGGCGCGCTGGTGCGGAGCACGGAGGGTCGTGTACCGGGTGCTGCGTCGGCGTTCCCAGGGGTGGCAGCGCGCCGCTCAGGGTTCCATGCGGTGTTACATGGTGCGTGGTGCATCCTGAACCTGGCGCTGGTGGTGGGCGCGCTGCGGGCGACGAACACCTGGGATTATCCGGGGATGCTCGGCCTGAGCGTGCTGACGCTCGGCCTGGTGGCGTGGGACCGCTGGCGGCGCGGGCTGCCGTGGCCGTGGGCAGCCGCCTGGGGGCTGGGCGCGGCAGGGCTGCTGTGGCTCCTCAGCACGCTGCTCTTCCTGCCGTTCACCCGCGCCTTCGCGACGGACTACGCCGGCTTCGAGCCGTGGCGCGGCGTCCGCACACCGGCGGCGGAGTTCCTGAAGATCAATGGCCTCTGGCTGTTTCTGCTGATCGCCGGCGTGCTGGCGGACTACCGGGCGCGCGGCGTGCGGCCGGGCAGGTTGCTGGCCGCCGGTGCGGGGGCTGCCGGGCTGGCGGCGGTCGCGGTTGTCGCGCCGTTGAGCGCGCTGGCGCTGCTCGTGCCGCTCTGCTGTGCCGGCCTAGGCCTCGTTGCCGACCTGCTGCTGCGCGGCCGGGCCGACCGCCGCGGCGAGCCGGGGGCCAGCCCAGCGACCGTGCTGGCGGCGCTGTGGGGGCTGGCGGCGATCGGCCTGTCGCTCGCCAGCGAGCTGATCGTCGCGCAGGGCGACATCGGCCGGATGAACACCGTTTTCAAGCTGGGGATGCAGAGCTGGGTGCTGTACGCGGTCGCGGCGGCGCTGGCCGGGGCGCGGGTGTGGTTCGGGCCGGGGGCGCGACGCCGGGCGGCGGGCGGCGGAGCGTCGCTGCCGCTGTGGGCCTTCCGCGCCGCTGCCGGGCTGCTGATCGCGGCGGCGCTGGTCTACCCGCTCACCGCGACCGGGCCGCGCCTGGCGGACCGCTTCGACCCGCAGATCGGGCCGACGCTCGACGGCGCAGCCTACATGCGGGCCGGCGGCTGGGCCGAGAACGGGCGCGGCTTCTCGCTGGCCGGCGACGCCGACGCGCTGGCCTGGATGCGCCGCACCATCGATGGCACGCCGATCGTGCTGGAAGCCCACACCGAAGCCTACCGCTGGGGCGGGCGTGTCGCGACGTATACCGGCTTCCCAACGCTGCTCGGCTGGCCGTGGCACGAGACACAGCAGCGCAGCGTGGCGGATGTCGGGCCGGTGCTGCAGAGCCGGCAGCGCTTGATCCAGCAGCTCTACAGCGGCCCGGACGGCCCGGCGGCGCTGGAGACGCTGCGGCGCTACGGCGTGGAGTATGTCTACGTCGGTGAGCTGGAGCGTGCGCTCTACGACCCGGCCGGGCTTGCCAAGTTCGACGCGCTGGCGCAGCAGGGCGCGCTGGAAAAGGTGTACGACCGCGGCGGCGTGGCGATCTACCACGTCCCTGCGCCGGCCGCCGTCCCGGCGGTCGTCCAGAACGTGCCGCCGGTCGCCGCGCCGCGCCCTGTGCCGGAGCCGCGCCTGCTGCTCGACCGGCCGGTCGGCGAGCTGCCGGCGGTGAACGAATTCGCCTGGAACCGCCTGGCCGATTCGCAGCCGGTGGCGGTGCTGCTCTGGCTGCTGGCCTGGTACGCGCTGCTGCTGCTCGGCCTGCCGCTGGCCGCGCTGGTCTTCTGGCGCTGGCGCGACGCCGGCTTCGCCTGGGCGCGGCTGGTCGGGCTGCTCGTCCTGGGGTACGCCGTCTGGCTGCCGGTGAGCCTACGCCTCTGGAGCTACACCCGGATCGCCCTGCTGATCGGCGTGGCGTTGGTGCTGGGGCTGGACATGCTGGCGCTGGCGCGGATCGGGCGGCGGGCGGCGGCCGAAGGGTGGGTGGTGGGCGCGTCGCCCCTCGGCTGCGGCTGGCGCGCGCTCCTCGCCCGGCTGCGCGCCCGGCGGCGCTGGATCGCCGCGGTCGAGGCGCTGTTCCTGGCCGGCTTCGGCTGCTTCCTGGCCATCCGGATGCTGAACCCGGACCTGTGGCACCCGATCTGGGGCGGCGAGAAGCCGTTCGAATTCGGCATCCTGAACGCCATCCTGCGCAGCCCGGTGATGCCGCCCTACACGCCGTTCTTCAGCGATGGCGTGCTCAACTACTACTACTACGGCTTCTTCCTCGTGTCGCTGCCGATCAAGGCCACCGGGATCGCGCCGGCGGTCGCGTTCAACCTGACGATCCCCACACTTGTCGGCCTGACCGTGGCCGGCGCGTTCGTGATCGTCGGGCAGCTCACCCGGCGCGGCTGGGCGGCCCTGGCCGGCGCGGCGCTGCTGGCGGTCGCCGGCAGCCTGTCGGCGGTGATCGTCACGCCGGGCGCCTGGTCGCGCGGGCTGGCCCCGGTGCGCGACGCGCTGGCGGGTGGGCTGGCGGGCTTCGGCGAGCGGCTGGGCGACTGGTATTTCTACCCGAGCCGCGTCATCCCGAACACCATCAACGAGTTCCCGTTCTGGAGCTTTCTCTTCGCCGACCTGCACCCGCACCTGATCGCGCTGCCGGTCACGCTGCTGGCGATCGGGCTGGCGCTGGCGCTATTTGAGGACAGACGCCGCTTGCCGCGGCTTCTCCTCGCCGCGCTCACCCTCGGCGCGCTGGCGGTGATCAACTCGTGGGACTTCCCGACCTACGCGCTGCTGCTCACCGGCGCGCTGCTCGGCGCGGCCTGGCGCGCGCCGCGGTCCGCCCTGCCGGCCTCCGGCGCGGCCTGGAGCGTCGCCGCCGCCTGCCTGGCGGCGCTCCTCACTGGCGCGGCGGTCGCAGGCGCGGGACTGCTGCTGTACCTGCCCTTCTTCCAAAGCTTCGCGGCGCAGGTGCGCGGGATCGGCCTGGTGCGCGATCCATCGCCGCTCTCTAGCTACCTGGTGATCTACGGGCTGTTCCTGGCGATCCTCGTGCCATCGCTCCTCGGCGCGGCCTGGCGGCTGCTCGCCCCCGCCGCCCCCGGCGCTGCCGGCTTGGGCATCGCGGCGCTGCCGCGGGGTCGCGCAAACCGCGCCTCGCTGCGGGTGGCGCTGATCGTGGCGCCGGGGGCGCTGCTGTTGTTCGCCGTCGTCGCGCCCGCCGCCGGGCTGCGCCTCTGGCTGCTGGCGCTGCTGGCCGTCGGCCTGGGCGTGCTCGCCTCGCGCCGGATCGCCGCGGCGACCTGGTTCGCCGTCTGGCTCGCGGTCGTCGCCTGGGCCGTCTCGCTCGGCGTCGAGCTGGTCTATGTGCGCGATCACCTGGCCGGCGGCGATTACTACCGCATGAACACGGTCTTCAAGTTCGGCTTCCAGGTCTGGGTGCTGCTGGCGCTGGCGGCGGGAGCGGCGCTCCCGCGGCTGGCACGCGCGCTGCGACGGGCCGGCCCGGCCGCCGAACTGGCCGGCTGGGCGCCGATCGCCGCGCTGTGCGGCCTGGCGCTCGTGTTCCCGTTGGCCGGCACGCCGAGCCGGATCGCCAACCGCTTCCCGGCGGCCCCCGGCCCGACGCTCGACGGCCTGGCGTTCCTCGATACCGCGACCTACGATTACTGGAAAAATGACAGCGAGCGCTTCCCGATCGCGCTGAAGGACGACGCCGCGGCCATCCGCTGGCTCAACCAGCATGTCGAAGGCACGCCGGTCGTGGTCCAATCGCCGCTCGGCTTCTACCGGGAGTACGGCACGCGCATCGCTGCCAACACCGGCCTGCCGACCGTCTCGTCCTGGCTGCACGAGGCCGAGCAGCGTGACCCGGCGGCGGTCGGCGCGCGGGATGCCGACGTGGAGACCCTCTACCGAACGACCGATGCCGCCGAGGCGCTGCGGCTGCTGTCGAAGTATCGCGCCGGCTATGTCATCGTCGGCCCGATCGAGGGGGCGGCCTACGGGCCGGACGGCGTCGCCAAGTTCGATGCGCTGGCCGGCTATCTTGACCCGGTTTTCCGCAGCGGCGCGGTGACGATCTATCGGGTGAACGAGGGTGTGCGCAGCCTCGCGCCGCTGCCCCCGCTGGAGGGCCGCCCCGCGCCGCAGCCGGTGCTGCGCCCCGCCACGCCTGCGCCGCCGGCGCCCGCCCCCGCCCCGGCGG
>JBHOQX010000128.1:0-1464 GCA_042408595.1 Roseiflexaceae bacterium | reverse complement strand
GTCTACCGCAACGCCACCGCGCTCGGGACGGTCAGCCTGAGCGGCTGGCCGTTCGCCACCAGCGGCGGGGCCATCGGCCTGTGGGTCGAGAATGCCCCCAACGCCCGCCTCGACGACTTCGGCGGCGGGAACGCGCCGTAGCCGCCGGCGCCCGCAACCCCTGGCAGCCGCTGCGCCTCTTGACCCCGCTCCTGTACGCGGAGCGGGGGCTTTTGCTTCAGTGCGTTGGTGCGCCACGGTTGGTCTCACAACCCAGATACAGGGAGCAGATGAGGGGGAGGGGGAGCGGCCAGGGTCTGCTGCCAATCCGTCCATACCCACCCCTCTCGCCCACCAACGAGAGGGCGCCATCCGGCATAACGGGATTGTCACATCGCCCGGCGCGCGCCTTTCATCCGTCGTTCATCGCCCAAATTCATAATCAAAGAGCGCCATGAAACGGCCTTTTCGTGACCGATGCGGGTTGGACATCCCGGAGGAACCATGGCGACTCAGCAGCGCGTTCGCACCACGCTCATCGCCGCACTCGCTATGATCGGGGTGCTGCTGGGGAGCTTCGCGGGGCGGCAGACCGCCAGGGCCACGCCCACACCCGCGCCCATTCTGCTGATCCAGGCAAGCACCGCGGCGAACCAGCTGAACGGATACCTGGCGGAAATTCTTCGCGCCGAGGGTTTCGCCGCGGTTGATACACAGCATATCACAACGGTGACACTGAGCGACCTGCAAAGCCACGCGGTCGTCCTCCTTCCCGAGACAGCGCTTACCTCGGCGCAGGCCAGCATGTTCACCAGCTATGTCTTCGGCGGCGGGCGGTTGATCGCCATGCGGCCCGACAGCGCGCTGCTGCCGGTCTTCGGGCTGAGCGCCGCCGGCAGCCGGACGGATGGCTATCTGAAGATCAATACGGCAACCAGCTACGGCCAGGGGCTTCCATCGCAGACGCTTCAGATTCACGGCCCGATCTCGTTGTACACCGCCCTGGCGGGCACGACGAACATCGCGACTCTGTACGACACGGCGACTCATTCGCTGAGCCGACCAGCCGTGTCGGTCGCCGCCTACGGCAGCGGCCAGGCGGCGGCTTTCGCCTACGACCTGGCGCGGAACGTTGCACTGATGCGCCAGGGCAACCCGGCCAACGCCGATCTGGATGTCGATGGCGACGGCGTGCTGCGCACGATCGACCTGTTCCAGGCATCCGGCGGCGGCGCGCCGTGGGTCGACCGCGACCGCATCCCCATCCCCCAGGCGGACGAACAGATGCGCCTGCTGAGCCGGATTATCGAAGCGTTCGCCACGCCGGCCCTGCCGCTGCCGCGGCTGTGGTATTTCCCGGGCACCGCCAAAACGGTGCTGGTGCTCACCGGCGACGCCCACGCCAACCCGGCCAGCTATTTCCAGAGCGAGCTGAACGCGATCAACAGCCGCGGCGGGACGGTCACGCTCTATCTCGGCATCGGC
>JBHOQX010000126.1:0-9377 GCA_042408595.1 Roseiflexaceae bacterium | reverse complement strand
GCCGACCCGACCCGCCCGGACATGGAGTTCGTCCGCACGCACAGCACCAGAGGTTCCGTCTACATCCCCGGCCCGTCGCTCAAAGGGGTCGTGCGCGCCCACGCCGAACGCATCTGCCGGACGATCGACCAGGACGGACGCGATCCCGACAACAACAACCCACCGCTGGCGGATAACCCATTAGGCAACAAAGAAGTCTACCGCGGTGTGGCGGATATGCAGTTCAACTCCGGGCGCTATGTCGAGAAGAAGCGCGATGAGTGGAAGGCGAATACGGCCGGGTCTTGGACGGCGACGGTCTACCGCCGTTCAGCCTTCACCGCGCAGATCTTCGGGCACACGGCGCTGGCGGGACGGGTGCGTTTCGCCGACGCCTATGGCGAGGACGTTGTCATTGAAGAGCGCAACGGCGTCGCCATCGATCGGGTGTATGGCTCGGTCGCGGTCGGTCCGTTCAACTATGAAACGGTGGTCGCCGGCGCCTTCCCCACCACGATCGACTTCCGCAATGTCACGCTGGCGCAGTTGGGCTTGCTGGGCCTGGTGCTGCGCGACCTGGCGGCGGGGCGCGTGGCGCTCGGGTTCGGCAAATCGCGTGGGCTGGGGCGCGTCACGGCGACCTTCGACGGCCTGACGGTACGCTACCCGACCTGTGCCCTGCGCGAGGGTCGACTGGTGCTTTTGAATGGAAAGCAGATCGCGCAAGCTAGCGAGCTCGCAGGGCTGGGCGCCTTTCCGGTACCTGATAACTACGGGCTGCCTCCTAGTGATGTCGCGTCGCTGCCGGAAGGGCTGCGCTACGTCGAGGACGACGAGACGGGCATCGGGATCAAACTGGAGGCGCCCGGCGATCAGGTGGTGGAGGTCTTCCGCGCCTGCATGCCGGCCTGGAAGCGACAGATAGGGTGGACGGCATGACGCAACGTGGCTACATCGCGCGCCTGCGCGGGCTCGACCATGGCAGCCTGCGCGCACTCATCGGCGCAGCCGTGGGCGAGGGCCATGCGTTCGCCGGCGATCTGGTGACGCTCGAACCGCCCCGACCGTTTAGCTCCCAAAACCTGCAAGACCTCGCCCTTGACTACGATTTCGGCTACGCCTACGGCCGCCGGGCCGAGGTGCGCTGGCGGCGGGAGGAGGACGGCAGCTACGACGCGCTGATCCTGACCGAAGACGCGCAGTATCTGCCGAAAGACGCGCAACAGCTTCCCGGCGACTGGCGCGTGCGCGCGACGCCGAAAAATGTATACGTGCGGCAAAGCGAAGGCAAACCGGTGCGGCTGGTCGAGTACCTGGACGGCGAGTATGCTGCCGTGGCCGCTTTCACACGCTATGCGGAGGTGGGGTCATGAGCTTTCCGCGCAATCGGGGCGGGCGCGGCCCGGTGGAGCCGCCGCTGCCGAAGCCGTATGCGTTTGTGCCGCTGCGCAAGGCCGAGCACAAGAAGCCAGCCGGTCATCACAAGTTGCAAAACCTGAACGGGACACTCCATGCAACGGTGATCGCGCGCTCGCCGGTGCATGTGGCCTCCGGTTTGCTCGAACCGACAGGGGACCGGCAGTATCCCGTGGTCAAAGCGCACTTCCGCGTCAACGAGCGGCTGGCCGTCCCGGCCACGTCGCTCAAAGGGTGCATCCGCAGCATCGTCGAAGCGATCTCGCCTTCCGCCGTAGCGGTCACCCGGGCCCGGCCGCTGCCGCGCGAGGCCGAGCCGTCGCGCGCGGTGGACCGGCTCGACGTAGCGCAGCGCATCTTCGGCGCGCTGGGCTACCAGGGGCAGGTGCGCTTCAGCGACGCGCTGATCGAGCCGGCGGATACGCGACCGGAGATCGTGCCCTCGGTGCAACTGTTTCGCCCGCGCCCGGAGTCGGTGAGCACCTATTTCGACGGCAATCGGGTGAAGGGCCGCAAGTTCTACATGCACGGCGCGCTGGCGAAGGGCGACCTGCCGCTGGAGGCCTGCCCGGCGGGGAGCCGCTTCAGCTTCAGGATGGACTTCGAAAACCTGACCGAGGGCGAGCTCGGGCTGCTCCTGTACGCCCTGGGCCTGGGCGAACCGAAGCTATGGCCGAAGCTCGGCGGCGGCAAGCCGGCCTGCCTGGGCACGATCGAGGTGATCGACGTGCGCGTGGAGACCATCGACACCCGCGCGGCCTACACCGACTTCGATGTCGCGCCGCAGCCGCTGGAGATCGCCCCGCTGCTCCAGGCCGCCCGCGCCGAAAAGCTGGTGCTCGACGAGCAGTTGCGGCGGCTGGCCGAGGTGCTACGCTGGCCGCACGAGGATCGGGGGTGCCCGGATCGGAGTTATTGATGGGGTACGCGTTGTATATGCCGCGTCAACGCGGGACTACTCTGTAGATGCCGCGTCAACGCGGGGTATGAGCCGCGTCAACGCGGCACTACTCTATGTATCGTGTCAACGCTATGCCATTCTACGAATATCGACGCCTCAACCCAGAAGAACGACGCGCCCTCGTTCAACAACGGATCGCGCGCGGTTTTCCGGCGCACCGCCCGCCTCACCTGGAGCGAGGGGAAGGATACTACTTGCTCACTGCTGCGGTGTATGAGCACAAAGCACTGATTGAACCTGCTGCGCGGCGCGACCAGTTCCGAGATGCGTTGTTGGCTGCATTCTCGCCGGAGGATGGCACAATCGAAATTGTCGCCTGGGTAGTGCTGCCCAATCACTACCATCTCTTGGCCTGGCTTCCATCATTACGTATTGTAGCGCCTATCTTCAACCAGCTGCACGGGCGTACCTCCAGGCAATGGAACCTGGAAGATAACCAACAGGGCCGGAAGGTCTGGTACCGCTACAGTGATCGTGCCATACGCAACGAAAGCCATTTCTACCGTGCGATCAATTACATTCATACTAATCCAGTGCGTCATGGGTACGCACAGCGCTCCCGCGATTGGCCCTGGTCGAGCCTTGAGGACTACATCGAGGCAATGGGCATCGAATGGCTCGAAGCGACCTGGCGGGGCTATCCGGTTGAGGATTTTGGTAGCGGTTGGGATGAAGAATAAAGTAGTGGCATATATGAGACCCGTAGTGCCGCCTTCAGGCGGTGCGTCGCCTTCAGGCGGTGCGTGCCCTACCTTCGCCTTCCCCGTACAACGGAGCACTGCGCTGGCTGCGGGAGGATCGGGAACGCCCGGATCGGAGGTATTAGGAATTGGAATAGTTGAGGCGCCGTGGCACGCTGCTATGTCGTTAGGATTGTCTGTGGCCGGAAAATTCAGAAAAACCGCGCTGAGTTCAATTAAAGCAATAGTTTGTCTAAGAAGATATTTAGAAATAGTTCATGGCGTGGAGGTAAATTGAATGCGTGTCGAGGTTAATATCCTAGGACAGGTGGACATTGAGTGTCTTGTCAAAGGTATATTGCGTTGCGCCGAAGAGGAAGTGTGTCGACAAGAACTTGATCGGCATGGACTTCCATTTGATGGGGCAGGTATTATTGGTTTTTGTGTGAGACTAGGCCCGTATAATATGATTGATAATATTCTTGAGAAGAAAAGCCAGATTACCCAACTTTGCGAATATCTTAATATTCAAATACAACCTAAAGACAAGAGGTCGATTGGATAAACAGGGTATGTGCAAAAATTACAAACGCAGAATATCCTTTTAGGGTTCAATGAGATGGTTTTTTGTGTTAAGAAAGTACATTAGATAGAAAGATGGGATGGATGTAAAAAAAGAAGATGCTTTAGATCTGATCACACGTATTGAGCAACAAGTTAGGGAACTTTACTTTCTGTTTCTCGGTAAGGTGTGTTATAGCTTATTAGATGAGAAGTGGCGAGATACTTATGCAAAGACGTTTAATCCAAAAATTAATGTAGGTAAGTGCATAGATCACCTTCAAAAACTCGAAAATGTCATTCAAGATAGACCAGATTATCGAGAAAGTATTATGGAGGTAACGGGAAGGACCAGCATCTTTGGATATGTTGACTTCTCTAAGCTAAAGAATATTTTCTCCATTAGGAATACACTAATTACACATCTTGGACCTGGATCGAAAGACAAAAATCTTGTTGCCCAGAAGTGTAAGGAATTATTCGTCCTGGCAATAGAATTCGTAGAAAATGCTGCGAAGTGATGGATCCCGTTATATTTCCCGTTCACTTTGGAGTGAATGAGTGGGGGTTCCGGCACATTGCGTACGTGGACGAGAACGATCTAGATACAAAGGGCAATCTCAGCAGCGATTGTATCAAGATAGCGGATGAAGAGCTTCGACCGGAATTATGCAACAGATTCTATCTATTTAAAAAGCCAGCAGAGTTTTACCAATATCAGAAAGCTTACTGCTTCTCTCTACTGAGTCGAGATTATATGTTTGATCCTTCTATTTACTATGCATCACACTTGTATGTCTTCGAAGAGAATCTAAAGGAGCTGATGTGAATTCTGCGATTTCTGATACCTCAGCTGCACTCGCCGCCGACCTGGCCGGCGCGCGTGTGGACATCAACGAGGCGCAGAAGGCACTGGCCTACCTGCGCAAAGCCAGGACGCCGCAGCAGTTCTTCGACTATCTGCGCGCGATCGTGCGCGATGGCCGCGCCGTGATCCGCTCCGGCCAGACCCTCGGCTACTACCGCGACCTGCTGGCCGCCTGCGAACGGCACCTGCGCGGCATGGACGCCGACAGGATGGCGCAGACGCTCGGCTGGGCCATTCGCCTGCTGCGCTACTACCGCGCCTTCCCGCAGAACGCGCCGTCGCGCGAGGTGGGCATGGGGCAGCGCACCGAAGCGGCGCGGCAAGAACCGGCGCCCCGCCCGCAGCCCGCCGCCCCGCAGATTCCCGAAATCGGCGATATCTTTGGCGGGCAGGTGCTGGCTGTTGACCCACAAGGCGTGCGCGTCAAGGTCAAAAACCTGAGCGAAGAGGTTGCGATCGGTGTGATCAAGGCGGACGCACTGGCTGGCAAACAGTACCGCGTCGGTGACACCGCACGCGTCGAGGTGATTGACAAACGCACGATCAGCCGTGGGATGGTGGTGCTCGACCTCAGGCCCGCGCCGAAGCGGCAGGGGTGAGCGGTCTGGGGCTTGACCCCGCTGGGTAGGGGCTGTCCGGGATACTGCTGATGCGTTCCGGGGTGTGTCATTCTGAGCGGAGCGCCAGCGACGCAAAGAATCTCGGCCTCTCCAGGGAACGATGCTTCGCTTCGTTCAGCATAGCAACGCGGCTCGCCTGTGGTTGGCCGGCACGGTTGAGTCACGTTTGTGACGGGGCACGTGGTAGGCTGCGCAAAAGCCCGATGTGAAGGGGCAGTCCATGGCCAGACATCTCTTCCTGGTGACACTCGGCCCAATACAGGAGTTCATCGCCGCGGCCCGGCGCACGCGTGACCTGTGGTTCGGCTCGTGGGTGCTGAGCGAGCTGTCGCGCGCCGCAGCCCAGGCCGTGCAGCGCGCCGGTGGTATGTTGATCTTTCCCGGCGCGCTACCGAACGCGACGACCGAGGCCAATGTCGCCAACAAAATCCTGGCGGTGGTGTCGGTGGATCCGCGCGAGCTCGGCAAGCAGGTTGAGGATGCCGTGCAGAAGCGGCTGATGGAGATCTGGCAGAACGCTCTTCAGCAGATCAACGGGCCGATCGATACGCAGGCAGCGCTGGCGCAGATCCGGGATCTGCCCGAAGTCTACTGGGCCGCAGTCGAACTGCCTGATGCGGCAGGGTACGCTCAGGCCCGGCGGCGCGTCGAGGCGCTTATCGCCGCGCGCAAGGCCACGCGCGACTTCGCGCCGGTGATGTGGGGCGCCACGGCTCCGAAGTCGTCGATCGACGGCCAGCGCGAGTCGGTGATCCCGGAAACGGCCTACCCGCAGGGACTGAACGACCCACAGCGACAGACCAAGATCGATGAACTGTACAAAAGCTATCGCGCCGGCGCGGCGGAACGGCTCTCCGGCGTCGATCTGCTCAAGCGCCACGGCCAGCCGGGCAACGCGACCCTTGCCTTCGCCAGCACCTCCGATGTCGCGGTGCGGCCGCTGCTGCATCGGCTTGCTCAGCTTGATCGGCAGCAGGTGTGCGCTGCCTGGCAGACCTACCTCGGCACGCTTCAGAAACTTGTGGGCAGCGCCCGTCTGAGCGAGGAGCGCACCGGCCGCGCGTCGCACTGGTTGCTCGGCCACTACGACGGGGGTCTGCTGATTGAGAGCGGGTTGAACGAGTTGTTCGACGACATCGGTGCCGGGCAGCAGGCCGGTAAAGCGCTGGCTGCGTTTTACCAAACCGTCGGCGTTGATCGTCCCGACCCCTACTACGCTATTCTGGTCGCCGACGGCGACCGCATGGGCGCGACGATCGACCACCAGACCTCCATCGAGGCCCACCGCGAACTCTCACGACGGCAGAGCCGGTTCGCCCATGCAGCGCTCCAGATCGTGCAGCAGCACGACGGCAGCCTGGTCTATGCTGGCGGCGACGATGTGCTGGCCTTTCTGCCGCTGCACACCCTGCTCCAATGCGCCTGCGCGCTGCACCGACGTTTTGGGGAGATCATCAACCCGCCCGATGAGCAGCTGAAGTTGACCGACGAGCGTGGGCAGGCACCCACACTCTCGGTCGGCATCGCTATCGTGCATCACCTGGAGCCGCTTTCCGATGCGCTGGCGCTGGCGCGCGCCGCCGAACGGACAGCCAAGGCAGAGAAAGACAAAAATGCGCTGGCGCTGATTCTGAGCAAGCGCAGCGGCGCGGACGTCACCGTGGCCGGCACCTGGGGCACGATCGAGCAGCGCTTGTGGCGCTTCAGCCTGCTGCACCGCCTGGATCAACTGCCCGATGGGGCGGCCTTCCAACTGCGCGACCTGGCCGAACGCTTGCAGCCGCGGGGCGCGAATACAGCGCCGCCGGCGGCAGCTGTCTTGGCCGAGGCCAAGCGGATCATTGGGCGCAAACAGCCCCAGCGGGGACGCGCGTCGCAGGTGGATGCGTCGGTGCAGGCGCTGCTCGGCCAACAGCTCACCCCGCCATCTGCGCCGACATCCGCTCCGCAAGATGGTCTGGCCGCCCTGCGCCAGGTGCGCGCCCTGGCCGATGAGTTGATCGTTGCGCGCGTACTGGCCGCCGCTGCCGATCTTGCCGCTCTGCCGCAGGAGGAACTGCAACCACGCCAACCTGGATCATCGAGCCCCGCGATCCGCTGATCGTGCGCGATGGGCGACCGTTCGGCCCCGATCCGGGCGCGCGGGCGCGTTCGCTGCCCTTTCCGTTTCCCTCGACGATTGCCGGTGGGGTGCGCACGCGAGCCGGTCTCAAGAGCGACGGCACGTTCGACCATGCGCGGGCCGACGAGAACCATCCGCACAGCGTGCTGAAGATCGGCGTGCGTGGCCCGCTACTCGCGGCATTGAACGATGACGGCTCGTTTGGGGAATGGCTGCCGCCCGCACCGGCGGATGCGCTGCTGCTGCGCGGGGATGGTAGCGGCGCCGATGCGCAGCGGGTGCGGTTGTTGCCGCTTGAGCCGCCGACGGGGAGCGTGTACCTGCCACCGCGCGGCCGGGAGCCGTTCCTGGTTGGGCCGCGTGTGGCACGGAGCGAGAAGCCGTTCGATCAGCCGCCGCGCTTCTGGCGCTGGAGCGCCTTCGAGCGCTGGTTGATCGATCCGGAGGAAAGACCCTGCCGGCCGCACGACTTCGGGATCGCCGGCCCGCCCAGCGAGAGCCGCATGCATGTGTCGATCAACCCCGCCAGTCAGACCGCCGAGGAGGGCCGCTTGTTCCAGACCATCGGCCTGGAGTTCACCGGTCCGGCCTGGGAGCGCCTGGCGCTGGTGGTTGAGAGCGATGGCGCATTTGCGGATTGGGCCGGCGGCCTCGCACCGCTCGGCGGCGAGCGGCGTCTGGTCGCGTGGCGTGCGGTGCAACTGGGCTGGCCCGCGTGCCCACAGCAGGTGCGCAAGCGGATCATCGCCCAGCGGGCCTGCCGGCTGATTCTACTCACACCGGCCTGCTTCAGCGACGGCTACCGGCCGGCCTGGCTGCTCCGAGAGCAGCACGGCGTGCAACCAGTGTTGCAGGCAGCAGCCGTGGCGCGGCCACCGGTCGTTTCGGGATGGGATCTCAGAACGGGCAGGCCCAAACCAACGCGCCGGCTCGCGCCGGCGGGCAGTGTCTATTTTCTCACGCTCGCAGCCGACAGTGACGCGGCGATCGGGCGCTGGATTGATGCCATGTGGATGCAGAACGTGAGCGACGCGCCGCAGGATCGGCTCGATGGTTTCGGGCTGGCCGCGCTTGGCACCTGGGATGGTAAGCCTGTCGCAATGGAGGTGGAGGCATGACACGCCGACAACCGGGAGCACCGCCTGAGCTCAAGCTGCGAACCGACAGGGCGGACAAGGTGGTGACTCAGGTGCGCAGCTATGAATTGATCACAGCGCTGTTTGGCGGCGGCGTCGACCCAGCGACCGCCGACCCGATCAGCGTGGTGCGCGCCGGCGAGGTACGCGGCCAGCTCCGTTTTTGGTGGCGCGCCACCCGCGGCGGCCAGTTCGGAGGTGACCTGAATGCCCTGCGCGCGGCCGAGGAGGCGATCTGGGGCGGCCCGGCACGCAAGGAGGATGGGAAAACCCGCGGAGGGCAGTCGCAGGTGCAGGTGGTAGTGGAAGAGTGGTATGGTGGGACTGCTGACATCCCTTTCGAAATGAAAGGAGAGCGTCTGCGGCCACGACAAGGATCGATCGTACCGGCGTATGCGGCTTTTCCTCTACAGCCGGAGAAAGAGGCTCAGAAGGCTGGGGTGCCAATTAAACCGGTGTTCAGAGACGTGCGTTTTAAGCTCGTGATTGCCTTTCGCAAAGAACACCAAGATGATATAAGGGCCGCCCTGTGGGCCTGGGAGACCTTCGGTGGCATTGGCGCGCGCACGCGGCGGGGGTTTGGGGCCCTGCGCCTGCTCAGCGTCAATGGACAGCCACCCGCCGATCTGCCGCCCGCCGATCCGCATCAATTCGGTCAGTGGCTGCAGGCCAACCTTAAGCGCTACATTTCCTCCGGCGCGGCCTGGCCGGCGAATGTGCCCCATCTGGTCCATGGATTGCGCTTTGTTGTGCTACGGGGGCCAACGAAGACCGAGCGGGCCAGCGAAAGCGAAGCTTTCGATATCTGGAAGAACCTGATCGATGAACTGCAAAAGTTCCGTCAACAGCGCTGCACGGAGGACGGCAAGCTGGACAAATACGGCCACAGCGACTGGCCAGAGCCGAATGCGATCCGTGCACTCTTCAATAAACCGCCCCGTGGCCCACACGCACAACGCAGGATTATCAAGTTTCCCCGGGCATATTTCGGGCTGCCGATCGTGTTTCATATGTACCACGATCCAGGACTAGAT
>JBHOQX010000123.1:0-22552 GCA_042408595.1 Roseiflexaceae bacterium | reverse complement strand
TGCGCCTCATCGCCCAAGACATCGTCGAACACTTCGAGTGGTGTGCATGAGCCGGCGCATCTGCGTCGAGCTCTACCGCGAGATCGTCAAGCTGCGGCCGCAGTGGGCCAGCGAGGATGACGACCAAGGTGAGATCAAGATCGTGATGACCGGCTCGGCCTCCGATCCGCCCGACTGGCAGCCGCACATCCGCAACAAACCGAGACGCGAGGCGCTGGCGAAGCGCTTCCGCGACCCGAACGATCCGCTGAAACTGGTGATCGTGCGCGACATGTGGCTCACCGGCTTCGATTGCCCCAGCCTGCATACCCTCTACCTCGACAAACCCATGCGCAGCCACGGGCTCATGCAGGCCATCGCGCGGGTGAACCGTGTGTTCCGCGACAAGCCCGGCGGTCTCGTGGTCGATTATCTGGGCCTGGCTCACGAGCTGAAACAGGCGCTGGCCACCTACACCGAAAGCGGTGGCACCGGACAGACCACCCTCGAGCAGGAACGTGCGGTGGCGCTGATGCAGGAGAAGTACGAGATCTGCTGCGGCATCCTGCACGGGTTCGACTGGTCGGATTGGGCGAGCGGCGACGCGCAAGCGCGCATTGGCCTGTTGCCCGCCGCCCAGGAGCAGGTGTTGTCGCGCGTGAACGGCAAGGAGCGGTTTATTCAGGCAGTGCGCGACCTGTCGAAGGCCTTTGCCCTGGCGGTGCCGCACGAGAAGGCCCTGGCGATCCGCGACGACGTGGCCTTCTTCCAGGCGGTGCAGGCAGTACTCGTCAAGCGCGCGCCGGGCGATGCTCGGCCCGAGGAGGAGCTTGACCAGGCGGTGCGCCAGATCATCGCCCGCGCGGTGGCGCCGGAGGGTATGGTGGACATCTTCGCGGCGGCGGGCCTGCAGAAACCCGACCTTTCAATCCTTTCCGAGGAGTTCCTGGCCGAGGTGCGCGGGATGCCGCAGCGGAACCTGGCGGTCGAGCTGCTGCAGAAGCTGCTGAAGGGCGAGCTGAGGGAGCGCCGCCGCAAGAACGTTGTGCAGGCGAGGTCTTTTGCCGAGATGCTGGAACAGACCCTCCGCCGCTACCAGAACCGCGCCGTCGAAGCGGCGCAAGTGATCGAAGAACTCATCGCCCTGGCCCGCGAGATGCGCGAGGCCAGCGCGCGCGGTGAGAAGCTGGGGCTCAGCGAAGAGGAGCTGGCCTTCTACGATGCGCTGGAGACCAACGACAGCGCGGTCAGGGTCCTGGGCGACGAGACGCTCCGCGCCATCGCCCGCGAGTTGGTCGAGACGGTGCGCAACAGCGTGACCATTGACTGGACCCTGCGCGAGAACGTACGGGCGCAGCTCCGTGTACTGGTAAAGCGCATCCTGCGCAAGTATGGCTACCCGCCGGACAAGCAGGAGCAGGCGACCCAGACGGTGCTGGAACAGGCGGAGGTGCTCTCTGCTGGGTGGGTGGCTGCGTGAAAGGAGGGTCTACCGCCGGTTGCAACGGCGCGCTGCTGCACCGGAGCGTTGGGCTGCAGTTCATAACCTCGTACAACTGCCTCTCTTTTGTCTCAGCGTTACAGTGATGGTTGCTGCGCTGCTCTCCTGTGCGTGCCAGCGGTAGAAAGGATATACCTCGGTGATGAACGGCGAGTGGCAGCTTGACGGTGTTCCGTTTTTTATATATTATATCAGTATATGGTGATATGAATATTCCTATGGTGCCGCCATGCTCACCACGCACCCCACGGCCATCGCCCTCCGCGCCAAACTCTTTCGCGGCTTCGCCGACCCCTCGCGCCTTTCCATCCTGGATGCCCTGCGCACTGGCGCGCTCACGGTAAACGAGATCGTGCGGGCCACTGCGTTAAGCCAGTCCAACGTATCGAATCACCTCGGATGCCTGCGCGATTGCGGGCTGGTCACGGCGCAGCAACAAGGGCGGTTTGTGCGCTATGCCTTGAGCGACGCACGAGTCGGTCGGCTGCTGCGCCTGGCAGATGAACTGCTCGCCGATGTCGCCAAAGGCGTATACGAATGCACCCGCTACCACCCGGTGGAGTCCGACGATGGCGCACCTGCACACCCTTGAAGTGCCCATCAAGGGCATGGACTGCACCGAATGCGCCCGGCACGTTCGCCACGCCATCGCGAACGTGCCCGGTGTCGAGTCGGTCGATGTCTTGCTGTCCTCCGAAAAGGCGATCGTTCGCCTTGACCCCGCACGTGGCGGGCTGCCCGCTATCCGCCACGCCGTCGAGCGTGCGGGCTATGCAGTGCCCGACCTTTCCACGTCGCCTGTTCCGCAAACGAGCAGTCTTCATCGCCGGATGACGGCGATCCTAGCGGTCGTGTTCGGTGTCGTCTTCTTTATTGTCATCATCGGCGAGTTGTTCGGTATGTTCGAGCAGCTCGATGCCGTCGTTCCTTATCCCATCGGCGCTGCGGTCGTCGTCGCGGGCGGCCTGCCGGTGTTCGGCAATGTCGCGCGCGCGGCCCTCAAAGGGCGCATCACATCGCATGCCCTGATGACCCTTGGGGCGGTCGCGGCGTTAGCGGTCGGTGATTGGGTGGCGGCCGCGATCGTGGTGGTCTTTATGCGCGTTGGCGACTACCTGGAACGTCTCACCACCGACAGCGCCCGCCGGGCCGTGCAGGAATTGACGGCGCGTGCGCCGCAAACGGCGCGCGTGGAACGCGAGGGCGCGGAGATCGAAGTGCCAGCGGCCGACGTGAACGTCGGCGAGATCGTCATCGTTCGCCCTGGCGAGAAGATCCCCGTCGATGGCGAGGTGATCGGTGGCGACGCTACGATTGACCAGGCAGCGATCACGGGAGAATCCATGCCCGTTGATGTGGCCAGTGGCGCGCGCGTGTTCGCCGCCACCATCGTGACATCGGGCGCGCTGCGCGTGAACACGCTGCGCGTCGGTGCGGACACAACCTTCGGGCGCGCGATCGCCATGGTCGAGGAGGCGGAGGCGCATCGGGCCGACGTGCAACGCCTGGCTGACCGGTTCAGCGCCTATTACCTGCCGATCGTCGCTGGGGTCGCCGCGCTGACGTTTGCCATCGGCCGCAACCCGCTCGCCGCCGCCGCCGTGCTCGTCGTGGCGTGTTCATGCTCGTTTGCACTGGCGACCCCGGTTGCGATGCTGGCGTCGATCGGCGCGAGCGCAAAGCGCGGTTTGCTGATCAAAGGCGGTAAATACCTGGAGGTGTTGGCGCGCGCCGATGTCGTGCTGGTGGACAAGACCGGCACCCTGACGCTGGGCCAGCCGCGCATCACGGACGTTGTTCCATTCAACGGTGTGACCGCTTCGGAAGTGCTCTCGCTTGCGGCTTCGGCGGAACGCTACTCCGAGCATCCGCTCGCCGAAGCCGTGCGCGCCGCCGCCCGTACGCACAACCTGCTGCCGGCCGAGCCGCAGACCTTTGAAGCCATCCCCGGCATGGGCGTGCGCGCACACCTGGACGGCAGGGCTGTGGCCGTCGGCAGCCGCCGACTGGTTCCTGCGGCGGCGTCCGCGCCGATCGCCCAGACACTGGAAGCGCAGGGGAAAACGCTGCTATTCGTTGCACGCGACGGTGAACTCGCAGGGGTCATCGCCGTGGCCGACACCCTGCGCCCCGAAGTTCCTCCCGCGATCGCGGAACTGCGCGCGCTCGGCATCAGGCATGTCGAATTGTTGACGGGGGACAATGAACGCACCGCCGCCGCGCTCGCCGAACACCTCGGGGTGCGATATCGGGCGAACCTGCTGCCCGAACACAAGATCGACATCGTGAAAGCCTATCAGGCCAGCGGGCACACGGTGGTCATGGTCGGGGATGGCGTCAATGACGCCCCCGCATTGGCGCAATCCGACGTCGGCATCGCAATGGGCGAGGTGGGCGCCGACATCGCTATGGAAGCCGCTCACATTGTGCTGATGCGCACCGATTGGGCGCTCGTGCCGGAAGCGATCCGCCGCGCGCGCCGCACGATGGGTGTCGTGAAAACGAACCTCGCGTTTACAGTGGTGTACAACGCTGCCGGACTGACGTTAGCGGCGCTTGGCATCTTGCCGCCAGCGCTTGCCGCCGCCGCGCAATCGCTTCCCGATCTCGGCATCCTCGCCAATTCAGTGCGGCTGCTGCGGAACACATGAGCGCCGCGGCCAGCAGCCGCACTCGCCATACCTGGCAGGGCACAGCCGTCCGCCTGAAGGCGGCGCACGCTATCGCGCGGGTTTGCTATCTCACAGAGCGACGTCTGAAGGCGGCACGACAAGGCTCGTAGGATCGCTCTAGAAACTGCGGCCTACCGATACGACATGCGCCATAGAGATCCGGTTGACTGAACGGATTTGGATCGCCGGCCCATGCCTCCGCGCGGCCGGATCTCCTCACGGTATCGCCCCGCCCTCACTCCCGCACCTTGTGGCTCGGCGGCTTGAGCCGCAGCCGCGTCTCGCGCCACTCCGCCCGCTCGCGCGCGGCCAGCCGGTAGAGCTGGTCACGGCCGGGAAGATACTGGTTCGGCCAGTGCTGCCGCCGCTCGCCGTACCATGCCGCCGCCCGCAACGTGAAGTACGGATCTGTCAGGTGCGGCCGCGCCAGCGCCACCAGGTCGGCCCGGCCCTGCAGCAGGATAGTGTTCACCTGGTCGGCGGAGGTGATCGCCCCCACCGCCATCGTCGCGATCCCGGCCTCGTTGCGCACCGCATCCGCCAGGTGCGTCTGGAACATGCGCCCGTAGACCGGGCGCTGCTCCGGCACCGTCTGCCCCGCCGACACGTCGATCAGGTCCGCACCGGCTGCGCGCAGCATCACCGCCAGCGCGATCAGGTCGTCCTCCGAGAGACCGTCGGGCCGCCAGTCCGTGCCGGAGATGCGGACCGACATCGGCTTGTGCGCCGGCCAGGCCGCCCGCACCGCGCGGAAGAGTTCGAGCGGGAAGCGCATGCGGTTGGCGATCGACCCGCCGTACTCGTCGGTGCGCCGGTTGGTCAGCGGCGAGATGAAGCTGGCGAGCAGGTAGCCGTGCGCCATGTGCACCTCGAGCATATCGAAGCCGGCCTGCTCCGCATAGCGCGCGGCGCGCACGAAATCGGCGATCACCCGCTCCATGTCGGCCCGGCTGAGTTCGATCGGCACCTGGCTCTCGGGGTAGTACGGGATGGGCGAGGCCGAGTAGATCGGCCAGTTGCCCTCGGGCAGCGGGCGGTTCTCGTCCTCCCAGCCGCGCTGCGTCGAGCCCTTGCGCCCGGCGTGCCCGAGCTGCATCACGATCTTCGCCCGGCTGTGGGTGTGGACAAACTCAACGATCCGCGCCCAGGCATCGCGCTGCGCCTCGTTCCACAGCCCGGTGCACCCTGGCGAGATGCGCGCGTCCGGCGCGGTGCAGGTCATCTCAGTGAACAGCAGCCCCGCCCCGCCGACCGCCCGGCTGCCGTAGTGGACGAAATGCCAGTCGTTCGGCATGCCGTCCACCGCCGAGTACTGCGCCATCGGCGAGACGACCACCCGGTTCTCGACCCGCAGCTCGCGCAGGCAGAAGGGCGTGAACATCGGGGCGGTGCCATCCGGCAGGTCGAAGCCGCGCCGCCGCTGCTCGCCGAGGAACCAGCGCTCGACCATCGCGACGAAGGCGGCGTCGCGCAGGCCGAGATTCTCATAGGTGATCTGCTTCGAGCGCGACATCAACCCGAAGGCGAACTGCTCCGGAGCCATGCCCCAGTAGCGGTCCAGGTGCTCGAACCAGGCCAGCGACACGTTCGCCGCATGCTGCGTCTTCTCGACCTCCTCGCGCCGGTCGCGCTCGAAGGCGGCCAGCGCAGCAGGCGCCGAGTCGTGCGCCCGGAGCGCCTCGAACAGGGCGATGGCGTCTTCCATCGCCAGCTTGGTACCGGAGCCGATCGAATAATGGGCGCTGGCCTTGGCATCGCCGATCAGCACGAGGTTGTCCTTCACCCAGCGCGCGTTGCGGATGGTCGGGAAATTACGCCAGATCGAGCGGTTGGTGAGCAGCGGATGCCCGGCGAGTTCGTCGGCGAAGACCCGCTCGAGCGTCCGAGCCGACTCGGCCTCGGTCATGTCGCTGAAGCCGAACGCCGCCCAGGTCTCCGGCCCCATCTCGATCACCCACGTGCTTCGCCCCGGCTCGTACTGATAGCAGTGCGCGACGACGATCCCATGCCGTGTTTCGCGGAAGAAGTAGGAGAACGCGTCGAGCGGGCGCGTGGAGCCCATCCAGCAGAATTTGTTGCGCCGCAGCTCGACCTCTGTGCCGAAATGGTCGCGGTAGCGCTCGCGGATCGCGCTGTTGATGCCATCGGCGGCGACGATCAGGTCGCAGTCGGCGAGAGAGGCCGGGTCGCTCACTTCGTGCTGGAAGCGCAGCGCCACACCCAGCTCGCGGCAGCGGGCCTGGAGCAGCATGAGCAGGCTGCGGCGCGAGCAGCCGGCAAAGCCGTTGCCGCCGCAGCGCAGCACCTGTCCCTGGTAGTGGATGTCGATATCGTCCCAATACGCGAAGGTGCGCCGGATCAGCTCATACGACTCGCGGTCGTAGTCGCGGAAGATGCCGAGGGTCTCATCGGAGAAGACCACGCCGAAGCCGAAGGTATCGTCCGGGCGGTTGCGCTCGTAGAGCGTAACCTCGTAGTCCGGCCAGGTCTTCTTCGCCAGCAGGGCGAAATACAGCCCGCCCGGCCCGCCGCCGATGATCGCGATCTTCACCGCTGGCTCCTTGCGCCAGGGCCGGCGCGCGAATAGAGCGCGGAACGCAAACGACCGTCTGCTCTGCGAACACTATACTTCGCGCAAAGGCGTGTGTCAAGGCAGAAGAGGGCTGCCCGAAACGCTTCCGGCGCGCGCCTGCGGTCCCAGACCCGGCCGCACGGCGGAACATAGGAATCGTGGAAGGCTCCGAATCCCTGATCCCTGACCTCCGGCCCCCGGCAGAGCTTGACTTTCGCGCCTCGCGCCGTATAATGACACATATACACTCCGGCAGTTCCAATTTTGCATACTTTGTGAAGGCAGGCGCAGGATGCTCGACGGGAAGCGCGTGCTGGTCACCGGGGCGAGCCGCGGCATCGGCCGGGCGATCGCGCTGGCCTTCGCCGGGGCCGGGGCACGGGTCGTGGCCAGCGCGCGCCCCTCGGCCGACCTGGACGCCGTGGCGGCGGACGTCGCGCCGGGCGGCGGCTTCGCCCTGCCGTGCGACGTGACCGACGCGGCGCAGGTCGCGGCCCTCGGCGCAGCGGTGCGCGAGCGCTGGGGCGGGCTGGACGTGCTGGTGAACAACGCCGGCATGGCGGCAAGCCACAAGTTCGTGAACCACCCGGACGACCTGTGGCACCGGACCATCGCCGCCAATCTGACGAGCGTCTTCCTGGTATCGCGCGAGTTCGCCGGCGAGATGGCGGCCCAAGGCTGGGGCCGGATCATGGTGATCGCCTCGATCGCTGCCAAGGTCGGCGCGCGCTACATCGCCGCCTACGCCGCCTCCAAGCACGGCGCGCTCGGCCTGACGCGCGCCCTGGCGGTCGAACTGGCCCCGAGCGGCGTGACGGTCAACGCGATCTGCCCCGGCTACGCCGACACCCCCATGACCGACGCGACCGTGGCGACCATGGTCGCCCGCACCGGCATGACCGCCGAGGCGGCGCGGGCCTTCCTCGAGGGCCAGAACCCGCAGCGCCGCCTGATCACGGCGGACGAGGTCGCGGCGCTGGCGGTCTACCTGGCGACGGACGCGGCGCGCGGGATCACCGGGCAGGCGATCAACGTGGACGGTGGGGCGGTGATGTTTTGATCGCCGGTGGGACACGAAGCACGGCGTCCTTACCCGCGGCCCGGAGACGCGCATGGGTTACGACTTCCGCTACGAGGCGACCGGCGGCGTGGCGACGATCACGCTCGACCGGCCCGAGGTGCTCAACGCGATCACGCTCGACATCTACGCCCAACTGCGCGACCTGTTCGCGGCGCTCCGCGGCGACGACGGCGTGCGGGCGGTGATCATCACCGGCGAGGGGCGCGGCTTCTGCTCCGGCGGCGATGTCCACGCGATCATCGGTGCGATGCTGGAGCGCGGCGTCAAGGAGCACCTGGAGTTCACCCGTATGACCGGCGAGCTGGTCGCCAACATGCGCCTGCTCGACACGCCGATCATCGCCGCGCTGAACGGCACCACCGCCGGGGCCGGCGCGGTGATCGCGCTCGCATCCGACCTGCGGCTGGCCTCCGAGCGTGCCATGATCGCCTTTCTGTTCACCCGCGTCGGGCTGACCGGCGCGGACATGGGCGCGGCCTACCTGCTGCCGCGCGTCGTCGGACAGGGGCGCGCCGCCGAGCTGCTGTTGTTCGGCGACAGCATCGACGCCGCCACCGCCGAGCGCTACGGCCTGGTCAATCGGGTCGTGCCGCACGACGACCTGCTGCCGACGGCGCAGGCCTGGGCGCAGCGGCTGGCGGAGGGGCCGGGGCTGGCGCTTCGCATGACCAAGCGCATGCTCAACAACGAATGGAACATGGACCTGCTCAGCGCGCTCGAAGCCGAGGCGCAGGCGCAGGCGCTGCTGATGATGGCCGAGGACCACCGCATCTTTTACCGCGCCTTTCTGGAGAAGGTGCAGCCGCGGTTCACCGGGCGCTGAGCGCCGAAGCCGGGCGCTGTAGAGGCGCTGCTCAAAACGAAAGCATGTTTTCGTCCGTCGTCCTCCGTCGTCGCGTTCGAGCGATCGCTATGAAAGATCTCGTCAACCCGCCCGACCTGGCCAGGCCCGCCGGCTTCACCCATGGCATCCTGACCGAGGGCGGCCGGGTGCTGTGGCTCGCCGGGCAGGACGCGAGCGACGCCGCGGGGCGGATCGTCGCGCCGGGGGATATCCTGGCGCAGTGCTGCCAGGTCCTCACCAACCTGCGGGCGGTCGTCCGGGCGGCGGGCGGCGAGATGCAGGACATCGTCAAGCTGAACGTGTATGTCACCGACCGGGCGGCCTATCGGGCGCAGCTTCAGCCGCTCGGCGCGCTGTTTCGCGAGTTCTTCGGCGGCTACTACCCGGCGATGGCGCTGTTCGAGGTCACGAGCCTGTTCCAGGACGACGCGCTGATCGAGATGGAAGGGTTCGCGGTGCTCGCGCAATAACCCGCGAAGGCCACGAAGAGCAGAGCGGCGCCGAAACATCTGGACGCTGACAGCGCTTCGTGCGCTTCGTGGTTAACACAAGGGCGTCTGGCGATGGACTTCAGCCTCACACCGGCACAGCAGGCCGTACAGGCCCGCGCACGCGCCTTCGCGCAGGAGGAGGTCGCACCGCTGACCCGCGACGCGGACGAGCGCGGCGAGTTCCCAGGGCAGCTCGTGCCGCGCATGGGCGCGCTCGGGCTGCTGGCCGGGCCGATCGCGCCCGAGTACGGCGGCAGCGGCATGGATTATGTCAGCACGGCGCTGGTGTACGAGGAGCTAGGGCGCGTCGACTCCTCGGTGCGGGGCTTTCTGGCAGTGCACACTGGCCTGGTGTCGCTCTGCATCCGCGATTGGGGGACGGCGGCGCAGCAGCGGCGCATCCTGCCGCGCCTGGCCAGCGGCGCCTGGATCGGCTGCTACTGCCTGACCGAGCCAAACGCCGGCTCGGACGCCGCGAGCATCGAAACGACGCTACGCGAGGAGGATGACTGCTATGTCCTGAACGGTGAGAAGATCTGGATCACCAACGGCAACATCGCCAACATCGCGATCGTCTTTGCCAGCCGCGACCGTAGCGCGGGCCACCGCGGCATCTGCGCGCTGCTCGTGCCCACCGACACCCCCGGCGTCATCCGTGCGCCGATGCCCGGCCGGGAGCTCGGTCACCGCGCCGCGGACCACGCCCGCATCCGCTTCGAGGAATGCCGCGTGCCGAAGGATGCGCTGCTGGGCGAAGCGGGCCAGGGCTTCAAAGTGGCCATGGCCGCGCTCGACCACGGGCGGCTCGGCGTGGCGGCCGGGGCGGTCGGTGTGGCGCAGGCCTGCCTGGACGCCTGCGTGGCCTTCGCCCGCCAGCGGCGGCAGTTCGGCAGGCGGATCGGCGATTTCGAGATGATCCAGGCCCAGCTCGCCGACATGGCCGCCGATGTCGAGGCAGCGCGCCTGCTCGTCTACCGCGCGGCCTGGATGAAAGACCAGGGCCTGCCGACGACGCGCGCAACCTCGATCGCCAAGCTCTTCGCCACCGAAATGGCAGTCAAAGCGGCCTCCGACGCGGTGCTCATCCACGGCGGGCGCGGCTACTCGAACGAGTACCCGGTCGAACGCTACTACCGCGACATCAAGGGACTACAGATCTATGAGGGAACCAGCCATATCCAGCGGATCGTGATTGCGCGGGAGATGATCGGGAAGGAGTAGACGGTCAGACAGTCAGATATCTGCCGTCTGACTGTCTGACCGTCTGACTTCTCAAAGGCGAGGCGCCCATGAGTACGATATCGGTTACTTACAACGCCGCCGACATCCTGGAGCGCAACCTGGCTGCGCGCGCCGACAAGCCGGCGCTGTTCAGCGCGGCGCGGACGCTCACCTTCCGCGAGATGTCCGCCGAGTCGAACCGGGTCGGCAATGCGCTGCGCCGCCTGGGGGTGCGCTTCGGCGAGTCTGTTGGCATCCTGGCGCTCGACTCGGCTGAGTGGGTCGCCGCGTTCTTCGGTACGCTCAAGATCGGCGCGGTCTCGGTCGGATTGAACACGCTGCTGAAGTCGCATGACTACCACTACATGCTGCGCGACAGCCGCACCCGCGTGCTGTTCGTGCAGGACGCACTGCTGCCGGCGGTGGCCGGCCTGCGCCCGCAGCTCCCGGCGTTGGAGCACATCATCGTCATCGGCCCAGACGCGCCCGACGGCTTCCTCGGCTACCGGCGGCTGATCGAGGCGGAGCCGGCGGAGCTCCCGATCGAGGAGACGCACCGCGACGACCTCTGCATGCTCAACTACTCAAGCGGCACCACCGGCGAGCCGAAGGGCATCCCGCATGCTCACAAGGACCTGCCGATCACCGCGCAGCTCTGGGCGGTGAACACGCTCGGCCTGCGCGAGGACGACCGCACCTTCGCCACCGCAAAGCTCTTCTTCACCTTCGGCACCGGCGGCAACCTGATCTTTCCGTGGTATGTCGGCGCGAGCTGCGTGCTCTTCGCCGGGCCGCCGCGCGTCGCCACCCAGGTGCTGGAAACGATCCAGCGCTTCCAGCCGACGATCTTCTACAATGCGCCGACCGGGTATGCGACAATGCTGGCGCTCGACAACCTCGACAGCTATGACCTTTCCTCGCTCCGCCTGTGCGTCTCGGCCGGCGAGGCGCTGCCCGCGCCGATCTGGTACGCCTGGAAGGAGCGCACCGGGCTCGACATCATCGACGGCATCGGCTCCACCGAGAACTGGCATATTTTTATCTCGAACCGCCCCGGCGACATCCGCCCCGGCAGCAGCGGCAGGCCGGTCGAGGGCATTCGCGTCCGGCTGGTGGACGACGAAGGGCGCGACGTTCCCCGCGGCGAGATCGGTAACCTGCTGATCAGCAGCCCGTCCGCGGCGCTGAGCTACCTGCATCAGTACGACAAAAGCCGCCAGACGTTCCGCGGCGAGTGGCTGTTCACCGGCGACAAGTATTATGTCGATGAAGACGGCTACTACTGGCATGCCGGCCGCTCCGACGACATGCTCAAGGTCGGCGGCATCTGGGTATCGCCGACCGAGGTCGAGAGCACGCTGCTGCGCCACGAAGCGGTGTTGGAGTGCGCGGTGGTTGGCGCGCCAGACCAGGCCGGCCTGATCAAGCCGAAGGCGTTCGTCATACTGCGGCCGGGCCACCAGCCGTCGGAGGGGCTGGCGCAGGAGTTGATCGCCTTCTGCCGCGAGCAGATGGCCGAGTACAAGCGCCCGCGCTGGATCGTGTTCACCGATGAACTGCCGAAGACCGCGACCGGCAAGATTCAGCGCTTCAAACTGCGAGGATAGCCTCGATGCCAGTCTCAATCGTGAATTCACAATTGATCTACGACGGTCTGAAGGGATGCGGCATCCGCCTGATCTCGGCCCTGCCGGAGACCTGGCTCGTCCACCTCATCCGCATGGCGGAGGACGACCCGGAGATGACGCTGGTGCGGCTGGCCAAGGAAGAGGAGGGCGTCGGCATTTCCGCTGGCGCGCACCTGGCCGGCGTTCGCTCCGCGATGCTGATGCAAAATCATGGCTTTCTCCAGAGCATCAACGGGATCGTGTCGCTGGCGCGGCTGTACCGCATCCCGCTGACAATGTTGATCAGCTACCGTGGCGAATTCGGCGAGCGCGACCCGTGGCAAACCGAGGGCGGCGGCGTGACCGAGCCGCTGCTGAACGCGCTGAGCATCCCCTACGCGCGGCTGGACGAGCCGACCCACCTCGCGCGCCGTATCCAGAAAGCGGTGACGCTGGCCGAATCGTCGCTCAAGCCGGTCGCGCTGTTGCTGTGCCGTGATATGATGTGGGAGGAGGTATGAGAATAGATAGTGCATAATAAAAAATGAAAAGTGTGAAATGAGAATTGAAAAGAAGAAAAGGCGCAGATAGGCAGCGTCTTTCATCGAGTACGTGGCGAACTTAAATCCCAGATCTCTTCATTGCTCATCGTCCATCGTACATTATGCACTTTCCGGAGGGCCTATGCTCCGAATCGACGCGATGCAGGCGGTGTACGACCGGCTGGAGCGCTGTGTCGTGGTGACGATCATGGGCGCGGTGGCAGCGGAGCTGCAATCGATCGGCCACCGGCCGAATTTCTTCTACCTGCAGCACGCCATGGGCCTGGCCTCGTCCATGGGCCTTGGCATCGCCCTGAGCCGTCCGGAATTGCAGGTCGTCGTCTTCGACGGCGACGGCTCGGTGCTGATGAATCTGGGCGGGCTGACGACCCTGGCGCGCTACCGCCCGAAGAACCTGCTCCATGTGGTTTTCGACAACGAGAGCCTGCTGTCGGTCGGCGGCTTCCCGACAGCCACTGCGACCGGGAGCGACCTGGCGGGGATCGCGGCTGCCGCCGGCGTGCCGCGCACCGCCACCGTCCGCGACCTCGATGTGTTCACCGCGGCGTTCGACGCGGCGCTGGCTGCCGGCGAACTGACGACGCTCGTCGCCAAAGTCGAGGCGGTCGGCCCGAAAGCCTTCGTGACCGACCTGCCGCTGTTGGAGAACCGGTTTCAGTTCGCGCGATACCTGAAGGAGATCAAAGGCACCGAGACACAGCGCACAGTGTAGGTTTGTTTAGCGGAGCGGATTCTGATGCGAAGAAACGCTCCTTCAGCCTGAATCGCTGTTTGTCGCATTCTGAAGCCAGAAGCGCGCGCCAAAAAGTCGAAAATCGACACCTGACAGGGCAGGGGGTGAAGGTTCGCATGTGAGCGGCTGTCTGAAACGCTCCGAGGGGGGATTGGGAGGCCGCCGGCTCCCAAGAGCAATCCTGCGCCGCCGCGCGGTCGGCGGCGCAGCCAACGACGGCGCGGCGGAAAAATCTTGGAGAGTTGCGCCCTCGAACCCCTGGTTTCAGACAGCTTCTGACGACTTATGATCCGATGGACAACATCGAACTGAGAGAGTGAGATGGCGGGAAGGCCCAATCGTGTATCGCCGATCTCGCATCAACAGGGAGTCTACGATGTCTACCGTACTTTCCCAGCTCGTCGAGGAGCTGAATGCCGGGCGGCTGAAGGTCGTCGATCTGACACAGCCCCTCGGGCCGGAGACGCCGGTGATCGACCTGCCGCCGATCTTCGCCTCGTCGCCGGGGCTGACGATCGAGCAGATCTCGCGCTACGACGAACGGGGGCCGGCCTGGTACTGGAACACGCTGCATCTCGGCGAGCACACCGGCACACACTTCGACGCCCCGGTGCACTGGATCACCGGCAAGGACCTGCCCGACAACCGCTGCGACACCATCCCGGCGCGGCGCTTCATCGGCCCGGCCTGCGTGATCGATGTCAGCCAAGAGGTCAGTCTCTACCCCGACTTTCTCCTCACGCCCGAGCATATCCTGGCATGGGAGGCCGAGCGCGGCCGCATCCCGGCCGGCGCGTGGGTGCTGCTCCGCACCGACTGGAGCAAGCGCCAGGGCGCCGCGTTCCTGAACGTCGCCGCGGATGGGCCGCACTCCCCCGGCTTCCACAAGAGCGCCTCGGAGTTCCTGGCCTACGAGCGCGACATCCTGGGCGTCGGCGTGGAGACGGTCGGCACAGACGCAGGGCAGGCCGGCACGTTCGACCCGCCTTTCCCGAACCACGCGATCATGCATGGCGCCGGGAAGTTCGGCTTGGCCAGCCTGTGCAACCTCGACCAACTCCCGCCGACCGGGGCGGTGGTGATCGCCGCGCCGCTCAAGATCGTGGACGGGAGCGGCAGCCCGCTGCGGGTGCTCGCTATCGCGCCAGCGTGAGCAGGAGAGTTCAATCAGACCGTCAGAACGATGCGATGCCTTGACAGCGGCGGCCTGCCTGGCTGGCATCGGGCCGCCTGAGCGCCTGGCTACAATGCCGCCCGGATCGCCCACAGGTCGGGGAAGAACGGCTTGAGCGTCGTCAGCAGGTACTGGGCGCCAGCCGAGCCGCCGGTGCCTGACTTCGCGCCGATCGTACGCTCGACCATTTTGACGTGGCGGTAGCGCCACTCCTGGAGGCCCTCGTCGATATCTACCAGCCGCTCGCAGACATGGCTGACGATCGGGTCGCTGCGGTAGATATCGATCAGCAGCGCCTGGACCTCCGGCGAGGGGCGGAGCGACTCGCGCACATCGCGCGCAAGTTCGGCCGGGGGCACAGGGTAGTCGCGCGCCGCCAGGTAGGCCAGAAAGGCGTCCCAGAGGGTCGGGCGCTCGTAGTAGGCTTCCAGCCGGCGACGGTCGAGCGAGTCCTCGGAGAAATGGTTGATGATGTTCCACCGCTTGTAGCCGAGCGCGAATTCGAGCATGCGGAACTGCGCCGACTGAAAGCCACTAGCCGACTCGAGGTGGCCACGGAAGGCGCTGAACTGGAGCGGCGTCATCGTTTCGAGCACATCCACCTGCGCGACGATGGTTTTGAGGATAGTGCGGAAGCGGCGCAGCGTATGGATGGCGCGCGCGGTATCGTTCGCACGCAGCCGTTCCTGCAGAAAATCGAGCTCATGCAGCAGTTCTTTGAACCAGAGTTCGTAGACCTGGTGAACGATGATAAACAGCAGCTCATCGTGCTCTGGGCCGTCGCTCTTGGGCGTCTGGAGCCGCAGCAGCTCGTCGAGCCGCAGGTAGCTGGCGTAGGTCAGCGCCTTGGACATGGCACGCACCTCCGTGAGCGACGCGCGAATGCTGCCCGTATAATACCGCGTTGCGGGGTGGCGCGCATACGAACCCGATGAACCTCATATCCCTGGAACCGCCGCCGGCGCGGGCCGCCGTGAGCACGCAGTTTGTGATCTTCAACCTGTTCGGCGACTACATTCTGCCGCGCGGCGGGCGCATCTGGACGAACCAACTGCTGCGGATGCTGGCGTTACTCGGCATCGGCGAGCGGGCGGCCCGCTCGACCCTGGCACGCATGAAGCACAAAGGTTGGCTGGCCACCGAGAAGTTCGGTCGGCGCACGCAGCATTGCGTCACCCGGCGCGGCCGGGCGATCCTGGAGCAGGGCAACCAGCGCATCTTCGAGCCGCCGATGGCGACCTGGGACGGTCAGTGGCGCCTGGTGGTCTACTCATTGCCGGAGGAGAAGCGCGAGCTGCGGAACGAGCTGCGCAAGAAGCTGATCTGGTATGGCTTCGGCAACCTCTCGCCGGGCGCGTGGGTCTCGCCGCACGACCGCCGGGCAGAGCTGGAGGCCCTGTTCGACGAGCTGGGGGTCAGTCCATATGCCAGCGTCTTCACCGGCCGGCAGGATGGGCGGCACACCGACCAGGAGTTGGTGCGGCGCTGCTGGGACATTCCGGCGCTCGCAGCGGCGTACGAGCGGTTCGTGGCGCGCTACCAGGCTCCCTACGAGGCGCTCCGCGCCCAGGTGGCCAGCGGCGATCTGGCGGCGCTCACACCCGAAGCGGCCTTCGTGCGGCGTTTCTGGCTGACCTACGACTTTCAACCGTTCCCGCGCACCGACCCGAACCTGCCGCCAGCGCTGCTGCCGTACCCCTGGATCGGCCATACGGCCCGGCAGATCTTCACCGGCTACCGCCTGCTGCTCAGCCTGAGCATGGGTGATTTCGTGGATGCGCTGGCGCGGGTGGTATGACGGATAGGACGGGCTTTGACCGAAACGCTGCCCACGGAGGAGGCGGGGCAGCAGCGTTTCAAACGCTTCTCTGTCAGACAGCTTCTGGAGCGTGACGAAGGAGTCGCAGATGCGTATCGAAGACAGCGTCTTTCTCGTCACCGGCGGCGGCTCCGGGCTGGGCGCGGCGACGGCGCGCGCCCTGGCGGCAGCCGGCGGCCGGGTGGTGATCGCCGACGTGAACGCCGACGCGGGCGCGCAGGTCGCCGGCGAGCTTGGCCCACGGGCGCGCTTCGCCCAGGCCGATGTGACCGACGAGGCGAGCGTGCAGGCCGCGGTCGATCTGGCGCGCTCGGCGTTCGGCGCGCTGCACGGCGCGGTCAACTGCGCCGGGATCGGCGGCGGCGCGCGCGTGCTGGGCAAGGAGGGGCCGATGCCGCTGGCGCAGTTCACCCGGATCGTCAATGTCAACCTAGTCGGGACATTCAACGTCATCCGGCTGGCGGCGGCGGCTATCCAGCACAACCCACCGGGGGAGAGCGGCGAGCGCGGCGTGATTATCAACACCGCCTCGGTCGCGGCGTTCGACGGGCAGATCGGGCAGGCGGCCTACTCGGCCTCGAAGGGCGGGGTGGTCGGGATGACCCTGCCGATCGCACGGGAGCTGGCCCGGTTCGGCATCCGCGTGATGACGATCGCGCCCGGAGTCTTCGACACGCCGATGGTCGCCCAACTGCCGGAGGACGCGCGCCGCTCCCTGGCGGAACAGGTGCCGTTCCCGCCGCGCCTGGGCCGGCCGGAGGAATATGCCGCGCTGGCGTGCCATATCGTGACCAACCAAATGCTGAACGGCGAGGTCATCCGGCTGGATGGGGCGATCCGGATGGCGCCACGCTAGGGCAGCGACGGACTGCGGACTGGCCGATGGCCGATCCAGAGTAATGGCGCGGGGTTCAGGTGTCAGATCTGCCGCCCGACCTTCTGATCACCCACCCCTGCCCTCCGACGCCTCCGCCAGTTCCCGCACCCACGCGGCCACCACCTCCGGCACTTCCATCGGGATGAAATGGCTCTGCTCGCGCAAGAGCACATCCCGCCCGTGCGGAAAGTGGGCCGCCAGATCAGGCGCGGTCGGCGAGGCGCTCAGGTCCTCCGCCGGGTTCACCTGGGCGGGGAAGCCGCGCAGCACGACGACCGGTACGCGCACCGTGGCGATCTCAGGATAGATATCGGTCTCGCTGGCGCCGGCGTAGATGTCGGCCTCGACAGCGGGCGGACAGGCAAGAACCAAGCCGTCGTCGTCGGGCGCGGGGAGCAGCCCGTGCTCGCAGTAATCGCGCAGGACGCGCGGTTGCCAGCGGCGGAACGGCTCGCGGTCGCGGAAGCGTTCGTACATCGCCGCGGGCGAGGCCCAACGGTTGCGCCGGCGCGCGGCGAAGTGCTCGCCCTCCAGGCGGTGGCCGTAGCGGGCGCGCGGCAGGATCACCGGATCGACCAGCAGCAGCGCGGCGAACGCCTCGGGTGCGCGGGCCGCGGCCAACGCGGTGGCGTAGCCGCCGAGCGAGTGACCGACGCCGATCGCGCCGCGCAAGCCGAGCGCGCGGGCCAGTGCCGCCAGGTCCTCGCCGAACACGGGCCAGCGATAGGGCGGGGCGGGCTTGTCGCTCCGCCCGTGGCCACGCTGGTCGAAGGCGATGCAGCGGTGGCCCGGCAGCGCCGCGACCACAGCATCCCAGCAACGGGCGTGGAAGCTGTTCGCGTGGGCCAGGAGCACCGGCGGCCCTTCGCCCGGCCATTCGTAGACGGCCAAGTTGACGCCGTTGACCGGAAGGGTCGTTTGGATCGGGGGAGCGTCCATAGGTTTCAACCAAAACAACGATCATCATTCATCATTGGGTCGGGCCGTCCCTGCCAGGCGCCCCCACCGACCCATGGCGACCGCCATCGCGCCGGGCCGCCCCTGCTGGCCGCCTACACCGACGACCAACAGCCGCGGCCACGTCGGCATCGGAATCATACCACCAGTTGACGCCCGCCACATCCATCGCTAGCATGGCGGTGTATCGGGCGGCGACGGCGCCGCCGGCACACCTCGAAGGAACCAACCCCATGGCCGTTGCGACCGATTTCTCGCTCGACGCGAAATACACCCAGCCCGCCGGCACGATCCTGCTCACCGGGGCGCAGGCGCTCGTCCGCCTGCCGCTCGACCAGCGCCGCGCCGACGCGGCCCGCGGCCTCAACACCGCCGGCCTGATCGCCGGCTACCGCGGCTCCCCGCTCGCCGGCTACGACACGCTCCTGCTGCGCGCCCGCCCGCTGCTCGACGCCCACCAGATCACTTTCATCCCGGCCATCAACGAGGACCTGGCCGCGACTGCGATCATGGGCAGCCAGACGGCCAACCTCTACCCTGGGCCGAAGTACGACGGCGTCTTCGGCATCTGGTACGGCAAGGCCCCCGGCGTGGACCGCAGCGGCGACGCCTTCAAACACGCCAACTTCGCCGGCGTTGGGCGCTACGGCGGCGTCCTGGCGCTCGCCGGCGACGACCCGGCCTGCAAATCGTCCACGCTGCCCTCGCACTCCGAGGTCGCGCTGTACGACGCGCTGATGCCGGTGATCGCCCCCGGCAACGTGCAGGATGTGCTCGATTTCGGCCTGCTCGGCTTCGCGCTCTCGCGCTTCTCCGGCCTGTGGGTGGGCGTCAAGCTCCATACCAACGTAGTGGACGAGTTCGCCACCGCCGAGGTCGCGCCGGAGCGGATCGTCCCGGTGCAACCGGCCTTTGCGCTCAACGGGCGACCCTGGCAGCCGACCCAGCAGCCGAACCTGCTGCCGCCGTTCTCCGGGCCGGTCGAGCAGGAGATCTTCGCCGGGCGCCTCGCCGCCGCCGAGGCGTTCGCCGCGGCCAACCCGTTCAACCGGCTCCGCGTCGCCCCGCGCGACGCCTGGATCGGTCTGGCCGCCGCCGGCAAGCCGTTCTACGAGCTGCGCCAGGCCCTGGCCGACCTCGGCCTGGACGACGAGGCGCTGGAGCGCTACGGCGTGCGCCTGCTGCAGATCGGCCTGCTGTTCCCGCTGGAAAAGGGCATCGTGCGCCGGTTCGCTGCCGGGCTGGACGAGATCGTCGTCGTCGAGGAAAAGCGCCCCTTTCTCGAACTCTTCATCCGCGACGCCCTGTACGACCGCGCCGACCGGCCGCGCGTCATCGGCAAGCGCGACGAGCAAGAGCGGCCGTTCATCCCGCCCGACGGCGAGCTCGACGCCGGGCGGCTCGCCCCGCTGATCGCCGCCCGCCTGCGCCAGCGCCTGCCCGCCGGCGCGCTCCGCGAACGCCCGCCCTCCGTCCTGCCCCCTACGGAGGATCGCCGGGCTGCGTCCCGCGGCTCAGCCCGAGGGGACGAAGGCGCCACGCCGCCGGCTGCGCCGCTCCTCCTCGCCCGCACGCCCTACTACTGCTCCGGCTGCCCGCACAATACCTCTACTCTGCTGCCAGAGGGCGCGCTGGGCGCGGCCGGGATCGGTTGCCACACGATGGTGTTGCAGATGGAGCGCACCCGGGCGCAGTACCTCGGCGTCACCCAGATGGGCGGTGAAGGCGCGCAATGGGTCGGGGCGGCCCCCTTCACCACCACGCCGCACCTGTTTCAGAACCTTGGCGACGGCACGCTGGCGCACTCCGGCACACTCGCCATCCGTCAGGCCGTCGCCGCCGGCGCGCACATCACGTACCAGATCCTGTACAATCGCGCCGTCGGCATGACCGGCGGCCAGCACGCCGACGGCATCATGGACGTGCCGGCCCTGACACGCGCCCTCGAGGCCGAGGGCGTGCGCCGGATCATCGTCACCAGCGACCGCCCGGAGCAATACCCGCCGGACGCGCGCTGGGCCGCCGGCGCGGAGGTCTGGGGCCGCGAACGGCTTCAGGAAGCTCAGCTCACCCTGCGCGCCACCCCGGGCGTCACCGTCCTCATCCACGACCAGACCTGCGCCGCGGAGCTGCGCCGCCGCCGCAAGCGCGGCAAGGCCGCCGACCCGCCCACCCGCGTCTTCATCAACGAGCGCATCTGCGAAGGCTGCGGCGACTGCGGCGCGAAGTCCAACTGCCTCAGCGTCATCCCGGTCGAGACCGAATTTGGCCGCAAGACGCAGATCCACCAGTCGTCCTGCAACAAGGACTACTCCTGCCTGCGCGGCGACTGCCCGGCGTTCATGACGGTCGTTCCGGCTGGCGGCAGGCCGCAGCCCGCCCTACCGCCCCTGCCCGAGGGCGACCTGCCCGAACCGGCGCGGCGCGCCGGCCCGCACGCCAATATCTATCTGATCGGCATCGGCGGCACCGGTGTCGTCACTGTCAACCAGGTGCTCGGCACGGCGGCGCTGCTGGAAGGCCGCTTCGTGGATGGCCTCGACCAGACCGGCCTGAGCCAGAAGGGCGGCCCGGTCGTGTCGCATATGAAAATCGCGCCTGTGCCGCTGGATCGCTCGAACCGCGTCGGCGAGCGTGACGCCGATTGCATGCTGGCCTTCGACCTGCTGACGGCGGCCCAGCCGCTCCACCTGGCGCGGATCGCCCCCGGCCGGACGCTCGCTGTCGTCTCCACCAGCCAGGCGCCGACCGGCGCCATGATCGCCTCGCCCGATGTACGCTTCCCGCCGGTGCCGGCGCTTGTCGAGCCGATCGCCGCCCGCACCGGGCCGGACAAGCTGCAGCTGCTCGACGCTGCGGCCCTCGCCGAGCGCTATTTCGGCGACCACATGGCTGCCAACATGATCGTGCTCGGCGCGGCCTACCAGGCCGGCGCGCTGCCGGTCGGCGCGGCGGCGATCGAGCGGGCGATCGCGCTCAACGGCGTCGCGGTGGCGATGAACACTGGCGCGTTCCGCCTGGGGCGCTGGGCCGTCGCCGCGCCGGAGCGGGTGCGTGCAGGGGAGATGGAGCGCCCCGAGGCCCTGGCGCCGCAGCGCAGGATCGGCCGGCGTGCCGGCCGGCTGATCGAGTCGGTCGGGGCGAGCGGCGAGCTGCGGCGGCTGCTGGAGGTGCGCGTCCCCGACCTGATCGCCTACCAGAACACCGCCTACGCCAAACGGTATGTCGCCTTTGTGCGGCGGGTGCGCGCGGCGGAACAGGCCGCCGTCCCCGGCCAGACCCGCCTGAGCGAGGCCGTGGCGCGCTATCTGTACAAGCTGATGGCCTACAAGGACGAGTACGAAGTCGCCCGGCTGAGCCTGACGACCGGCGTAGACGCGGCGCTCCAGGCGACCTTCGGCCCGGTCACGGAAGTGCGCTATCACCTGCATCCGCCGCTGCTGCGGGCCCTAGGGTGGAACCGGAAGATCCGCCTCGGCCGCTGGTTCAACGGCGTGTACCGCCTGCTGATCGCGGCGCGGCGGCTGCGCGGCACCCCGCTCGACCCCTTCGGCTCCACGCACATGCGGCGAGTCGAGCGGGCGCTGATCGACGAATACCGCGCCCAGATCGAGCAGGCGCTCGCCAGCCTCTCGCCGGCGACCTACGACGCAGCGGTGCGCCTGGCCGAACTGCCGGACATGATCCGTGGCTACGAGGCGGTCAAGCTGCGCACGGTGCAGCGCTGGCGCGAGGCGGTGCGGGCGCTCGGATTCGGCCCGCCCGCGCCGGCCCAGGAAGCGACCGCCGTCACCTCGTAAGGTGAGCAGCCCCGGGCGGACGGCTGCCAGACACCCTAGCCGCACCCGATCAACGGTGCGGGATCGATGTTGCCGTGGGGCGTCCGCACCTCGTAGTGCAGATGCGGCCCGCTCGCCATCCCGGTCGCGCCGGCCGTGCCGATCTGCGTCCCCGCGGCCACCTGCTGTCCCTCAGCGACCGTGATCGTGCCGAGGTGGCCGTAGGCTGTGGTGAAGCCGCTCGCCTCGTCGATGATCATCACGAAATTGCCGCCCGGCCAGCTCATCGGGAAGACGCGGGCAACGCCGTCGTGCGTAGCGACCACCGGCGTGCCGAGGGTCTCGCGGTCGGCCAGCGCCAGGTCCACCGCGCCCCAGATCTCCGCCGGGGCGTGCGTGCCGACGCCGTAGCCCTGAGTGATGACGATCCGGCCGTCGGTGGCGAGCGGGCAGCCATGCGGCCCGTCGGGCAGCAGCGCGAAGCGATCTGCCGGGGCCGGCGCGGCCAGCGGCACAGGTGCCGTGGTGGGAGCGGGGGTGGGCCGCGGCGGCGCGGTGAGTCGTTCAGCCAGGAACAGCGGCCCATCGGCGGCGGGCGGCGCGGTGGCGCGCAGCGCAGCCAGTGGGTCGGGCGCCGCGGCGGGGCGGGCTGCGGCGGCCGGTCGGGCGGGCTGGGCGGTGG
>JBHOQX010000122.1:0-1478 GCA_042408595.1 Roseiflexaceae bacterium | reverse complement strand
GAGGACCTCTCCACCGCCCTCGAGACCGGCGCAGTTCAGCCCTTCTCCCTCGCCGACCTGGGCCTCAGCGACGAGGAGATCGCCGCGCTTAAGCTGGACGAGGCCGAGGCGCCAAGCGCTCCTGCGCCCGCCGCACCGCCGCCGCCCCTGGCCGAACCACCACCCCCGGCGGCGCCGGTGGAGGACCTCTCCACCGCCCTCGAGACCGGCGCAGTTCAGCCCTTCTCCCTCGCCGACCTGGGTCTCAGCGACGAGGAGATCGCCGCGCTCGACCTAGGCGAGACCGGCGAGACAGGACTCAAGCCGTTCTCGCTCGAAGAGTTGGGCATTGCTGCCGATCAGCCGGCCGCCAGCAGCGGGATGGGACCAGGCGGCGCGCTCAGCCTGGGCGATCTTCCACCCGATCTTCAGCCGTTCTCACTTGAGGAACTTGATCTCGCCGAGGGAGATGCTGGCGGCAGCCTTCCGTCAGCACTCGAGCCGTTCTCACTGGACGATGCCGCGGCGGAGGCGACACCGGGCCTTCCGCCGTTCGACCGGGATGCCCTCTCGCTGGATATCGCCGCCGAAGAGGAACAGAGCGACCTGGCACGCGGTTTTAGCTGGCAGGAAGCGCCGCAGCGCCCGCGCCGCAGTTTCCTCGATCCAGATCCGAACGATCCGAACGCGGGCGAGTCGATCTTCGACAAGTTGCGGAATCGTCGTGCTCAGGAGCGCTTTCCGGACGAGCCGCCGCCGCCGCCGACCGAGTTGACACCAGACGATGTGGAACATTTGCGGCTGTTCTCGGCGGACGATGTCCCGCTCCGCGAGGAAGGCGCCACCGAGTCGCCCTCGCTCCCGCCGTCCGGAACGATCGCGGCGGCAGCGATGGGCGCGGCGCTTGCCGCCCAGTCGAAGGATAACCCACCCGCGGAGTCCGGCTTCGCGTCCAGCGAGATCGAGCCGTTCTCGCTCGGCGAGCTTGGCCTCAGCGAGGAGGAGATCGCCGCACTTGGGCTGCCCGTTGAAGGGCAGCAGGCTACATCGAAGCCGGCTGAGCGTCCGATCGCGCCGGAGATCGATGACCTTTCCAGCGCCCTGCAGACCGGCGCGGTCCAGCCCTTCTCCCTCGCCGACCTGGGCCTCAGCGACGAGGAGATCGCCGCGCTCAACCTGGAGGATGTGGCCGCACCCGCGCCCGAGGCGCCGTCGCCGCCCCTGGCCGAACCGCCACCCCCGGCCGCGCCGGAGGTGGAGGACCTGGCCAGCGCCCTGCAGACCGGTGCGGTCCAGCCCTTCTCCCTCGCCGACCTGGGCCTCAGCGACGAGGAGATCGCCGCGCTCAACCTGGGCGAGGCCGCCGAACCCGCCCCACCCGCGCCCGAGGCGCCGCCGCCCCTGGCCGAACCGCCGCCCCCGGCCGCGCCGGAGGTGGAGGACCTGGCCAGCGCCCTGCAGACCGGCGCGGTCCAACCCTTCTCCCTCGCCGACCTGGG
>JBHOQX010000119.1:0-35701 GCA_042408595.1 Roseiflexaceae bacterium | reverse complement strand
GAACAGTTTGGAGAAGATCTGCTGATTGATCACCGCGTAGATTTTGCCCTTGACCCGTGCGGCTTCCCAGGTCGTCGGCGGCATGCTGGCCCACAGCCTGGGCGCGTACTTCGGCAGCAGGTCGTCGAGCGGGGTCAGCGTGCCGTTGTTGACATTCTGGTAGTAGTTGTTGATCCACGGCGCGGTGAACACCAGGTCGAACTTCTCGCCGCCGGTGTTCATCAGGTTGACTTTCTCGTTGTACGCGCCGAAGTCGATCGGCTCGAGCGTGATCGTGGCGTTCAGCCCCTTCTGCTGAATCAGCTTCGACAGCGCCTCCTGGACCGCCGCTTGGTCCTTCTGAGCCGAGCCGGCGAACACATAGCGCAGGTTGACCGCGGCGCTTGGCGCGGTGGTCGCGGCCGGTGCGGCGGTCGGCTGCGGCGCGGCGGTCGGCTGCGGCGCGGCGGTGGGGGCCGGCGCGGCGCCGCCACAGGCGGCCAGCACCAGCCCGGCGAACGACGACGTTCCGGCGAGCGTCAGAAACCTCCGGCGCGAGAGCGGTGTGTGCTGGTCCTGAGACATCTGTGTCCCTCCTTGCAATCAGTAGCGAACCCGATACAGCAACGGCATACGTCCGTTTTTCGGCAACACGAAACCAGGGCCCGCCTCGCAGCGACCAGAGCGGCCCTGGCCGGCGGCCAGGGAAGACATCTGCCGGTTGTGCCGTTATGTCAAACGCGGCCTTGACCAGCGCTCATTTGATTGCACCGATGGTGATGCCGCGTACGAGATATTTCTGGAAGAACAGGAATGCCAGCGCCGCCGGCCCGGTCGCAAGGACCGCCATGGCCATTTGCAACGGAATGGATGAGACCGGCGCGGTCAGGCTGCTCGGGCTGGCAGCCAGGGCGCGGGCATTCTCCAGAATGGCGTACAGCAGATACTGCAACGGGTAGAGATCGGGGTCGCGGATGAAATACAACGCCGTCTGCCAATCGTTCCAGTAAAGCAGCGCCACCAGCAGCCCGACGGTCGCCAGCGCCGGGCGGGCGATCGGCAGCACGATGCTGAAGAAGGTGCGAAACTCGCTTGCGCCGTCGATCGCTGCCGCATCGATCAGATCCTGCGGAATCTGGGTGAAGTAGGTGCGCAGGATCAGGACATAGAACGGCACGACCAGAAACGGCGTCAGCAGCGCCAGAAGGGTGTTGCCGATCTGCAGGTAGCGCGTCACCAGCAGGTAATACGGCACCAGCCCGCCGTTGAACAGCATGGTGAAGAAGACTATGAAGCTCAGCGGCCGCCCGAGGCGGAAGTCCTTGCGCGCGAGCGGCCAGGCCAGGCCAGCCATCAGCACAACGGAGAGCACAACACCCACGACAGTGACACTGGCGGTGACGGCGTAGGAGCGCAGGAGTTGAGTGGGATCGGCCAGGATGTAGCGATAGGCGGAGGTGCTGAACTCGCGCGGCCAGATGCCGAACCCGTTGCGCGCCAGCGCCCGGTCGTCGGTGAACGATGCGGCGACAATCAGCCAGAGCGGGATGAGACACGCCAGGCTGAGCAGCGCCAGCACTGCGTGGGCCAGCCACTGGATGGGCGTCGTCCGCCGCACGGAGCTCCGGGAAACCATGGTGTCGCCTCGCTCGCCGCTAAAAGAGCGCCCGCTCGGGGTCCCAACGCCGCACCAGCCAGTTGGACACGATCACCAGCAGAAAGCCGACCACCGCTTGGAGCAGGCCCGCCGCGCCCGCCATGCCGACATTACCGATCTTGGTGAGCGAGCGATACACAAAGGTATCCATCACGTCGGTCGTCGGGTAGAGCGCGGCGTTGTTACGCGTGACCTGGTAGAACAGCCCGAAATCGGCGTTGAAGATGAAACCGATAGCGATCAACACCTGAATGATCAGCACCGGCAGGAGCAGCGGCAGGGTGATGTAGCGGATCTCCTGCCATTTGCTGGCGCCATCGATGCGCGCCGCTTCGTAGTACTGCGGGTCGATGCCCAGCAACCCGGCGAGGTACAGCAGGCTGCCCGCGCCGACGCCTTTCCAGAGCGAGGCCAGCAGCAGGATCCCTGGCCAGTACTGTGGCGAGCTGTACCAGTTGATCGGCTGAAGCCCCCACTGGCGCAGCAGCCCGTTGATGATGCCGCTATCACCGCTGAGCAGCGCGTAGACAAAGTAGCTCACCAGCACCCACGAAATAAACTGCGGGAAGAGCAGGGTGGTTTGATAAGCGCGGGTGAGCCGGCTCGTGTAGATTTCATAAATCAGAATGGCGACCGCCAGCGCTGCCACCGTGCCAACCGTCAGGAACAGCAGATTCAGCGCGAGGGTATTGCGGATCACCGTCCAGATCTGGCCGGTGCCGAACATGAAGCGGAAGTTATCCAGGCCGACCCACGGGCTCCCCAGGATGCCGTCGGCGGTGCGGTAGCGCTTGAAGGCGACGATCACCCCGAACATGGTGAGATATTTGAAGACAAACAGGTACAGCAGGGCAGGCGCGGCTAGCGCCAGCAGCGCCAGATCGCGCCGGAGCCGGTAGCGCCGCGCCCCACTGCGCGCCGGGGCAATCCCGGCTGGGGCGGTCGTTCGGCTATCGGTCTGCTGGATCATCGGCGCCACCTCGCGCTCATGCGCTCACGTCGCGAATAACTACACTGGCTGGGTCGAGCCGCGCTCGACAAGGACGGTATCGTGCACCACGGCGATGGTCGGGCGCCGTGGCTCGCGTGCCCGCTCGAGCAGGCAGCGCACGGCGGTGCGCCCCAGCAGCTCACGCGGCACGTGGCAGGTGGTAAGCGGCGGCCGCACTAACTGTGCGCTCTCGATATCGTCGAACCCGGTGACCGAGATATCCTCCGGCACATGAATGCCGTGATCCTGGAGCAGGTTCATCACGGCAATCGCCTGCTCATCGTTCATCGCCATGATCGCGCTGCACCCGAGCGGCTTGCCGGCGTCTAGCCACTCTAGGAAGGCGCGCTCGGTCGCCCCCATGCGCTGGGAAGGCTCAGACGGGAAAACCCGCGGCGCGAGGCCGGCCTGCTCCATCGCCATAGCGTAGCCACGCATCCGATCGTGGAAACTCGGCACATGCTCCGGCCCCCGCAGGACCATGATTTCGCGATGGCCGAGCTCGATCAACCGCAGTGCCATCTGATACATCCCGCCGACGTTTTCGATCAGCACTCGGTCGAGGCCGGCGTGGGGGATGTTATTGTCTACCAGGATCGCCGGCTGGCCGCTGCGTCGCACCTGGCGCACGAGCTGCTCGTCGAAGGTGCCAACCAGCAGGATGCCGTGCCCATCGCCGTAGCGCGTCAGATCATCCGGGTTAAGCGCGTCTTCAAGTTGGACGAAATGGAGCGCAACTCCGCTCCGGCGGCATTCCGCTTCCGCGGCGCGTAGCACCGCCCCGTAGAAGAAGTTGCTGATCGCGAACGGGCTGATGAAGGTGATGTGCCGCAGCTCGGTGCGCGCCACACTACGCCCGCGCTGGACATAGCCAAGCCGAGTCGCTAGCTCGCGCACCCGCTCGCGGGTTTCTTCGCCGATCTGCGGCGAGTCGCGCAACGCCAGCGACACCGTGGCCAGCGACAGGCCCAACTGCTCGGCGATGTCCTGCATACGTACGCTCACGGTCGGCGCACTCCATCGTGTCTTTCGGCGAGGGGCGTGAAATCTCGCCCCAATAATATCACAGCTTTAGTGAATGTCAAGCTATATTTTAGAAAAATATGACCGTTCATTCAGTAAAGAGAGCGCAACCGCGCGGCGCGTGGAGAGGGGTGCGTCCCCAGGAACCGGCTCCAGCCCATAAAGAGACGGCCGTGTGGCCGTCTTGCGAGCTATCCGCTATACGCTGTAGGATACTCAGCCGGGCCGGACTCGGCCTGGCGGTAGTCTCAGAGGCTGTCTGCAACGCGCCCGGTGGGGGTGTTGGGGGCCGCAGGCCCCCAGACGACATCCTCCCCCGCCGCGCGGCGGAACATCCGCGAATCGTGGCGGGCTGCGCGCGCCACACCACCCGGTTGCAGACAACTTCTCCATCGCCGGGATGTGTGGCGGTATGCATGCTGGCGGCCAAGCCCACGGGGCGATACGCAGCGAGCGGGGCCGATGAATCGCCGCGCGGCACGGATCGCTACAACCTCGCCTCGCCGGCCAGGAAGCGGCGCGCCGTCTCGGCAAGGATCGCCGCGCCGTAGGGCAGGGCGCGCTCGTCGATGTCGAAGACCGCGGTGTGGTGACCGCGCGCCACGCCGTCCGGCGTCGCCGCGCCGAGCATGAACATCGCGCCGGGTGCGGCCTGTGTCATGTAGGCGAAATCCTCCGCGCCCATGCCGGCGCGGGTGGTGTCGATCGCCGCTGCGCCCATGATGTCGGCGGTCGTCTCGGCCAACCAGCGCGTCACGACGGGGTGGTTGCGGCCCGCCGGGTAGCCGCGGTCGACCTCGAAGCGGTAGTCGCCGCCAAGCGAACGTGCCACTGCCAGCGCCCGCTCGACTTCGGTGATCAGTTGCTCGCGCACTTCCGGGTCGAAGCTGCGCAGCGTGCCGTGGAGGAAGACCTCGCCGGGGATCACGTTCGAGGCCGCGCCGGCGTGCACCTGCCCCAGGCTGACGACCGCCGGCTTCATCGGGTTCACCCGCCGCGCCACAATGCCGTGCAGCGCCATCAGCACCGGACCCAGCATCCAGATCGGGTCGGGGCTGAGGTGCGGGTACGCCCCATGCCCGCCGGTCGCGGTGATCCAGCCCTTGAACGAATCGACCGCGGCGGAGACGTACCCCTCGCGGATCGTCACCTGGCCGAACGGCAGTGTCGAGTCGACATGGAGCGCGATCACGGCGTCCACACCGTCGAGCGCGCCATCGCGGATCATCATCGGCGCGCCGCTCATCGCCTCGCCGCCGGTGTCCTCTTCCGCCGGCTGGAACAGGAAGCGCACCGTGCCGCGCAGCCCGTCGGCCGCGAAGCGCTGCTTGAGCAGGTGCGCCACCCCCAGGAGCATCGCCGTGTGCGCGTCGTGGCCGCAGGCGTGCATGGCGCCCGGGGTCTGCGACCGGTACGGGACATCGTTCGCCTCCAGGATCGGCAGGGCGTCCATGTCGGCGCGGATGGCGATCGTCGGGCCATCGCCGGTGCCGAGCGTACCGACCACACCGGTCTTGCCGACGCCGGTGCGGACTGCGATCCCGCCGATCTCGCGCAGCGTATCGGCGACGAGCTGCGCGGTGCGCACCTCCTTGAACGCCAGCTCCGGGTAGCGGTGGATCTCGCGCCGCAGCCGGATGAGTTCATCCTGGAGCGCCTTCGCCTGGTCGATCATTGCCGGTCCTCCATTCGCAGCTGGATCTCCCATAAGGATATGGTAGCACAGACCACCGCGCGCCCCATGCGCCCTCCCCATCTGCCGGTCCATCACGCCGGAGATGGCGCCGGAGGGACTTGACTTTTCGGAGCACGCATGTATAATGCTGTTACCGCTCACGTTAGCGCTAACAGTCGAGCTACAGGCGATTTCGTGAAAGTCACTATCGCAGATGTGGCCCGTGAGGCCGGCGTCTCCTCGCAGACGGTCTCACGCGTCATCAACAACAAGGGTGAGATCAGCCCTGCAACGCGCGCCCTGGTCACGGCGGTGATCGAACGGCTCAACTACCGGCCAAGCAGTATCGCCCGCAGCCTGGCCACCAACCGCACCCGCACGATCGGCCTCTCGGTGCCGGACATCGCCAACCCATTCTGGCCGGAGATCGCGCGCGGTGTGGAAGATATGGCCTGGGAGCAGGGATACCACGTCTTTCTCTGCAATACGACCGAGGCACCGCAGCGCGAGGCGGCCATCTTGCAATTGCTGGAGGACAAGCGCGTCGACGGCGTGATTGTGGCCGGCGCCCGCCTGCCCGATGACCGGCTGCTGGCGCTGCTCAGCACGCATCCGGCGGCGGTGCTGGTGAACCGGACCCTGCCGGCGAGCAACGCTGGCGCCGTCCTGATCGACGCCCACGATGGCGCGATGCAGGCGATCAACCATTTGCTGAAGCGGGGGCGGCGACAGATCGGCTTTCTCGCCGGCCCACCGATCTCCCACAACAGCCGGCGGCATCTGAGCGGTTATCGGGCTGCCCTGGCGGCCGCTGGCCAGCCGGTTGACGACAGCCGGATCGTGCCCTGCGCGCCGTATCTTGAGGATGGGTGGCGGGCCGCCCGCGAGGTGCTGGCGCGCCACCCGGGCCTGGACGGCCTGTACTGCTACAACGACCTGCTGGCGCTTGGCGCGCTGCGGGCGTGCGCAGAACTGGGCCGGCGCGTGCCCGACGACATCGCGGTGGTGGGCTACGACGACATTCTGCTCGCCAGCGTGGTGACCCCGTCGCTGACGACGCTGGGGGTTTCGAAGTATGACGTTGGTGTGGCCGCGGCGCGCATGCTCTTTGCGCGAATCAAAGGCGAGGATGCGCCGCGTGAGTTGATCATTAAGCCGACGCTCGTGGTTCGCGCGAGCGCGCCCTGATGGCGGGCGGCGGCGCGCGGCAGCGGGAAAGGAGGTGTCGACTCGCAGCTTCTCAATGGTTCGATCGCTGTCTGAACGATGACGGTCAACGGCAGAACCAAGGAGGACGCCGATGTCTCGGAAGCTCGACCGCCGTGCATTTTTGCGCCTGACCGCCCTCGGCGCGGGCGGGGCCGTGCTGGCCGCGTGCAGCGGCGCGCCGGCCGTCCCCGCACCAACCAGCGTGCCGGCCGCGCCCACCGCGACCGGCGCTCCGGTCGCGCCCGCCCCGACCGCTGCTCCGCCCGCAGGAGCCTCCCCTGTGCCGGCCGCCCCGGCCGGCTTCAACGAAGCGCCGATGCTGGCCGAGTTGGTCAAAGCTGGTAAGCTCCCGCCTGTCACCGAACGCTTGCCCGCTGAGCCGCTGATCGTCCAGCCCGTCGAGTCGATCGGCAAGTACGGCGGCGTCTGGCGCCACGCCTGGCGGGGCATCAAGGACTTCCACTCCTTCGGGCGTTTCGTCTATGAGCCCATGCTGCGCTGGCCACGCGACCCGAAGGACCCGATCCAGCCCGGCCTGGCAAAAAGCTGGAGCTGGTCGGAAGACGGGAAAGAGCTGACCCTGGTGCTGCGCAAAGGCTTGAAATGGTCGGATGGTCAGCCATTCACCACCGACGATATCCTGTTCTGGTGGGAAGGGATCGAGACCGACCCCAAGATCACCCCCGCGCCACATATCGAGTGGGTGGTGGGCGGCAAGCCGATGGAGGTGAACAAGATCGACGATCTGACGCTGAAACTGGTCTTCGCCGCGCCGAACGGCCTGGCAGAATCGGTCGGTCTGGCCTTTCACGGCAACCAGTGGCCACTGGGCTTCGAGCGCTTCGGCTTCTTCGCGCCTAAGCACTACCTGGCGCCCTTCCATCCCAAATATAGCTCCACGGGCGACTACAAGATCTTCGAGGAGAAAGCCAGCGACTATAATGTCGAACGGCCGGTCATGACCGCCTGGAAGATCTCAAAATACGCCCCTGGCGATACCGAGATGATCGCCGAGCGGAACCCGTATTACTGGAAAGTCGACCCGAACGGCAACCAACTGCCGTATATCGACCGCATCCGCTTCTCGTTGATCGAGGATATCGAGGCGATCAACGCCAAAGCGATCGCCGGCGAGTTCGATATGGAGACCCGCTTTATCGACCTCGCCAAATACCCGGTCTACCAGGACAATGCGGAGAAGGGCGGCTACCGCCTGTTGCTCTGGCCGCAGGCATCGGCCTCGGCGGCCGCGATCTTCTTCAACCAGAGCGCCAAGGACCCCAAGTACCGCGAGCTGTTCCAGAACTTCACGTTCCGCCAGGCGGCGTCGCTGGCGATCGATCGGGCGCAGATCAACAACATCGCCTTCCTTGATCAGGGCAAGCCACGTACCGCGACGGTGGTGCCCGAGTCGCCCCTCTACGATCCTGCCCTGGAAACGCTGCACGCGGAGTACGACCCGGGCAAGGCCGCAGCCCTGCTCGACGAGCTTGGGCTCAAGAAAGGCGCGGATGGCTTCCGCACCTTTCCGGATGGATCGCCGCTTCAACTCACCATTGAGACGATCGAGAACTCAGGGTCGCTGTTCGACACCTATGAGCTGATCGCCGAAAAGTGGCGCGCGGTTGGCCTCAACGCGCAGGTCAAGAGCATGACCCGCGATATCTACTGGACCAAGGCCAACTCGAACGATGTGCTGGTGGCGACATGGTATCTCGACCGCGGCCTGACCCCCATGGTCGATCCGGTCTACCAGTTTCCGTTCGATGAGCGCTCGTGGATGGGGCCGGCCTTCGGCACCTGGTACAAGACGCGCGGCGCAAAAGGCGAGGCGCCGAACGGCGATCTCCGCAAGGCGCAGGAGCTCTACGACCAGTACCGCGCGACGGTCGACCCAGCCGAGCAGATCCGGATCGGCAAACAAATCGTCAAGCTGGCCAGCGAGGGGCTATGGTCGATCGGCACGGTCGGCCTGACACCGGCGCTGGTCGTGGTGAAGAACAATTTCAAGAACGTGCCGAAGGTTCACGTCTCGGATTGGCTGATCATGAGCCCCGGTACGACCGACCCGCCGCAGTACTATTTTGACACCTAAGCGCGGCACGGGGCGCGATGCCCCGCCCCGCCGCGCCGGCGTCGAGGCTCGCTGGGGGCGCGGCCAGGGGAGGGCGCTCTCCCCTGGACACGCCCTGGTGCGCCGGGGAACGAGCGCGCCGCCGGGCCGCCGCGCCGGCCCGGGAGGAGACCGACCATGCTTGGCTATATGCTCCGGCGCATGCTGTGGATGATCCCGACGCTCCTGGTGATCTCAGCGGTCACGTTCGCGATCGTTCAACTGCCGCCAGGCGACTTCCTGACCACGCTTCAGGCCGAAGTCGGGGCATCGGGCGGCGGCATGCATGCCGAAACCGTGGCGCTGCTGCGCCAGCAATACGGCCTCGATCAGCCGATCTATGTGCAGTACCTCCGCTGGATCGCGGGCTTTCCCCGGGGCGACTTCGGCTACTCTTTCGAGTGGTCGAGCCCGGTCTGGCCGCTGATCCGCAGCAGCCTGGGCTACACCGTGTTGCTGGGCATCGTCTCGCTAGTCTTTATGTTCGGCATCGCCGTCCCGATCGGTGTCTATTCCGCCACGCACCAGCATTCGCTGGGCGACCATCTGCTCACCGGGCTGACCTTTGTCGGGCTGGCGGTCCCGAGCTTTCTGCTGGCGCTGCTCTACCTGTTTGTCGTCGGGGTGGTCCTGCGGCTGCCGGTCGGCGGCGCCATCTCGCCGGAGTTGGTCGATGCGCCCTGGAGCGCGACGAAGCTGCTCGATTTTCTCAACCACCTGTGGCCGCCGGCGCTGATTCTAGCGCTGGCCGGCGCCGCTCAACTCGTGCGAATCATGCGCAGCAGCATGCTCGATGTCCTCAGCCAGCCGTATATCACGACCGCACGCGCCAAAGGCCTGCCAGAGCGCGTGGTGATCAACAAATATGCCGTGCGCCCCGCGCTGAACCCGCTCGTCAGCGTGCTGGCGATGGAAGTTCCGAAAATCATCAATTCATCGATCCTGGTGGGCGTGGTGCTGGCCGTGCCGACGACCGGGCCGCTGTTCCTGCGCGCCCTGCTCAGCCAGGACCTGTATCTCGCCGGCACCCTACTCATGCTGATGGCCGCCTTGCAACTGGTGGCCAATCTGCTGGCCGACCTCGCGCTGGCCTGGATCGATCCACGGATCTCCTATGATTGACGTGCAGCAACAATCCCGCAAGGTGCTCGAGGCCTACCGGCGACTGGGCGACCTCCCGGTCGAAGACACGCCGCAACGCGTGCTCTCCAGCGAAGAGGCGCGTTATGCCGCGTCGCAGACGCAGCTGCTGTGGCGCCGGTTCACCCGCAATCGGGCGGCGATCGCCGGCGGCGCGGTGGTGCTGTTGCTCTACCTGATGGCGCTGTTCGGCGATTTCATCGCCCCGTACACCCTGGAAACCCGCTTCAGTCGCGCCATTTATCTGCCGCCGCAGCGCATTCATCTGTGGAACGAGGGCCGCTTTCAGCCGTATGTGTATGGCATCACCTCGACCTTCGATCAGAATCTGCGCCGCGTGTACACGATCGACCCGAATGTCAAAATCCCGATCCAGTTTTTTGCAAAGGGGGAGCCGTATAAACTCATGGGCCTGTTCCCGACCGACATCCATCTGTTCCAGGCGCCGGGCGGCATCGTCAGTCTGCTCGGCACGGATCGCCAGGGGCGTGATATGTTCACCCGGATCGTCCTGGGCAGCCAGATTTCCCTGACCGTCGGCCTGGTCGGGGTGCTGATAAGCCTCGTGATCGGCACGATCCTCGGTGTTGTATCAGGCTACTTTGGCGGCTTCATCGACGACGCGATTCAGCGCCTGATCGAGCTTGTGCGCTCCTTTCCCTCAATTCCGCTCTGGATGGCGCTTTCGGCGGCGCTTCCCGCTACCTGGCCGGCGCTGCGCACGTACTTTGCCGTGACCACCATCCTCTCGCTGATCGGGTGGACCTGGCTCGCCCGCCAGTTGCGCGGCCAGGTGCTCGCGCTGCGGCAGGCCGATTTCGTGCTGGCTGCCAGGCTGGCCGGGGCCAGCCACGCGCGCATCATCGCCACGCATCTCATCCCGGCCGTGATCGGGCAGATTATCGTGATCTCGACCCTCTCGATCCCGGCGATGATCCTGGCCGAGAGCGCCCTGAGCTTCCTCGGGCTTGGGCTGCGCCCACCCCTGACCAGTTGGGGCGTGCTGCTGCAGGAGGCGCAGAACATCCAATCGCTCGCGCTCTACCCGTGGGTGTTTACGCCCGCGCTGTTTATCGTGCTCACCATTCTGGCGTTTAGTTTCCTGGGCGACGGACTGCGCGACGCATCGGACCCATACACGCTGTGACGCCGCCGCGCTCGCGCCGGGCACCGGAGCCGGTGATGAATGCATTCGACAGGTGCGCTTGTGGATGACGACACGCTGTTGCAGGTGCGCGATCTGACCATCGAGTTTCACACGCTGGACGGCGTCGTCCGCGCGGTGGATGGGATCAGCTTCGATATTCGCCGCGGCGAAACGCTTGGGCTGGTTGGCGAGTCGGGCTGCGGCAAGAGCGTGACCGCCTACGCGCTTCTGCGCCTGCTCCCGCAACGCAGCGCCTGGCTGACGCGCGGCCAGATCTGGTTTCGCCGGCGAGACGGCTCGATCACGGACCTGGCGGCGCTGCCGCCCGATGGCGATACCATCCGTTCGATCCGCGGCAACGAGATCGCCATGATCTTCCAGGAGCCGATGGTCGCGCTCTCGCCGCTGCAGACGATCGGCGATCAGATCACCGAAGGGATCATGCTGCATCAGCGGGTATCGCGGCGCGCCGCCACGGCCCGCGCGATCGAGATGCTGGCCGCGGTCGGCATCGGCCAGGCGGCCGAGCGGCTGCACGCCTACCCGCACCAGTTTTCGGGCGGGATGCGCCAGCGTGTGCTGATCGCGATGGCACTGGCATGCAACCCGGCGCTGCTGATCGCCGACGAACCCACCACGGCGCTCGACGTGACCATCCAGGCGCAGATTCTCGACCTGCTCCGCCGGCTGCAACGCGAGTTCGGCGTTTCGATCCTGATGATCACCCACAATCTCGGGGTGATCAACGAGCTGGCCGACCGCGTGGCGGTGATGTATGTCGGCAAGATAGTCGAGATCGCCGAGCGACGCACACTCCTCACCCAGCCGGCGCATCCGTACACCGTCGGCCTGCTCCAATCCATCCCGCAGATCGGCGCGGTCCAGCGGCGCATCACGCCGATCCCAGGGAGTGTCCCCGATCCGTTCGCGGCGCTGCCCGGCTGTGCGTTCTTTCCGCGCTGCCCGGCGGACAAACGCCCGGCCTGCACCGCCCCCGCCGGGGTGCCGCTGCGCGAGGTCGCGCCCGGACATCTGGTTCGCTGCACGCTCTACCAGCCCGCGCCACCGGCCGATGCGCCGGATGGCGCCTGACACTCCGCCGCGCGGCAGCGCCAGCGTTGCCGCCGGTGTACCGAGGGAGCACGCCCGTGGACGATACGCGCCCTGTTCTACTCGATGTTCGCGATCTGAAGAAGCACTTCCCTGTGCAAACGGGCTTCCTGCGCCGCACGGTCGGCCAGGTGCGCGCCGTGGACGGCATCAGCTTCACGCTCCGGGCGGGCGAAACCCTGGGGCTGGTCGGCGAGTCGGGCTGCGGCAAAACGACCGTCGGGCGCGTGATTCTGCGCGCCTATGAGCCGACCGCCGGACAGGTGCTCTTCTGCCACCAGGGCGCGCTGGTTGATCTTGCTCGCGTGGACCGGCGCACGATGAAAGCGTTGCGGCGCGACATGCAGATCATTTTCCAGGATCCGTTCGCATCGCTCAACCCGCGGATGACGGTGTTCGATATCGTCGCGGAGCCGCTGCTGATCCACCGCCAGGCCCGCGGCGAAGACCTGAGGCGCCAGGTCAGCGACCTGTTGCAGCGCGTCGGCCTGCGCCCCCAGCACATGAACCGCTACCCGAACGCCTTTAGCGGCGGCCAGCGCCAGCGGATCGGTATTGCGCGCGCCCTGGCGCTGCGCCCAAAGCTGATCGTCTGCGACGAGCCCGTCTCCGCGCTCGACGTCTCGGTGCAGGCGCAGGTGCTGAATCTGCTGAAGGGATTGCAGCGGGACTTCGGCCTGACCTATCTGTTCATTTCGCACGATCTCTCGGTCGTCGAGCATATCAGCGACCGGGTGGCGGTGATGTATCTGGGGCGTCTGGTCGAGCTGGCGCCGGTGGCCCGGCTGTATGCCATGCCGCGCCACCCGTACACCGAAGCGCTGCTGTCGGCGGTGCCCTCGGTAGACCCGGAGCGGCGCAACCAGCGTGTAATATTAACCGGCGACCTGCCGAACCCGGCCAACCCGCCGGCGGGGTGCGTCTTTCACCCGCGCTGCCGCTACGCCCAGGCGGTGTGCAAGACGCACGTTCCGGAGTGGCGTCAGGTCGGCGTTGGCCATTGGGTCGCCTGCCACCGTGCCGAGGAGTTGCAGCTGGCGGGCGCGATCTGAGGCGGCGGTCGGGCGGGCATCGCCCGCCGGCACGCCAGGAGCATGAGGATGAGCATCACTCCGCAGCATATCAAAGCATGGTTGGCCGAGCCTGCCGCGGCCGCCGATCTGGCGCTCCAGATCGCGCAGTCGCCTGCGACGCCCCTGATGCGCGACATTCTGCGCCGCGCCGCGCCCGACCTGCGCACGATCGCCCCTACGACCTATACCCTCTATCGTGAGTTCGAGCGCACCGGCGCGCGCGCCGGCTATGAGCGCGTCTATTTCGCGCGCCGCTCGCACCTGACGCGTGCGGTGCTGGAGCTTGTGCTCGGCGATGAGACGGCGCGCGACGCCGTGCACGATCTGGTGTGGGCGATCTGCGAGGAGACGACATGGGTCCTTCCGGCGCACGAGGAGCAGGGGCCTGGCTATTGGGATCTCGATCCGCCGCTTGTCCGCACCGCACCCCTGGGCGCACATACCGCACTCACCCGTCCGCCCGACGCGATCGACCTGTTCGCTGCGGAAACGGGCGCCAGTCTGGCCGAGACGATCACTCTGCTGGGCGACCGACTCGCCCCGGAGGTGCGCCAACGGGCGCGCCAGGAGGTTGCGCGCCGGATCTTCGCGCCATATCTGGCCTATGGGCGGCGGCATTGGTGGTACCGCGGGGCGCTCAACTGGAACGGCGTCTGCAACGGCGCGATCGGCCTGGCCTTGCTCCGGCTCGAAACCGAGCCGGAGACGCTGGCGGAGGGGCTGGCGCAGGTCCTGGAAGGGCTCGACGCCTATATCGCCACCGGCTTTGAGGCCGACGGGGGTTCGATCGAGGGCGTGGGCTACTGGAACTACGGCTTGATGTATTATGTCGCCTTCGCCGACCTGCTGCGCGAGCGGACGAACGGTCGGATCGACCTCTTAGGAGCGCCGCGCTTGCGCGCGATCGCCGGCTATCCCCTCGCGATGTCGCTGTCGCCGAACAAGTACTTCAACCCCGGCGACGCCAACGAGGAGCTGGTGCTGGCGCCGGGGATCGTGCAGCGCCTCGCCGAGCGCACCGGGGTGCACGACCTGCGCGGGCTGATCGGGCCGGTCGACCAGCTCAACCGCACAGCGCTGCTGACAGCTAAACTGGCGATCATGCTGCGCAACGCCGCCTGGTGGGACGCCAGGGCGACACCGTTTCCGCCCGTGCGCGATGCCGTCCTGCCGCACGTCGGCGTCGTCAAACTGGTCGGCCAGACGCCCGACGGGACGCCGGTGGTGCTGGCGGCGATCGCCGGGCACAACGATGGGCACCACAGCCACACCGATGTCGGTTCGTTCGTGGTACATCTGGGCACAACCAGCGTGCTGTGCGACCCTGGGCCGGGGGAGTACACCCGCGACTATTTTCGCCAGGGGCGCTACGCCTCGATCTTCACGAACTCGCTGGGCCACAACGTGCCGCGGATCGGCGGCGCGCGGCAATCGCCGGGGCCGGCGTTCGGCGGAAGCCGGCGCTTCTTCGGCACGATCATCGACCATGGCGAGCGTGCCGACGGAAAATATGTCGTGATCGACATGCACCACGCCTACGATCTGCCCGGGCTGGCGCTGGCCCGCCGGACGTTGCGCCTCGATCCACGGCAGGGCGTCGTGCTGCTCGACGACCGCTTCGCCTTCGCCGATGCGCCGCTCCTGATCGAAGAAGCGCTGGTGACCTGGGGCGAAGTGGCGATCGACGGCGCCGCCGCCCGCATCACCGACGGCGGCGCGGCGGCGACGGTCGTGATCGACGAACCGCCCGGCGTTTCGTTCCAGGCCGCCCGTTTCGTGCCGGAGCGCTCGCCCGATGCGCCGACGCGCACCCTGACCCGGCTGACGGCGGCATTGCCACCCGGCGCGCAACAGTTTCGCGCCCGGATCGTCCCCGACCTGGCGTCTGGCTAAGGCCGCGGGCGCGGCCGGCGCGCGCTCCCGCAGCGACAAGCGTTCTGAAACCACGTCCGAAGGAGCAGCATGAAGATCATCGCCCAGGATTCGGAAGAGCCGGCGACCGCCACCCCGGAGGGGGGCGAACGGCGCGTTCTAAGCTATGGTGGAGGCCTGATGCTGGTACACTACACATTTGCAGCGAACGTCTCCGCCGCTATGCATAGCCATCCCCACGAACAGATCGGCTATGTGGTGTCGGGTGTGATCGATCTGCTGATGGATGGCCTTCCCCCGACACGGCTGCACGCCGGCGCGAGCTATTATGTCGCGCCGCATACCCGGCATGGCATCGTCACGCACGCGCCGACGGTGCTGCTCGACTGCTTCAGCCCGATCCGCGAGGACCTTCTTGGACCTGATCGTGATGCGCCGGCCGCGGCCGGCCCGATGGAACGCCCTGGCCGCCAGCCTTCACACACCGACCATTGAACCCGAGGGAGCCATGACGACGTACTTCGCCTCCATCGGCGACGCGCCGGGACTCAACCGGCCAGCCACGAACCCCTGCCACCTGATCGACTTCGCCCGACTGGTGTTGCCCGCGGGCGACACCCATGCCGGGCGCGCCAGCGACCGCGAAACTCTGCTGGTGCTGTTCAGCGGCCGCTGCGATGTCGCGGTGAACGGCACGCATATCGCTACCGTTGGACGGCGTGCCAGCCCGTTCGCCGGCAGGCCCTACGCTGTCTACCTGCCGGCCGGCGCCGCCTACATCATCACCGCGCAGACCGCGCTCGACGCCGGCCTGTGCTCGGCGCCCGCCGACCTGCCCGCCGAACCCTACGTCATCACCCCGGACCAGGTCGTGGTCCAGCAGGTCGGCGCGGCCAGTTTCGGCCGGGAGCTGCGCACCATCCTGACCAGCAGCGACCAGCCGGATCTGCCCGCTCAGCGCCTGATCGTTGGTGAGACGCTGGTGCCCAGCGGAAACTGGAGCACCTACCCGCCGCACAAGCACGAGATCGACGATCTGCCACGCGAGGCGTTCCACGAGGAATTGTACTACTTTCGCGTGGATCAGCCGGATGGTTTCGGCCATGCCCGGCACTACAGCCCGGCGCGCGGCTACGATACGAGCTACACGGTCCAGGACTCGACCATTCTCATGATCCCGCACGGCTTCCACACCACCTGCAGCGCGCCCGGCTATACCACGTATTTTCTCTGGATGCTCGCCGGCAACCACCGTACCCAGGCGGTCGCGTTCGACCCGGCTCATGCATGGGTGCAACGGAGCATCGGGCTGTTGAAAGGGCGGTAGCGCCATGCAGCGCGACATCGACACGGTGCCTGGTACGGCGCGTGAGCTGTTTCGCCTCGACGGGCAGGTGGCGCTGGTCACCGGGGGCGATAAAGGACTGGGGCAGGGGATGGCGCTCGCGCTGGCGCGCGCTGGCGCGGACGTGGCCGTCGTCTCGCGCTCGGGGCAGGCCGCGCTGACGGTCGAGGGGGTGACAGCCGCCGGGCGGCGCTGTATCGCGCTCGCCGCCGATCTCGGGCATCCTCGGGCGGCGGCGGCCGTCGTTCCGCAGGTGGTTCAGGCGCTCGGCCGGCTCGACATTCTGGTAAACAACGCGGGCATCATCCGCCGCGCGGACGCGCTCGCGACGACGTTGGACGATTTCACCGACGTGCTGAACGTCAACCTGCTCGGTGTCTGGGTGCTGGCGCAGGAGGCCGGCAAGATCATGCTGGCGCAAGGGCGCGGCAAGATCATCAATATCGCGTCATTGCTCGCATTCCAGGGCGGTATTCGGGTGCCGGCCTACGCCGCCGCGAAACATGCCGTCGCCGGGCTGACGCGGGCGCTGGCGAATGAGTGGGCCGCCCACGGGGTCAATGTCAACGCCATCGCGCCAGGGTATCTGGCGACCGACAATACGCTGGCGCTCCGGGCCGACCCGCAGCGCCAGCGGCAGATCCTGGAGCGCATTCCGGCGAGGCGGTGGGGAACGCCGGACGATCTGGCCGGCGCGGTCGTCTTTCTGGCGTCGCGCGCCAGCGATTATGTGCACGGGCATGTGCTTGTGGTCGATGGCGGCTGGATGGCCCGCTAAGACGACAGGTATCCTTCCGCTGGAGCCGCATCCCAGCCCCCGAGGGCTGGATCGTTCTGCCGACGTGGCCGGGCGCCCGCGGCCCTCCCTCCCCCCACCCCCCTCGTGCGGGAGCACTGCGGCAGCGACGCCGCCGGCCACGCGGCGGAAATCAGGCATCCCGGCGGGCCATCCACCCGCCAAACCTCTCTGTTCGAGGCGGCCACGGAAGCATCGGTTGGCGCGTACAACCTACCCCCGCGCCAGCGTGATCACCGCCGGCACCCGGTTGAGCATCCAGAAGCCGACGACCATCCCGAGGACCGTGGCGCAGAGCGCCCAGGCCGCGCCGACCCACAGCGCGCTGAACCACCAGCCGATCAGGATGAAGTACAGCGCCCGCACCAGAAACGGCCGCTGCGGCGTCTTGACGTCGATGACCTGCCCGCTCGCGATGATCTGGAACTCGCGCCGCGATGGGGCCAGCGTCGTCACCTGCGGCAGCCGGTTGAGCATCCACAGGCCAAGCGGCAGCCCGATGATCGTCACGCACAGCACCCAGGCGACCGCCGCCCACACCCCGCTGAACCATAGGCCGAAGAGCACGAAATACAGCGCCCGGATCAGCAGGTTCGGACCGGCCTGCCGCACGACCAGCGGTGCGGCTGCTTGCTCGGGGTGTATTGTCTGATTCTGCATTGCCACGCTCCTGCGCGATCGGCGAAGGTTCTCGTGAACCGTCGGAGCGCCGATCATCCGTACGCATCTACGCCGGAGCGCGCCAGAAAGTTGCGGCGTTGTCCGAGGGCGGAGGATATATAGTAGATCGAGGATAGAGAAAGGAGGATAGCGACCTCGATCCGCGCTCCGCCATCCGCGCCCCCCGTCCTCCATCCTCGATCCTCGATCCTCGACGCTCCAGCCCCAGCCTTACACCACGCGCTCGTTCCCGCCATCGACCGGGATCTGCGCGCCGGTCGTTTTGGCGAAGAGCGGGCCGGCCAACTCGGCGGCCAGCTCCGCCACGTCGTGGCTGGTCACCTCGACGTGCAGCAGATTATTGCGCTTGTACTCCTCGACCGTCAGGCCATAGCTCGCCGCGCGCGACGCCAGCAACTCCTCGGTCCAGAGGCCGGTGTCGAAGACGGCGTTCGGATGCAGCACATTGACGCGAATGCCGTCCGTGGCCCACTCGAGCGCCGCCACGCGGGCAAGCTGCGTCAACGCAGCCTTGGAGGCGGAGTAGGCCGCTGCGCCCGGCCCCGGCGCCGGCACGTTCTTCGAGCCGATCACCACCACCCGCCCGCCGCGCGGCGCGAGCCGCAGAAGCGGATGGGTCGCCCGCAGCAGCAACAGGTTCGCATCCAGGTTCACCCGCAGCGTCCGCTCCCACTCGTCGAGCGGCAGGTCGGCGATCCGCCGGCTGGCCGGGAAGACCCCAGCGTTCAAAACCAAGATGTCAACTCCGCCGAACGCTCGAACGCCGACCTCCAGCGCGTCGCTTGCCTGCCGCTCGTCCGTCACGTCGCAACGCAGGCCGAGTGCCGCCGGGCGCGGAAAGAGCGTTTCGACCGCCTCATTGATGTCAAGCGCTACTACGGCTGCCCCGCGCCGGAGCAGCGCTTCGGCCGTCGCGCGGCCGATGCCCGAGGCCGCGCCGGTCACCAGCGCGACCTCGCCGGCCAGCGGGCCGGGCGCCGGCGCGCGCTTCAGTTTGGCCTGCTCCAGCTCCCAGTATTCGACGGCGAACAGGTCGGCCTCGGGCAGGGCGCGGTAGCCGCCGAGCAGTACCGCCCGCTCGATGATGTCCATCGTATGCCGGTACATGTCGGCGGCGATCGCTGCGTCCCTCGCCGAGCGCCCGGCGGTGAGCAGGCCGAGCGCCGGATCGAGGATCACCCGTGGGGCCGGGTCGAGCATTGTCAGCCCCGGCGCGGCATGGCTGGCGTTGCGCTCGAAATAGGCGCGGTACGCCGCGGCATACCCGGCAACATCGCGCCCGAGCAGCGGCAGCAGCTTCGTGCGGATGACGTGGTCCGGCGTCGCCGGGCCGCGCAGCGCCACGTCCGCCAGGTCGGGCCGGCGGGCGAATGCCAGCGCGCGGGCGCTCCCGTCGGCTGTCAGGACCATCGATGCGCCGGCCGCTGCCGAGACCTCGCGGCGCAGCGCGGCGAGCGCCAGGCGCTGTGATCCGGTCGGCGCGGGCAGGTCGGGGACGGTGATCCGCCAGGCGTTGTGGCGCTGCAGGTACGCCTCGGCGCGGCTCGTCAGATCAATCATTCGTTCGTAGGACTCGCGGGCGGTCGCGCCGAAGGAGAAGAGCCCGTGGTGCACGAGCGCCATGCCGATCGTCGCCGGGCCAGCCCGCGCCGCGAACAGCTCGGTGCAGGCGCGGGCCAGCTTGAAGCCGGGCATCACATAGGGGACGACCACGCAGTCCACGCTGTAGAGGTCGGCCACGCGCTCCGCGCCGCCGGGCGTGTTGCAGACGGCGATGAACGCATCCGCGTGCGTGTGATCGACGTACTCGTAGGGCAGGATCGCATGCAGGATCGCCTCGACCGATGGCGTGGGCGCGTCCGGGTCGATGGTTGCGGCGCGTAGCTCGCGGGCCATGCGCGTGTCGGAGAGCGCCGGCAGTTCGGCGAGCCGCCGCAGGTGCTCCAGCCGCACCGGGGCGAAGCCGGCGGCGTCGATCGTCGCCAGATCGCCGCCGCTGCCCTTCACGTACAAGATATCCTCCGGATCGTCGAAAACGTTCGGCTCGCGCAGCTTAACGGATGTGTTGCCGCCGCCGTGCAGAACGAGCGACGGATCGCGGCCAAGCAGGCGCGACGTGTAGATGCGCGGCCCGAGGGGTCCGGGAAAGGACGCGGCCTCCGCGTCGTTCCAGCGACTCTCCATGCTGACTCTCCTCGCCGAAGCTTCATGCGCCACCGAGGGAGCGGCAATCGATCTCGCGCGGCGCTCTTCGGGACTTCTGTGGTCGAGAGCGGGTTCCATGTGCGGCCCGATTGTGGTATTGTCATGATACCGCGAAGATGAAGGACCCGTGGTGCGCGGCCAGCGTTCTGCAACACAACCTCAGGGAGGCTCGCAGATGCGCGTGACGATCATCACACTCTGCGCACTGATCCTGAGCGGGATGCTGCTGGCGGTGGCAGCCCCCCCGCCCACGGTCGTCCGCGCCGCCGCCGAACGCCGCTGGCAGGCCCGCGCTCCCGCAAGCTACCGGCTGGTTGTGCAGGTGCAGCAAGGCGACAGCATCTGCCTCCAGCATCTGCACGTCCGTGGTGGGGAGGTACGCGACAGCTTGCTCGATACGTGCAGCCCATCCTGGCTGACGCGCCTGCACGTCGATCGGCTGTTCGAACTCAGCCGGCGGGTCGAGGAGCCGCCCGACTGCTTCGGCGGGCCTGGCTGCCTCTGCCAGCGCGTGCGGGTCGGCCGCGCCACCTTCGATCCGGCCTACGGCTTCCCGCGCAGCATCGAGTGGCGCCGCGAGTATCGCCCCAACTGGCGTAACGCCGGCTTCTGGCTGAGTCTCGCGACCGCTGGCCGGGTGCCCGGCTGTGGGATCACGCCCCGCCAGGTGCGGATCACGGTCCTCGCGTTTATCCCGGAGACACCCGGCCGCCAAAGCTGAAGCCACGCGCCACGGGGGCGCCCCTGCGCGCATAAGCATGCGGCGCAATTGACCGCTCTGCAGCGCGAAGTTGAACGTCTCGTGGAAACCGGCTGTCCCACTCCTCCGCTGGGAGCGTTTCAGGCAGCATCCGAGGCCCTGCGCTCGCCATACGCCTTGCGCCCCGGCGCCGGGCTGAGCCATACACGAGGGGGTATGAGCGCTGCGCACATACCCGCTCCCGGTAATAGGCTGATGGTACAATGAGCCTCTGATGCCGCCCCGCGGCCGACCGCGACCGTCGGTCGCGCAAGGGCGGCACTCCGCGCGGTTATTGTCCGCTCCGGCACGTCCAGGACGAGGTGCACCGTGGGCAAGCGTTCAGGCTCACATTCCAGATGGCGCGGGCGTAACCGTCGCAGCGGTCTGTCCCTTCCCCGTACAGCGCTCCTTCTTGCCGGTGAGCTCGAGCTTCCCGACCTGCTCGCGCGCGTGGCTCCGCTGGCCGCCGAGCTGGTCGGCGCCGATGCGGCAGCGCTGATCCTGCTGATGCCCGAGGGTCGCCTAAGCCTCGCCAGCACCGCCGGCCTGCCTGAAAACTTTGACACCGCCGCCGCGCTGGCGGAGCTCGAGGCCTCGCTCCGGGCGATCATCGCTAGCAGGCAGATGATCGTGGTGAACGAATACCGCGGCCGGATCCGCAACGACGCGCCGCTGATCCGGCTCGGCGTGCGCGCCTTCGCCGCCGCGCCGGTGACGGCCGATGGCGAGACGCACGGCGTCCTGGCGGCGCTGTATTTCCGGCGCGGGCGGCGCTTCTCGCGATCCGATCTGTCCGCGCTGGCGGCCCTGGGGCGCCAAGCGGCGGTCGCCATCCAGAACGCCCGGCGGTTCGCCGCCGTCCGCCGGCGCGCGGAAGAGCTGGAAGCGCTGCGGGCGACCATGACGGATATCTCCTCGAAACTAGACCTGCCGATTTTACTACAATCTGTCGTAAGACGTGCGGTTGAGCTGCTGCGGGCCGACAAAGGCATCCTCGGCTTTTACGACCCGGCCCGCGCGGAGCTGCTCGCCTATGCCAGCCACAACGCGCACCTGGAGCTCCAGCCGCTGCCGCTCGGCCAGGGGGCGTTCGGGATCGCCGCCGCCCGTCGCGAGACGGTGCTCGTGAACGACTATCCGGACTGGCCGCAGGCGCTCCGCCATGAGGCGGGCAAGCTCCCGCAGGCGGTGCTGGTGACCCCCTTGCTCAGCGGCGGCGAGCTCATGGGCGTGCTCGGCGTGATCAGCTACGATCGCCGCCGCAGCTTCAGCGCCGAGGATGCGCAACTGATCACTATTCTGGCGCAGCAGGCGGCGGTCGCCATCCAGAACGCGCGCTTGTATGAAGCAGCCATCAAGGATGCTGAGCGGCGCCTGCTCCTCTACCAGGCCAGCCAGCAGATCGGTGGCTGCCTGGATCTGGAGACGATCTACGCGGTGATCCATCGCGCGGTCAGCGCCCTGATGCCGAGCACCGTCTGCGTGATCAGCCTGGTGGACGAGGCGCGTGGTGAGCTGGAGGATGTGTACCAGGCGGAGGGCGACAAACGCTATCCGCCCGAGCGGCGGCCGCTCGGCCAGGGCCTGATGGGCTACGCGATCCGCACCGGCCAGTCGCTGCGCTACGATGATATGCAAGCCCAGCCCTTCCGCGACTTCGTGCCCGATGAGGTCGGCGAAGAAGGTACGTCGCCGCCCCGCGCGGTGCTGGTGGCGCTGATGCGTCTGGGCGAGCGGATCATCGGGGCGATCTCGGTGCAGTCGTTCGAGCCGAATGTCTACACATCGGCCGATCTCGACACGCTCGAATTGCTGGCGGCCACGGCGGCGATCGGGATCGCGAATGCTCGGCTGTACGCCGAGTCGCAGTGGCGCGCCGCGACGGACGATCTGACCGGGCTGTGGAACCGGCGGCATTTCTTTGTGCTCGCCGAGCGCGAATGGGCGCGCATCGCCCGCGATCCGCGCCCGGTGTCGGTTATCATTCTCGATATCGATCATTTCAAGCAGGTGAACGATACCTTTGGCCACATCGCTGGCGACCAGGCGCTCCACGCGATCGCCGAGCGCTGCCGGGCGCACCTGCGCGACGTCGATATCATTGGTCGCTACGGCGGGGAAGAATTCATTATCCTCCTTCCCGACACCCCACTGCCGGATGCTGCCCAGGTAGCCGAGCGGCTGCGCGCCGCCATCGCCGCCACGCCGTTTCAGATCGACGCCGGCGAGCTCTGGCTGACGGCCAGCCTCGGTGTCGCGAGCACCAGTCCACCGAACACGCTGCCGCTCGATACGCTGGTGGAGCGGGCGGACCGGGCGCAGTACGAGTCGAAGCGCCGTGGCCGCAACCAGGTGAACGTCTGGCAGGAGCCGGGCTGATCGCCCTGTCGCAACGCTGTGCTACACTTGCAGCAGGCGATTGCGCCACAGGGATAACGGCCAACTCCGCTCCACCGCTGGCCGCGCCGCCCTGCGAAAGGCTCCGATGACCCGCTGGCTCGCCACGCTCACGCTCGCTGCACTCGTGCTCGCCCTGGCCGGCAGGGGCGCGGCCGGGCCGGCTGACGCCCAGGGGCGCGGCGACGGGCTGGATCAGCCGCTCGCCATCGATCTCTGCGGCGCCGGCGCGCCCGGCGAGACCCACTTCACCCTCGCCGCCACCGGCGACACCTTTCCGCACGAGACGATCCAGGCCGTGGCCGAAGCGCGTGACTACGACTATCTCTTCGACCACATCCGGCCGTTCCTCCGGGCCGCCGACCTGGCCTACACCAACTTCGACGGCGCGATGCTGGAGGGTGCGGGATACACCGGCTACCCGGCGTTCAATTTCAACCCCAGGCTGGCAGCGGCGCTCAAGAACGCCGGCATCGGCCTGGTTTCGACCGCCAACAATCATATTCTGGACCGCGGGCCGGAGGGGCTGGATGCCACGCTCGACGTGCTGGCGCGCAACGGTATACAGCAGCATGGCGCGGTGAAGAGCACGGACACCGGCCGGGCGCGCCCGCCATTTCTCCTACTCAACCTGGCCCGTGACGGGGTGGGCGTTCGCGTGGCGTTTCTGTCGTTCACCTGGGGAACGAACGGCATCCCCGACCCCTACGGCCAGGTGAACCTGCTGTGGCAATCGACCGATTACGGCGAACAGGGGGTCGTGCGCCAGAGCGTGCTCGATGCGGTCGCGGCGGCACGCCGCGCGGCGGATGTCGTGGTGGTCGCGGCGCATTGGGGCGAGGAATACGAGTCTTATCCGACCGAGTACCAGAAAGAGGGCGCGGCGAAGCTCGCCGCCGCCGGCGCGGACGTGATCCTTGGCGCGCAGTCGCATACGCTCCAGCCGGTCGATGTCATCGATACCGGCGGGCGCAAGACGCTCGTGATCTACTCGCTGGCGAACTTCCTGGCGGCGCAGTGGGCGCTGCAGGAGGAGTACTTCGCCGCGACCTCGGTTGTCTTTTACGTCGGCCTGCTGCGCCACTCGGATGGCCGGGTCACCGTCAGCGGCTACCGCTACCTTCCGACGCTTATGACCGACGACGACACGCGCCCGGCGCCCATCCCGGCGCGGGGTAACGAGCGGGAGATCGCGCACGTCCGGCTGATGATGCGCGATGTCGCCGGCAAGCGCCAGCTCTCGCCCGCGCCGCCGGCCGGGCGCGTCGAGGTCTGCCCGCGCGCCGGGCGGCCCGTCGGCCCGCCCGCCCAGGTGCTGGTCGTCACGCCGCAGGCGGCCACGGCCACGCCGGCCGCGACCGCCATGGCCGCGCTCGGGGCCGCCCGCGCGCCCGTGGGCGCTGCGCCGGCAGCGCCTGAGGGTTCGGCCCGCCCGTGGCGCGCCGCTGCGATTCTGCTGGCGGTGCTGCTGGGAGTCGCCGCCGTGTACGTCGCCTACCGCCTGGACCTGCGGCTCTAGTTCAGGAGCCCGACCGCCAGCAAGGGGAGGGAAGAGGGGAGTGGACGAGAGCCTGAGCGGACGAGAGCCCGGATGCCCATGCTCTTCCCCTTCGCCTCTTGCACGATCTCCCGATCTCCCAGGTTCCGTGCCTCCCGGTCTCGCAGCCTCCCGGCCGCAAGCCGCCGGCCGCCATGCGGCAACACTGCGCAAGATCGGCTATCATGGCGCAGAGCAGCGTGCAGCGGAGGAGATACGATGGTGCGGCAGGCGGCGAAGGCCGGATACGGGCGATTCTGGCGGTGGCTCACGCTCGGCGGGCGGGTGAGTCCGGCGCAGCCGTGGGCGCTGGCGCTCGGGCCGGGCACGCTGCTGCTGGCCACGCTCGCCCCGTCGCGCTGGCTGCTGTTTATCGCCTACGCCTTTCTGCTCCTCACGCTCGCCGCCTATGCCTGGGTGCGGGTCGTCGGGCCGCGCGTGCGGCTGCGCCGTCGCCTGCTGGTGGACTGGGCGCAGGTCGGCGATGATTTGGCCGAAGAATGGGAGCTGGCGAACGGGAGCTGGCTGCCGTTGCTCTGGCTCGAGATCGACGACGCCTCGACGCTGCCGGGGTACGCCGGCCGCCGGATCGCCGCCGCCGGACCCTACGAGCGCCAGAACTGGACGACCGGGGCCCGCTGCGAACGGCGCGGCGTCTACCGGCTTGGCCCGCTGGGCGCCCGCCTCGGCGATCCTTTCGGTCTGTTCCAGTTCGCCTGGCGCGAGGGCGAGGCCCGCCAGATCGTGGTCTATCCGCCGCTGGTGCGCCTGCCGCCCCTGCCGCTGCCGCACGGCCAGCGCGGCGGCCTGGCCCGCGCCGACGTGCTGCAGCAGTATGCCACGCCGAGCGTCGGCGGGCTGCGCGAGTACGTTCCCGGTGACTCGCCCAGCCATATCCACTGGCCGACGGTCGCGCGCACCGACCGGCTGATGGTGAAGGAGTTCGACCAGGAGCGCGCCGGCGCGCTCTGGATCGTGCTCGATTTATGCGCCGCAGCCTATCCGGCGGCCGCGGCGGGCGCCCCGGTGGTGCCCGCCGCCAACGATCCGTTGCGCGAGTACACCCGCCATTCGGCGGTCAGCGAGCGTCCGGATGTAAGCCGGCCCGAATCGCTGCCGGATCTGGCAATCATGCTGGCATGCTCACTGGCCGCGCAGGCGCTGGCCGAGGGCCGGGTGGTCGGCCTGCTGGCCGACGACGGCCGGCGTCGGCTGGTGCAGCCGGGCAGCGGGCCGCGCCAGCTCTGGCGAATCCTGAATGACCTGGTGGATGCGGAGGCGGCCGGCGAGCGGCCGCTCGGCGACGTGATCCGTGAAACCCGGCGGGCGCGCGGGGCAGATCTGGCCGGCGGGGCGTTGGTGGTCGTCACACCGGCGCTGGACGGGGCCTGGCTGCCGGCGCTCGCGAGCCAGCGCGGAACCGGCGGGGTGCTGGCCCTCCTGGTCGGGCGGCGTGCTGCCGAGGCGCGCCCGCTCGAGGTTCGACTAGCGTCGCAGGGCGTGCCGGCGCGCACGTTCGTGCTCGACACGGCCCTGCCGCTCTTGAACCCGCCGCGCCGCCGGGTGGCGGTGCGTGTCTCGCCGCTCGGCAAAGTTGTGCGGAGTGCCTGATGGACGACTGGCTGATCGCACAGCTCAGACGCGTCCGCCCGGCGGTTGGCTGGCCGCTGTTCGCTATGGCCTTGGCGGCGGCGCTGTGCCCGGGGATGGCCGCGGCCGGGAGCGACCGGGCGCTGCCGGCGGGGCTGTTCGCCTGGGCCGGCACGTTGGGCCTGCTGCTGGGGATGGGCGCGGGGCGCGGCGGGCCACGGCGCGGCTGGCGGCGTGCGGCGCACGGCCTGCTCTGGGGGTTGCTGGCGCTCGGCGGGGGCGGGCTGCTGCTTGGGGCGGTCGGGCGGGCGCTCCCACCGGTGGGCCTGCTCTGGCAGGATGCGGCCGCCTGCGCCGCCTGGCTGCCACAGGTGCTCCATCGTGGCGAGCCGGCGCCGCCGCCGCCGCTCCTGCGCACCTGGCTGTTCCTCGGCGAGTCGCTGCCGCGCTTCGCCGGGACGCTCGCCGCCGCCCCGAACGCGGGAGAGCGTGGCGCGCGGTTGCTGGCGGCGGCCGGCGGCGTGCTGTCTACCTGGATCGGCGGGATCGCGCTCGGGTGGGGGCTGGCGCGGCGCCGCCCGTTGCTCGGCTGGGGCCTGCCGCTGATCGTGGCGCTCGGCATGGCCGTCATCCCGGGCGCCGGCGCGGGCGCGCCGCTGGTGATCGGCATGGCACTGCTGCTCGTCCTGGCGGCCGTGACTGGCTTCGGCCTGCGCGCGCGGACGTGGGACCAGGCGAGCGTCGACTATTCCGATGAACTTGGCCGCGATGTGAGCATCTGGAGCGCGGCCGGAATCCTGGCGCTGCTCCTGCTGGCTGCGCTCATCCCGACCTCGCTGCGCAACCCACTGACCGAGTGGCTCTGGCGCGATGTCGAGCTGCCCTCTGGGATCGCCGCACTGGAGCGTAGCGGCCCCCGCGCGACCACCGCCAACCCGGCGCAGGTCGGCCTCTCGACATTGCCGGCGGTGCCGCTCGGCGTCTCGCTGGAGGGCACGCCGCCAGACAAGATCGTGCTGCGGGTGAGGGTGAACGCGCCCCTGCCGCCCGGCCCGGCGCCGCGCTACTGGCGCGCCCGCGTGCTGAATCTATACGACGGCCGCGCCTGGACGACGAACGCGCGCGTCAGCCCATACGCCGGCCTCCCGCCGTCTCAAGCGCCCGATGGGCTGATCGTGCAGGATATCGAAGACCTGCGCGACGATCCCCAGGTGCTGATCGGCGTGCCGGACATCCTCGGCACGAACGTCAGCGCCCAGGCCGAGCGGCTGCCGGATGGCAGCATCGCCGCGCTGACGGCCAGCCTGCCGTCCGAATACCGCGTCGTCTCGCGCCCGCAGGAACTGGCCCCGGTGCCGCCGCCGAACGTCCCGCCGCCCGATCTGCGCGATTCGCAGCAGCTCCCACCTGGGATGACGCCACGGATGAGCGAGCTGGCGCGGGCAGTGGCCGGGCGCCGGCCGCCGCTGGAGCAGGCGCTGGCGATCGAGACCTACCTGCGCGACCTGCCCTACAGCTACCAGGTCCAGCCCGTCCCGCGCGACGGCGAGGCGGTCGATCAGTTTCTGTTCGAGATGCGCCAGGGATACTGCACTTATTATGCGACGGCGATGGCGATGATGGCGCGGGCGGTCGGGATCCCGGCGCGCATCTCGGTCGGGTATGCCACCGGGGCGTACGATCCGCGACAGCAGGTCTATACCGTACGCGAGGCCGACGCGCACGCCTGGCCAGAGCTGCTGATCGACGGGCGCTGGCTGCCGTTCGAGCCGACGCCGATCCGGCCGCTGCCGCCAAGGGCGGGGCAGCTCGTGGAGGGGCCACTGGCGAGCGTCGCGCCGCCGGAGCGGGAAGCCGCGCCGCCCGGACCGGCCCCGGCGTTGGTATGGGGCGTGCTGGCGGCAGCCATCGCCCTGCTGGCGCTCGGCGCGCTGTGGCTCTGGCGGCGCACGACGCGCTCGCCGGTGGAAGCGGCGCAACGCCGGCTGGAGCAGGCCGGGCAGCGCGCCGGCGTTGCCTGGAGCGCGGGGACGACACTGCATGAGTTCGGCGCGCTGCTGGAGCCGCACGTCGATGGGGCCGCCCGGGCCCTCCAGGAGGCGATCGCCCTGGTGGAGCGCGAGCGCTACAGCGGTCAGCCGCTCGACGCGGATGGCGTGCGGCGGCTGCGGCAGGCGGCGGATGAGGTGTGGCGGGTGGCGCGGAGACGGGGGAAGGGCCAACATCTCCAGGAAGCGGAAGGATAGCGTTCATGGACCTGCGCCTGTGTCAGATCGCCCCGGACAGCCCCAACACGCCGAGATCGCCTCTATACCCACTCCTGCGGCAGACAGATAACCGTTCCTGGCATAAAAATTTCTTAACGTAGTTACGACGCCAGTTGCGTGTGTTGTAAAAAAGCGGAGCCTGCTATGTCAAGACCGTCAAAGGTTTTATCATCGAGGGCCGTGGCGCTCATAGGCCTGGTTGCGATCATGCTGCTCGGTAGGTCGACCGCTCCGGTGAGCGCGCAGGCTAACATCGTTCCGTTCTTCATGCCTACACCGGAAGTCGATAATACGGTCAGTTCCGATGTACAGAGCGATCGTGCAGGCGGCCTGCATATCGCCTTCTCATCCTTTTCAGGCGTCGCTTCGGACTTTCCGGTCTATTATGGATACTGCGCCGGTCACTGTGGTGTTGTGCAGAACTGGCGGGTGAGCGTCATCGGCAGACGCGGGTTCTTTGGCGGTTATGTGCGGTTGGCGCTCGATCCGTCCGGCCGCCCACGTATGATGTGGTCGTACCAAAAGAATGCGGGCGACTCAGGCGAATATCGCTACGCCGAGTGCGACGCCGAGTGCACCAACCCAGCCAGCTGGCGTATCGTCGGCGTGGCGACGACCGGCGATTACGCGCCAGATAGCGAGTTCTTTGCGCTCGACCCGGTAGGTCGCCCGCGCTTCGTTTATAACTCCGATATTTCAGCGGAGGCACAAGCGACGTATGCGTTCTGCGACACCAACTGCACTGTTGCAGCTAACTGGACGCGCACACGGCTCAACATCGGGCGACTGCGCACCCCGCAGCTGCGCTTTACGAGCGCGGGTCAGCCGCGGCTGATGTTCGTCACCGAGGACCTCTTTGTTCGATACAGTGTGTGTGACACCAATTGCAACACGGCGGGGAGCTGGTCGAGCGGCACACTTTTGTCGCTCGGCAACAGTACAGGTGACTTCAAGCTGGGGCTAGACTCGCTGAACCGGCCGCGCTTGGCGCTCTATAACGGCCAGAAGCAGCAATTGAGCTACTACTGGTGCAACGCCAATTGCACCGGCGTCGCCGGCTGGACAGGGGCGCCAGTCGGTCTGCCAGCGAAATATGGAGTCGATGTGGACCTGGCGCTGGACGGGCAGCACCGGCCACGCCTGGCCTACTACATCGATACCGCTCCTTTCGCGCTTGGGTACGCTGCCTGTGCCGAAAACTGCGAGAGTGCCGCTGCAAGCTGGAAAGCGCTGATTGTCGAGACCAGCAACCAACTTGACCAGCGCGCGCCAGTGCTCCTCATTCCAGGGTGCTCGCTACAGGCGTGGTATCCGGGGCAACATCCCTCGCTCGCGCTGGACCCACAGGGGCGCCCGTTTATCGGCTACGATGCCAGGCACCTGCAAGGAGGCAGTTGTTCGGTGCGCACCGATATTCAGATCGTTCGCTTTGTCGCGCCGCTTGGCGATCAGATCGCGGTCTATCTCCCGTTGACGCGGCGGTAGCAGCCCGAGCTATGTGGCGCAGTGCCGCTCCAGACAGTGAAAGTTGGGGAGGCGACACGACGCCGCGTTGCGGCTAGCAGGCTGGGCCGTCGCCGTTGCGTTGCAGCGGCAGAAAGATCGTGGTCGTGCCCCTTGGTGGAGAAGTGGCTGGTGCGCCGCAGAGCAGCGCCGGGTTCAGGCCGGCGAACAGCGGCATCCGCCCGCCGGGCACATCCGCGGCCACAAGCCGGCGTGTCACGCCGGCGCGTGTCTCCTCGACAAAGAACTGGTAGCCGCACTCACTACAGTAGACACTGGTCGAGAAGATCAGCGACATGGCCGAGTCGCGGCTGACAAACGCGGCCTGCTCTTGCTCGGTCGGGGAGAAGGCGCCCGCCGGGTAGATCAGCGTGCCGAGCAGCTCGGTGCGCCCGCCAGCCTCGGTGGCGATCACCGTGCCGGGGCGCTCGGTTTTGAGGCCCAGAATCCAGAGCGCGCCGCCAGTGTTGACGATCTTCGGCGCGGCGCTCTCGTTGTTGAACTGCCGCGCCCAGACGCGCTGCCCCGGCTGCATGCGGAAGTCGCCGATCTCGACATCCTCCAGGAACAGCGGCCCGGCCCCCGGTGCGGCGCTATACTGGTAGCCGCCGTGCTTGAGCGCCACTGGGCGGCTGCCGCGATGGTCGAGCTTGATGCCATAGCCGAACTGCTCGACGATCAACGGCTCGCGGCTGTCGTCCTGGACGATCAGGCGGATGCCGCCGCCGTTTCGACCGGCCGCGTCGCGGTTGACGACCGAGCCGAATCCGACGATCCGGCGCACCGACGGCGGCACGATCACCGCCCGCTCATCGTAGGAAAAATAGACGCCGAACGGGAAGTAGACCGTCGCTTTGCCGGCGTTCAGCACATCCTGCAGCCGACTGGTGTCGCCGTAGTAGGCAGTGGTGAAGGCGACCCAGCTCGCCAGGTCGTTGTCGTGCAGCGCCGGCGTCTCTTCGATCGGCAGGCCAAGCGAGCGCCTGGGACCATCGAACAGCGTGAAGATGCGGTCCGAGACATACTCCGCCTGCGCCAGGCCCGGCACAACCGCGCCCTTCTGGCGGATCGCCGCGTCGTAACCGGCGGCGCTGATGTTGCGGGCGTAGAGGTAGCCATCGCTCTCGATCGCCGTGGCGCCCGGTACACCGCCGCCGAACGTCGAGTCGAGTACGATCAGCGAACCGCGGCTCTCGGTGCTCTGAAGGGCTGGCACGCGGTTGCTGCTGGTCAAGTGGCGGATCGCCAGCGTATTACCTTCATTGCGCAGCCCGGCGCGCCGTTGCCCGCTCAGCGCGATTCCTTCGAAGGTCGGGCCATACTCGGGGTTCTTCACCCAAATCCCGTAGTCGAATCCTTCAATCTGGATCTCCTTGAACAGGCATGGTCCAATCCACTCACGGCGCAGATCGAGCCCAGCCACGCCGGCGCCATCGCCGGAGCGGATGGTCACACCGCGGATCGTTCCGCTGTTGCTGGCGATATAGTCGATACCGACCGCGCCGGGATTGTCGCGGCCGGTGTCCACCGTGAGATCACGGATGTTCTGGCGAAACGACATATTGCCGCTCATGGTGCGAACTACCGGCTTCGGTGTGGTGGGGTCGCCGAAGCCAGGTGCCCTGTCCTTGAGTTTGATGATCGTGTGGCCGGCGCCCTGGCCCTGGAGCGTGACACAGCAGCCGACCCAGCTCAGCGTGTCGGCCACCAGATAGGTGCCGGCGGGGAAGAACAGCGCCTTCGGCTGTCCATAGTAGTCGCCGCCGGGATCGGGGCGGCCGTCCGCCAACGCGGCCTTGACCGCAGCGGTGTCGTCGGTCACGCCGTCGCCGCGGGCACCGTAGCTCTTCACACTGACCATAAAGCCGTCAGGGAAGGCGAGCAGATCGCCGGCCTGCGCGGTGTTGGGGTGGCTGGCGGGCAGCAGCCCGACAATGGCGGCGAGCAGAATGGCCAGGGCGAGCGCCTGACGGGGAAGTGGTTTCATGGCTGCTCTGGCGGGATTGCTAGGTGAATAGCAGCGCGGCATCGACCGCATTCTGATTATACCACACCGCGTACACCGTTGTCGAGCCGCACATCTTACAGATGAATCTCACTATGAGTGAGCCGCTGATCCTCTGCGATAATCTGACCCTGGCCCGGGTAGAGTCTGTCAAGTAGTTTGTAAATGGCTACACACAGGCAGTTACAAAGGCAGGAGGCCTCGTTTGGGAAGACACCAACGACGCGCGTTCGCCGGCGGATCTCCTGGTTGCGGCGCGCACGTCCACTGACCGTGCGCAGCCGCTGACGATGGGATGCCGGAACGGCAAACACCGTCAAACCTGCCGGGATGGCCGTTTCTAGCCAGGTTGCGCGCTTGGAGGCTGTCTTGGAGTAGGTCTGGACGGTGCGTGCGAGCAGTGCATCGGCGTCGGCGCGATCGGGGGCGGTGAAGATCGCCTGAATGGCGGCCGCCACCTCGGCCGTCAGCTCCTGGCGCGGCACAGAGGCCTGGGCGTTCTGCTGCAGGTGAAACTGGCAGCCGCTGCCAGGGAACACCACCAAGCACCGCCCGTCGAGCGGCCTGCAGCCCTTCGTGGGCATCGCTGATGATGAGCTGCACGCCACTCAGCCGGCGCGCGACCAGGTGCTGGAGAAACTGCCGCCAATGCGCTTCCTGCTCACCCAACCAGACAGATACACCTACGAGAGTACGCTTGCCATCGGCCTGCACGCCCATCGCCAGGAGCACCGCGGCATCACGCACCTGCCCGTCGATGCGCACCTGCTCGTACTGAGCATCGAGGTACAGACCATACCTTCAACGGTGATCATCCGGTGTTAAGCCCCGAATAAACTGCGAAGCTTATCCATATGCATAAGGAGAGGAAGTCTGGGGAATAGGCTTCCTCGTCCCATTTGCAAATCTCGCTTCGCCTGATGTGAATGCCTGCCAACATCCTGATTGGTTATACCCATCGACAGAATAAACGTCGAAGAAAGTCTCGCCACACGATTTTGACGGCGAACTTACGATATTAGTCGATTACAATCAGCAACGCGCGTAAGGCTAGTATCAGCGATCCGCTGGTTCGCGAGACTCGCCGAGATGAAGCTGCTCATCGCCGATACTGAGCGTAATGGAGAACGTGGAACAACGGCGCTTCCTGCGCGCTCAACCGACATAACGCCCAAGATGGAGCGCCAGATACGCGAGGCGGTGCCGTGACAGACGCCCACTCCCCCCGTTTGTTACGGACTGTACGTTGCATGCCAACAAATCAGGCCCCTGAATCATTGGGCTGCATCGCGAGGTGCGTGTACCCGATGTGGAGCACTCGCGCGGAGCGCTACTCCACTCCGACATCCTCCAGCCGCAGCGACAGCACCCTGGACGCGCCGTCCTCGCCCATGGAGACGCCGTAGATCGTGTCGGCAGCCTCGATCGTGCCGCGGTTGTGAGTGATCAGCACGAACTGCGTGCGGTCGGTCAGGTCGCCGAGCAACTCGCGGAAGCGCCCGACGTTCGCCTCGTCGAGCGCCGCGTCCACCTCGTCCAGAATGCAGAACGGCGAGGGGTTGACCCGCAGGATGGCGAACAGCAGCGCCGTCGCGGTGAGCGCGCGCTCGCCGCCGGAGAGGAGCGAGAGGGCCTGCTGGCGCTTGCCGGGCGGCCGGGCGACGATCTCGACGCCGATCTGGTCGAACGACGCGTGCGCGCCGTCGCCGTTCAGCTCCGCCCCGTTGGCCCCAGCGAGCGACAGCTTGGCGTAGCCGCCGCCGAACAGCCGGGCGAAGGTCTGCTCGAACTCGGCGGCGATCGCCGTGAACGTCGCCTCGAAGCGCGCCTGCATCGCGCCGTCGAGCTCGGTGATCAGTGCGCGCAGGGCGTCGGCGGCGCGGCGCAGGTCGTCGAGTTGGGTCGTAAGAAAGGCGTGGCGCTCAGACTCCTGCTGGTACTCCTCGAGCGCCAGCGGGTTGACCGCACCGAGCCGCTGGATGCGCGCCTTCAGGCTGGCGATGCGGGCGGGCAGCGGTAGCTCGCCTGGCTCGCCGGACGGTAGATCGTGGACGGTAGAGGATTCAACTCCCCCATCGTCCATCATCCGTCGTCCCTCGTCCGTCGTCCCTCGTCCGTCGTCCTCCACTGGCAGCGTCTCAATATCCACATCTTCTGCCGCGGCGCGCTCGCGGAGCGCGTCCTGGCGGTCCCTGGCGCGCTGAACGTCGAGTTCGGCGCGGCCATGGGCGGTCTCGGCCTCCAGTAGCGCGGCAGTGAGCGCGGCTTCGCGATCCTCCAGCGCGCCGCGCTGCGCGTCGAGCGCCTCCAGCTCGGCCTCGGCGGGGCCGATCCGGGCGCGCAGATCGTCGATCTGGGCCAGCAGCGCGGCGTGCGCCGCTTCGAAGTCGCGGCGTTGCGCCTCGGTTGCGGCGCGCTCGGCGGCGAGTTCGGCGGCGGCGCGCTCGGCGGCGGCGCGCTGCTCCGCCAGGCGGCCAAGTTGCTGCTCCTGTGCCAGGAGCAGCGCCCGTTCGGCGCGGAGTTCACCCTCAGCGGCCGCGGCGGCAGCCCGTGCCTGGGAGAGCGCCTCCTGCGCGGCGCGGTCGGCTTCGGCGCGGGCCTGCTCCTCGGTGCGCAGCGCGGCGAGGCGGGCGGCGGCGGCGGCCTCGCGCTCGGCCAACGCCGACTGCTCCTCATCTAGCGCGGCGCGCTGCGCGTCGATCGCGGCCAACTCGGCGGCGGCCTGTTGCGACCGGCGGCGCGCGGTCTCGCGGGCGGCGTCGGCGCGCTCGTGCTCGCGGCGGGCGGCGGCCTCGGCCTCGCGGCGAGCGTCCTCCTCCTGCGCCGCGCGGCGGCGGTTGGCTTCGGCCTCCCGCAGCGCCTGCTCGGCGACGGCAAGCTGCTCATCCAGCGCGGCGCGCTCGGCGGCGCGGGCGGCGACCTCGGCCTGCGCGGCCTCGATCTGGCGCGGCAACTCGCGCAACTCGCGCTCGCGCCGCAGCGTCCCGCTCTCCTTGATTTGCGCCCCGCCGGTCACCGCACCGCCGGTGTTGACCTGCTCGCCGGCCAGCGTCACAATCGTCCATCCGCCGGAGAGCGAGCGCAGCACCCGCCGGGCGGTGGCGAGGTCCTCGACGACCAGCGTGCGCCCGAGCAGGTTCCACGCGACCGGCGCGTACTGCGGGTCAACGTCGACCAACTCTGCGGCAATTCCGAGAATGCCAGGCTGATTGTGACGTCTGACTGCTGACTGCTGACTTCTGATCGTGTCCAGCGGCAGGAAGGTCGCCCGGCCCGCGCCGCTGCTTTTCAGGGCGGCGATGGCATCTTCTGCATCGTCCCAGCGCTCAACGACGATGTTCTGCAGGCGCGAGCCGAGCGCGACCTCGATGGCGGTCTCGAGCTGCGGCGGCGCGCGCAGGACGGACGCGACGAGAGTGAAACCGGCGCGCCCCTGCTGTTCGGCCCACTGCATAGCCGCGCGCACCCCGGCGAACGCTCCGGCGTACGAGCGCTGGAGCCGGCTGAGGCTCTCGTGGCGCGCCTCCAGGTCGGCCAGGGCGCGGCGGGCGGCGGCGGCGCGCTCATCGGCGCGGGCGCGGGCCGACCGCAGGGCATCGAGCGCGGCGCGGGCGTCTTCTTCGGCGGCGGCGGCGACGGCGCGG
>JBHOQX010000118.1:0-28417 GCA_042408595.1 Roseiflexaceae bacterium | reverse complement strand
ACGCGCGAGCCGCGGAACAGCCACTTGGCGAGCACCACCTTTTGCTGGTTGCCGCCCGACAGGGCGCGCGGGTGCTGCCGCACCGAGGTGGTCTTGATATGCAGCTCGCGCACCAGCTGTTCCGCCGCCCTCCGCTCCACTTCGCGTCGGAGGACCCAGCCCCGCGAAACCTGCGCGAGATCGGTGATGGTGATGTTCACATCCAGAGGAAGGTCGAGCAGCAGGCCCTGGCCCTTGCGATCCTCGGTCAGCAGGCACAGCCCATGCCTGACGGCGTCGCGCGGGCTGCGGATCGGCGTCAGCGACCCGCCGATGTAGATATCTCCGGCGAATTTGGGGTCGGCGCCAAAGATCGCGCGCATGGTCTCGGTGCGCCCTGAGCCGACCAGCCCGGCGATGCCCAGGATCTCGCCGCGGCGCACCGCGAGGGAGATCGGCGGAGCGTGCGCGGTGCGCCGCAAGCCTTCCACGCGCAAGATCTCGGCGCCCGGCGTGATATCGTCGCGGAAGATGTACTCCTCCTCCATATCACGTCCGACCATCATGCGCACGATCTCGGGCAGCGTGATGCCCGCCACCGGGCGGGTGGCGACGTGCCTGCCGTTGCGCAGCACCGTCACCCGGTCGCCGATCTCATAGATCTCGCTGAGGCGGTGCGAGATGTAAATAAACGTGACCCCACGTGCCTGCAGTGTCTTGATGATGGAAAACAGGCGCTCGATCTCGCGCGGTGTAAGCGTGGCGGTCGGCTCGTCCAGCACCAGCAGCTTGCTCTCGTAGCCCAGCGCCTTGGCGATCTCGACGAGCTGCATCTGGGCGATGCCAAGCTGTTCGACCCGCGTCTGGGGCGAGATATCCAGCCCGATCTCGTCCAGCAGCGCGCGGGCGCGCCGCTTGAGCGCCGGGTAATCGACCAGCCCGCGGCGCTGCGGCAGGCTCTCGAACAGCAGGTTCTCGGCCACCGACAGGTATGGCAGCAGGTTCAGCTCTTGGTGGACGACGCGGATGCCGGCGTGAAACGCATCGACCGGGCGGCGCGGGGCGTAGGGCTGGCCCTCGAAGCGCAGCTCGCCCTCGTCGGGCTGGTAGATGCCTGCCAGCAGCTTGACCAGCGAGGACTTGCCGGCGCCGTTTTCGCCCAGCAGCACATGCACCTCGCCCCGCTTGACAGCGAAGTTCACGTCGTGCAGCGCGATGACGCCGGGGAAGCGCTTGGTGACATTCCTGAATTCGAGCAGGCTGGCGTCGGCAGACATAGAGCGATGGCCCTCTGTGGAGCGCGCCACGCATGGCGCACAGTTCAACTCATGGTGATACCAAATTCAGAGAAGGAGAGGCAAACAGCAGGCTCTTGGAAGGACCGCAGGCCCTTCCAGGCCTCCATAAAAAGTACAGCCCTCCATGCGCCTTTGGCGGCACCGGGTCGCCGGTGGCTCAGCCGCCGACGGCCCGGCAAGCATGGTTTCGTGTGGAATCCTACGGCCTCCACTGCCCCGCTGGAAGCTTTCCAGGCAGCTTGCTAGGCCAGGTCCTTGGCCGTGATGAGCTTGACATCGGTCTTGACCCAGCCGGAGAACTTCTCGCCCTTCAGCATGCGCAAGCCGTACTCGATGCCGATCACTGCCATCTTGGCGCCGTACTGCTCGACGGTGGCGAGCATCTTGCCCTCTTTGATCAGCGGCTGCACTGCGGGGATGTTGTCGAAGCCGACCACCTTGACCTTGCCGATCTTGCCGGCCGCCTCGATCGCCTTGATTGCGCCCAGGGCCATCGAGTCGTTGGCGCACATGGCCCCCTGAACGTCGGGATACTGAGTCAGGAAGTTGGTCATCAACGTGTTGGCTTCCTCGGTCTCCCAGTGGGCGGTCTTGGAGTCGAGCAGCACCAGCTTCCCTTCTTTGATGGAGTCTTCGAAACCGAGCTTGCGCTGCTTGGCGTTGTCGGCCTCCGGGTTGCCCTCCAGGATCACCACCTTCCCGCCCGGGCCGAGCTCCCTGGCCAGCGCGTCGCCGGCCAGTTTGGCGCCGGCGCGGTTGTCAGGGCCGAAGAAAGGCAGGTCGATGCCGGCAGCTTTCTTCGCCTCCTCGTCGAGTGCGACATCGATGTTGACCACGACGATACCGGCCTTGACCGCCTTGGCGAGTGGTGTGACCATCGCCTTTGAGTCGGCCGGTGCCACGACGATGATATCGTACTTCTGGGTGATGAAGTTCTCGATCGCATCGACCTGGGCGGCGAAATCGCGCTCATCCTTCATGCCGACGGCCTTGAAGTCGAACTTGTCGGCGTTCTGCTTGGCGTAGTCCTCGGCGCCAGCCTGCATCTGCTTGAAGAACTCATTGGCCAGCGACTTCATCACCAGGCCGACCTTGGGCTTTTTGCCGCTCGCTGCACCGGCACCGCCCGCGGCGGGCGCCTGGGTCGCGCCACCCGCGGGCGCCTGTGTGCTAGGAGTCTGTGTGCCACACGCGGCCAGCGCCGCGGTGAGGCCGATCACGCTGGCCCGCAGGAAGGTCCGGCGCGAGAGGCGGCGGGCGGTCGCCGTCGATGGGTCCACAACCTTGTGGTCTGACATGGAGTACCTCCTTCTGGCGTATTAGGACTAAATCGTTTGCGCAAACGATTTTCCGACATAGAGATCGTGGCGGCACCGAAAGAGACGCGCTTCTCCAGCCCCCTGTATTGGTCCGCCGTATGCAGGTGCGTTGCGGTTCAGCAGCGCCATCACCTCGGCGCGCCGGGGAAGCGAGGGCTGAGCCCCGTGCCCGGTGACCGCCAATGCGCCGGCCGCCAGGCCCCAGCGGAGCGCGTCCGGGAAGGCCAGCCCTTCAGCGAGAGCGACGGCCAGAGCGCTATTAAACGCATCGCCCGCCGCGACTGTATCCACCGCCTCCACCGGGAAGGCCGGCGCGGCTGTGCGGTAGCTCGATCGGCCCAGTACACGCCGTTATTGGCCATTTTGACAATCGGTCGAGCGATACCTGCGCGATATGTGCCGCCCCAAGGCCACTCTGGGCGTGTTCCCCGCCAGCATCGTCGCCTCGCCCGCGTTTGGCGTGAGGATATCGACCAATTCATACAACTCCGATGGCACTCCAAGCGCTGGGGCCGGATCGAGCATCACCGCAATGCCACGCCGGTGCGCCAAACTGGCGGCGGCAACCACGGCCGCGAGCGGCACCTCGAGCTGGAGCAGCAGCACCCGCGCCCCGGCCAGGGCGTGATCGAGGCCGGCAGGTCTGGTTCGTCCAGCGCACTATTCGCACCTGGCACCCCGATAATGCGGTTCTCGGCGTTGTCAACGATCGTTATCAACGCTACACCCGACGCATGGTCGGGGTCGCGCGTTACTCCAGCGGTATCGACCTGGTCGGCCTGGAGCGCCGCAGGCAGCATGGCGCCGAAAACATCGCTGCCGACCCGGCCGACCATGCTGGCGGTCGCGCCCATGCGCGCCGCCGCGACCGCCTGGTTCGCGCCTTTCCCGCCTGGGGCGGTGAAAAAGCTATGTCCCAGGAGCGGTTCACCGCAGTCTGGCAAACGTGGCGCACGTACAACGAGATCCATATTGATGCTGCCGAAAACTACGACGCCCATTCCGGCCCCTCAGCGATTGCGCAATCGATTGCGCAAGCAAGCGACGCGACGTTACGGCCCTCTTTGACCGCTCTACCGGGCGACCAAGACGCCAGGCTGCCGCGGGAGGCGTGGAGGGCCGTGCGCGCCAGGGCGTTCTGCTCCAGCGGAGAAGCGAACGAACACGCACAACCGGTTGGCCTGTCAAAAGGTCACGCCGCTGCACAGGATAACATTGGCATAAGGGGTACATTCACCGGTGCGCACCACCGCGCGAGCCTGAGCGCTAAGCGCCTTGAGTCGTTCGTGCGGTACCTGCTCCAGGGCTGCACCCGGAAAACAAGCGCGCAACTCCACCGGGAGCGTGCCCCCTCGCTGCTGAAGCTCATCGGCGATAATCAGCCGCTCCACTTCCAGCTCGGTCGCGATCGCCTGCACCACATCGATCAAGGTCGGCAGCCCCTGCCGCACCGCCAGGTCGATCCGCGGCACGCCAGGCGGGATCGGGAGACCGGCGTCGCCAATCACCAGCATGTCGGTATGCCCGAGTGACGCGATGACATGCGACAACTCGTGATGAAGAACTCCTGTTTTTTTCATCACTTGATCTTCCACAAGAGCGCGGCACGTTTCGCGCTCGATCAGCGTCGGTTCCAACAGCAAACGCATCGAGTCGCTCCTGCGCTGCTTGATACGCTCGATCAACAGCGCCGCGCTTGACCGACCGATTTCCACGATTGGCTGGGCGATTGTCGTGATCGACGGTGACATCATCTCGGATTGCAAGATATTATCGAAGCCGATCAATGAGATATCATGCGGCACGTGCAGATTCGCGCGCTGCAAGACATTCAGCGCGCCGATTGCCATCAGATCGTTGGCGGCAAACACCGCCGTACAATCACGCCGGCGTTTGAGCAGCGTTTGCATCGCCGCCTTCCCGCCGGCATACTGGAAATCGCCGGGTACGATCGCATCGGGTGCGAGTTCGATGCCCGCCTCGGCGAGGGCTCTGCGAAAGCCGGTGATCCGTTTCGCGCTCGGGGTGAGATCGTGCGGACCGGCAATGCACACCATCCGACGATGCCCTAGCCGCACCAGGTACTGCCCGGCCAGGTAGCCGCCCAACTCGTTGTCCACCAGCACCTGGTCGATCGGCAGATCGCCGAGTTCGCGGTCAACTACCACTAACGGGACCCCGGCCCGCAGAATCGGCTCCAGATGCTCAGGGCGATTGTTTGTCGCGATCAGGATCAATCCATCGATCTGTTTGGAAAGGAGTACGTCGATATAGGCGACCTCCTTGGCGTCGGACAGGTCGGAATTACACAAAACGACGTTATAGCCTTCGGAAAAACCTACATCTTCAATCGCCCGCGCGACATCTGCGAAGAACGGATTGGAGTTATCAGGAACCAGTAGGCCGATCGTGCTGGTTTCGCGGCGCCGCAGACTGCGCGCCAAAGAATTGGAACGGTAGCCGAGGGTCTCGATCGCCATCAGCACACGCTCTTTTGTCTCAGGCTCGACAAAACGAGTGTTGTTGAGCACGTGTGAGACAGTGCTCGGCGAAACACGGGCGTGTGCGGCTACGTCGCGAATTGTTGGCATGATGGAACCGTAGGTCGCTCGAAAGCGATTCCACGTGATGAATTAACAGATATGCTAGTCTTAGCGTGGTATGAGTGTTGTGAGCAGTTACAAAGTCTTGGCACCCTGCACGTGCATGCAACGAGGTTGGAATAGCGGACGGTAACCCCTGTGGACTCCGTAGAAGCCGCCCCACGAAAAGTATTCCACAAGCGGCATTCTAAAGCCTCATCAGAAAATCGGTTGCGCAATCGGTTTTCTGATTATACAGCATTATCTGAGGTTGTCAAGAGCCATATTCTGCTCCGCTTGTTCTTGTGTCGTTTAGCCGGTGCTTGCGCGCGCCGCAACCTCTTCCCAACCCTCGCTCCGCGCTTCAGAGGCAGACAGGTGTTCTCTGAGCCGCACATGCGACGATTGTGATCGCAAGCTCCCACTGGCGGCAGAGGAGACTCCACGCACCGCAAGCCGTTAGGCATCGCGGAGCTTGGGCGCGCCAGATGCACCGCGTGTGCTCACTCAAACAGTCTGGGATGGGTGTGCCAGCGCCGGCAGCAGCAGGCGCGGTAATGGGTGCGCAGTCGGGGGACAGCACGGCGCGCCGGGCAGCGCCACGCGGCCGGGCGGGAGGCCAGGACATGCGTGCAAAGAATCAGGCACCGGCGAAGATCCACTGGAGACGACTATGTGCGGTACTGGAGAAGACGTACCGCGTAGCAGCAAGCGGACCAATGTGGGGATGGCGACCTCGGCGGGGCTCGAACCCACAACCTTCAGCTCCGGAGGCTGACGCTCTATCCAATTGAGCTACGAGGTCGCACGAGGGCTGAACGGCGAGGACTGAGCTCTGAGAAATGGGCCTGAACGCACTCAGTCCGCAGTCCTCATGACTCAGTCCTCTTCCTGGTCGGGGCGAGTGGATTTGAACCACCGACCTCCGCGACCCGAACGCGGCGCTCTACCAGGCTGAGCCACGCCCCGATGCCGGTCTTCCGCGAGTGCGGAATGGTGCCGAAGGTGGGAGTCGAACCCACACGAGGTTGCCCTCAGCGGTTTTTGAGACCGCCGCGTCTGCCATTCCGCCACTCCGGCGACGTAGGGCATTATAGCGGAGAGCGGCCTGAAAGTCAAACCTTGCGAGGTGGGCGGAGCAGTTGCGGCATGGCAGCGATTGGTGTACCCTGTCGTCCGGCGGGGCGCGGCGGGCAGCCCGCAGGCCGAGATATTCTACCGCAAAGCGAGGACACCGATGATCGACATAAGCACGGAGTTCGGCGCGCGCGTCGCCCGCCGCCTGGAGCAGGAGCGGATCATCTGGCTGACGACCGTGCGCGCCGACCTCCAGCCCCAGCCGAGCCCGGTCTGGTTCTTGTGGGACGGGACGACCTTCCTGATCTATAGCCGGCCCAACACGCAAAAGTTGCGCAACATCGCCGCCCGGCCGCGCGTCGCGCTGAACCTGGACGGCGACGGGCGCGGCGGCGATATCGTCATCTTCTCCGGCGAAGCGCGCATCGACCCAAGCGCGCCCCCGGCGCATCGCGTCCCGGCCTATATCGCGCGGTACGCCGCGTTCATCAGCCGCTACAATTGGACGCCGGAGTCCTTCGCGCAGGACTATAGCGTCGCAATTCGGGTCACGCCGACGCAGCTCCGCGGCCATTAGGCGCCGCCCGCGGACGGGTGCCGTGGAGCGATGGGGAGGTGAGGCGCTTCGTCTTCCCCACCTACGGCTGTGGAAAACTGTGTCACCAAACGCGCGCCGCGACGTAGATCAGTGGTGATACCGCTCGTGCGGGGCCGCCGTGCGGATCGCGGCGGCAGGAGGCTATATGAGTCCGACCCTGTTGGAGTTTGTCGTGGCGGTCGCTGTGATCGTCGTGGCCTGGCAGATCGGTCTCGCCATCGCCCCTGAGGTCATTCGCCTCATTCGCGGCATGAAGCGCGAGGTAGACGAGGTGGCCGACGAGGCCGTGCGTGATCCCCAGACCTCGCAGCATCCGTATCAGGAGGAACACACCAATGGCTCGCGTCGGTAGTTCATCGGTGCGGACGGCCGGACGGATCGGTACGCTGGTGGTGGTCGCCGCCGTCCTGATCGTCCTGGGCGTGCTGGTCGCCTCGGCATGGCGCAATGTCAAGCCGGGGTATGTTGGCATCGTCTTCGACAAGGCCAATCATAACGTCACTGCCGGCGCGCTCGAGCCGGGATGGGCGTTCATCAACCCTTTCACCCAGGCGATCCAGGAATATCCTGTCACCATCCAGACATATAGCATGGTACAAAAAGCCAGTGAGGGCTCAACGCAGGGTGACGATTCGATCAAGGTGCAGAGCAACGAAGGGCAGCAACTGAACCTCGACGTGGTCATCCAATACCAGGTCATCCGCGCCGAAGCCGGCCAGCTGTATCAAGACTGGGGCGGCGCAGATATCAGCGTCGTTGAGGACCGGGTGGTGCGCCAGTACACCCGCTCGCAGGTGCCGATCGTCGCGGCGAAATACGGTTGGGAGGAGATCACCTCCAGCAAGCGTGGCCAGATGGTGGAAGAGATCGCCCAAGCGCTGCAGCAGGAATTCCAGCGGCGGCACCTGAGCCTGGTCTCGTTTGGTATCCGCGAGGTCCATCTGCCGGACTCGTTGCAGAAGGCGCTCGACGCCAAGATTCAGGCACAGCAGGCCGCCGAGCAGCAGCGCTACCAGCTCGAGCAGGCGAAGGTCAAGGCCGAGCAGGATGTCGCCGAGGCGACCGGCCGGGCGAACGCGCTGAAAGCCCAGGCCGAGGGTGAAGCCGAGGCCACGCTGACGCGGGCGCGCGCCCAGGCCCAGGCCAACCAGGAGCTGGCGAAGAGCCTGACGCCGGAGCTGATCCGCTACCAGCAGCTGCAAAAGTGGGATGGCAAGCTGCCGGTCTTCAACGGTGCCAGCGCCACTCCGCTGATCGATGCCACGAGCATCATCAGCGGCACGGGCCGGTAAGGTCGCGTCGCTGCCGGGGAGCCTTGTGCGCCACCCGGCAGCCTTTGTTCTGCAGGTAGGGCCATGCGATTCGTGCGAGCGAGCGCTCTCCAGGTCATTGTTCTGCTGACGCTTAGTGTGCTCCTTTCGGCATGCGCCGGCGGCGGCGCCGCGCCCACGCTGTCGCCTGTTCCGGCGACAACCGCCCCAGCCGCGGCGTCGCCGACTCCAGCGACGCCGACCCGCGTCATCGTTGCGCTGCCGCAGGCTCCCGCCGAGCCAACAGCCCCCACTTGGCCACCTCCGCCGCGGCCGCCTGCTCCGCCGACCGCCGGCTCCGGCGCGACGCCGGTCGATACCTACCGGGTCGTGCAGACCTACCCGCATGACCCGACGGCCTTTACCCAGGGGCTGATCTTCGTCGACGGCGCGCTTTACGAAGGGACCGGCCTGAATGGCCAGTCGTCGCTGCGGCGGGTCGAGCTAGAGACCGGGCGCGTGCTCCAGCAGCGCGACCTTGCGCCAGAGTATTTTGGCGAGGGGATCACCCTGTTTGGCGATCGGATCTTCCAGCTCACCTGGCAATCGCATGTCGGCTTCGTGTACGATCGCACAAGTTTTGCGCCGGTTGGAACCTTTAGCTATCCGACGGAAGGCTGGGGGTTGACGCACGACGGCCGCCGGCTGATCATGAGCGATGGTACGGCGACGCTGCGCTTTCTCGACCCGGCGACGCTACGGGAGACCGGGAGCGTGGAGGTGCGCGACGAACACGGCCCGGTGCTGCGGCTCAACGAGCTGGAGTATGTCGAGGGCGAGATCCTGGCGAATGTGTGGCAGACCGACCGGATCGCTCGGATCGACCCGGCAACCGGCCGTGTGACCGGCTGGATCGACCTGACGGGGCTGAAGCCCGCCACGGATCGCCCGATCGATGTGCTGAACGGGATCGCCTATGACCCGGCGACCAAACGGCTGTTCGTCACCGGGAAGTACTGGCCGAGTCTGTTCGAGATCCAGGTCGTGCCAGCGCCGTAGGCGCCCCCAGCCATGCTCCCTACGGCGCCTGCGATGCGGCGGGGGCAAAAATCCAGCGCGCCGGCGCGAGCCGCATCCGCGTGCGTGGATCGCCTAGCAGCACGTAGGTATGCAGCAGGTCCTGGCAGCAGTTGCCCTGCGTGTACAACTCTGTCAGTCCAGCAGCGACCAGCGCGCCCAACTCGGCGCTGCCGCCAGGGGCCGCGGCGAGCGCCCGCAGAAAGCCGTTCTGCAATGGCTCGTGCCCGCGCCCCACCCCCAGACCGGTCGGCCCCCAGGCCGCGATCGCGCCACCCCGCGGCGACAGCACCATCCGCTCATCGAACGTCGTCCCGCTGCGGAACGGCGTCTGAAACGCGCTCGTCAGGCAGGTCATCTGCAGCAGCACCGGCAGCCGGTCGCCATTCGCCAGCGCGTCCACATCGTTCAGGTTGAGCAGATAGGTCACGTTTGGCGGCTGTGCCTGCGCGTCGGTCACCGCAAGCTGGAAGTGATTGCTATGGCCGTTGTAGACGACCAGCGCCGCGCCCAGGTTGATGCTGGCCAGGGCGGCCCGGTGCGCCTCCTGGGCGTCGCGCAGGCGCCATGTCGCCTCCGGCGGCGCCCACGGATCGTAGTAGACACGCGTGGTGCGGATGCCGGCTGGCAACATCGTCACGCCGGAGTCGGCCGCCGCCGCAAAGTCGCCGCCGCTGTCGTAGACGCCGCTGGCCTGGCGGAAGTTGTCCGCCAGGAAGAGCGCCGTGCCGCGCCAGCCGGCGCCGCCGCTCGTTTCGTACCGGATGATTTTCCCGACCACGGTGGCTAGTTCGGCGGCGCTTTTCACCGGCAGCCGCCCGATCATCAGGTCGGGCAGCGGGTCGGCGCGCGGGTCGTCGCCGTCGAGCTGAGCGTAGCACAGGTCGCAGGCGGTCTCGCCGAGCCAGGGATCGACGTATGTCAGGTACGGCGGCACGAGGTTGACATTGTTCGGGCCGCGCCGCAGGTAGTTGCGCGGGTCGTGCGTCCCGTCGCCGGCGAGCGTAACCGCCGCCGGCGCGATGCGCCATGTCGCGGCGGCGTAGCGCAGAAACGCCCGGATGGCGTCCGGTGCGACTTGCCCATAACTCCAGTTGTCGTAGATCGCCTGCACATCGACGACTGCGACGCGCCGCCCCTGGGCCTGCCGGTGCGCCACGAGCGGGGCGAGCGCGCCGTGGAGCGCGGCCGGAGCGATGTAGAGCGTGTCGGCGTCGAGCGGAGCGGACAGGCTGTCTGGCGTATGGCGGGCGATCGCCGGCGTCTGGAGGGTGCCGGGGCCGGCCAGCAGGTAGCGGCGAGCCGGCCCGTCCTGGAACTCGGCCCCGCTGAAACTGAGGCGTTGCGGCGCGCGCGGGTCGGTGATGTCGTAGACCACGGCACCGTTCGGGACATCGCTAAGCCGGTAGCGCCGCGTGTCGGCCAGGCCATCGAAGAACGCGCCTTGGCCGCCGAAATCGAGCGCCACCGGCCGCTCCCAGGCGACCGCATCGACCTCAACGCCGTCCGGCGCGGCCCCGGGGATCAGGGCCAGCGTCGCCGACGGCCCGCTGCCGCTCAGTGTGAACGTCTGACTCCAGTCCCCGTCGCCGCTCCAGAACGCGTCGGCGCGTGCCGCGCCGATGCCCGCCCGTAGCTGGTGTCCCCCCTCGGTATACGCCGTGCCTCCGACCGTGAGCCGCGTCGGGCCGCCGGCCAGCGGCAGCGTCGGCGTGAGCGGGATGGTGAGCGGGTCGGGCGGCGGGAGGCCGGGGCCGGCCTTGAAGTCCGCGGCGTACCAGTAGTCGCCGTCCGGACCGGAGGAGCGCGAGTCGTAGAGCGTGGGGGCGTACCACACGCCGCGCTGGAGCGCCGTATCTGTTACGGGCGCGCCGGCGGCCGTGGCGTCTCGGGCGGCGATTCGTGCGCCGGCGGTCGTACCGACGGTCAACCAATAGGTGTCGGTGTCGTTCCAGCGGTCGCCCGGCGGTGGAGCGTAGAAACGCAGTTCGTCCGGCCGGCTGGTGTCGAGCGCGATCTCGGCGCCGCCCCGGCGCAGGCGGAGGAGGGCGCGGTCCACTGAGGCGAGGTTCAGGCCGGCCGCGGCCAATGCGCTCGATGAAAGCACCTGGATGCCGGGCTGTGTCACCCGGATCGTCCAGCCAGCGGCGGCGGCGTCCGGGTTCGTCGGCGGCGCGCCCAGCGGCGCTGCGCGCGCGGTTGCCTGGCTCTGGGCTGGTGGAACGGCGGCCTCCAGCGATGTCGCGCCGGCGATGAATACCTCGGCGTCCGTCACCAGCCGCAGGCCATCGGCCGCTTGAAAGAGCGGGGCGACCGCCAGCACCACCAAACGCCCGCCGGGGCCGTAGGCGTCGCGCAGCACCGTCACCGGGCCTGGCGGCGCGGCAGCGCCGTGGAGCCGCTCCAGCGGCGGCAGCAGTTGGCCTGCGGCGTCGGCCTGGGCGGGCTGGGACGCCCGGCGGATTCGGCCGCGCCAGGGGGCGCTGGCGATCCGCCGCACCTCCGGCGCAACCGGCTGCGCTCCGCTGACACGCAGCGCGACCAGGCGCGCCGGCAGCAGCACCCCGCCGACCTCCACCGCCGGCCAGGCGTGCGCGTCGAGCGCGGCGCCCGTGGCGTCCGCCGCCCCCCACACCAGCCGGACGCCCGACGGTTCGACATGCAGTTCAAAGTGATTCGGCGCGCCGGCGCGGGCGGGTGGACCGCCCGCCGGCAGCAGCGTGGCGATCAGAACGATCAGCAGGGCGCGGGCGAATGACATAGCGTGGCATCAGCGCATGCGGCGGCGCAGGTTCAGGCTCAGGGCAATCAGCACCAGCGCAAGCGCCGTAAGCAACAGCAGCGTGCGCACCCCATCGCCGTCGTTGCCGGTCGGCGGCAGGCGCGACGGCGTGGAGGTCGGTGTCGGCGAGGGCGGCCCGGCCGTCGATGTCGGCGTCTCGGTAAACGGCTCCAGCACCGGTGTCGCAGTCGGTGTTGGCGTATCCTCCCGCTGCGGGGGCGGCGTGCGCGTTGGCCCGGTGGTGGTGGGCGGCACAGCGGTGGTGGGTGGCACGGCGGTGGTAGGCGGTACGGCGGTGGTGGGCGGTACAGCCGTGGTAGGCACGGCGGTCGTCGGCTCAGTCACGACCGTCGTGATCACCAGCGGCAGGGCCGCATAGGTTGACGAGGCTGGTCCACCGACTACCAGCGCAGCCAGCGATGCCAGGCAGGCGGCGACCACCAGGCCGATCGGCAGATACGATCGCTTCATGCGAGTTTCCTCTACTGCAAACGCGGTGCGGCCACCGCGCGGGCGGCAGTGAGACAACCGGCGGGGCGCTGCGAGGCGCGTTCATCGCAGATTGTTCATGGCCAATGAGGATCCGATGTGGGCCTGCTGGCGCGTCGCGGCGGCATAGCCGGCGAGGCAGCGGAGCCGCAACGCGCCACTTCTTCGAGCCTGGGCTTACTGCACGCGCGGCAGAAACGTCAGGACGCCGCTCCAGTCGTTCGGGCTGCCACCGCGCGCGGGCCCGTACTCGGTCACCTGGCCGCGCACGTCGATCTCCTGCAGCCAGTAGGTGGCGCGCTTCCCCGGCCCCAAGCTGCGGTCGATCCACTCATAGCTGGCGCCCGCGCCACCTTTGCCACGCGCGGGGATCTCGGCCACCGGCTCGGCGTTTGCGCGCCGGCCGTCGGTGCTGCGCCAGATGCGGAACGTGAAGCTATCGATCTCGGCGCCGGTCGTCCAGCGCACCGCGATCGCATCGCCCTGGCGTGTCGCCGAGAAATCGGACAAGGTGATCGCCGTCGCGCTCTCGATGATCTCCAGCTCCGCTTCGACCTGTTCGCCCGGCACCGCAGCCCAGATATCCAGGCCCTTGGTATCGCCGAAGGAGCCATTGGGGCTGCAATTCTGCCCGGCGTTGCCGCCGCTCGGCAGGCTCCCTGGCAGGCCGTACGCGCGCTGCGTGCTGGCGCTGTCGAATGGCTTGAGGCCGATCACGCCGGTCGGCCCGGTGACCAGGCCGCTGACCGGCTGCGCCGGCGGGCCCCCCGGGTTGCCAGGGCACAGCGGGCCGTTGACCTCGCCGACGACCGTGTTGTTCAGCGTGCGATAGCCGCGGTCATCGTAGTAAGCGGCCGTGCAGAGCGGCGTCCCGTTCGGGCCCGGCGGGCAAACGCCGTTGACCGGGTTCAGCAGAGTGAAGGTTGGGCCGCCCTGGGTGCTGTTCTCGGCATCCAGGATCGGGAAGTGTATCTCGCCGCCCTTGAGCGCAAGTTTCACCCGATAGGTGCCGACCGGGAACGGCACGCCAGAGTTGTCCAGCCCATCCCAGAGGATCGTCTGCGGCCCCGGCTGGCGCCTGCCATAGATCGTCGCATTTTGCGGGTTGGTCGGGTCGAAGTTCTGGCCGTCTCGGCTGATCACCAGCAGGTCGATCGTGCCGAACTTGGTCGTATACGAGAACGCGCCGCCGGTGCCGATGACGCTCTTGTTGTCCGTCCGGTTCGTACCGACGAACTTGAGATCGCTGATGATATCCGGCACGACCGGCTCCAGCGGGATGCCGAGCGCCGTCAGCGTCTCGTTGTCCGGCGGGGCGGCGAAGATCGGAAATTCTGGCCGCTGGACGGAGACGCCGCCCTGCAGACACGTGAGCTGGTTCTGGGCATTGGTGCCGGTCGAGCAGGTCGGATCCGCCATGATGTCGTGGTAGAGCGGCGTGACGCCATCGCTATCAAAAAAGCCGACACTGTTCGCGAACAGGATGAAGCCCCAGGGGTCGAGCCCGCGCAGGTCGATCCGGTAGCGGTAGCCGTCATTGGTCACAGTGTAGAACGAAGGATAGAGCGGCCGGTTGTTCCCGCCGGTGATCGCCGAGATATAGTAGGCGAACAGCCGGCCTGTGAACTGTTGCTCGCCGATGCCCCCGCTGGCGTTCGCGGCGCGAATGGTCACATCCCAGGTTGAGACCGATGCCCCCTGCTCCGGGCCGAAATTCGGGCCGCCGGTCCGGCTCTCGATCACGCCGCTCGGCTGGAGATCGAGGTCGCTGTTGCTGCCGGCCGGCCCGGTGAAAATGATGTTGTAGATTCCGGTGACCGGCGCGCGGTAGAAGCATGCATCGTACGCATCAGAATTCGCGCTTGGCTTCGGCCCGGCCAGCTCCTGCGCCCGGGTGCGAATCTGCCCCAACCCCGGGATGCCAGGGTTCGCCGCCCGCTGCGCCAGGCAGCTGAACGAGGCGTTCGCCGCCGACGGGACCAGCGGGTCATTCTGGCCGGTCAGCGTCTCCTGGCCGATCTTTTCCTTGTTGACGCCGATGTTGATCAATCCCGGATTGTAGATAAAGATGTCGCCGGTGGTGGTGACACTGCCAGCGGTCCGGCTGATGCCGACTGCGCTCGATGCCACCTGGATGTATTCGCCCGCTTTGACGTAGGCGAAAATCAGGGTGCGGCGTTTCAAAGCGGCGCCGGCGTAGTTGCTGGTGCGCCATTCGATGTTCGCACGGAAGCCGTTCGTGCCAGACCCGGCGGGATAGAGGGTATTGCTCCCGCCAGCGAATGCGGCGTCCGGGCCGGCTGGCGCGAACAGGGCGGCTACGGCGATCAGGGCGATCAGCAGCAGGGCTGGCACGCGCATGGCGTGGGTGCGGCTTCGGCGCCGCGGAGCGGTCTGGGCGTCCATATCTCCCCCACGTAGAATGGTCCGGCGAAGTGCCGGATGTGCGAGTTTTCCCCGGCTGCACGAAGACATGCAGCCAGGAATGAGCGACATTCCATGAGTCGTCCATTAGTTCGCACTCCGCTCGGGGCCGCGCCGCCGGGCTGCGCCGACCGGCGGCAGGCGTGTAGCGCCCGCCGTGATCGAGGGTGAGATGAAGGAGGTATGTCCGCGCAAGTGCTTCACCATCATAATCCATGTTCACGTAAATTACTAGATCCGAAAGTAGACTCTTTTTTCATCCGAACTATCGTAAAGAAAAAGTTAGGACGCTCCGTGCGTCCAGATCCCCCATCCCCGGGCGCGGCCGGTAATTGTGCGCTCGTATGCGGTAAACAGGGCATCGCCCCTGCGACAGCGCGCCCGTGGACCGCTCTGCCGGTGGCTGCCGGCCCCACCGCCGATTACGATACGCTGTAGCAAATGGCCGGGTCCGGCGATGACAGTTTTTTGATCGCGGCGCGTCGTGCGCGGTCCGGTCTCACCCGCTCATCCGCTCACCCCTACAGCACATACGACCCGCCGCCTTCCATCATCAGCAGCGCCTCGGGGTCGAGCAGCGCGTTGACGATCGCCGGCGTGCCGCTCGCCAGCGCCCGCGCGATCGCCGGCTCCAGCTCCTCCGGCCGCTCGACGAACTCGCCGTGGCCATCCCACATCGCCGCCATCCGCTCGTAGCGCGTGTCGCCCAGCGCCGTCGCCACCGCCCGCTCCGGCCCGTAGATCGCCAATTGCGGGTTGCGGATCTGCCCCCAGCCCCGGTCGTTGCCGATCACCACGACGATCGGCATCTTGAAGCGCGCCGCGGTCTCCAGTTCGAAGCCGTTCAGCCCGAACGAGCCGTCGCCGCTGACCACCACCACCCGCCGCTCCGGGTGGAGCGCCTGCGCCGCCAGGGCGAACGGCACGCCGATCCCCAGGCAGCCGAGCGGCCCCGGGTCGAGCCACTGGCCCGGCCGGTTCAGGCGCACCACCCTGGCGACCGTCGCCACGATGTCGCCGCCGTCGCCGATCAGGATCGCGTCCGGGTGCTCCTGCGCCAGGGCGTCGATCGCCGCGGCGAAGCGATAGTGATGGATCGGCGCGCTGTCGCTCGCCAGCACGGGCAGCAATCGCGCCGCGCGCGCCTCCTCTGCCGCGCGCAGGTCTGCCAGCCAGCCATCCCAGCACGGCCCGCCCTCCAGCGCCGCCGCGATCTGCTCCAGCGCCAGTCGGCTGTCGCCCACCAACCCGACGGCGACATCGCGGTTCTGCCCGATCAGCGCACCCTCCGGCTCGATCTGAATGAGTTGGGCCGCCGGGTTGATCGCCTCGCCATACTTCATGCGGAAGTCGAGCGGCGTGCCGGCCAGCAGCACGACATCCGCCTCCCTGAGCGCCTTCGAGCGAGTATGCTGCAGAAAGCACGGGTGGTGCCACGGCAGGCAGCCGCGCCCCATGCCGTTGAGGTAGACCGGGATGCCGTGGGCGGACGCCAGAGCGGCCAGCACCTCCGCCGCGCCGTCCCAGGCCAGCGGCGAACCGCCCATAATCGCCGGGCGCTCCGCTGCGCGCAGCAGCGCCGCTGCCGCCCGCACCCCATCGGCTGCCGGGGCGACCGCGGCGGTCGGGCGGTAGCCACGCGGGATGCGCACCCGACTCTCCTCAACCGTGTCGCCCAGCACATCGAACGGCAGCTCCAGAAAGACCGGGCCCGGCCGACCGCTCAGCGCGACGCGGATGGCCGTCGCCAGCGCCTCCGGCACGCGCGCCACCTCGCCGACCGTCGCGCTCCACTTGCTCACCGGCTGCAGCAGGCCGACCTGCGCCATCTCCTGCAGCGCGCCGCGCCCTGCCACATCCGTCGGCGCGGCGCCGCCGAGCAGGAGCAGCGGCGAACCGGCCTGGAGCGCGTTGGCCATGGCCGTCACGGCGTTGGCCACGCCGGGGCCGGCGGTGACGACCGCCACGCCGATGTTGCGCGTCAGCCGCGCCCAGGCGTCCGCCGCGAAGGCCGCCCCCTGCTCGTGGCGTGTGTCGATGATGCGGATCGCTTCGTTGAGGCAGCCATCGTAGATCGGGGCGATATGCCCGCCGCAGAGCGTGAAGATCGTCGTCACGCCGGCCTCGCGCAGCATGCGCGCGACCAGATCGCCGCCTGTCACCGTTGCCATCGGCTTCTCCTTTGCTGTGCGTTGCGGCCCGATTGTAGCATAAGGGATGGTATAATTTGGGGCCAGAAGCCAGACAGGCAGAGGTCAGGCGGGTAGAAGCTGTCTGCAACGGGGAGGTGCGGAGGGGCAGCCTTCAGACAGCCTGCCAGCCAGCCGGAACTACAGGTGCTTCGATCTCATCGGTCTGACCGTCTGACCACGGATCGTCTGACTTCTCATCCTGTCATCGTGTCATCACCCGCGGAGGGAGCACCATGCGCCTCACCGAGGATAAGGTCCGCCGGATCGCCGAGCGGCTGCACGACGAGCTGGAGCAGCGCGGCCTGCTGGCCTACAAGGAGGCGCCGGGCGCGCGGCCGGGGGTCGGGCGCGCGGCGCGGGTCAAGGCGATCTACGATTTCATCGTCGCCGACCTGAAGCGCGAGGAGGAGATCGACGCCGAGGTCGAGCGCATTCTGGCCAGCTACTCGCGCGAGATCAAAGGCACCGAGCGCGACATTCTCTTCCGTAAGCACAAGGAAGAGGTCGCCCGCAAGCGCGGCTACGACCTGTAGCGCCGCCATCCGCCTGGATGGCGGCTGCATTCCTCCTGCACCCGGGGGACGGGGCTGAGAGTGGGGCCGTGCTGGCCCCTGGTACACGCAACAAACCTCTCCCCAGACGAGAGGCGATGGGCTCTCCGGAAGCGCCCACGGCTCCTGGAACCTCCGACGAGACGACGACAGACCATGAGCGCGATGAGCGAGAGCGAGCAGACGGTCGCGGAGCTGCTGGCGCAGGGTGAAGGGCAGCACCTCGCCTTTGTGCGCGGCAAATTCCGCCCCGACGATCTGGCGCAGACGCTGGTCGCGCTGGCGAACGCCCAGGGCGGCACGGTAGTAGTCGGCGTGGGTGGGCGGGGGCGCCAGCCGGACGGCCTGGCGGACGTTGCTGCGGCGCAGGAGGCCGCGCTCGACGCGGCGCTGGCCTGCACCCCGCCGCTCGTTCTGCCGCTGCCGCGTGTCGAGGAGTACAACGGTGCCCGCCTGCTGCTGCTCACCGTCCCGCCCGGGCTGCCGCATGTCTACAGCCTTCATGGCAAGTACCTGCGGCGGAGCGGCGTAACGGACGAGCCGATCCCGCCCGATGCGCTACGTCGGCTGCTGCTGGAGCGCGGCGAGACGCGCTGGGAACGGCTCGTGCCGGAGGATGCGACACTCGACGACCTCGACCCGGCGAAGATCGAGGCATACGTCCGCCGCGCCGGCCCCGCCGCCGAGGCCGACCCGCTCGGGTTCCTCTTCCGCCGTGGGGCGCTGGCGAACCGAGGGGCGAGAGCCTGGGGGCTAGGGACCGGCGCGGGCGCCCACGCCTCCAATCTCCAGCCTCCAGCCTCTGGCTTTGTCCCGACTAATGCTGGCGTGCTCCTCTTCGCCCGGGATGTGGAGCGCTTCTTTCCGCAGGCCGAGGTGACGCTCGTGCGCTACCGCGGGCGTGAGATGAGCGACGAGTTTCTGCGCGAAGATGTGCGCGACACTCTGCCTGAAGCCGTACGCCGCGCCGAGCTGTGGCTCTCCGAAAACATGCGCCGCGGCAGCCGCATGGTCGGCCTGGAGCGCCAGGATTGGCAGCAGTTCCCGCAGGGCGCGGTGCGCGAGGCGCTGGTCAACGCCGTCGCCCACCGCGACTACAGCGTGCGCGGCGAGGGCATCCGCGTCGCGCTGTTCGCCGACCGGCTGGAGTGCTACTCGCCGGGGCGGCTGCCGGGCCACGTGACGGTGCAGAACATCGTCGACGAGCGGTTTTCGCGCAACGAGACGCTGGTGCAGGCCCTCGCCGATATCGGCCTGATCGAGCGCCTCGGCTACGGCATCGACCGGATGCTGCGCCAGATGGCCGAGGCCGGCCTGCCGCCGCCGGAGTTCCGCGAGACCGCCGCTGGCTTTCTTGTCACGCTGCGCGGCCACATCGGCGACGACCGCCTGGACGCCGCCGGGGTAGATACCCGTGAGTGGGCGCGGATGGGGCTCAACGAGCGCCAGATCGCCGCGCTGCTGCACCTCGCCGAGCAGCGCCGGATCGGCAACCGCGACCTGCAAGAGATGTTCCCCGATGTCTCCGCCGAGACCATCCGGCGCGACCTGTCCGACCTGGTCGAGCGCGGGCTGCTGCTACGGATCGGCGAGAAACGCGGGACGTACTATATCCTCAAGTAGTCTTCGTCTCCAGTTCCAGCGCAACGACGGAACGGGACCAAAACGCAGAGCGGAACGGCCGCTTTGCGCTTGCGCTTCGTTGCGGTTTAGCGGGATGGAGAGTGACGACGTGTTTCGGCATTGGCCCCTGCCCCCCGTTTCTCTCCCCTCGTGATCAGCAAGAGGGCGCCGCAAGCGCGTGACGCATCGCGGAGCAGGGCTGAGGTACGGCCGCTGCCGAGGAGGCGATGCTTCCCGAAGACAGGCGGCCCCAATTCCTGCTCGACGGGCGTTCAATGGGTAAGATGTGTGACTCAGCGCGCTGCAGCGTACCTGCCACCTCCCATCGCTGCCAACCAGGGGGAATGTATGCCTATCACGACGATCAAAATCCACCCGGCGATCGGGATCGCCCGCCTCGGGAACAGCCCGGACGAGTTTTTCATCGGCCCGGAGCGCCCTGGCGACCACGCGCCCCCCGCCGGCGGCTACAAGGACGCCCAGTGCCGCGTCAAGCGGCAGGCCGCCCGCTTCCGGCTCTTCGCCTACGACCAGAACGGCGCGCTGGTGCAGGAGATCACCGCCGCCGACGCCGACATCAGCTGGACGGTGCATCTGGTCAACAAAAAGGCCGCCGCCGACACATATGTAGGCACGGGCCAGCGCAACGCGTCCGTGACCGGCGCGGACCGCCAGAAGCTGGTGATCGACCCCGGCGCGCGGACGCTGAATGGCCCTGACCAGCAGGCGAAGTTCGACAGCGGCACGTTCACCCTGCCTGGCCAGTCGCCCGTCTCGGTGCCGCTCGGCGAGATCCGCACCGACGACGACGGGCATTTGCTCGTCCTCGGCGGCTTCGGCAAATCCAGCACGCCGAACAACAGCGGGTTCAGCAGCTTCGCCGACAACGACGGCTGGCACGACGACATCGCCGACGGGCCGGTAACGGCGACGGTGACGCTGAACGGCGGCGGCGGGACGTTCACCGCCGTCGGCGCCTGGGTAATCACCGCGCCGCCCAAGTTCGCCCCGCCGCTCGACAACATCATCACCCTCTATGACCGGCTCTTCGACTACGCCGTACAGCAGGGCTGGCTGACGGCCCCGGCGACGCCGTCGTACACGCAGGACATCTACCCGATCCTCGAGCGCGCCCGCACCGCTCTGGCAACGAATGCGAGCGCGTCGGGCCACCACACATGGACGCATCCGGTCACCAGCAATGCGCTCCGGAGCTCGATTTTCAACAAACTGAAGGCCCCTGGCGGCGGCGGCGGCAACATGCCCGAGCTCTCCGCCGGTCCGCTGAACGACGGCCGGCTGACGGCGACCCAATACGGCGTGATGCAGCAGTGGAGCAGCAACAACTTCACGAACGACTGGGCCGGCCCGCCCGCGCCGCCAGCGACTATTACCCCCGCCGGCCTCGACCGGGCGGCGCTGGAGAACTGCGTCGGCGGGGCGTTCTACCCCGGCATCGAGGCCGGCGCGTTCATGATCAGCGCGCCCGGCATCTACCAGGAGCCGTTCCGCCTGAACCACGGCGCGGTTGCGCCGGGCGACGTGACGGCGCGCATGGCCGTGCCCTGGCAGAGCGACTTCTACGCCTGCGGCAGCTTCTGGTGGCCGGTGCCGCGCCCAAACAATGTCATCCCGGACGGCGCGTCGAGCTACGCCGACTGGACGCGCGGTATCGGCAGCACGGCCGATATGGTCGCGGAGTGGCACACGCTCGGCTTCGTCGTCGAGCAGGGCGGCGCGTATGTCGAGGTCGACCGCTGCGACAGCACGTACATCAACCTGCTGACGCCCAGCCTGAACTTTGCCGACGTGCCGCAGGGGCCGGGCGGCATGGCGCGCAAGCAGGCGCTCGCCGTGGTCTTCGAGGTCGGCTCGCCGGGCGGCGCGGTCGCGCTGGAATGGGACAGCGGGCCGAGCCACCCGCGCCTCCAGCGGCTGACGACCGCGCCCGTGAGCGTCGGGCCGACGACCCCGCCGGGGGTCGCCACCGCCCGTCTCTGGCTGACGTACCAGACCGGCGCGGTCGGCGAGGTGATCACCGATACCGTGCGGGTGAAGCACGCCGCCAGCGGGCGGACGTGGGACATCGCGCTGCGGGCTAATACCGTCGCCCGCAAGAAGGCGGCGGTCGCGCTGGTGCTCGACCGCTCCGGCAGCATGAACGAGGATCGCGGCGACGGCGGGACGAAAATCCAGAGTCTGAAGGAAGCCGCCGGGATTTTCGTGGACGTGATGCTGGAGCAGGACGGCGCGGCGGTCATCCAGTACAACCAGGACGCGCAGCAACTGGCCGGCGTCACCGCGCTCGGCCCGGCGACCGACCCGTTCGACAGCGGGCGGACGACGGTCAAGGGCGCGGTCGCGGGGCTGACCGCCGGCGGCGCCACCTCGATCGGCGACGGGATTTTCGAGGGGCGGCAGGCGCTCAACGCGGCGAGCGGCTATGACACGACGACGCTGGTCGTGATGACCGACGGCAAGGAGAACAGCCCGCGCATGATCGCCGATGTGGCGGGCCAGATCAACGAGCAGACCTTCGCGCTCGGCCTGGGGACGCCGCAGAACATCAGCGCCGCCGCGCTCCAGACGATCTCCGGCAACCACGGCGGCTACCTGCTAATCACCGGGGCGATCACCACCGAGAACCGCTTCTTGCTGACCAAGTACTTTCTCCAGATCCTGGCCGGCATCACCAACGCCCAGGTCGTGCTCGACCCGCAGGGCGAACTGTGGCCCGGCGCGACGCACCGCATCCCGTTCCAGATCACCGACGCCGATGGCGGGATGGATGTGATTCTGCTGACCCCCGCGCCGCAGTTGATCGACTTCCGGCTGGAGACGCCGACCGGCCAGATTCTCGACCCGCCGCGCGCCCAGCTCGATCCACAGGCCGAGTTCGTTCGCTCACAGGGGGTCAGCTACTACCGCGTCGGCCTGCCGATCACGATCTCCCCCGATCGGCCCGACCAGACCGGCACATGGCACGCGCTGCTCCAGGTCGGCCAGCCGCCGATCGGGGTGCGCGGCTCGGCGGGCGATTACACGCATGGCGAGGGGCGGCGCGCGCTGCCGTACAATCTGCTGGTGCATGGCTACTCCGACATCGCGTTCCGGGCGGCGGCGCACCCGTCCGGCTTCTCGCCCGGCGCGACGATCGCGCTCGACGCGGCGCTGAGCGAGTACGGCGCGCCGTTCGACCGCCCGGCGCAGGTCTGGGCCGAGGTCAGCGGGCCGGACGGGAGCGCCTGGACGGTGACGCTCGCGCCGGGCGCGCCGGGGCAGTACCGCGGCGCGTTCACCGCGGCGCGGCCCGGCATCTATCGCGCTCGCGTCCGGGCGGTCGGGACGAGCCAGCGCGGCTGGCCGTTCCAGCGCGAGCAGACGCTCACAGCGAATGTTTGGCAGGGGGGCGACCGCGACGCCAGCGGCGATCCGAACAGCGATCTGGTGCGCTGGCTGCACGAGCGGGATGAGCGGCTGTGCCGGCTACTGAGCTGCCTGCTGGGGGGTGGGCTGCTGACGGACGAGATGCAGCGGCGCTGCCGCGAACTGGGGATCGACCTGGAGTCGGCCCGCGCCTGCCTGAAGCGCTACTGCGCCAGCCGCTCGCCGCTGGACGCGGACGCTGCCGCCGAGGCCGCGGCCAACCCCGCGCCCGCCGAACCGGCCCGCCCCGCCGAATCGTCGCGCCCGGTGGTATCCGAGGAGTTGGCGGGGCTGCTGCGGCGCCTGTTGGGAAGTTCTGAGTGATGCGTTCTGAGTTGTCACCGCCAAGCTGTAGGGGCGGGGGTTCCCCGCCAAGAGGACCATGTTATATCAAATCTGATCCTGCGACAGCTGGCTTTCGTCCTTCGTCCTTCGTCAATGCCCGGTGCAACCATGACCATCCTCGACGCCCTGATCATCGGCGGCGGGCCGGCAGGCACAGTTACAGCCCGTTGGCTCGCCAGCGCCGGCCTGGCGGTCGCGGTCGCGGAACGTGCTGCGTATGAGACGGCGCGCATCGGTGAGAGCTTGCCGCCCGCCGCCCGCCCGCTCCTGGCCGAGGCTGGCATGCTGGACGCCTTTCTGGCGCAGGGGCACGAGCCGTCGTACCAGACGCGCAGCGCGTGGGGCGGGCCAGAACTGGCCGAGCGCGACTTCATCCAAAGCCCGTACGGCAGCGGCTGGCATCTCGATCGACGGCGCTTTGACGCGCTCCTGGCGCGCACCGCCGCCGCTGCCGGGGCGCGGCTGCTGTTGGAGATGGAGCCGGTGGATCTCCTCCGCGACCGATGCGGCTGGCGCGTCGCCCTGTGCGGGCCGGCCGGCACAGCGACGCTGCGCGCGCGCTTCTTGGTGGACGCGACCGGGCGTGCGGCCACGATCGGGCGACGCCTGGGCGCCCGGCGTGAGCTGCACGATCGCCTGGTGGGCGCCGCGGTGCGGCTGCGGCGTGGCCCGGGAGGCGACCTATACGGCGCGAGCACCTTGGTTGAAGCGACCGCGGACGGCTGGTGGTACTCCGCGCCGCTGCCGGATGGTGAACAGGTCGCTGTCTTTATGACTGACGGCGACCTATGCCGGCGCGTTGGCGGCAGTACGCCGGCGGGCTGGTTCGCCCAACTCCACGCGGCGCGCCACACCTTCAGGCGGGTTGCCGCTGCGCGCCCGCTGGGGCCGCCGCGTGTCTGGCCGGCGATCAGTCAGCGACTTCTCTACGCACCGAATGGCGATTGGCTGCCAGTGGGCGATGCAGCGTTGGCGTTCGATCCGCTCTCATCGGACGGTATCTGCTTTGCATTGCGCTCGGCGCGGGCTGCGGCTGCCGCGGTCAGCGCGGCGCTTGCCGGCGACAGCACCGCACCGGCGGCCTACGCTGCCGCCAACGCCCAGGAGTTTGCCGCGTATCTGCGCACGCGCGCCGCGCATTACGCACTCGAGACGCGCTGGCCCGAGCAGTCCTTCTGGCGGCGCCGGCGACATCTTGACGAAGCGCCAAGACGCTGATGTCGGTTCGGATTGCTACGGATAGCGGGCCGCGCTCATCCGGATGGTAGGGCGCCCGATCCGTCCCTGACGTTGTGGCGGTTAAGGCACTCTCTCCGAAACGAGCGCCGCAAACGCTGGCGGGTCGCTTAGGCCAATAACGACCTCGGGCGTGCCGTGCCAGGCGGCGCAGGCCCGCAGCGCCTCGGCCAGGTCGCCAGCCAGCTCCTCGCCCGCCGGGACGCCCGGCTCCAGATGCAGCGCCTTGATCTCGAACACGCCCTCCTTGCGGTGTGCCTTCGGGTCGAGCCGGCCCACAAGCTGCCCGCGCCAAAGGATCGGCAGCGTGAAATAGCCGTAGCGGCGCTTCGGCGCGGGGGTGTAGCATTCGATCCGGTAATCGAAGCCGAACAGCGCCAGTGCCCGCGCCCGGTCCCACACCAGCGGGTCGAACGGTGAAAGCAGCGTGGTGTGCGCCGGCTGGAGTTGCCCAGCAGCCGCGGCCTCGGCCAGGGCGGCGTTATCCGGGTGAATGTACCAGTCGTCGCTCCACCCCTCGACGCGCGCCCGCAGCAGTAGTCCCTCGTCCGCCAGTTTCGCCGGCAGCGGCTCGGTCTCGCGTTTCGCCGTGCGGAAGTAGTCCGCCACCCAGCGGGCGGGCGTCGCGCCAAGCGCGCGGACGGCCTTGAGCACAAGTTCGCGGCGCACCTCGGCGAGCGGCGGGGCGTCCGCGTCGTCCCACTCCGGCAGCACCCGCTCGCGCAGATCGTAGACGCGCTGAAAGCGCTCGCGCCGGGCGATCATCAGGTCGCCGGTCGTGTAGAGCATCTCCAGCGCCATCTTCTCCGCCTTCCAGTGCCACCAGGCGCTCTTACGCCCGTCCGTCCGCTGGAAGTCGGACGAGCGCACCGCGCCGTTGGCGCGGATGTGCGCCAGCATGTCATCGACCGCGGCCCGGTTGTCCTCCATCCAGCGGCGGACAAAGCGGAAAACCCGCGACTGGCCGTCGAGCATCAGGCGGCGGTAGAGCGGGTAGTCTTCGATCGGCAGGAAGGACGCTTCGTGCGCCCAATACTCGAACAGCGCGCCCTCGGCCAGCAGCTCGTCCAGCCACTGCTGTGGGTAATCGCCCAGGCGGCTCCAGAGCACCAGGTACGGGCTGCGCGCGACGACGTGGATCGTGTCGATTTGCAGCACTTGCATGCGGCGGATGGCCGCCAGCACATCGTCCCTGGTCGCGGGGCGCGCGGGCGGATGCAATAATCCCTGGGCTGCCAGTATCAGCGCGCCCGCATCATTCCGTGTAAGTTCGAGCATCGTGTCTCGGGAGAACAGCGAACGAGGGAGCAGGGAGCGAGCGAGTCGTGCGGCATCTCCAAGCTCGTTCCGCTCCTACGCGCGTAGCATACCAGAACAGGCGTGCGCCGCAATCGGGCGTTTGGGGGATATCGCCCAAAGAATCAAATCACCAAGACACCAAGACTTGTCGTCCTGAATTTATCTTGGTGACCTGATGGTTCGGTTCTCAGACCTAGCGCCTCCCCGGCAGGCCCGCCCAGGCCGGGGCCGCGGCGGTCCCGCCCGGCCCGCGCCAGGCGCTCGCCGTGGCCGTCGCCGCGGCGATATTGTTGTACGGCCCGCCGCCGATCTCGTGGCGCTCGCGCACCGCGCCGTAGTTCGTCGCGGTGTTGGCCGAATCGACCTGCGCGTAGAGCTGCGTCCCGGCGGCGATCGGCCCGCCCGGATTGCTGAAATCAGCGCGGTAAAAACGGTCGCCTGGGGCAAAGGTCAGTGCGCCGCCCGCCGGCAGCGCCACGTCCACGCCCCAGGCCATGCCACGCGCCCCGAGGGTCGGCCAGGTCTGGTTGACGCCGGTCGGCGCGGCGCGCGGCGCGATGTACAGGTCGACCCAGAACGGCACGGCCACCGGCGCCGCCCCGATGTTGCGGATGGTCACCTGCACCGTGCCGCCAGCCGTGCTGATCCGCTCGACGATCAGGTCCGGCGCGCTCGCCGCCGACTCGCCGGCCTGTGCCAGCGGCAGAAAGACCCTGACGCCGGGCAGCCACTGGCCGTAAGCTTCCGGTTGGCCCGTCAAGAGCAGCAGCACGGCGAGCGACGTCGTGACACGCAGCGCGATCCGGCCGGGCATCGCGGTAAGTCCTTTCACAGCACCGGGCGGCGCACGATGAGACCATGACACAGCGACATGGCGACCGGGCCGCGCCCGCCGATCGAAGCGGGCGAGCGCCAACGCCAGACCGAGCGCTACGACATCGGCGCCGTCAGATACGCTGCCCCGACCGGCGGCGCGCCCGACGCGGTCGGCGCACTTGGCGACGAAGCCGGACTCATGCTGGCGATCGCCGCGCAGGGTCCGTATCTCCTGCGCGGCCAGCGTGTGGCCGGCAGGTCGCCGAGGCCGGCGCGCGCCTGATCGCCTGACCGTTTCCTGATTGCAGATTGGCTCCCGGCTCCTGCCCGTCTGCCCGTCTGGGGCTCTCCGCCTAATACAGAAACATCGGCTTGCCGAGGACATGCCGCACCTTGGGCCGGTAGGCGTCGGCGTCGTACAGCTCTTCGACATCCACGCGCTTGACCCCCTGGGTGCAAGTATCCACCGGCACTGTGGTGTATTGGCCGGCCTGTAGCGCGACCATCCGCCCGCTATGGCCCTGCAGCAGCTGATCAACCGCCAGGTTGCCATACGAGATCGCCACCATGCGGTCAAGCGAGTCGGGGGCGCCGGCGCGCATCAGGTAGGCGAGCTGCTGGTGCACAATGTCGATCCCGGTGATCTGCTTGAGCGCCTCGCCGGTGATCTGGCCGATACCGCCGAGCTTGCGGTGGCCGTAGGCGTCCTCCTGGCCGTACTCGACCACCTGCCCGCCGATCATCGAGGCGCCCTCGGAGATCACGCACATGGCATAGTTCGAGGGGTTGCGGCGCTTGTCCTCCACCAGCAGGCGCGCCAGCTTCTCGACATCGAACGGCACCTCGGAGATGATCGCCCGGTCCACGTCGGCCAGGTAGGCCGAGATCAGCGCCGTCTCACCCGAATTGCGCCCGAACAGCTCCAGCACAGCGATACGCTCGTGCGAGCCGGTGGGGGTGCGCAGCGCGTTGATGAACTCCACCGAGCGGGTAACGGCGGTTGAGAAGCCGATGCAGTAGTCGGTGCCGAAGACATCGTTGTCCATGGTCTTCGGGATGGCGATCACGCGGACCCCCTCCTGATGCATGCGCACGGCGTAGGAGAGGGTATCGTCGCCGCCGATCGGGATGAGGGTGTCGATCCGCAGGTGCTCCAGCACGCGCAGGACATGCGGGGTGCAGTCGGCCTGCTGCTTCTCGCCCGTGTGCTCGAACTTGCCTTTCAGGAACTCCGGCATCGCCGAGGGTTTGACCTTGGCCGGGTTGGTGCGCGAGGTGTGCAGGTGCGTGCCACCGTAGCGATCGATGGTGCGCACGCTGGCCTTGGTCAGCGGCTGGATCCATTCCTCGTTCGTATGCGGGTCGTCAGGGTTGTAGTTGAGCAGGCCGCCCCAGCCGCGGCGGATGCCGATGACCTCGATGCCTGCGTCCTCGGCGCGGTTGACCACGGCCTTGATGCACGGGTTCAGGCCAGGAACGTCGCCGCCGCCGGTGAGAATACCAATACGCATCGTTGCCTCCAGACACAGTAGGGGGGTGGATCGCTCGCGTCGGCGCGCAGACCACGGCGGTGTGGGCGGCTCTGGATTATACGAGCGAGGCGCGGTTGGTGCAAGAGCAGGCCGGGGCAGGGGGGACCGGGAGACCGGGAGAAGAGAGGCCCGGCACCTGCCTCCCGTCTCTCGCCTCCGGACTCCCGCTGCATACGATACGCCGGAACTCGGCACCGTGGTCCAGGGTGTTGCCGTGGCAGTCTGTGCTGAACCCTGACCCCTACCCCTTTGGCCGGACCACCAGCGCATCGCCCTGGCGTGTCGCGCGGATGCCAGCGACGCCGCGCACCTCCTCCGGCAGCAGCACGTGCCGGCGGTACGGGCCGATCCGCACGATCAGTTCGTCGCCGTTGAGGGCCAGCGCGAGCGCGCCGGGCGGCAGGCCGGGCAGGTCGATCACCAGCGCGGGCGCGCCGGCGCGCATCAGGTAGGCGAGCTGCTGGTGCACAATGTCGATCCCGGTGATCTGCTTGAGCGCCTCGCCGGTGATCTGGCCGATAC
>JBHOQX010000115.1:0-101427 GCA_042408595.1 Roseiflexaceae bacterium | reverse complement strand
GCCGCTACCGGTGCCGCTCCCGACGGGGTAGAGTGACGAGCCGCTGGCGGCATAGCCCGGCGAGAGGCTTCCGGCGGTGAACGGGCGGGCGAAGATGCGCACGCCGGCGGTCTCCGTCGTCGCATAGGTGAAGCTGATCGTCACATTCTGATTGATCGGCAAGATGTTCGGGGAGAGTGGATTGAGGGTGATAAGGCTGACCAGATGGCTTGGCGCGGCAGCGGGTAGTTTAGGGGTCCATGCCGGCTTGGCGATCGTCGCGGCGCGGGCGGGTACGGCGGCCAAGACAAGTGTCAACGCCAGCATGCCGATCAGCAGCGTTCCCCGCATGGTTTGGTTGCGTCGCATTGGCTCCTCACAACAAAAAGGACAGTCCGGCAAGGCGATTCCCCGATGAAACGGCCCGTCTGCGAATGACACCCTATGCGCCGTCAGGGCGCCAGTGTATCACTGGATGTGCTAACGCACAATCGCAGGCGAATCGGGCGAGCTTGATCGTCCTGATCGGGTCATCTCGCTTAGCACTGTGCGCGCCTTCGTCGCAGCGCTCGAATGAGTCGCGGCGGCCATCCGCCGCGGACCAACCAGGCACGACAAGGGAGCACTCCCGGCATGGTCAAGCTCATCGGCGAGCTGTGCTGCGTCTCCGGCGGCTAGCTCACGCACCCGTGGGATGCTGGCACCTACCTGATCGTGCGCTGCTACGAGACCGAGCGCCGCGAGACCGAGGCTGTCATTCGGCTGCCGCAGTGGGGCCGGGCGATTCACAAGCCGTGCGGCCTGTGCGCGATTCGCACCTTCCGCGTCCCGCTCCATCCAGAGCAGCCGGTTGCCGAGATCGATCCGCTGGAGCGCGAGGCCCTTCGGATCGCCTCGCTGCCGGGCTGCCGGGCGCGCCAGCCAGCCGAGGGCGCGGTGGTGTGAGGGACGGCGGACGATGGACGCTGGACGGAAGACCAAGGACGAACGTCAGCTGTGCTGAATGGGCAGCTCGTAGCCGCAGATACAACTGACGTTCGTCCTTCGTCCTCCGTCAGTGAACGGCGGTCGGCTCTATGGCGCGGGCGGGAACTGCCCGCTGCCGTTCCGCACCACGCCCGGCGCGATCGGGATGCCGCTGTCGCTGAGTTGGTTCCCGTAGATGTCGGTCACGCGCAGTGTCAGCGGGCCGGGGCCGGTGCCGGAGGCGGCGACGAAGTAATTGTACTGCTGGCGCTCCATGGGCACCCAGCGACCGCCGGACAGATACTCTACGCTGTAGACCGGGTTGCGGTGGTTGCGAATCTGTACCGCCGTCCACCACTGGCTGCTGCCTTCCTTGAAGCGGTAGGCGATCGGGCCGGCGAGCGGCGGACTGAGCAGGCGCCACGCGATGCGCACCCGCCCCTGCGGCAGGTCGGCGATCTTCGCGAACGCCTGCGGACTGAAGTCGACGTCGCCCGGCTGGCATTCCGGGCAGCGGTCGACGATCCGTACTATTGCTGTCCCCTTCGGCCCGATCGCTTCGATGTATGCCCCGCACAGCAGGGAGTCGTAGTAGTCGGTCTGATTCATCGCCGCGACCATCAGGTCGCTCGGGGAGGGGCCGAACATGCAGTTGCCGTCGCCCGTCGCGTCGTAGTACGTCCCATCGCCGGTGTGGGTCGCCGCCGGGTCGAACGGGAGCGCGGGAGGGCTGGTGGCCGGGGCCGCTGGCGCGCTGTGGGCGATCGGGATGAAGGTCTTGTACCCCTCGGCGGCCAGCGCGCCGCGCAGCAGCGCCGCCGGCGTCAGCAGCACGGCAAGCAGGAGCAAACAGGTTCGATCGCGCATAGGAAGGGGTTGTCTCCGGCGTGGCGGCGCTGTGGCGAGCTAGCGCCGCGGGCTGTGTCGTTTGGGCGCGGCCGGGCGCCGACCCACGATACAGTATAGCGGCGCCGCGCTGCCTCGGGATGACAACCCCTTCACAATATCATTGCGGATTGGAGATCGCGGACGGGAGGTTGGATGACGGGGAACGATCCGACAGTCTGCTATCTGACAGTTGGTGTTCTCCTCAAATGTGCTCGCCCTTCTCCGCGCCCGCGGCCCCTTCGCCCCGCATGGCGGCCAGCGTGCGCTGCGCGCCGGCCTTGAAGAAGCCCAGGTCGCTGTTCGCGGCGAGCAGTGTCATCCCGCGATCGCGCCAGCGCCGCGCCTCGTCGGCGTCGGGCGTGTGGATGCCGGAGGCGACGCCGTGGCGGCGCGCAGCGTCCACCACCTGCTGGATCGCGGCCGCCACCGCCGGTGCGTCCGGGCTGGCCTCGCCCAGCGAGATGGTCAGATCGAACGGCCCGATCACGGCAGCGTCCACGCCCGGCACCGACAGCAGGTCGTCGATCCGCTCGATCGCGGCACGGCGCTCGATCTGCAGGATGGCGAGCGTGTGCTCATTCATGTGCTGCACCAACTCCTGCGCCCCTGCGCCCTCGTAATCGGTGTGGCCGCGCCCGCCGCTGGCTCCGCGCACGCCGACCGGCGGGTACTTCATGTAGCTGACGAAGGCCTCGGCCTGGGCGCGCGTCTCGACCCGCGGCAGCATCAGCCCCATCGCCCCGGCATCCAGTGCCTGCGCCACGGCCTGGTACGACAGGTTCGGCACGCGCACCAGCGGGGCAACCCCGGCCAGCCGGGCGACGCCGATCATCGCGGCGACGGCGCTCAGGCTGTAGACGCCATGCTCCATGTCGATGAACACAAAGTCATACCCGGCGGAGGCCAGCACGCGCACGAAGGCCGGGGAGTCGGCTTCGCTCAGCATGGTGCCGTAGACGGCAGTGCCGCGCCGCAGCGCCTGCTTGACAGGATTTGGTCGTAACATCGCTGCTCCTGGTGCATCAGAACATGCAACCCATGATACCGCCGAACCGCGCCGTCGATGCATGACAGGACTCCGAGCTGGCATCGTACGGCCGGCGCTGGAATGAAGAAATTGTTTTTTGCCTGATGGCAGGACATGTTGTTACAATTTTTCGCAGCAGCTGTCCGAAACATGCTCGGACGAAGGCTTGCGGCCGAAGCCTCCAACGCGTCTCCCTTCCGCCCGTGCCGCCGCGACGTTGCCGCCGGCGGATCTCCATTTTCCGACAGCCTCTCACGCCGCACCAGACGGAGGGAGTGTGACGATGCGACCTCGAACCAGGGTGTGTTCGCCAGGGATCAGCGTCTTTCTCGTCATCGTCGCCGCGGTGTCCCTGCTGGGGGGGCGCGCGACGCGTATGCAGGCGGCGCTCGCGCCGCTGTTCAGCTACCCGAACTTTGCCGCGCCCGACGGCCTGACGGTGGTCGGCGACGCCGCCCCGGCCGGCACGGCGCTGCGGCTGACGCCGGGTGAGCGGTACAAGCGCGGCGCCGTGTGGTACAACCGGCCGCAGCCGGCGAACATCCAATGGGAGACGACATTCCAGGTGCGGGTCGCGGGCATTGACGACTCGCCGTTCGTGGAGTTGCCGCCGCCCGGCGCCGACGGCCTGGCGTTCGTGCTGCAAAATGACCGGCTGGACGCGCTTGGCGCGGACAAAGGCGGCATCGGCTACGAAGGCATCCCGCGCAGTCTGGCGATCGAGTTCGATGTCTGGCCGAACAACGTGGCGCACTGCGGCCCCTACACCGACTGTCCGCGCGGCGACCCGGAGGAGTATCACATCGCCATCCATTCGCGCGGGGCGCTGCCGAACAGCGCCGACGTGAGCGCTCAGCTCGCCTTGGCGAAGAATTTGCCGAACCTGCTCGACGGCGCGGTGCATACGATCAAAATCACCTACGGCCGGCCGACGCTGCGCGTGTATGTCGATGATCTGACAACGCCGCGCCTGGTGAAAGATCTGGATCTTGCCGCGACGATCGGCAGCGGCGGGGGATGGATCGGCATCACCGGCTCCACCGGCGGGAGTTGGGCGACGTTCGATATCCTGAACTGGACATACGGCAACAGCGCCACCTTCACCTACCTGCCGCTCACGGCGCGGCAGCAGTAGCGCCGCCCGCTCCGGACGGCGAATACACGGCGTGCGTCAGCCACCAACCGGCGCGTCGACGGGCAGTGCCTGCTGCTCCAGCAACAGTTTGTGGATCGCCGCGTGGTCCAGGTCGCCGTCGCCGCGCGCCACCAGCTCGGCGAAGCGCCCGGTGACGCTCGCCAGGTGCGGCAGCCGGAGGCCGGCCTCGTCGGCGAGGGCCATGGCCAGGCGCAGGTCTTTGAGTTGTGCCGCGGCGCGCCCGCCGGGCAGATAGGTCCGCGCGATCATCCGTGTGCCGTGGCGCTGGAGCAGCAGCGAGTCGGCCAGGCCGCCGGCCAGCGCCTGCTGCACCAGGCGCGGGTCGAGGCCGCTGCGCTCGGCGAGCAGCAACGCCTCGGCGACCGCTTCAAGCGTCATGCCGACGATCGCCTGGTTGACGGCCTTGGCGGTGTGGCCGGCGCCCGCCCCCCCGACGTGTGTCACCCGCCCGAGCGCGTTCAGCACGGGCCGCGCCCGCGCCACATCCCCGGCCGTTCCACCGACCATGATCGCCAGCGCACCGGCCGCCGCGCCCTCCGGCCCGCCCGAGACCGGCGCGTCCACCCAGCCGACGCCGCGCGCCGCCAGCCGGGCGGCGTGCGCCCGTGAGCGCCGCGGGTCGTTGCTGCCCATGTCGAGAATGAGCGCGCCGGGCCGAAGCAGCGGCTCGATCCGCGCCAGGACCTCGTCGGTCGCCGTCTGGTCGCGGAGCATGAGCAGGCAGATCTCGGCGCGCGCGGCTTCATCCAGGTGGCTGCACAGCGGGATGCCGGCGGCGGCCTCCGGGTCGAGCGGCGAGCGGTTCCAGCCGCGGGCGTCGACGCCGGCGGCGCGCAAGGTGCGGGCCATCGGGCGACCCATCAGCCCGAGCCCGAAGACGGTGATCGTTGGTGGCATATGCACCCCGGTTATCGCAGCGGGCGGCGGCGGAGGAAAGGCGGACGGCCGCTCGCTCCATCTCCGCTCGTGTACGTTGACACAACCGCACTCATCGTAGTATTGTACCGCCTTGACAGCGGGGCGGTGCTGGCCGTAAGCTCAATGGTGATAAAACGGGGCGCTGCAACGGGGATGCCATGGTCTACCGCTGCGTGTCACGGGGGCGCGGATCGCACAGACGCGCCTGCGATCCGCGCCACGTGAATCGGTGAGCCTGCCATGCGCGATGGGTGAACAAGACCATGCGCTCCTCGACCAACAAGGTGCCTCTGCTGGTCGGCGCCATCTTCGGCGGCATCGGGCTGCTGCTGCTGATGGGCGCTGTTGCGGCGTTCGTCTTTTTGCCCGGCCTGATGCGCAAGGAGGTGGCGCGTCTGGAAGCCATCCGGCGCGTCTCCGCCGTCTCGCTGGACGACACCGCGCCAGGCGCACAGGTGGCGCTCGATGGGCGCATCAGCGCGCGCAACCCGGAGTTGGCGGCGGCGATGGTCGCGTATGACTGCACAGTGGCGCGCACCGACAGCGATGACGAAACGATTATCGAAACGGTCTCTCAGGCGCACCCGACACTCCTGATCGAGACGCCCAGCGGCGTGGTCGAGGTGCGCGGCTGGTATGTGCTCGACGCCACGCCCTGGCAGAGCCACGGCGCCGACTGTACCTATGCGGGGCTGCGCCGCGGCGACGCCGTCGCAGTGTTTGGCGCGGCGGCGCGTGGCAGCGAGGGCAACGTGATCGACGCCGGGCGGATCGTCGGCATGGCGCTGGACGCCTACATCGCCCGCGAGCGCCGGGCCGCTGAAGGGCCGCCGATCCTCAGCGTCATGTTGGGCGGTATGGGCCTGCTGTTCGCTGGCCTCGGCGGGGCGCTCTTGTGGGCCGGGCGGCGGGAGTATTAGTTTAGCGCTCAACGGGCAGAGTTCAGCGTTCGAAGTTCAGCAATTGTCTGAAACGCATCTGTGTATTTCTTGCGCAGGCCGTCGCCTTCTGCGTGCATCCGGGCCAGGCGGCCAACCTGACGACCTATGCGCGTTACGCCCCACGCCCCCGCTCACGATTCGGGAGCGAGGGGTGCGGGCTGCAGGGTAGCCACCCATGAGCCAACTCAGACACAGGACGTACGCGTTGGGGAGGTTTGGCGGGGCGCACCCCTCTCCGACCGCTTCTTCGGCGCGCACAGCCTGCCCCACCTCTCGCCGTGCGGGCGACGCGTACCTCCTGGAAGGGAGAGCTCGGAGTGTGGAGGTTGGGCGTTGAGCGCTCAGCGGGGCCTGCCGGGGGCGGACGGCAGGCGCCAGAGGTGCCGGTCATCAGTACATCGCCCATCCCTCACGGATTCTCTGCCCGATGGAACTGCTCGGCGAGCGGCAGGCCGAAGTCTTTGCCGGCCTCTTCCGCCCAGCCGCGCAGCCGCGGCACGAGTTCGTCCATCCGCGCGCCGACCTGGCTGTCGTGCGCCCGCAGCGCGGCGATCTTCAGCTCCCACGTCCTGCTGATATCCACCGCGTGGTTCGGCTCGGGCGCGCCCATCACGTAGAGCTCGCGCACCTTATGCGGCCGGAGCCCTTCCGCCAACAGCTCCGGGAAGTCCCAAGGGTTCTGCGCAGCCGGATAGAGCGCCATTATCGTCGCCGCCCCGGCGGCCAGGTGGTCCGGGTGGTGCCGCCCGATCATGTAGGCCGGTTTCCAGGTGCGCTCCGGCGACTGGCAGACGACACGCGCCGGGCGGTAGCGCCGCAGCAGTCGCACAATATCGCGGCGCAGTTCGGGCGTCGGGGCCAGCAGTCCGTCCGGGTAGTCGAGAAAGATCACATCGCGCACGCCGAGGATATCGGCGGCGGCGCGCTGCTCGCGCCGGCGTGTCTCGGTGATGCGGCGGCGGGCCTCCGGGCCGACATCCGTCGCATCATCCGGCCCGCCGCCCGAGGCGTCGGTGCAAATCACTAGATGCACCGCCCACCCATCCTCTGCCCACGCGGCGAGCGTGCCGGCGCAGCCGAACTCGGCGTCGTCCGGGTGGGCGACAACGACTAATGCAACCTGTTGCTCGCTGGCCATATGCTCCTCATATCATTGCCGAGAACGGCGGGAATCGTATGCTCCGCTGCCTTCCCGCCCACGGGGCGAGAGCGCAGCGCCGGCGCTGTGGGGGGCGCAGGCCGCCTCCTGGCAGGGAGTATAGCACGCAGCGGCGGAAGTGGGCGCAGGCGCGCAGGCAAAATCCGCCGCGCGCTACGTTCAGGCAAGACAGGGAAGTGTTCGCGCCGTCGCGACGTACGGCGCACGTGTGGGCTTGACATACCAGGTACCATAGGGCCATGCGATCACGCCGCCAATTTCTTCGCCTGTCGCTCGCCGCTCTGGCCGCCTCCGCCGCAGCCGCCCGGCGCGCCGGCCCGACCCGCGCCAGCAGCCCTCACCTGATCTACCTGCCGCTGGCCCGGAGCGAGCCGCTGACGCCACAGTCCCCCCCAGGCCTGCCGCCGCCACCGGTCGTCGAGGGAGCGATCGTCGCGCCGGCCAGCGGCACGGCCGGGCAAGCGAATGCCTGGTTCGCCCCGCGTGCGCTAGGCTACATGCCCTATGATGTGTCGGTGATCATCGGCCGCTACCAGCAACTGGGGGACTGGGCCGGCGTGGACTGGTTTCTGGCGCTGGCGCAGATGGCCCACGAGACCGGCAGTCTCACCTCGTGGTGGAGCCAGCGGCCCCGCCGCAACCCGGCTGGAATCGGTGTGACCGGCGCCACGCGCCCCGGCGACCCGGGCGTGCCGCCGGGGGCGGCCTGGGCCTGGGATGACCATGACGCGGTGTGGCGCGAAGGCGCGAGTTTCGCAACATGGGTCGATGATGCCGTACCGGCGCATTTGGGGCGGCTGCTGGCCTATGCTGTGCCCGCCGGCCAGGAGACGCCGGAGCAGGCCTCACTCATTACTGCGGCCCTGGCCTACCGCGGGTTGCCGGCCGGCTACCGTGGCAGCGCGCCAACGGTACTGCAGCTCAACGGCAGGTGGGCCGTGCCGGGCGACGGGTACGGCGAAGCGATCCTTGACCTGGCACGGCGGATGCGTGGAGAGAAAACGGGCGCATGAAGCCGAGGATGGACGGATGGTCGACGACGGACGCTGGCCGCGGACCCGCCCCAAACCCGTGCGACATGTCTGTCGTCCGATCTCCTTATCCCGGGTTCTCGTTGTGTCCAGGCTAGCGCACCGGTGAGACATAGACGGCCACAAGGTCAAGCAGCTCGTCGATCGCGAACGGCTTGGCGAGCACGCCGTTCGCGCCGTGGGCCAGGTAACGCTCTGGCCGAAGCTCGGCGGTCATGATGATAATCGGCAGGTCGGCGAAGCCATGGCCGCGCAGGTAGCGCAGCAGCTCCAGTCCGTTCATCACCGGCATCGTGATATCGAGCAACACGAGGCGCGGCCGGTGCGCAGCGATCTCCAACAGCGCACTGGCGCCATCATGGAGTGTTTTCACACGATATCCCTCGTCGTGGAGGGTCTCGGCAAGCACCTCAGCGATCTGCAGTTCATCATCGACAATCAAGATATCCGCCGGCATGGCGTTTTCTTCCCTCTGTTGTGGTTGCTCGTCCCCTGGCCAGGCGCACTCCTTTCGTTGTTGAACGGTTGACATCATTCCTCTCTTAACCCCCGGCCTAATGGATGTCAGGAGCCGGATGCCCGGCGCTCCGCGTCATGCTCGCCGTTCTCCGCACTCAGTTTGCGGAACTGCTCCCGCAACGCGGCCAAATCAGCGTCGGAGCGATCTTCCAGGTCCACCAGCCCCGTGCGTGCCTCAGCAACCGCCCGCAACAATTCATCGAGTTTAAGATGGATGGCCCTGGCATCGCGGTTCTGCGTGTTCTGAATCAAGAAAACCATCAAAAACGTGATAATTGTTGTTCCCGTGTTAATGACAAGCTGCCAGGTATCTGAATAGTGAAAGAACGGCCCTGCAATCGCCCATGCCAGAATGATACCCAAGGCGGCAATGAATGCCCATGCCGAGCCACTCACGTCGGATACCCTTTGGGCGCATTTACGGAAGAATTCATTCATAGCGCCTCCTTGCAGGCCAGCGGTCTGCTGCTATAGCCCGTTCGTACAGAGATGATTGCAAGATGTGTGCCGCAGTCCCGCCGCTGCATCTGTGGCATAGTTAGTGCAGACCTTCCTCGGTCGCGAGCTTGTGCGAGGAGTGGGGGCGTCGATGTTGGGCGTCCGCAGGTATGCGCCTATCGCTCGCATCGCCGCTCCTCGTCCGCGTGAGCGCAGACGGGGGCAGGGTCGGCATAACCGACGAAAGCGACAGCTCCGGGTGGGAACATACCGCCCCTACCGTGCGGAGCATACCCATATAATCGAGAAAAGTGCAGGAGCAAGGAATATGGAGCAGGCGAAACGGATTATCACAGCTCTTCCATCGCTTATCAAGCAGACGGCGTACGAGTTCGGCGCAGACGACATTGGGCTGCTTGGCGCGGCGCTGGCATATTATGCGGTGTTTTCGGTGTTTCCGCTCATGCTGCTGCTGCTCGCCGCGGTCGGCTTCGTGCTAGGCTCACGCGAGGCGGTACAGCAGCAGATCATGGACGCGATCTCGCGCAATTTCGCGCCAAGCCTCGCCCAGGCGATCCAGCAAGCGCTGACGCAGGTGGAGCAGAATGCCGGCGCCGCGACCTGGATCGGCCTGATCACGCTGCTGCTCGGCGCCTCGGGGGTCTTTCAGCAGCTCGATGTGAGCTTCAACCGGATCTGGAAGGTGCCGAACCCGCCGACGCAGCCGACGATCTGGCAAACAATCACCACGGCGGTCCAGGATAAGCTCTTCTCGTTCCTGATGGTACTCGGTGTCGGCGTGCTGCTGATCATCTCGACCGTGCTGACCGGCGTCACGAATGCGCTGCTCGGCGCGCTGAGCGGTGTACCTGTCATCGGTGGAGTGTTCGGGTTCGTCGTCGGCCTGGCGATCACGATCGCTTTGAACACGCTGATTTTTGCCTTGCTGTTCAAGTATCTACCGAATACGCGTGTCGAGTGGGCCGATGTCTTGCTGGGCGCGCTGCTGGCCGCCATCCTGTGGGAGATCGGCAAGCGGCTGCTGGCGTTTTATATCGAACACAGCGCCTTCGCAAGCGCCTACGGTGTGATCGGGACGGTGCTCGTGCTGATGGTGTGGGTCTTCTTCAGCAGCCAGTTGCTGTTCGCCGCGGCGGAGTTTACGCACGTCTATGCCCGCTGGCGGCGCACACACCGGGTCGAGCCGCTTGCGCCAGAGCCGACGGCCGCGCCGGTGAAGTTGCCGCCTCCCCGGCGAGAGCCGGCGGCCGGGGCGCCGGCTGGGGCCTCGCGCGAGGTGAGAAGTATTGCGAAGGGTGCGGTCGGCGGCGCGCTCGCCACGCTGGTGCTGCTGGCGATCGGGTCGGTCTATGGCGCAGGGCGCCTGACGCGTCGGACGAACGGACGAGTTGGGATGAGCCAGTGATGGCGGCACGTAAGACGCGAGGGAGACGACGCGCTACGTCGTTACATAGTGCGCCACACAGGCGAGCAACTTGTCGAGATCGAACGGCTTGGGCAGGAAGGCGATCGCACCGGAGACGTTCAGCGCTTCGGCGCGTGTGCCCGCGCTCATGATCACGATCGGGACATCGACCATTCCACGCGCGCGTATCTGGCGCACGACTTCACCACCGGTCATGCCCGGCATCGAATAGTCCAACAGCACCAGCGACGGGGAATCGTGCAGCACGTGTGCAATGGCGCTCGCTCCATCGCGCGCGACACCTACACGGTACCCCTCCTCGCTGAGGATGTCCACGAGCAAGCGAACGATCTCGGTCTCATCATCGACAATAAGCACATCCTTACGTGTGTCGCATCTGCTCGATCTCTAGCTTATTTCAAAGGAGTATACCATGGAAAAGGAGCATTGTCGTACATCTTTTGGCCTAGCCGTTTCAATCCTGCGGTAGCCTATGATTCCGATCCGGAACATGTGCTTTACGTGCCCGAGCGCACGCCACAGCGGTACGCGGCTGGTTGCACCCCGAAGACGCGCTGCCCCGCGCTATGGCGCCGGCCCCAACGCCGGAGGGCCGCCCATCGCGCTGGGTGGCGGCAGCGCCTCCGGCAGCAGGTCGGCGGTTTCATCCACCAGCTGGCGTGTGCGCGCCAGCAGGTCGTTCAGTTGCGGGTTGGCGCGCTCTTCGGGGGTCAGGTTCCGTTCGATCAGGTCGAGCCGCTGGCGCAGCGTCGGCATGGCGTCGGATGCCACCGTCACAACGCGCTCGCTGGTCAGCACGCGGGTAGCGGTCTGAATGGCGGCGGCCAGCGGCGGCGCCAGCAGCATAAGCCAGATGCCGCCAAGCTCGTACAGCGCCATGATCAGAACGATCGTCAGCACCGGGTTGACGTTGATGCCGTTGCGAAAGAGGCGCGGTACAACGAACAGCTGGATGAGTCCGAGCACAACCAGACTGCCGAGCAGCGTCGCAAGCAGTGTGCCCGGCCCGACCGCCCAGGCGACCAGCAGCCCCGGCAGCAGCGCCAGCGGCAGGGCCAGCAGCGGGACGATCTGCGCCACGCCGCCGATGACCGCCAGCAGCGCCGGGACCGGCAGCCCCGCGCCGCCGTAGACGCCGAGCAGCGCCGCCGTTGTGAAGATTACAATTAGCGCCTCCGCCCGGATATACCGGCCGACCTCGGCCGAGAGGCGCTCCCAGACGGCGCGGGCCGTAGCGCGCGCCCCGATCGGCAGCAGCGAAAGCCACAGCCGTTCGATTCGCTGCTGTTCCAGCAGCCAATAAAACGTCAGCGCCGCGACACTCACCAACAGCGTCAGCAGGCCGACAGCGCTCCCGGTCAGGCCGAGCAGGGTCGATCCAAGCGCTTCGGTTTGCGCGCGCGCCAGCAGGCCGGGCAGCGCATCGGCGCTGGGGAGCCGCGCGGCGATCTCCGCGCCCCAGGCGCTCTGCACGGCGAGCGCACCGCGCAACTCCTCATATCCGCGCGGCCCCTGGTCGAGCACGGTACCCAGGTCGGCCAGCAGCAGTGTGCCGAAGGCGACAAGGATGATCGCCAGCACCCCAACCGTCGCCAGAAATGCCAGGGCGACCGCCCGGCCGTGCGGCAGGCCGCGCCGCTCCAGGCGCGCGACCAGCGGCGCGACACCTGCCGCAGCCGCCAGTGCGAACAGCAGCAGCACGACCGCTTCGCTCATCTGCCAGAGAGCCAGCGCAGCGGCGATCATCCCCAGCACCACCGCGGTAACAAGCGCGAGCTGTTTCATCGCTCGCCCTCCTCGGCGGCGCCGAGCAGCGCCTGCAGCTCGGCGACGACCGCCGCCAGCGCTTCTTCGCTGTCGTTGGACAGGTTCATCGCCGCGTCGGTCGGCTGCCGCAGCCGCCCCGCCATGTCCGCCGCCAGCGCGGCGGCCTCGTAGCGCAGCCGGTCGGCCCGGCCGCGCCCCTGCACCTGCTCGCTGACGCTCTGCGCCGCGCGGTAGCTCACCCAGGCGCCGAACAACACCTGGCCCGCCGCCGCCAGCGGGATCGCCAGCAGGCCGCCGACCGGGCCGATCAGCGCGGTGAAGCCGACAAACGCCAGCAGCGACACAACCGGCGTCACCCCGACCGCCTTGTCCATGATCCGCGGCGCGAGCAGGATGCTCTCGAGTTGCTGAATGACGACGCCTGCCGCTAGCGCCGCCAGCCCCAGCCCCGGCGCGACGCTGAACCCGAGCGCCGTGGCGAGCGCGGCGGTGATGATCGGCCCGATGAACGGCACGATCTCGAGCAACCCGGCGACGAGCGCCAGCAGCAGCGGGTAGGGCACGCCGATCAGCCAGTAGGCCATGAGCGAACAGATCGCGACGGTCAGTCCGAGGATCGCCTGGCCGCGCACGAATGCGCCGACCCGCTCCTCGATTTGCTCCCAGAGGACGCGGGCCGGCGCGCGGCGCTCGGCCGGCAGCAGCAGCAGCAGCCCGCTGATCGTCCGCTCGCTGTAGAGCAGCCAGTAGTAGGTGAAGAGCAGCGTACTGACGATGAAGAACAGCGCGTTGCCGATCGTCGGCAGCCAGGCCGCGCCCTCGGCGAATAGCTCGTCGAGCGGCGGCACGCTGGCCCCTGCCGGCGAGCGCATCCCTGTACCAAGTTGCCGCAGGATGCGGTACGGCGAGTCGAGGAGTTGCTGCCGGATCGCACCGTAGATCTCCGGCAGTCGTGTGGTGAGCGTGTTGGCTTGCTCGACAATCAGGGGCACGATCAGCACGGCGCTGCCGATCGCCAGCAGCACCAGCAGGCCGACGGCGACGCTGGCCGCCAGGAAGCGCGGGGCCACGCCGAAGCGCAGGCGGTGCATCACCGGCTCGAGCGCGGTGGCCAGCAGCAGGCCGAACGCGACGGCCGTGAGGACGTTGCGGATCGCCAGGCCGAGCGCGAACGCCGCGGCCACCAGCAGCACGACGACCGTGCCGCGCGCGACATCGCGCAGCCGCAGGTTGCGCCACCACTCAGGTACGGTTGATCGGGGCGGAAGGCACATGGGAGTGATACATGATGAATCGCGGATGCCTGCTGATCACTTATGGTTGGGCGCAAGGCGTTCGCCTGACAATCAACCGTCTACCGCCGTCGCGACGCCGCGTTACGCCCGCTTGAGATTACGCCGCGCCAGCACCAGTGTCAGCCCGAAGGTGATCAGCGCGATCGCGCCGAGCGCGAGCCAGACCGTCTCCACGGGCGGGATACCGCGCAGCATCAGCGCCTGGAGGCCGATGATACCATGGGTGATCGGCAGCAGATACCCGACGGCGCGCACTGGCGCGCTGAAGTTTTCCAGCGGCAGGAAGAAGCCGCTGAAAAAGATCGACAGCAGCAGCACCAGCATCGAAAGCTGGATCGACTGGCTGTCGGATTTCGACACCGCCGAGATCAGGAAGCCGATGCCGAGCGACGCGACGATTAGCAGCGCGACCAGCCCGGCGAACGCCGATGCGCTGCCCAGGAACGGCACGCCGAGCAGCGGCAGCAGGGCGGCCAGCGCCGCGGCCATCACGCCGATAAAGATCGTATACGCCAGATACTTGCCGGTGATGATCTGCGCGATGCTCACCGGGGCGACGCGAAAAATCTCGGTCGCGCCGAGCGCCCGCTCGCGCACTAGCGAGAGCGCGCCGAGCGTGACGGCGATGTGCTGGATGAGCAGCGCCATGACACCCGGCGTGTAGAACGTCACCAGATCGTACGAGGTGCGGCTCAAGTTCTCGTAATTCTGCCGTACCGGGGAGACGATCACGTCCGGCGGCACGGCGCTCAGCGTGCGGGTCGTCTCCTCCAGGCGGGCGATTCGGTCGCGCATGGCGCGCAGGTGCTGCGGGTTGAGCTGGCCGCTGGCGGCGGTTTGGTCGAGCACCTCGGCATCGCGCTGGAGCTGTTCGAGGTCCCGGCGGGCCTGCGCCGCGTCGCCGCCAGCGGCCTGTGCCAGCAGCGGGCTGAGCGCCAGCGCGGCAGCCGCGGCCCGCAGCCGCTGGAGGGTGGCCCGCAGTTGCGCCGGGCCCGCGCCGGCCGTGCCACTGGAGAGCGCGTCGAGCTGCTGTCGTGCCTGGGCGAGCTGCTGGCTGGTGCGGGCCGCCTCCTGCTGGAGCGCGGTCGCGGCGCGCAGCAGGATCGCCCGGTTCACCTCGGTCACTTCGGCATATGCCAGGTATTCGATCCAGCGCTGGTTGAGCGGATTGATCTCATTGTACGTGAACTCGATCTCGGAAGGCTCGCCGCGCAGCGCCCGACCTTCGATGTCCGCCGGGAGGATCTGCACCACGTCGAGCTGGTCGGCGGCGAGCTGCGCCAGCGCCTGCTCGCGCGACAGGTCGGCGCTCACCAGTTGAAAGTTGGCGCCGATCATCTTTTGGAGCGCCTCGACATTCAGCCCCTGCACGCCGCCAGGCGGCAGGACCAGCGCGGTGCGCAGTTGCGGCTGGCTGCCCTGGTAGCCGATGCCGAACAGCAACAGGATCAGGAATGGCCCGAACACCAGGCTCAGCACCAGGCGCGGCTGCCGGCGCACCTCGTTGATCTCTTTGGCGGTGAACGCGAGCAGGCGAACCAGCGGCTTACGCATGATGGTCCTCCGCCCGCTCCATAAGGGTGATGAAGATATCGTCGAACGGTGGCATGAACTGCTCCGCCGATGTCACCGTGATGCCGGAGTCGCTGTCCAGCGCGGTAAAAATCAGCGGCAGCGTCTCGCCCGCGTCGTCGCAATAGATATACAGCAACTCCGCCTGGCGGGGCGAGCGGCGCACCTCGTTCACCGGGTCGAGCACCATGAGCCGGCGCGCAGCCTCGTGCGTCTGGCCCGCCCCGACCACCAGCTTGATGACCTCGCCGCCGAGCGCGGTGCGGCGCAGGCCATCGGGCGTATCCATGTGGATCAGCCGCCCGTCGCGCATCACGCCCACCAGATCGCAGTAGGCCGCTTCGCCAACGTATTGGGTGGTGACGAACAGCGTGTGCCCGGCGTCGCGCAGAGCGCGGAAGTACTCCCAGAACTTGCCGCGCAGCACCGGGTCGATTCCGGCTGTGGGTTCGTCGGCGAACAGCAGTTCCGGGTCGTGGACGAGTGAGCAGGCCAGCGAGAGGCGGCGCTGCATGCCGCCGGAGAGCTGGCTGCCCAGGCGTTTGCGCGCGTCGTCCAGTTCGACGAACGCGAGTAGTTCGGTCATCCGGGCGCGCCGCCTGAAATAGCCGAGCCCATACAGCGAGGCGACAAAACTCAGATTCTCCCAGACGGTCAGGTTTGGGTAGAGGGTAAAGAGCTGGGGCATGTAGCCGATGCGCTCGCGGATGCGGGCGCGAAACCGGCTCGGCTGGGCGCCAAGCACCCGGAGCTCGCCCTGTTGGGGGGTGAGGATGCCGGTGAGCAGGCGCACCGACGTGGTCTTGCCCGAGCCGCTCGGGCCGATCAAGCCGAAGATCGTGCCGGCGGGCACCTGGAGTGTCAGGTCGTGGACGCCTGCTCCGCCGCCGAAGGTGAGTTCGACATGCCGGGCGTCAATGACTTCGGGCTGGGATTGCATCGGTGTCCTGCTGTGGTGCGTAGAAGGCTCATGAAGACCTGCTTGCAGCGCCGGGATACGAGGCGCACACCGGCCCGGTTGACGGGTCGCCCGTTGGAAGAACGGACCCTACGCAGACATCCAAAGCGCCTCATCGCGCGGTATTGCAAACACGTCAAACGCGCATGAGCAAGAAGCGTGCCAAACCGCTCCCTCCCCCTGGCACGTTTCCTGCTTCTTGTGTCCGAAAGGGAGCTGCCAATTTGCTAGGGCCGCCGTGGAGGCGCCGCTTACCGCCCGAAGGCAACACTCCGATCACAGGACGTACGCGGTCCCCGCATCGTGGTAGGTGTCCACGCAGTTCTGTTCGAGCGCGCTCGTGCGCGCTGCGGCACGCGTCTGCGCGCCAACCATGAGATCTTGGAGGGGCGAAGCCCGTCGAACCGCCCCGCTTCAACAGCTTCTTATGCACAAGGAAAGATTGATGAATCGCTCGACATACACGCAGGCAGCACGCCTGGCCCGGACGGTCGGCGCGGCAGCGCTGGCCGCGCCCCTCGGCTGGCTGGCCTATAGCGCCCTGTTCGTCAACCATCACCTCCCACTGCCGCCCGCGCTTCCGGCGACCCGTGAAGAGTTGAGCGGGCCGGAGACCGGGCGGGTGTCTTTCTATATCGACCGCGGCGGTGCGGGCCGGCCGCTGGTGTTGATCCACAGCATCAACGCCGGCGCGTCGGCGTATGAGATGCGCCCGATCTTCGAGCGCTACCGCGGGCGGCGGCCGGTCTTCGTGCCGGACTTGCCCGGGTTCGGCTTTTCAGAGCGCTCCGACCGCGTCTACTCGCCCGACCTGTACACCGCTGCGGTCATCCGCGTTCTGGAGATCGCCGCGGCCGACGGGCCGGCCGATGTCGTTGCCCTGTCGCTCGGCGGCGAGTTCGCGGCGCGGGCGGCGCTGCGCCGGCCAGAGTTGGTGGCCTCGCTGGCGCTGATCTCGCCGACCGGCTTCGCGCGGCGCCCCGCCGCGACTCAGGCCCGCTCCAACCGGCCGCGGGCGGTCTCCCGGGCGCACCGCGTGCTGTCGTTTCCACTCTGGGCGCAGGCGCTCTACGACCTGCTGGTGACGAAGCCGATTATCTCCTTTTTCCTCAAGCAGTCGTTCGCCGGCCCGGTGCCGCGCGATCTGCTGGAGTACGACTATCTGACGACGCACCAGCCCGGCGCGCGTTTTGCGCCATTGTATTTCATCAGCGGTGCGCTCTTCTCGCCGGACATTCGCGAGACGGTGTATGCCGCGCTACCGCAGCCGGCGCTCGTACTGTACGACACAGCATCGTTCGTTAGCTTCGACGAGCTGCCTGGCTTCGTGGCGCGCCACCCGCATTGGGAAACGGCCCGCATCGCCCCCGCGCGCGAAATGGCCCACTGGGAGCAGCCGGACGCCGTGGCCGCCGCGCTGGAGCGTTTCTGGGAGCGTTCCGAGCCGCGGGCTACGAGATGGGCCGGCAACGGCGCCGCCTCGTTGACACGGACGACCCGCTAGGACGATCTGGCACGCCCGGCCCGCTCGAGAGGAGGAACGATATAGAGGCGATCTTCGGCGCCGATGGAGCCGGCATGTTTTCGCTCGACACGCCGGTTCTGCAGATCTTCCTGCGCGGCACGCGTGTCTAGCTGGCGCTGTTTCTGATGCTGCGCTTCGTCCTCAAGCGCGAATCCGGCACTGTCAGCCTGACCGACCTGCTGCAGATCGTGCGGAGCGCCGACGCCGCGCAGAACGCAATGTCAGCCCAATATAACCCGATCACCGACGGCCTCCTCCTGGTCGCGACGATCATCGGCTGGACGACGCACTAGATGGGCTGGCGTTTCACGTGCCGTGGGTCCGCCGGCTGGTGCGGCCCGCGCCGCTGCCGCTGGTGGTGGCCGGCACGCTTCAGCGCCACAACATGCGCCGGGAGCTGCTGATCAAGGAAGAACTGCTCGGCCTGCTCCGGGAGCGGGGCGTCGCCGATCTGACGCAGGTCATGCGGGCCTACCTGGAGGGGGACGGGCAACTGAGCGTGATCTAGAAGCATGGCGGGCCGGAGTAGCACGGCCGGCCGCGCAACAAGCAGCAGTCCATCGGGTGACGGACGCACAGCGTAGCCCAGGAGCGGCGGCATGACGACGGACGGCTGTCAGGCGGCCGTCCGTCGCCTCTGCACGCGGCCGCGCGTCGTCCGCCTACGATCAGCGGTCGCGCGGCGGGTGCTATAATCCGCCCGACCGAACCGCTGCACCCGAAGGAGCCGCTATGTCCATCAAGGCCGACCGCTGGATCCGGCGCATGGCGCTGGAGGAGGGGATGATCGAACCGTTCGTCGAGCGCCAGGTGCGCAACGGGATCATCTCCTATGGCCTGTCATCCTACGGCTACGATATGCGCGTCTCGCGCGAATTCAAGGTCTTCACCAACGTCTACAACACGATTGTCGATCCCAAGCATTTCGACCCGCGCTCGTTTGTCGATATCACCGCCGATTACTGCGACATCCCGCCGAACTCGTTCGCGCTCGCCCGCTCGGTCGAGCACTTCCGCATCCCGCGCACGGTCGCCTGCCTGGTGATCGGCAAATCGACCTATGCGCGCTGCGGCATCATCATCAACATCACGCCGCTGGAGCCCGGATGGGAAGGGCACGTGACGATCGAGATCTCCAACACCACGCCGCTTCCGGCGCGGATCTATGCCGAGGAGGGGATCGGCCAGGTGCTGTTCTTCGAGGGGGATGAGGTGTGCGAGGTTTCGTACGCCGACAAGGCGGGCAAGTACCAGGGCCAGCAGGGGATCGTCCTGCCGCGGATCGACCCGGCGGCGGATGCGAGACGCTGATCCCATCACCGTAGCGGTCGGCGCTGACCACATCACGCTGAAGGCTCAACGATACGCAGCACTCGCGCCGAGCAGCGCCAGCGCCGCCGCGAGCACCTGGCGCACCAGCGGGTAGCCGACGCGTGCCAGCGCCTCATCCGGCGCGAGCCAGACCGCCGTGCGTACCTCTTCCGGGTCCGGCATGAGCGCCGGCGAGTCGGCCCGCAGCAGGAAAAACCGCACGCGCTTGGTGCAGGGCACGCCGCAGCGAACCACGGGGTACTCGATCTGCCCGACTGCCGGGCCGAGCTCGCCCGCGACCCCCGTCTCCTCGAACAGCTCGCGCGCCGCCGCGGCAGCGTCCGACTCGCCTGGCAGCAAGTGGCCCTTCGGTAGCGTCCAGACATCCTGCCGGTCGCGGATCAGCAGCAGGCGCAGCGCGCCGCCCTCGTCGCGGTAGTAGGCGATACATCCCGCCGCCTCGCGGATCGCGCGCTTCGACCTGCGGCCCATGCCCGTCGCCGTGCTGCAGCGATCACCACGGAGAACCCAGCGAGGGAGGGTCCCACGCGGTGCGATGCCGCGCCGAAGCGCGGCGCCCCTGGCTATCCGCCGAAGAAGATCCGCTCGACCCATTGCTCCAGGCTGATCGCCCACTGCGCCAAGGGAGTGCTCGTGCTCCACTGGCTCAGTGCGGTGAGCTGCCCGCTCGCCAGCAGCGCACCCATGACGATCAGCAGGACGCCGCTCATGATGCTGGTCGTGTGGGTGTGGATCTGCGCGAAGCCGAGGTTGAGCGTCACCCCGCGCCCGCGCATGATCTGCCAGAGGCGCGAGCCCTTGCCCACCCGGCTGAAGAACGTCGCCACCAGGATGAGCGGCGTGCCCAGGCCGAGCGCGTAGATGAACGCCAGGATGGCGCCCTGGAACACCGCCACGCCCTGCGTCGCCACCAACAGGGTCAGCAGCGCGCCGAGGATCGGGCCGACACAGGCCGTCCAGCCGAGCGCGAAGGTCGCGCCGTACAGGTACGACCCGGCGATGCTGGCGGTCGGGCGATCGAGCAGCTTCGCGCCGCCGAACCCCTTGCCGAGGATGCTCATCACACCGAAAGCGATGATCACCAGCCCGCCGATCAGAGTCAGGTGCTCCAGGTTGCGGAAGAGCAGTTTGCTCAGCGCCGTAGCGCTCGCGCCGAGCAGCACCATGGTCGTTGCCAGGCCGAGGAAGAAGGCCACGGTCATCATGACGACGCGCTCGCGCCGGGCCTGGAAGGTGAAGGCGAAGTAGGCCGGCAGGATCGGCAGGGTGCAGGGCGAGAGGAAGCTGAACACGCCCGCCAGAAAGGCCGCCGGGGCCAGCAGGAGCACGCTGCCGCCGGGCAGGCCCGCGCGCTGCGCCGGGCCGCCGAGCGCCAACACGGCGATGATCAGCGCCAGCAGCGCCGCGCCGCCGCCGATCAGCAGCCCCCGTAGCGGCAACGGGCGCGCCGCGGGTGGCTCCCGTGGGGGCGCGGCCGGCCGGACGTCGTGTGATGCCATGCAACTTCTCCCGCTAGTGCGCTTCCAGCGCAGGGGTTCGGGTGTAGCGGTCAGGGTTCAGACGTTCTGCTGCTGTTCCTTCTACGCCCAACAACGTCCCGTGACAATCCGCCAGGCTTTCACTCCTACCGACATTATACACCCATAAAGGTTACGCGGACCTTACGGCCTGCGTTCTTTCCGATGGAGGGTGTCGGCCGCGCAGCCGCTGTCCGCCGCCTACCCCCCATCACCCGGCGGCCACTCTCGCGCGATCCACTCCGCCGCGCGCCAGCCGCTCGCGATCGCCAGGTGGACACGCCCCTGCCCGGCGGTGTAGTCGCCCGCGAAGTACAGGCCCGCGCCGTTGGCGTTCAGCGTCTCGAAGTCCGCCCCGCTGTCGGGCAGCGCGTAGCGCCAGCCCTGTCGGTCGGCCCAGAGCGGCGCGCCCAGGTCCTCGCCGAGCAGCGCGCTGGCCAGCCCGGCGGTCAGGGGCGCCAGCGATTCGACTGGCGCGTCCCAGTGCGCCTCGCTGAATGCCGGCGCCATCTGGATCAACAGCAGGCTGTGGCCGGGCGGGCAGCGCTCCGGCCCTTTGGCGTGCTCCAGCCCTAGCCAGGCGATCGGGTGGGCGCGGTCGGTGTTCACCAGCGCGTAGAATGGCCGGGCGATCGGCCGGTCGTAGGCCAGCGTGAGCGAGAGACAGCGGCGGTAGCGCGCCTGGCGCAATTCGGCCAGCAGCGGCGCCTTCAGCGCCTCGTCCAGCGCGCTCGCCGCCAGCAGGTCGGCGGTCTGCGGGGCCGGCGGCGTCAGCAGCAGCGCGTCGAACGGGCCGTGCGCCTGGCCGGCGGTATCGAGGAGCGACCAGCGGCGGGGGATGATGGACGACGGACGATCGTCCCCCGCCGCTTCCGCTGGTGCGGCGAGGGCTCGCGTGTGAGGGGGCTTGCTTTCGTCCTTCGTCAGTGGCCGGGCGTCCTCGACCTGGGCGATCCGCGTCTCGCGCCGCACGTCCAGCCCCTCGCCCAGCAGCTTGCCCAGCCGGCTGATGCCGTCGGCGTAGGTCCAGGCCGGCTCGGCGTTCTGCGCCGGGTCGCCCTCGGCGATCCGGCCCGCCGCGTCGAAGGCCCACACCGGCAGGCCGATGTCCCGCAGGGCGTCGGCGGGCAGGTCGTGCCGGACGAGGCGCTCCAGTTCGGGCGTCGGTGTGCGGAAGAACTGTGCGCCATGGTCGAAGATGAAGCCGTCGCGCCGGCGCGTCGCCGCCCGCCCGCCCAGGCCGCGGCTCTTCTCGAAGACGGTGATGCGGATGTCCGGGCGGCGCTGGCGGAGCGCGCGGGCGGCGGCCAGTCCGGCGGCCCCCGCGCCGATGATGGCGAGGTGCATGGGTCTTCAGCCTTCACAGGGCGCCGCGGCGCCACTCAGTTTCTGCGCTTGCCGGAGCGCACGACTCACAACTCCATTCGAAAGACCAGCATATCGCGGATCGGGATGCCGTTCTCCATGTGCCGCTGGCGATGGTATGAGAAATAATCGCGTCGGACATGGTCCATCCTGAAGCCTAGCCGCTGGTAGAAGACGATGTTGCCGATGCTGGCGTTGGCCGTGCCGACCAGCATGGCCCGCTTGCCGCGCCGTCGCGCCTCGTCGACGAGCCAGGCGACGAAGCGCCGGCCCAGGCCCTGGCCACGCCGCTCCGGCATGATCGCCAGCTCCATCAGTTCGCACGGGTCGTCGCGCCATTGCATGGTTGCCGCGCCCACCAACCGGCCGTCGCCGTCCATTCGGTAAACGGCATCGACCAGGTGCTGGAGCCCCCAGCGCAGGGCGCGCTCCTCCTCCTCGGCTTCCAGCAGCAGCGGGACGAGGGCGTCGATCTCCGATCCCGTGACTTCGCGAATCGTGATCATGCCAGGCTGAGGAGCGCGCGCAGGTCGTCCACATCCTCATACGGCCCGATCACCGCCAGATGCATCGCCTCCTCGCGCAGCACCCGCCGGGCGACGCGCAGCACGTCCTCACGGCGCACCGCCTCGACCTCGGCGACGACCTGCTCGACCGGGATGACCCGCCCGTAGCGCAAGGTGTGCGAGCCGTTGCGCGCCGCGACTGACCAAGTATCCTCGAGCGACAGCAGTATACCGCCCTTCACCTGCTCCTTCACCCGGCGCAGCTCCTCTTCCGTCACACCCCCGGCCCGCGCGGCGCGCAACTCGGCCATTACGGCAGCCAGGCACTCGCGCAGCCGCGCCGGCTCGACCGAGCCGTAGATCACCCACTTGCCGGCGTCGTGATGCTCGCGGCTGTACGAGCCGACGCTGTAGGCCAGGCCGAGCTCCTCGCGAATCTGCTGGAACAGCCGCGACGACATGCTGCCGCCGAGCACCGTGTCGAAGACCATCATCGCCCGGCGGTCGGGGTCGCTCTGCGGCAGGCCGGGGAAGCCCAGGCAGAAGTTGCCCTGCTCGCTGTCATCCGGGCGCAGCAGGACGCCCGGTCCGGGCTGCGGCGGCTGGCTCGGGAGGCAGAGGGCGGGCTCCCCGGCGGGCAGCCCGGCCAGCGCCGCGCTGATCGCGTCCAGGGCGCGCCCGGTGTGGATGTTGCCGGCGATCGAGACGACCATGTTGCTGGCGGTGTAGAAACGTCGCCAGTGGTCGAGGATCTGCGTACGCGTCAGCCCGGCGACCGACTCCTCGTCGCCGGCGATGTCGCGCCCGAGCGGCTGGTCGCCCCACACGGCGGCGTCCACCAGTGTGTGCACCAGGTCGGACGGGGTATCGGCGGTCTGGCGCAGCTCCTCGGTGATCACACGGCGCTCCTTTTCGATATCCTTCGGGTCGAAGCGCGGGCGGAGCAGCATATCGGCCAGGACATCCACCGCCCGGTCGAAGTGGATGTCGGCAACTTTGGCATAGTAGACGGTCGATTCGAAGCTGGTGTAGGCGTCGAGCACGCCGCCGACGCCCTCGATCGCATCGGAGATCAACCGCGGCGTCGGGTAGCGCTCGCTACCCTTGAAGAGCATGTGCTCGATGAAATGCGAGATGCCGGCGATCTCGTGGGTTTCGTGGCCCGCGCCGACGCCGACGAAGCAGCCGACCGAGACCGAATGGGGGTGCGGCAGTTCCTCGACAAGGACGCGCAGCCCGCCTGGAAGGGTGTGTTCTGTGTGCATAGGGTTCATTATACCGCTACCGCCGCCGGGCGGTTTGATGGTATTATAAAGCCGTGGCATGTCCCGCCCCTTGCGGCGCGCGATCGTTGAGGTGCGTGCATGGCTGCCAGAGCAGTGTCCTTGACGGTGCAGGCGCTCGGCGCGCTGCTGGTCCTGCTGGGCCTCGGCCTGTCGGCGCTGTTTCTGGTCGTCCGCTGGACGGTCCCGCTGATTCCGAACCCGCCCGCCTCGCAGCACAGCGCCACCGCCACCGCCAGTTGGTGGGTGCCGACGGGGCTGTGGGTCGCCGGCACGGGGCTGGCCGTCCTGCTGCTTGGGGTGCTGCTGTATGTTGCGCTGCCGGCGGTTGCCGCCGTGCGTTGCAGTCGTTGATCGTTCGAGGTGCATCGATGGCTGCCAGAGCAGTGTCTTTCACGGTGCAGGCGCTCGGCGCGCTGCTGGTCCTGTTGGGCCTCGGCCTGTCGGCGCTGTTTCTGGTCGTCCGTTGGACGGTCCCGCTGATTCCGAACCCGCCCGCCTCGCAGCACAGCGCCACCGCCACCGCCAGTTGGTGGGTGCCGGCGGGGCTGTGGGTCGCCGGCACGGGGCTGGCCGTCCTGCTGCTTGGGGTGCTGCTGTATGTTGTGCTGCCGGTGGCCTTCGCCGCGGCGGCGCGCTGGGGCGCGCGCGTGCGCGAGCGCCGCGATGCCCGGGGGCTGGCGCGCGTCGCCGAGCAGTCGCGGCCGGCGCGGGGCGGCGCGGTGGCGCGCCGGCAGCTTCTCCCGACGAAGCAGCTCAACCGGATCTGGCTGGTGCTGGCCATTCTCGCGCTGCTGTTCCCGTTCGTGGCGATGATCGTCGAGCTGTCGTTCGACGACCCCATTCCGGCCGCCGTCGTCGGCGTGATGATGATCGTCTTCTTCGCGGTGGTGATCGCGGCCTGGCGGATCGGGGCGCGGCGCGGCGCGGCCCTGCCAGCCTCGCCGGCCTCGCCGGCCTCGACCGACTCGCTGCCGCCCGCGGCCCACCCGACCGCGCCCGCTGCCCCGGAACCCGCACCGCGCCAGCCGGACGGAAGCGACTCGTGATGAATGATGAGGCAGACGGGCAGACAGGCAGACAATCTGCAATCGCACCGGCCGACGCCGGACGCGCATGAACGGAAGCTCGTGGCTTTAGCAGGAAGGGAGCTCGTATGGAGATCGCGCACAAGCGGTTCAACCGGGTCGACCTGCTGGCGCTGCATGGCCGGTTGGATGCCGCCAGCGCCCCCGAGTTCCGCCAGGAGCTCGAGTCGCTCTTCAACCAGGGGCGCTACCGCATCGTCCTCGACCTGTCCGACCTAGAGTATATCTCCAGCCCCGGGCTGCGCGTCCTGATCGAAGCGCGCAAGCGCGCCCGCGACTGGAAGATCACCGACCTGGAAGGCGGCGACATCCGGATCGCCGGGCTCTCGCCCCGGATCAAAGAAGTCTTCGACCTGACCGGCTTCACGTCGCTGTTCGATATTTACCCGGACGTAACCGAAGCGGTCGGCAGCTTTTGAGGCCCGCAGCCTCCTATGCAACGGCTCATCCTCCCCGCGACGCTTGAATCGCTCGCGCGCATCAGCCAGTTCATCGAAGAGGCGACCGCGCAGGCCGGCTTGGACGACCACGCCGCCTGGCAGGTGCAGCTTGCAGTGGATGAGGCCGCCACCAACATCATCCAGCACGGCTACGCCCCCGGCGCGGCGGGGACGGTGGAGCTCGGCTGGGAGATCGCTGGCGACGAGCTGATCGTCACGCTGCGCGACCACGGGCGCGGCTTCAACCCGGACGACGTGCCGCCGCCGGACATCGAGTCGCCGCTGGAGGAGCGCCAGCCGGGCGGGCTCGGCCTGTACCTGATGGGCCGGCTGATGGACGATGTCCAGTTCCAGTTCGACGCGGCAAACGGCAATCTGCTGACGATGATCAAGCGCCTGAGCGGCGCGCCGCACCCGCCCGCCGATCCGACGATCAGCGTGTTCGAGTTGAGCGGGCGGCTCGACGCGATCTCCACCGACGAGGCGCTCCGGCCGGTGCGCGCCGCCGTCGCCGCCGGGGCGCGGCGGTTGCTGCTCAACCTGGGCGGCGTGACGTTTATGAGCAGCAGCGGGCTGCGGGCGCTGCTACTGCTGCGCAAAGAACTGCTGGGACGGGGCGGTGAGCTGCGGCTCTGCGGCATGAGCCGCGAGGTGTTCGAGGTCTTCGAGCTGACCGGATTCACCCAGGTCTTCGCGATCCACACATCGTGCGCGGCGGCGATGGCTGCCTTCGCTGCGAGGCGGGTGTGAGCCGCGAGCGCTGGCTGGTGCTGTATAGCCTGACGATTGGCGCGCTCGGATGGGCCTGGCTGCTGGCGAGCGACCCGTTCACCGCTCCGCTCTGGCTGCTGGTGCTGTTTGTCCTGATCGCCCTGATCGTCGAGAGCGCGCGCTTCCGCGTCACCGGCGGCGATGCCCACAGCCTGGTCGGTATCCCGCTGCTGACGGCGGCGTTTGCGCTTGGGCCGGGGCCGGGGGGGCTGGTCGCGGCGATCTCCGGCCTGCTCTTCGGCATGGTGCAGCCGTTGTTCGGGCGCGCGCCGCGCTCGTTCTATACCCTGGCCGCCCGGCCGCTCCTGCGCAGCGGCGTGCGCGCGCTGGGCATCCTCGCCGGCTACGCGCTGGCCGTGGCGGCCACCGGCAACCCGCCGGAGACCGCCACCTGGTATCTGCTGGCCATTATCTGCTATCCGCTGGTCGTTCAGTTCAACCGGATCGCGCGGGCATACCTGCAGGGCGGGCGCACCGGCCTGCTCACCTGGTGGCGCGGCGCCTGGTTTCCGATGCTCGCGGCGGAGTTCGCCCCACTGCCGGCGGCCTGGCTCGGCGCGGCGATCTACACGCGGCTGACGTTCGGCTATTTCCTGCTGGCGTGCGTCATCCTCTGCGCCACCGCCGTCACCGTGCGGCGCGTCTCGCTCAACATCCAGCGCGAGCGCCGCTCGGTGCGCGAGGTGGCGCAGTTGAACCAGGTGAGCCGGGCGATCATCCGCTCCAGCCTGGATGTCGAGGCGCTCTGCGAACTGGTCTACCGCGAGACCAGCAAGCTCGTCGATACTTCGTCGTTTCACCTGGGGCTGTTCGACCCCGAGGACGACGAGTACACCCTGGTCGTCCGGGTGCAGGACCGGGTGCGCCTGCCGCCGCTGACGGTGCGCCTGCCCGCCGGCGACGGGATCATCGGCTGGATGCGCGAGACCGGGCGGGCGCTGCTGGTGCACGATTTTGCCGCCGAGATGGAGCGGCTGCCGGCCCGCCCGCGCTACCAGAGCGAGCGCCCGCCGCGCTCCGGCATCTACGTGCCGCTGATCGCCGACGACGCCGTGATCGGTACGATCTCCATCCAGAGCTACCAGCCGAACGCCTTCGACGCCGACGACATGCGGCTCCTCTCGCTGATCGCCGATCAGGCCGCCGTGGCGATCGCCAAGGCGCGCGCCTTCGACGAGGCCCGCCAGCGCGCCGTGCAGCTCCAGGCGATCCACGAGGTCAGCCAGCGCATCACCGCGATCCTCGATCTGGACGAGCTGCTCGACTCGGTCGTGGCGCTGATCCGCGAGCGCTTCGGCTACCATCCGGTGCAGATTTTCACGCTCGAACCGGACGGCGCGCTGACCTTCCGCGCCAGCACCGGCAGCCGCCCGGCGCCGGACGTGCGCGTCGGCGTCGGCCTGGTGGGGACCGCGCTGGCGCAGGGCGCGCCGCTGCTGGTGAACGATGTCGCCGCCGATGCCCGCTACATCGCCGATGCTCCCGGCACGCGCGCCGAGCTGGCCGTGCCGTTGCGCTTCGGCGACGAGTACCTGGGCGTGCTCGATGTGCAGACTGCCGCCGAGGACGGCTTCAGCGACGCGGATATGTTCGTGATGCAGACGCTCGCCGGGCAGATCGCGGTCGCGATCGAGAGCGCGCGCTCGTTCACCGCGCAGCGCGAGGAAGCCTGGACGCTCAACGCGCTGCTGCAGGTGTCGGAGAACCTGCACCGGGCGGAGTCCCTGGCTGACCTGTTGCCGGCGATCGTGCGTCTGCCGCCGCTGCTGCTCGGCTGCGACCGCTGCTATTGCCTGCTGCACGACACGGCGCCGGCGTTTGTCCCGCTGGCGGCCTACGGCGTCGGGGCGGATGGGCGGGCGGCGCTACTGGAGCAGCGGATCGCCGAGGGCGACGCGCCGCTGTTGCTGGAGGCGATGCAGCGGGCCGGTCCGACGATCGCGCGTGGCACGGAGGCGCGGGCCAGGGTGGGCGCGGCGCTGGCTTCGTTCGGCGGCGGCGCGTTTCTGGCCGCCGCGCTGAACGCCCGCGGCGCGCCGCTGGGCGTGCTGGTGGCCGACTACAGCGACGCCGGGCGCGAGTTCGCCGGGCGGGTGTTGACACTCTACCAGGGCATGGCCGGGCAGGTGGCCGGCGCGCTCGAAAGCGCGCTGCTCGCCGAGGACGCCGCCCGCGCCGAACGGCTCGACCAAGAGCTGCGCGTCGCCCGCGAGATCCAGACCGCCCTGCTCCCCGCGCGCCCCCCGGCGCTGCCCGGCTGGAGCATCGCCGCCGACTGGCAGTCCGCCCGGCTGGTGGGCGGGGATTTCTACGATTTCTGGCTGCTGGCGGAGAAGCGAGAGGCTCGAGGCCTGAGTCTTGAAGATCATGCCGCAACGCACACGCCTCAAGCTTCACGCCCCGTATCTCTAGGCTTTGTCATCGCGGATGTGAGCGACAAGGGGGTGCCGGCGGCGATGTTCATGGCGCTCTCGCGCAGCCTGGTGCGCGCCGCCGCGCTGGACGGATCGCCGCCGGATGTGGCGCTGGAGCGCGCCAACCGCTGGATCACGCGCGACTCCGAGTCGGCGATGTTTGTGACGGTGTTCTATGGCATACTCGACCCGGCCAGCGGGCGGCTGTGCTACACCAACGCCGGGCACAACCCGCCGCTGCTGATCGGCGCGGCGGACGGCGCGGTGCGCGAGCTGTCGACCCGCGATATGGCGCTGGGCGTGCTGGAGGGCGCGTCGTTCCATGCCGCCGAGGCCACGCTGCTGCCGGGGGATGTGCTGCTGGCCTACACCGACGGGATCACCGAGGCGATCAACGACGCCGGTGAGCCCTTCGGCGTGGCGCGGCTGCGCGAGGCGGCCGTGGTGAACCGCGGCCGCGGCGCTGGCGAGATCCTGGCCGCCGTCATCCGGGCGCTCACGGCCTTCGCCGGCGGCCGCCCGCCGTTCGACGACCTGACGCTGGTCGTGATCAAGCGAGACGCACATTCAGCGTTCGACATCCAGCGTTCGGCGTTCTGAACGTCCGGGCAGCCGTGAGCCGGGTAGCGCTCGTGGCACCGCGTCCTTGTGCCGGTGTGAAATCCTACTCGGCGCTTGGGCGGAGCTCGTCGCGGATGCCCGGCTGCTTCTGCCGCGCCAGCAGGCGCGCCCGCACCAGCGACGCCCCAATCGCCACCGCCAGCACCGCCGCAATCACCCCCAGCGAGATCGCCGGCGGCATCTTCGACGCCGTACCGGTGACCAGCGCCATCACGTCGGGCCAGAAGAGCTTTACCCCGGCGAACACCAGGATGAACGACAGCCCAAGTTTCAAGTAGTAGAACTGGTGCACCAGCCCGTCGAGCAGGAAGTACAACGAGCGCAGACCCAGGATCGCCATCACATTCGCGGTGTAGACGATGAACGGATCGCGCGTCACCGCAAAGATCGCCGGGATCGAGTCGACGGCGAACACCAGATCGGTAAACTCGACCATCAGCAGGGCCAGGAAGAGCGGCGTCGCCATGAGCACGCCGGCCTTGCGCACGAAGAACTTGTCGCCGTGGAACTGCTCGGTCACGGGCATAAACCGGCGGAACAGCCGGATCAGTGGGTTCTTCTCCGGGTCGATCTTCTCGTTTCGGTGGAATGCCATCTTGATCCCGGTGAAGATCAGAAAGGCGCCGAAGATCCACACTACCCAGCCGAAACGCTCGATCAACGCTGCACCGGCAGCGATCATCGCTCCGCGCATCACCAGCGCCCCGAGAATACCCCAAAACAGCACTCGATGCTGATACTCGCGTGGGACTGCGAAGTATGTGAAGATCAGCACGAAGACAAAAATGTTGTCGATGCTGAGCGATTTCTCGATAATATACCCGGTGAGAAACAGCAGCGCCGCCTCTGACGACGTGTATTCGCTGCCGGGCGACCACTGTTCCCAAAAGAAGAAGAGGAGCACGTTGAACACGCCGGCCATGCCAATCCAGATCGTGCTCCAGATCGCCGCTTCGCGAAACGAGACAACGTGCGCCGTGCGATGGAACACGCCCAGATCAAGCGCCAGCATCGCCAGCACGAAAACATTAAAGCCGACCCAGAGCCACAGCATCGCATCCATCGAGTTCTGCTCCTTGGTTGCTCTCTCGCGAGGCACACAAAAACGGCGTGCCATCACGGCGCTTCTCTCGTCGTGATGGTCTCGCCGTTCAGACTACAAGGCAGCCGGGAGCTCGGCTCCGGCATGACGACTGCCCTGCCCGCACAGGCGGGTGGCTACTCCCCATCGCCTGCGATCATATACGCTGGCACAGACGCAGGGGTAGAGGATTGCTTCCGATTGCGCGCAGGGAAAAAGTCCCGCTGAATCTCCCCCACCGCCGGATGTGGCGCTGGAGCGCGCCAACCGCTGGATCACGCGCGACTCCGAGTCGGCGATGTTTGTGACGGTCTTCTACAGCATTCTCGCGCCGGAGACCGGCCTGCTGTGCTACACCAACGCCGGGCACAACCCGCCGCTGCTGATCGGCGCGGCGGACGGCGCGGTGCGCGAGCTGTCGACCCGCGATATGGCGCTGGGCGTGCTGGAGGGCGCGTCGTTCCATGGCGTGGCGCGGCTGCGCGAGGCGGCCGTAGTGAACCGCGGCCGCGGCGCTGGCGAGATCCTGGCCGCCGTCATCCCGGCGCTCACGGCCTTCGCCGGCGGCCGCCCGCCGTTCGACGACCTGATGAAGATGCTGCCGCTGCTGTTGGGTGTCGGCTCGCCGGCCGCCAGCCACTGCCCGTCGGGCGTGAAGACCGGCGCACCGACGAGGTTGGGCAGCTGGTAGATAATCGCCAAATCGTTGAGCCGGCGGAGTTCAGTCGTTGTTCTACCAAGCAGCCGCTCCTGACTGTCGGGCGCGAAAGCGACGTGAACTCTGCATCCAAACTCCTCTCCCACTTCGTATCGATTGACAGAGCGCTATCTGCGGCGTATAGTAGCTGCAACCAGTTGCAACAAGACGAACGACCAAGGACGAAGGACGAAAACGAGCATGGCTATGTGCCAACCACCGCGCCGCAGGTAGAACTGACTGTCGCCTTCTGCCCTTCGTCCCTCGTCCACTGTCCACCGTCCGCTGCCCGGAGAGCGCCCGATGCATATCCCTGATGGATACCTGAGCCCCTCGACCTGCGCCGTGATGTATGCTGCGGCGGCCCCGTTCTGGGTGGTCGCGTTGCGGAAAGTGCGGCAGTTGCTCAACACCCGGCTGGTGCCGTTGCTTGCCGTCTTCGCCGCCTTCTCGTTCGTGATCATGATGTTCAATCTACCGCTGCCCGGCGGAACGACCGGCCATGCCGTCGGCATGGGCGTGGCGACGATCGTGCTGGGCCCGTGGGGGTCGGTGCTGGCGATCTCGGTGGCGCTGCTTATCCAGGCGCTCTTCTTCGGCGATGGCGGCGTCACCGCCTTCGGGGCGAACTGCTTCAACATGGCGGTGGTCGGCTCGTTCGTCGCCTTCTGGACGTACCGGCTGATCGCCGGGCGGGCCCCGCTGACCTCGGCGCGCCGAGTGGTCGCGGGCGCTGTCGCCGGCTACATCGCGATCAACGCCGCCGCGTTCGTCGCGGCGATCGAGTTCGGCATCCAGCCGCTGTTCTTTACCGATCCGGCGACCGGCGCGCCGCTCTATGCGCCTTACCCGCTAAGTGTGGCCATCCCGGCGATGATGATCGGGCACATGACCTTCGCCGGCCTGGCCGAGGCGGTGATCACCGGCGGCATCGTGGCCTACCTCCAGCGCACCGATCTCGCGCTGCTGGCCGCTACCGCCGGCGATCTCGCTGAGGACGGTGCGGCGGTCGAGCGGCGCGGCGGCTGGCGGGCGACCCGCCCGCTCTGGCTGGGTCTGGCGATCCTGATGATCCTGACGCCGCTCGGGCTGCTGGCCACCGGCACGGCGTGGGGCGAGTGGGCGCCGGAGGACTTCGCGGACGCGGCGGCGCGCCAAGCGATCGAGGCCGGTTCGGGCGGCGCGCCCGCACCGCCAGCCCCGCCATCCGGCCTGGAGCGCCTCGCGTCGATCTGGACCGCGCCGATTCCCGATTACGCCCCACCGTTCATGAAGAGCGAGGTGTTCGGCTACATCCTGTCGGCGGTCTTCGGCACCGGCCTGATCATTCTCGCATTCCTCCTCATCGGCTGGATCGCGCAGGCGTGGCGCGGCCGCTCGCGGTCGGACGCCTCGGCGGGCACGGGGGCGCCGTGACGGCCGGGGCAGCCCCGACACGCGCACGCCGGCGGGCCAGCTTCGTCGAGCGGACGATCCGCAGCCTGGCGGAGGCGATGGAGCGCGCCGACGCGGCGGATGAGCTGGCGCGGGCCGGCGGGCTGCTCCAGCGGCTCGACCCGCGCGTGAAGGTGGTGGGCATGCTGGCGCTGCTCGTCGCCGCGTCCCTCTCGCGCAGCCTGCTGGTGATCGCGGCGCTGTTCGGGCTGGCGGTCATGCTGGCGCTGCTCTCGCGCGCGCCGCTGCGCACGCTGGCCGGGCGGGTCTGGGTCGGCGCGCTGCTGTTCACCGGGCTGATCGCCCTGCCGGCGGTCTTCATCACGCCTGGCCCGGTTGTCGCCCGCCTGCCGCTGCTCGGCTGGCCGCTCACCGCCACCGGGCTGCGCTCGGCGGCCTACCTCGTCGCGCGTGTGGAGACCTGCGCCACCTGCGCGCTGCTGCTGGTGCTGACGACGCCCTGGACGCATGTGCTCAAGGCGCTGCGCGTGCTGCGCGTGCCGGTCGTCTTCGTCGTCGTCCTCGGGATGACCTATCGCTATATCTTTCTGCTCCTCCAGACGGCCAGCGATATGTTCGAGGCGCGCCAGAGCCGCCTGGTCGGACGGCTTGATGGCCCGGCGGCGCGGCGGCTGGCGGCGGCCAGCGCCGGCGTGCTCCTCAGCAAGTCGTTCCAGTTGAGCAACGATGTCTACCTGGCGATGCTGGCGCGTGGCTTTCGCGGCGAGGTCTACCTCCTGGACGACTTCGCCATGCGGCCGCGCGACTGGCTGGCGCTGGCGGCGTTCGCGCTGGTGGCGGGGGCGGCGGTGTGGCTGGGGCGGTGAGGGTGATACGGTGGCCAGGTGATGGGGTGACATGGTGAGCGGATGACAGGGTGACACGGTGACAGGGTACAAAGGGTAGGGTGCGAGGTGTCGGCCCCCAGCCCCTGGCCTGTCGCCCCCTGTTGCAGCATTCCGATGGCCATTTTTGACCTCCAAAACATCACGTACCGCTACGGGCCGGATGTCACGGCGCTGGATGGCGTCTCGCTGCAGATCGCCGCGGGCGAGCGCGTGGCGATCCTGGGCGCGAACGGCTCGGGCAAATCGACGCTGCTGCGCATCCTCGACGGGCTGTACTTCCCGACCGGCGGGCGCGTTCTGGCCTTCGGCGAGCCGCTGACCGAGGCGCGGCTTGCGGACGACGCCTTCGCCTTCGCCTTCCGCCGGCGCGTGGCGTTGGTCTTTCAGAACCCGGACGTGCAGTTGTTCAACCCGACCGTCTTCGACGAGGTGGCGTTCGGCCCGCTCCAGCTCCGCTGGCCCAAGGACGAGATCCGCCGCAAGGTCGCCGAGACGCTCGATGTCATGCAGATCGCCCACCTCAAGGACCGCCCGCCGCACCGGCTCTCCGGCGGCGAGAAAAAGCGCGTCGCGCTGGCCTCGGTCCTGGTGCTCGACCCGGAGGTGCTGCTGCTCGACGAGCCGACGGCGGCGCTCGACCCGCGCAGCCAGAGCCAGGTGGTCGATTTGCTGATCGACTGGGGCGGTGGGGCAAAAACTGTGCTGACGACCACCCACGACCTCGATATCGTCGAGGAGATCGCCGACCGCGCGCTGGTGTTCCAGGAGGGCCGTGTCGTTGCGGCGGGGGCGCCGGCGGCGCTGCTGCGCGACGACGACCTGCTGCGGCGCACCAACCTGGTTCACGCGCACCGCCACCGCCACGGCGAGACGTACCACGCCCATCCGCACCGGCACGCCCCGCACGCCCACGAACACTGACCATGTTCGCGGCTCACCGCCCTGCCGTCTGCGATCGCTCCCTGGCGCGCTGAGGCTGGCCAGGGCCGCGCTGTCGGCGCACGCCGCTGTTGCGGCGGCTTCCGTGCGTCGGGTATAATGCACCAGGCGCACATACGCCAGACGCCACCCGCGAGGAGGGTTTGCATACACATGCTCAGCTTTTTCAAGAAGATCATCGGCGACGAAAACCAACGGGCGTTGAAGGGGATCATGCCGCTGGTCGAGGAGATCAACCGGCTGGAGCCGGCCTTCCAGGCGCTCAGCGACGACGAGTTGCGCGCCAAGACCGGCGAGTTCCGCGAGCGCCTGGCCGGGGGTGAGACGCTCGACGACCTGCTGCCCGAGGCTTTCGCCGCCGTGCGCGAGGCGGCGCGCCGCACCATCGGCCAGCGCCATTACGATGTCCAGCTGATCGGCGGGATCGTGCTGCACCAGGGCAAGATCGCCGAGATGAAGACGGGCGAAGGTAAAACGCTGGTCGCCACGCTGCCGCTCTACCTCAACGCCCTGGAGGGCAGGGGCTGCCATCTGGTGACCGTCAACGAGTACCTGGCGAAAGTCGGCGCGGGCTGGATGGGCCCGATCTACCACCTGCTCGGCATGTCGGTCGGCATCATCGGCCACGAGTACTCCGCGCGGTACGACCCGGAGTATGTGGACCCGCAGGCCAATCGGGAGGACCAGCGCCTGGTGCACTGGCGGCCCTGCACCCGCCGCGAGGCCTACCTGGCCGATATCACCTACGGCACGAACAACGAGTTCGGCTTCGACTACCTGCGCGACAACATGGCGGTGGACGCCAGCCAGCTGGCGCAGCGCGAGCTGCACTACGCGATCGTGGACGAGGTGGACAACATCCTGATCGACGAGGCCCGTACCCCGCTGATCATCTCCGGCCCGGCCTCGGAGAGCAGCGAGGAGTATCGCCGCTTCGCCCGGCTCGTGCCGAACCTCAAACGCAGCCCCTATTCGCCCGAGCAGGTGAAAAAGGAGTTTATCGACGACCCGCAGGGCGATTTCCTGGTGGATGAGCGCAGCAAAACGATTCAGCTCACCGACCAGGGCATCGCCAAGGTCGAGCGCATGCTCGGCATCCCGGACGGCGAAAGCCTGTACGATCCGAAGTATTACACGCTGACCCACTTCCTCGACAACGCCATGCGGGCGCAGTTCATCTACCACCGCGACCGCGACTATGTCGTCGAGCCGAACGGCGAGGTCGTGATCGTCGACGAGTTCACCGGGCGCAAGATGCCTGGCCGTCGCTGGAGCGACGGCCTGCACCAGGCGATCGAGGCCAAGGAGGGCGTGCCGCTCCGGCAGGAGAATGTCACGCTGGCGACGATCACCTTCCAGAATTTCTTCCGCATGTACCACAAACTGGCGGGGATGACCGGAACGGCGGTGACGGAGAAGGAGGAGTTCGGCAAGATCTACAACCTGGACGTGGTCGTCATCCCGACCAACAAGCCGATGGTCCGACAGGACCTGGACGACCAGATCTACCGCACGGAGATGGCCAAGTTCAACGCCGTCCTGCGCGAGATCAAGGAGATGCAGGCTATCGGCCGGCCGGTGCTTGTCGGCACGACCTCGGTCGAGACCTCGGAGCGGCTGAGCGAGCTGCTACGGCGCAACGGCATCAAGCACGAGGTGCTGAACGCCAAGCAGCACGAGCGCGAGGCGCACATCGTCGCGCAGGCCGGGCGCCTCGGCGCGGTGACGATCGCCACCAACATGGCCGGTCGCGGCACCGACATCCTGCTCGGCGGCAACCCGGACGGCCTGGTGGAGGAAGTGCTGGCCGAGCGCGGCATCACGCTGGAAGACGCCACGCCCGAACAGCGCCGCGCCGCCTGGGAGGAGGCCAAACGTCGCACCGAGGAGGAGCGCCGGAAGGTGGTGGAACTGGGCGGCCTGCACATCATCGGCACCGAGCGCCATGAGGCCCGCCGGATCGACAACCAGCTCCGCGGGCGCGCCGGTCGCCAGGGCGACCCCGGTTCGTCGCGCTTCTACCTCTCGCTCGAAGACGATTTGATGCGGCGCTTCGGCTCCATGGACCGCGTCAAGGGCATCATGGAACGCCTGGGTGTGGACGACGAGGTGCCGATCGAGGCCAAGCTGATCAACCGGGCGATCGAGGGCGCGCAGACCCGCGTCGAAGGCCACAACTTCGATACCCGCAAGCACACCGTCCAGTTCGACGATGTGATGAACAAGCAGCGCGCCGTGATCTACGCCGATCGGCGCGCCATTCTCAACGGCGAGAACATGCGCGACCGCGTGCTTGAGATGATCGGCGACGAGATCCACGCGCAGGTCGAGACGCACCTGCCGCTCCCCGATAGCCACGAAGAGCCCGATTGGGACCTCGACGGGCTGTTCCGCGCCGTGCGCACGATCGACCCGCTGGTTCCGCCCCGGCTGCTGCACGACCTCGACGGCAAGGGGCGCGAGGAGATCGAGGAGCTGCTGGTGGCGCAGGTCGAGGCGGACTACGCGCAGCGCGAGCAGGCGATCGGCGAGGCGAACATGCGCTACGTCGAGCGGCGCATGATGCTGGCTGCGATCGACCGGCAGTGGGTGGACTACCTGACCGGCATGGAGGATCTGCGCCAGGAGATCAGCATGCAGGCGATCGCCCAGCGCGATCCGCTGATCGAGTACCAGCGCAACGCCTTCAGCATGTTCGAGGAGCTGAAAGCGAACATCCAGCGCGATATCGTCTATCAGATCCTCCCGGCGACGTTCCAGTACGAAGAGGCGGTGCGCCGCGCCGAGGCCGAGCAGCAGCAGCGGCTGCGGATCGCGATGATGGCCGGCCAGAGCGAGGAGCAGGCCCGCGCGGCGCGCACCGTGCGCAAGGAGACGCCGAAGCTCGGCCGCAACGACCGCTGCCCGTGCGGCAGCGGCAAGAAGTACAAGGACTGCCACTTGGGGCGCGAGGCGGAGTTGATCGCGCTGCTCCAGGCGGGCGGAGGCGCGCCCCAGGGCGCCGCCCCGAGTGTCTCGGCGCAACTCGCGACCGGCGGCGCGCGCCCCTCGCCGCCGGCGGTGCCGCGTGGCTGGGCCGCCCCGCCCGTCCAGCCGCAAGCGACCAGCAGCAAGGGGAACGGCAACGGCCGCAAGCCGCAACCCCAGGCCCCGCGCGGCAAGCACAACCCGGCGAAGAAGAAGTAGCCGTCCAGGGGCGAAGGACGAGCGGCGTCGCCTGCGATCTGCATTCGTCCTTCGCCCTTCGCCGTTCGTCCACCGAACCGTCGCCAGGCCCCGATGGCAGGTGTGACCCGCATTCGTCTTTCATCCTTCGTCGTTTGTTGAACTGAACAAGGACTGGCCCATGAGCGCAGACCGGCGGTCCCGCCCCGTTATGCTCGCCATTCTCGATGGCTGGGGCGAGCGCCAAGAGACCGAAGGGAACGGCATACGTCTGGCGAAGACGCCGAACATGGACCACTGGCGCGCCACCCGGCCATGGACCCTGCTGCGCGCCGCGGAGCGGGCAGTCGGCCTGCCGCCGGGCCAGATGGGCAACTCCGAGGTCGGCCATCTGAACCTGGGCGCGGGGTTCGTCGTGATGCAGGACATCACCCTGATCGACGACAGCATCGCTGACGGCAGCTTTTTCGAGAACGAGGCGCTGGTCGGCGCGGTGCGCCACGTGGCCGAGAACGACGCCCGGCTGCATATCATCGGCCTGCTCGGCACCGGCGGCGTCCACAGCCACATGAACCACGAAAAGGCGCTGCTGGAGCTGGCGCGGCGCAACGGCCTCAAGCGCGTCTTCGTCCACGCCTTCACCGACGGCCGCGATACCATGCCGCAGAGCGGCCTGGGCTTTATGAACGACCTGGAAGCCTACATGGCCGAGATCGGCGTCGGCGCGGTCGCCAGCTTCGTCGGGCGCTACTATGCGATGGACCGCGACAAACGCTGGGAGCGGACGAAGCTGGCCTACGACCTGATGACGAAGGGCGAGGGCCGGCCGGCCCCCAGCGCCGCCGCCGCCATCCAGCGCTCGTACGACGAAGGCGTGACCGACGAGTTCATCAAGCCGGCGGTGATCGTCCGCCCGGACGGCGCGCCGGTGGCGACCATCCGCGACGGCGACTCGGTCATCTGCTTCAACTTTCGCGCCGACCGCGTGCGTCAGATCACCCGCGCCTTTGTCATCCAGGACTTCAACGGCTTCGCCCGCGAGTGGCTGCGCAACCTGTTCTATGTGACGATGACCGAGTACGAAAAAGGGCTGCCGGTCCACGTCGCCTTCGAGAACGAGGACGTGGCCGTGCCGCTGGCGAAGGTGCTGAGTGATGCCGGGCTGCGCCAGCTCCACGTGGCCGAGACCGAGAAGTACGCCCACGTCACCTTTTTCTTCAACGGCGGGCGCGAGGAGCCGTTCCCGGGCGAGGACCGGCTGCTGGTGCCATCGCCGAAGGAGGTGCCGACCTACGATCAGAAGCCGGAGATGAGCGCCTACGGCATCCGCGACGGCATCCTCCAGGCGCTGGATGCCGGCGCGTATGACTTTATCATCGTCAATTTCGCCAATGCCGATATGGTCGGCCACACCGGCGTGATCCCGGCGGTCGTCAAGGCGGTCGAGACGGTCGATGCGTGCCTGGGGGCGATCGTGCCGAAGGTGCTGGAGCAGGGCGGCGCGGTGCTGATCACCGCCGATCACGGCAACGCCGAGCTGCTGATCGACCCGGCGACCGGCGGGCCGCATACCGCCCACACGACGAACCCGGTGCCGTGCGTCCTGGTCGCGGCGGAGGGCCTGGGGCTGGACCACGTGCGGCTGCGGAGCGGCGGGCGGCTGAGCGATGTCGCGCCGACGATCCTCGACCTGCTGGGCATCCCGCCCGCACCGGAGATGACGGGGAAAAGCCTGATCGTGCGGTAGCGGCGCAGCGGGGCACCACGATGGCCGTCGCAGGCGAGAGCCATACGTCTCCGCCGCACAATCGGCGGCGGCGCAGGATGCTTTCTGGGGGACGCTGGCCCCCAACGCCCGCCAGAAGCGTTTGAGACAGCCTCGGACAGGATGGACGCGGCGGGGAGGTTGCGAAGCCCCGCCAAGACCGCTTCGTTGGCGCACGCGCGCGAACAATACCGAACACGGTGGCGGGCCGCAGGCCAGCTCTCACCGGCAGAGCAGCACCGGCAGCCGCGCGCGGCGCAACACCTCATCGACTGTGCTGCCCAGCACCACCTCGCGCAGCGGGTCGAGCCCGTAGCCACCCATCAGCAGCAGGTCGCAGCCGCGGGTCGCGGCGGTCTTCAGGATATTCTCCGCCACCGAGCCGTATTCCAGCACATAGGACGCCGTGACGCCGTGCTCCTCCAGGTAGCGTCGGGCGCGCATCTGGGTCTCGCCGGAGAGGTGGTAGCCTTCGACCACCGTCACCACAACCAGCTCGATCTTCCATTGAAGCGCCAGATAGGCCGCCGCCGCCAGGGCCTCCTCCGACTTGGGGCTGCCGTCGTAGGCGAGCAGCGCCCGGTCGAGCGGGGTGACGGAGCCGGGCACCGCCAGGATGGGACGCGGGCAGCGCTGGATCAGGGCGCGCAGCCCGGAGGTCAGCCGCTTGAGCGGCCGGTTGCCCGGCGGGTAGGAGACGCTCACGATCACCAGGTCGTTCCAGCGCGCCCGGTCGCACAACAGCTCGGTGACGTTGCCCGCCTCGATCACCAGGTTGCCGGCCACGCCGGCCTCGGCGCAGCGCCGGTCGAACTCGGCGCGCACCGCCTGGGCCGCGGGCGATTCGCGGGCCGCCTCGCTGGCGACGACGTGCAGGCCGTTGAGCCGCCCGCCCTCGCGCCTGGCCACGATCAGCGCCTGGTCGAGCGCGCACCAGCCGGCCGGTGTGCCGCTGATCGCCACCAGGGCGTCGGCGGAGAAGCGCGTCTCCAGGTCGGAGCGGTCCCGCGCGCGGCGCCAAGCCCCGGGCGGCGGCCCGGCCTCCAGCAGCGGTGGCGTCACCGCCCCTAGGAGCTGCCCGCCCAGCCGCGCCGCCACGCGCGCTGCCGTCGGGCTGCGGCGGGTGGCCAGGTCGACCGCGGCGTCCGCTGGGTCGACCGGCCAGCCGAGTTGTCGCTCCAGCTCTTGACGGTGCTCGCTGATCCAGGCGTATAGGTCGGTCTCGGTGCGTCCGGGGAAATCGCGCAGGAGTCCGTGCCGTCGGATGAGCTGCACAACTGGCAGGTACACGTGATCGTACCAATCGGCGGCGGCCTCGACGGTCGTCACCGGGCGCCCGCGCTCGCGCTCCAGCGCCTGCCGGCGGGCTTCGATCTCGGCTTCGAGCTGGCGAAACTGCCCCGGTACCGTGATCGTCAGGTCGGCGTCCGGGCGCTGTGTGTCCAGCTCGGTCGCTTCCAGAAAGGCGGCCTGCTCGGCCTTCAGGATCAGGTCATCCGGCGATGTGTCGGGTGTGAGCGGCACGCGGGTGCGGACGGGTGTCACATAGGCCTGGATCGTCTTTTCGCCAAGCTCACGCGCCACCGAGACGCGGTGGTTCCCGTCGAGCACGAAATAGGCATCGCCGATCTGGTAGACCTCGATCGGCGGCACGCCGCGCATACTCGACATCGCGTGCTTGACCGCCACCCAGCGATACCCTGTGCTGTCGCTGCGGGGCAGGAAGTGTCGGTTGAAATCGGCGTACCGGCCCACGCTGCCGACGATCGCGTCGAGCGGGATATCGCGGAGCTGCCGGGTATTGCCGACCTGGGCATGGAGGAGCCGGCGCACCTCTTCGTAGGAGAGGAGATCGTTCGGGCGGCCGGCCAGGCGGGAGATGATATCCTCGATCTTAGCGCGGTTGCGCGCGCGGTGGAAATCGTTGAGCGTTGCGCTGATCGATGTTGGGAGATCCGACACGGCAGTTCCTCAAGCGGTATATGCGGAAGCCAGCAGCCAGCAGTTCGGCGTGCAGCAGGCTTGGCCCGGCAGGCATTGTACCATTGGTTTGGTCTCCGCTGGAAAGGTAGGGCGATCCGGCTTTACTTGGCGCATCAGCGGTAGGATGGGGACACGGAGGGGCGAAGCCTCCCCAAACTGCGCCAAGAAACGTTGCCTCAGACCTATCGGAATGCAGCGATGATTGACAATTCATTCCTTATAGGTTACACTTGCCGCCGTAGAGTGGCCCGCGGCTGTAAAGAATTGTGCGAGGCCTCACCCGTGAATCTCGCGCTCCCACCAGCAACTATCGTCCTGCTGACTGTTGTCCTGTTGGTTGTGCTCTTCACGCTCATCCACCATGCCCGCGCCCTGGCCGGCAAGCGGCCCTTCGCCCGCCGCCCGCTCCCGGCGCTCCGCGTCGTAGCCCGGGCGCTTGAGCGCGGCGCCGAAACCGGGCGCGCCATTCACGTCTCTCCAGGTGCCGGCGCCATCGGCAACCGATCCACCACCACCGAGACGGTCGCCGGGCTGCTGGCCGCCGAGCGCGTAGCCACCCAGGCGGCCTTGAACGGCGCCCCGCTTCTGGCCAGCAGCGGCGATGCGGTGGCCCACCTGGCGTTGCGCGGCACCATGCGCCAGGCGTACCAGAGCGCCGGCCTCGGCCAGGACTACAACCCGGCCAGCGTCCAGTTGCTGGCGCACCAGGACCCGATGGCCTACGCCGCCGGCGTGACGACGCTCTATGGGCGGCAGCGGCTGGAGGCCAGCCAGCTCATCGGCAGCTTCGACCAGTCCTTCCTTCTGTTGGGCGAGGATGGCGCGCAGCGCGGCATCCCGCAGCTCGGCGGCGCGACCACCACCTCCGCCCTGCCCCTGATGATCCTGACGGGCGAGAGCGCGCTCGTCGGTGAAGAGATCTACGCCGCCGAGGCCTACCTTGCGCCGACCCTTGCGCCGGCCGGCCGCCTGCTGACGCAGGATGTCCTGCGCACGGTCGTGATCGTCTCGATGATTGTGCTGGCGCTCCTTGCGCTGGCCGGTCTCCAGTTCGGGGTGTAAGCGGAGCCGGCGATGTCATTCCTGCGTGATCCCAAGCGCCTGATCGCCACGCTGATCGCGGGCGTGGCCGGGCTGATCGCGCTGCTGGATTTCACCGGTGGCGTGCCGTCAGTCGCGCCGCTCGGGCGCACACTTGTCGCCTGGGCGGGCATGCTGGCGGCGCTGGCCCTCGTCGTTGGCCTGCTGAATGTGGCCTTCAGCCATCTTGGCCGAGTGCTGCACCGCGCGCCGGATTGGGGCTACAGCCTGGTGCTGCTGGTGGCGCTCGCCGCGGTGATCGTTAGCGGCACGCTGATCGGGATCTTTTACAACCCGGCAACCGGCGCGGTTGATTTTATTGTGTTTCCGCAGTTGATCGAGCCGCCGGTGCGCGATATTTTCAACGCCGTCTATCAGCCGCTCGCGTCGGCGTTCCTGGCCTTGGTGGCGTTTTTCAGCCTGAGCGCGGCACTGCGCGCCGTGCGGCGGCGCACGCCGGAAGCGCTGGTGATCGTCGGTGTCGCGCTCGCCGCGCTGCTGATCGCCGGGTTGCCGCAGGCGCAGGCGCTGCCACTGCTCGGCGAGGTGGTGCGCTGGGTGAACAACTATCTGGTGCTGGCCGGGGCACGCGGCTTGCTGCTCGGTGCAGCGCTCGGCGCGCTGATCGCCGGCGTGCGCGTCCTCCTCGGCTTCGACCAGCCGTATCTCGACCGCTGAACGCGCGCCGGTGTGAGCCGTGGCACGGTGGCAAAGTGACCAGGTGAGCGGGTGACGGGGTGATGGTTCATCGCGCCTTACGCATCATGTATCGCGCTTCGCGCATTATGTACTCGACATGAGCTCGCCTGAGAACAACGAACATCTTCCGCCCTGGCTGCGCAATGTGCCGCTGCCGCCGCGCCCCGCGGAGGCCGCGCCGCCCGCCCCCGAAGCCCCGCCCCTGGCCGGCCCTGGTGAGGCCAGGCTGCCGCCATGGCTGAGCGACCTGGCGAGCGACCAGCCGTCTGTTGCACCCGAGCCCGAAGGGCAGGCGGCGCTGCCGGCCTGGCTGGCGGAGATGGGCGAGCCAAAGCCCCGAGCGGACGACCAGAACGTGGCCCCGCTGCCGGCCTGGCTGGCTGAAGCCGCCGGGCCGGAGCCAGAGGCCAGGGAAACGCCTGCCTCGCCTGCCTGGCTGCACGATCCGGAGCGCGAGCCATCCGCCACGCCGCTGCCCGCTCTCTCAGAGGCCGCGCCCGCCGCGCCAACCGACCTTGCGTTGGAGGCAACCGCTCTTCCCGCCTGGCTACGCGAGATCCCCAGCGAAGAGATCCAGCAGCCGATGGAGGCCGCCGACAGCGGTGCCGAGTCCGGCCCCGGCGGTACACCGGACTGGCTGACGGCCGCCGCGCAGGATGAGGAGGACGCCGCCCCGGCCTGGCTCCGCGGGCTGACCAGCGAGCCGGAGGGTGACGTGCTGCCGCAGGCGGAGCCAGATGCGCCGGAGTGGCTGCGCGATCTTAGCGCGGCGACGGGAGGAACTGGGCCCGAACCGCCACCCACGCCGCCCGCTGGCGAGGCCCCCCCGTGGCTCGCGGACACGCCGGCCGAGGCTGAGGCGGCCACAGGCGAGATCCCCGCCGGCCCGGCGGATGAGCTCCCGGACTGGCTGCGCGGGGAGCCGGCGACTGCCGCCCCGCCAGGCGAACCGGCCGATCTGCCGGACTGGCTGCGCGGGGAGCCGGCGGCGGCCTCGTCGGGCGCAGCCGCCGACCTTCCTGACTGGCTGAAGCTGCCCGGCGACGCCGCGCCAGCGGGCGACCTGCCTCCCTGGCTGCGCGACGAGGCCGGCGCGCCTGTGCCAACAGGTGGCGCGCCCGGCGATGCCGGGTTGCCGGAGTGGCTGCGGGGCGCGTCGGTCGTGCCGGAGAGCGTCACACCGGCCCAGGAGGCCCCCGCCGCGCCGGCGGAGCCTGCCCCCGCCGCGCCCGCGCCGGAGGTGCTGGGGGCAGCCGCCGCGTTTGCCACCGCCCCCGCCGGCGCGGGCGCGCCCCCGCCCCCCGCCGACACGCGCGAGACGAAGAGCGCCTTTCTCGGCGAGTCGGATCTGCCGGAGTGGCTGCGGCGCACCGAGCCGGAAGCCGCGCCCGACGGCGGCGGCGTGACGACCCGCGAGCTGGACTGGCTCAAACGCCTCGCACCAGCGGACGACGAGTCGGTCGCAGCGGCCCCCGGCGTCACCATCACCCGCCTGCCGCCGCGCACTGCGCCCCAGCGCACCGAGGCGCAGCTCAGCGCGGTCGCGCTCCTCGCCCGCCTGGCCGCCGAGCCGTTTCCGGACGAAGCGCCGCGGCCGGCGCCGGCCCCGCCATCGGTCTGGCAGCGGATCGGCCTGGAACGCGTGCTGTACCTGCTGCTGCTGCTGGCGCTGGTGATCGGCCTGGCCGCCCCGGGGCTGAACGCCCCACTTCGTGTGCCACCGGCCGCCCCAAGCGCCCGGCCGCTCTTCGACCAACTCGCCGGCCTGGGCGCGCGCGATGTGGTGCTGCTCGGCTACGACTGGGACCCGCGCCGGGTGAGCGAGTTGCGCCCGCTGGAGGATGCGGTGCTCGGCCCGTTGATCCGCCAGCGTGTCAAGTTTGTCATCGTCAGCACACTGCCACAGGGCGCGCTGCTGGCCTACGATCTGCGCGACCGCCTGCGGGCCGCCGGCTATAGCGAGGGCGGGATCGACTACCTGTTGCTCGGCTACAAGCCGGGCGGCGAACTGGCGCTGCGCGCGCTCGCCCAGGACTTCCGCGGTGTGCTGGCCTCGGACTTCCAGGGCGAGGACGCGACCCAGAGCGCGCTGGCCGCCGGCCTGAACACCGGGCGCCCGCTGACCGCGCTCCACGACCTGTCGGCGATCATCGTCCTGGCGGACGAGCCATCCACCGTGCAGGGCTGGATGGAGCAGGTGCATCGCGGCGGGTTGCGCGCCGGCAACGCCGATGTGCCGCCGATCACGCTGCTGCTGCCGGAGGAGGTTAATCCGGTCGTCCAGCCGTACACCACGCTGCCGGGTGTGACCTCCCTGGCCGGGCGACAGGGCGCGCTGGCGTACGCCGCGCTGGGCGCCGCGCAGCCGCGGGAGACGGTCGCCTTCCAGTCCAGCCTGCAACGCCTCGGCATCCTGGCGTTCGTCGTTCTGGCGCTGCTCGGCGGGGTCGTGATCGCTATCGCTGATGCGGCGCGAAGCCGGAGGAGGCGCGCGTGACGCCCGCGATCGTCAACATCGTCGCTATCGTGCTGACGATCCTCGTTCTCAGCCGCATCGCCGGCGACAACCCACTGTTCCGCGTCGCGCAGTACCTGTTTGTGGGAACGTCGCTGGGGCTGGCGTTCGTGGTTGTCTATCACCAGGTGCTCGCGCCGGCCTTCACCCGGCTCGCCGTGGCGGACACGCCGGCGCTTGTGCTGTATGGCGTGCCGTTGGCGCTCGGTGTGCTGCTGCTGCCGCGCATCACCCGCCGCCAGGAACTGTCGTGGCTGGCGAACATTCCGCTGGCGCTGGTCTTCGGCGTGGGCGCGGCGTTGGCGGTCGGCGGCGCGATCATCGGCACGCTGCTGCCGCAGATTCTGGACACCGCCCGCCCGCCCGGCGCCGGCCTGGCGCAGACCGTCGGCGCGCTGGTGCTGCTGCTCGGGACCGTCGTCACGCTGGCCTCGTTCTACTACACCGTGCCGCGCGACACTCCCGCGGGGCGCTGGGTCGCCGCGGCCTCGGCCATCGGCCACTGGCTGCTGATGGTGGCGTTCGGCGCCTTTTTCGCCGCCGCTGTGCAGACGTACATCAGCGCGCTGACAAGCGTGCTGGAGCGGGTACTGGCGTTTGTCGGGCTTGCGCCTTGAGGGCGGCGGGGAGCGCCAGCGACACCATCTGTGACTGAGCGAGACGCATCATGACCTCGGAAACGATACGCACGCCGCGCGCCGTCTTGATCGCCGACATCGGCAGCGCGATCACCCGTGTCACGCTGGTGGACGCGGTGGAAGGCGAGGCGCGCATGCTCGGCCAAGCCGAGGTGCTGAGCAGTGTCGAGCTGCCGGCGGAGGATGCCGGCGCGGCGGTGCTGGAGGCGGCGGCGCTGGTGGCCGAGCAGACCGGCCGGCTGTTGCTCGATGGCGATACGTTGCGGATGCCGCAGGACAGCGAGTGCAACGGCGTCGATTCGGTTGTCGTGGTGACAAGCGCTGCCGGCCCGCTGGCGCTGGTGATCGCCGCGGTGTCGAGCGACATCTCCGCCCGCAGTGCGGTGCACGCCGCCCGTGCGACATACAGCAGCATCCTGCAGGTCGTCACGCTGCACGAGTCGGACCGCGGCGAGCGCGGCTTCGATAACGCCTGGATCGAGCGCCAGGTGCAGACGCTGGTCGGGCTGCGGCCGGATGTGGTGCTGATCGCCGGCGGGCTGGAGGGGGGCGCGGAAGACCCGCTCGCCCGGCTGGCGCATATCGTCGGTCTGGCGCTGGGCGCGACCGGCGCGCCGCGCGATACGCCGCCGCGCCCGGTGATCTTCGCCGGCAATTCTGCCGCCCGCGACCGGGTGGTCGAGGCGCTGTCGGGGCGGGCTGCGCCGGTGGTAGTCGAGAATCTGCGCCCGGCGCTGGAGCAGGAGCGCCTCGAGCCGGCGCGCCGCGAGCTGAACCGGATCTACACCGAGCGGATGCTCGCGCGCGTGCCGGGGGTGCCGGCGCTGCGCCGCCTGGCGCGCGGGCAGGTGCATACCGGCGCCGAGGCTGACGGTCTGGCGACGCGTTTCATCGCCGCGCGCTACCAGCGCGATGTGTTGACGCTCGACATCGGCTCGGCGAGCACGGCGGCCTATCTCGCCAGCCAGGGGCGCTATAGCCCGGCGGTGCTCGGCGGCGTCGGCAGCGGCTACGGCCTGGGCGGGGTCCTGGCGGCGTGCGGCCCGGCGGCGATCGCCCGCTGGCTGCCGTTCGCGATCAGCGAGGCGGAGCTGACGCATCGCTTGCTGAACCGACTGCTGCGCCCGCTGACCTTCGCCGTGACCGGCGACGATGTGCTGATCGAGCAGGCGGTGGCGCGCGAGGCGCTGAGCATGGCGCTGGAGGCGCTGTGGGACGAGCGCCCCGGCGCGCCGTACACCATGGTCGTCGCGCGGGGCGGCGTGCTGGCCCACGCGCCGCACCCCGGCTACGCCGCGCTGACGATCCTCGACGCGCTTCAGCCCGGTGCTGACGACAGCGTGCTGGCGACCATGCTGCACCTTGATACGCTCGGCCTGTGGACGGCGGCCGGGGCGCTGGCCTATGCCGACGCCGACGCCGCAATGACGCTGTTCGAGCGCGATGTGCTGCGTAACACGCCGCTGGCGACCTGTGTCGCGACGCTGGGTGGCGGCAGGCCCGGCGAGCCGGCGGTGGAGGCCGAACTGCGGGTGGTCGGCGGCGATAGCGCTACGATCACCGTGTGCCACGGGCAGATCGGGCGGCTGCCGCTCCCGCCGGGGCGCAAGGCGCAACTGGTGCTGCGCCCCGCGCCGGGGGTGCGGATCGGGCGCAACCCACCGGGCGCGGAGGTGCCGTCCGACCTTGCCGCGGTCACCGGCAGCGCGCTCGGTGTGATTATCGATGCCCGCGGGCGGCCGCTGCGCCTCCCCGACGACCCGGCGGCGCGGCGGCAGGCGATCTGGGACGCGCTGGTGGCGCTCGGCGCGGCGCAGGGGCCGCCCGCCGCCAGCGCGGCGGTGCCGGAAGCGCCTGCCACCCCGCTTGCCGCGTCGCCCGCGGAGGAAGCGGCCCCTGCGCCCGCGCCTGCCGGGCCACGGCGTATCAGCCTCAGCCCGCCGCCCGCGCCCGCCGCGCCCGACGCGATCAGTAGCGACCTGGCGCGGTTGCGCGAGACCGTCGAAGAGGCCCCGGCGAAAAAGGGGTTCTTCCGCCGGAAATAGCTTCTCCTTGCAGCTTTATGCGGCGTACGCCTGCGCCGCACCCGCTCCATCCAACCCCTGCTGGGGAGGACAGGTTTCCATGCCCCCATCCCTTGCAGGGGTCGGTTGTTTCGCTACGCGGAACGTGCACGCAGGCCCCGCGTCAGCGGACCAGCCGCTGGCACTCCCACAGCAGCGCCGCCCAGATACGCGGGCGGGCGATCTCGTCCAGCACCTTGGGCAGCTCCAGCGCGGGTGCAGGGAACGGCTGCGGCGGCAGACGCTCCCGCCCGCCGCGCAGCAGCAGCAGCGGCGCCCGCCGGTCCGGCGGCAGCCCGGCCAGCGCCTGGGCCTTCAGCAGCGCCTCAGGCAGGCCGCCAAGCTCATCCACCAGCCCCAGCGCCACGCCCTCGCGCCCGGTCCACACCCGCCCGCCGGCGATCGGCTCCAGCCGCGCCTCGTCCAGCCCGCGCCCGTCGCGCACGCGCCGCCGGAAGTCGTCGTAGGTCGCCTGCACATAGCCGCGCAGCGCGGCGCGCTCGCTCTCGTCGAGCGGGGTGAGCGGCGAGAACAGTCCGCTGTGCGCGCCCCGGCTGACCACCGCCGTGGTGATCTCCTGCCGGGCCAGCAGCCCGCTCACCTGGGGTAGCAGCGCGAAGACGCCGATGCTGCCGGTGACCGTGCCGGGCTGTGCGACGATGGCGGAGGCCGGCGCGGCGATGTAGTAGCCGCCGGAGGCTGCGGCGTCGCCCATCGCGATGACCACCGGCTTGGCCTGGCGCAGCCGCAGCACCTCGCGCCAGATCAGGTCGGAGGCGAACGCGTCGCCGCCGGGCGAGTTGATCTGCACGACGACCGCCGCGATCCGGCGGCTCCGTTCGGCCTGGCGGAGCGCCTGCGTCACGCTCTCCGCGCCGGCCTGCTGCCCGCCGAACAACGGGATCGGCAGCGGAACGTTCCGGCTGCGCCCGGTGGCGATCGTCCCCTCGACCGGGACGACGCCGACCAACCGGCGCCTGAAGACGAGATACGGCAGCCACAGGGCGCGCTTCGCCTGCCGCCAGTCGGCGAGGATCGGGTTGCGCTCGCCCTGCTTCAGCCGGGCCGGCAGCTCGTCCTCGTAGATCGCCGCGTCGATCAGGCCGGCGGCGAGCGCCTCCGGCGCACTCAGCGGCGCCCGGTCGATCAGCGCGCGCACGTCGTCTGGCGGCAGACCGCGCGCACCGGCGATGGCGTCCACCAGCTCGGCATAGCGCTGCTCCACCAGCCGCTCCAGTTGCTCGCGCGCCTCCGGCGACATGTCGGAACGAACGAACGGCTCCGCGGCCGACTTGTACGGCGAGACGGCCACCACCTCGGCGCTGATGCCGTAACGCGCCAGCGCGTCGCGCAGGTATGGCACCTCGGCTCGCACGCCGAGCACCATCCAGAAGGCGGCCGGCGGCATGACGATCTCGTCAGCGGCGCAGGCGGCGTAGTAGCCGGCGTTCGTTGCGGTGTGTAGACAGGCGACCACCCGCTTGCCGCTGGCGCGAAACCGCTCCAGTTCATCGCGCAAGCTCTGGAGCGTCGCCCAGCCGGCCTCCAGGTCGGCGATCCGCAGGATGACGCCGCACGCCTGTGGGTCATCGGCGACCTGCCAGAGCTGCCGGCGCAGCACCTGGAGGCTGGCGGGGGCCGTCTCGCCGAGGAAGCGACGCCGCCACCAGGCGGCCGGCGGCGCGAACTCCGGCAACGCGCCGCCCACGTCGATCAGCACATAGTCCACCCGGCGGCCCCAAAGCCGGCACCAGCCGTTGCGCAGCGCCCGCACCGCGTTCCGCAGCGCGACGATCAACCAGCCGATCATAGGAGTTCCTGTGTGCTACACTGGTCGCATCGTAGCATTATAGGCGACAGGCTGGCGGGGTGACAAGGTGACGAGGCGGCGAGGTGATCCGTTGGCTGGGTGGCGTTCCGCGTGCCTGGATGGCGTACTGCAGCGCGTAGCGAACCACGGACCGCGACGCGAGGGTTGACGATAGAGTGGTGATCCTCGATCGCCATCTTCAATCCTCCATCTTCGACCTTCGACCCTCGATCCACTCCCGTCCACCGTCTGCCAGTCGCACCGAAAGGTTTGCCAATGGATCTTCGCAACAGGGTTGCGCTGGTTACCGGCGGAGCGCGCCGGCTCGGTCGGGCGATCGCGCTGGCGCTCGGGCAGGCCGGCGCGGATGTGGTCATCCACTACAACAGCTCCGCCGCGCCCGCCGAAGCGGTCGTCGCCGAGCTGACGGCGCTCGGCGTGCGGGCCGCCGCGCTGGCGGGCGACCTGGCGCGCGTCGCCGATGCTGAGCGGGTGGTCGACGAGGCCACGGCGCGCTGGGGGCGGCTGGATGTGCTGGTGAACAATGCCGGCATCTGGGGCAAGACGCCGCTCGGCACGGTCGCGCCGGAGCGCTGGGATGAGCTACTGAACACCAATCTGCGCGCGGCATTCTTCACCGCGCAGCGGGCCGCGCCGGCGCTGCGGGCGGCGGGCGGCGCGATCATCAACATCGCCGATGTCGGAGCGCTTCGCCCCTGGCGTAACTACACGCCGTACCTGGTCAGCAAGGGCGGCATCGTCACCCTGACCGAGGCGCTGGCGAAGGACCTCGCGCCCGAGGTGCGGGTCAACGCCGTGGCGCCTGGGCCGGTGCTGCTCCCGGACGATTGGACAGAGGAGCAGGCGGCGAAAACGGCGAAGGGCGTGCTGTTGGGCCGGGTCGGCACGCCCGAGGATGTCGCTGGGGCGGTCGTCTTCCTGGCGCAGGCCGACTACATCACCGGCGTGGTGCTGCCGGTGGATGGCGGGCAGCGCCTCGGGTAGCCCGGGCGGGGAGCGGCGGATGGCGGACGGTCAGGCTGGCGGGCAGGCAGGTGGGGCGCATGCATCACGCATCGCTCATCCGTCAGGCATTCTTCAGCCGGCCGCCCGCCGCGCCATGAGCGCCCCGCCGAGCAGCAGTGCCGCGCCGGCCAGCAGCCATCCGGCGGCCTGGCGCCCGCCGCCGGTGCGCGGCAGCCCGGCGGGGATGGTCGCCGTCGGCGTGGGGATGGCCGCCGTCGGCGTGATGCCGCCCGTGCTGGTAAGCGTGTCGGTAGGCGTGATGATCGCGGTCGGCGTCGCTGGCGGCGTCGGTGTCTCGGCCGGTGGCGAGCGGCGGGGCGGCTGGCGCGTCGGCGTCGGGGTCGGCTGCTCCGGCGCAGCGATGATCCGGATCGGTACCTCCGCCCGCCGCTCCTCCGGCAGGTCGTTGCCGTACTCATCGCGCGCCCCCTGCGATGCCGCCCGGTTCAGCACCTGCCCGTCCGCCGTCTGTACCGCGGTGAACACCGCCGTGACCGTCAGCGTCTCGCCAGGGGCCAACCGTGCCCGCCCAAGCGCCGCCAGCAAGTCATCCCAGCGGATGGCCCCGGTCGTGGTCTGCACCCGGGTGGGCGGCGGCTCCGCCCGCGCGAAGGTGAGGAAAGCCGGCAAAAAGGTATCGTCGAGCGGCAGGCGCGTGATATCGCCGACGCCATCGTTTGTCAGGCTGATCGTGTAGGTCAGCGGGCGGCCGACCTGCGGCGACTGGCCGGGGGCCAGATTCTTGGCGACGATCACCCGACCGCCGCGGGGACCGGCCTGCCCCTCGCCCCCGCCGCCGCCCTGGCGCTCGCCGCCGGCCCCCAGCGCATCGCCGATCCGCGCCCGGTTGACCGTGGCGACGTTCGCCCGGATGACGCGGAACACCGCCACGACCGCGACCGACTGGCCGGGCCGGAGCGCCCCGCCCAGCGACGGCGTGCGGGTGATCACGTCGTCCCATGTCAGTGTGCCGGCGGCGCTGTCGACGGTGCTCGCGGGCGGCGCAGCACGCACCGGTGCAAGGATCGTGCGGTCGTACTCATCGAAGAGCAGCAGCTTCACCACGCTGATCGTGCCGGTGTTGGTGATGCGGATGGTGAAGGTCAACTCCTGGTTGAGCCGTACCAGGTCGCTGCCCTGGAGCTGTTTGGTGATCGCCAGTTGCAGCGTGCTCTGCGCGGCGGCGGGCGCGGCGTGCCCGGCGGCCAGCCAGGCGAGCGTCAGCAGCGCCACCGCGGCCGCTGCGGCGAGCAGCAGCGGGCGGCGCCAGTCGGTCAGGGGCATGGCGGGCATCGTTCCTCCTGCGGTCTACAACCGGGGGCGGATGATGGATGGCGACGATCGATCGCAGGTGTGGCCGTGTGAGCGGCTGTTTGTGGCAGAGATGCCAGGCGTCCGCCGTTCGCCCTGCTCTTACTCGCGGGGGCGCACCTGGCCGCCGCGGCCCTTGCCGGCCGATTGGGGGGCCGGCTGCCCGGCCTGGGCCGCCTCGCGCGCCGCCTGCCGCGCCTCCGAATCCTGGACCAGGCGCAGCGTCGCGCGGAAGCCCCACATCGCCAGGAAGGAGAATGTGACGATCAGAAGCGGGATGAACAGGTAGACCGACAGCACAACGAAGGCGCCCATCAGCACCAGCGTGATCAGCGTGAACAACGGGCGGCCCAGCGCCATCACGAAGGCATTGCGCGCGACGACCCGCACCCGCTTGTCGGTCTGCAGGACGAGCAGCGGGCCGGCGTAGATCAGCAGGCTGAACCAGACAAACAGCAGATAGAGGAAGATGCAGAGCAATGCCAGCCCGACGATGTTGCCAAGCTGGGCATAAAACACCAGGTTGACCAGGATGACGCCGAGAATCAGCCCCCACGGCAGGAAGACCGCCAGCGCCGGGCGCCAGTATTCGCGCAGCCCCTCGAAGTACAGCCCGATGTTCGCCACGCGCCCTTCCGCGATGCGCTGTGCGACGACGCACAGCGCGGCCGTCGCCGGAGCGAACGGGATGAGGCCGAGCAGCGCGGCGACGCCCGCGAGCAGGTAGGCCTGGCCGACCCAGAAAAACAGCGCCAGGCCGAGCAGCGGCAGATTGATCGCGATCCAGATCAGGTTCGCGAGCATGAGCAGCAGCATCTCGTCGAACAGGTCTTTCGCGGCCGTCCAGAAGACTTTGAAGGGGCTCCCGAGCGTGACCATGGCGGCGTCTCTGCGTGCGAAGCGCGGGTGTATCGCCGTCAGTATAGCACGATTTCGCGCCCGTGCCATCGGAATGCAGGCTGCCGCGCTCCTCAGGCGCGGGCGCTACCCCTGGATCAGCGCCAGCACCTCGTCGCGGCGGGCCTCCATATGCGCCTGGCTGCGGATCGACTCCAGGTTCAGCCGCAGCAAGGGCTCGGTGTTCGAGCCGCGCACGTTGAAGTGCCAGTCGTCGTAACTCACGGAGACGCCGTCCATCCGCTCGATCCGGCCATCGGCGTAGCGCGCGGCCAGTTCCTCCATCTTCGCCTTGCCGTCGGCGACGGTCGAGTTGATCTCGCCGGAGATGAAGTAGCGCTCCTCCAGCGGGCGCAGCAGGTCGGACATGCGCGCCCGGCTGGCGGCGAGCATCTCCAGCACCACCAGCGACGGGATGATGCCGGAGTCGGCGAAGAAAAAGTTCTTGAAATAATAGTGCCCGGTCACCTCGCCGCCGAACAGTGCCCTTTCGTCCGCCATGCGCCGCTTGATAAAGGCGTGGCCGACGCGCTCCATCAGCGGCGTGCCGCCGGCGGCGCGGATCAGCTCCGGCACGGCCCACGAGGCGCGCACGTCGTAGACGATCTTGCTGCCGGGCGCCTTGCCCAGCAGGTAGCGCCCCATCAGCGCGGTCAGGAAATCCCCGGCGACGAACGCGCCCCGGTCGTCGATCGTGAAGAAGCGGTCGCCGTCGCCGTCGAAGGCGAAGCCGGCATCCGCGCCCTCGGCGACGACGCGCGCTTGCAACTCGGCGCGGTTCTCCGGCTGGAGCGGGTCGAGGCCGTGGTTCGGGAGATGGCCGTCCGGCTCCAGGTAGAGGCCGATCAGTTCGACGGGCAGCCGCTCGTAGACGCGCCGCAGGATCGGCCCGACCATGCCGTTGCCGGTGTCGGCGACGACGCGCAGCGGCCGCCCGCCCGGCCCGGCCTTCGCCAGCCGGTCCACGTCGATCAGCCGCAGCACGGCGGCGACAAACTCTTCTGACAAATCGAGCGGACGGACGCTGCCGGTGCCGCCGCTGGGCGCGTAGGCCCCCTGCTCGACGATCCGCCGCAGGTCCTGGATGCCCTCCGCGCCGCTGAGGAGATACGGCATCTGCCGCACCATCTTGAATCCGTTGTAAGCCTTCGGGTTGTGCGATGCCGTCACCATCATGCCCGGCAGGCCGAGGCGGGCGCAGGCGAAGTAGAACTGGTCGGTGCTGACCATGCCGATGTCCAGCACATCCGCGCCCTGTGCCGTGATCCCGGCGGTGACGCGCGCGAAGAGCGACGGGCCGGAGAGGCGCATGTCGCGCCCGACGATCACCTGGGACGGGCGGAGCAGTGTCACAAAGGCGCGGCCGATGGCATAGGCCGCGTCCTCGTCCAGGTCGGTCGGGTAGATGCCGCGGATGTCGTACGCCTTGAAGATGCCCGGCTTGATCTGCATAACGACTCCTTCGATTGCAGATTGCAGATTGCAGATTGTCTGACTGTCTGGCTTCTGGCCCCCAGCCCGTAGCCCCTGCTGCGATTGCAGATTCGCGGGTGCCGCGGTGCTGCATCGTCGCAGGCATTATACGCGGAAGAGCGCTGCGCCGGGCATAACAGATTTGTCAGCATCGCAGGCAGTGCATGCTGCCCGCGGGTGGCGCGCTCCGGGTGTCTTGGGAAAAGGCGAAGACAGCGTGGGAGCCGCCGAGCCCACGCGTGCGTGGCTGGTGTTTGCTGTGGACCGTTTCAGGGGGCTTCGGAGGCCGCCGTGGGCGCCTCGGGCGCGCTCGCCGCAACCCGCCGCCGGCGGCGGAGGCGCGGCGAGCAGAGCAGCGCCACCGCGAACATGCTGGTCAGCACCAGCACGATGGTCGCGCCGGAGGCGATGTTGAGGTAGAACGAGAGGTACAGCCCGATCACGGTGCCGAGCACGCCCTGCGCCGCGCCGAGCAGCATCACCAGGGGGAAGCGCCGCACCAGCAGCGTCGCCGTCGCCGCCGGGGTGACCAGCATCGCCACCACCAGCACGATCCCGACGGTCTGGATGGCGATCACGATCGTGACCGCTATCAGCGCCAGGAGGAGCTCGTGCAGCCAGGCGACCGGCAGGCCGAGCACCTGAGCCTGCACCCGGTCGAAGGTCATCAGCGTCAGCTCCTTGTAGAGCGCCAGGACGACGCCGATTACCACCACGGCGATCACGGCGATCACGGCCAGGTCGCGCGTCTGGATGGCGAGCACATCGCCGAGCAGCAGGCCGAAGAGGTCGTTGGTGTAGTTCTTGATCGTCGAGAGCAGGACGATGCCAAGGGCGAACATGCCGGCGAACAGCACGCCGATCGCCGTGTCCTGGCTGATCTTCGCGCGCCGCACCAGCACGCCGATGCCGAGCGCCGTCGCGATGCCGACGATAGTCCCGCCGATCACCGGGTTGATGCCGAGCATAAAGGCGGCGACGGCGCCGGGAAACGCGGCGTGGGCCAGCGCGTCCCCGATGAACGCCAGCTCCTGCAAGACGACGAACGCGCCGACCACCGCGCAGACCACGGCGATGATCGCCGCGGCGACCAGGCCGCGCTGCATAAAGCCGAACTGAAGCGGCGTGGCGATGCATTCGTAGAGGGTGGTGCAGGTCATGGCCAGGGTGCAGAGGGTGGAGTGCAAGGTGTATAGACTAGCGGGGCAGAAATTGGAGCCATAGCCTGGAGAGCTGCGCCCCTCCTGATCCCAGACCCGCGACTCTGACCCCTAGTTCGGCAACAGCGTCACTTCCGTCCCGTCCGCCAGCACCAGCTGCGCCCCGTAGGTCGCGGCGAGCACCCTGGGCGTCAGCACCTCGTCCGGGCGGCCGAGCGCGACCAGCCGCCGGTTGAGCGCCATCAGCCCGTCGAAGTACTGCATATTACAGCGCAGGTCGTGTGTCGTGAGCAGCAGCGTCTTGCCGCTCATCGCCAGCCGGTGGAGAATCTGGAGCACCGCGTCCTGTGTCGGCGCGTCCACCCCGCTGATCGGCTCGTCGAGCAGCAGGACGTCCGGCTCCTGCGCCAGCGCCCGAGCCAGGAAGACGCGCTGCTGCTGCCCGCCGGACAGCTCGTCGATCGGGCGGGCGGCGTAGCTCGCCATGCCGACCTGCTCCAGCGCGCGCCGCACCGCCGCGCGGTCCGCCCGGCCGGGCCGGCGCAGCCAGCCGATCCGCCCGTAGCGCCCCATCAGCACGACCTCCGCGACCGTCGCCGGGAAGCGCCAGTTGATCGCGTCGCGCTGCGGCACGTAGGCGACGCGCCCCCCGCGCCGGGCCAGCGGCGCCCCGCCAACCCGAATCTCGCCGCGCTCGGCCGGGACCAAGCCAAGGATCGCCTTCATCAACGTGGACTTGCCGGCGCCGTTCGGTCCGATGATACCGATCAGCGACCCGGCGGGGATGCTGAACGTCATGTGCTCCAGCGCCGGCGCGCCGTCGTAGCGCACTGTCAGATCGCGCACCTCGATGGCCGGCGGTGCGGCGGCCGTGGGCCGGAGCGGTAGGTCAAGCTGGTGAAGCGGAGGGTTCATGGACTGTCCGTTGGCAGCGAGAGATTGCTGATGACATGTTAGAGACAGGTGACCGTCTGACCATCTGACCGCCTGATCGTCCGACGCTCACCGGAGGGCCTCCACAATCGTCTTCATATCATAGCGTAGCAGATTGACATAACTGGTGACACCGGAGGTGCTGTCGCCGAGCGTGTCGGTGTACAGGCTACAGACCACCTTGACCCCGGCTTCCTTTGCGAGCGTCTCGCTGAGCTTCGGGTTGAACTGCGACTCGGAGAAGATCGCCTTGACGCCCTGGGCGCGGATGTCGCGCACAAGCTGTGCCAGGTCGCCGGCGGACGGCTCGGCCTCCGGGTTCGGCAGGATCGCGCCGACGACGGTGAAGCCGTACGCTTGCGCGAAATATGGGAACGCGTCGTGGTTCGTCACCAGCTTGCGCGCGGATGCCGGAAGTGTCGCGGCCTGCTGCTTGAGCTCCTCGTTCAGCGCCAGCAATTCGGCGCTGTACCTCGCGGCGTTCGCCTCGTAGGTCGCTTTACCCTCCGGATCGACCCGAATGAGGCCGTCGCGAATCTTCTCGACATACTTCGCCCCGTAGGCGGCGCTCAGCCAGAAGTGCGGGTTGCCTTCTTTGAACTCCTCATCGGCGTCGATCCCGGTCAGCCCTTCGGAGACCTCGATGCGCGGCTGGTCAGGCCGGCCGGCGCTCTTGAACAGGTCTTCGAGCCATGCCTCCAGCCCATGGCCGTTGAAAAAGACGATATCCGCCGTGGCGATCGCCTGGGCGTCCTGCGGCGTCGGCTGGTAGTCCTCCGGCCCCGCGCCGATCGGGATGATGTTCTGCGCCTCGACACGCTCCCCGCCGACGTTCCGGATCATGTCGGCCAGGACGCTCATCGTCGTCACCACCTTGATCGTGCGCGCCGTGGCGCTTGTGTCCCGGCTCAGGCCGGGGGGCGGCTGGAGCGCGGCGGTGGGGGCCGGCGCGGCGGTGGGGGCTGGGGATGCCGCACTGCCGCAGGCCGCGAGCAGCAGCCCGGCTACGATCAGCAGGAGCCAGCGCGCCGGGCGCGCGGTCGTCGTCTCGATCTGCATAGCTGTTCCCGGTTACGCGCTCACTTGCACACTTGCACAAGTGAGAAGAACATTGTCTCAGAAATGAGCGGCGCGATGTGCCCTTGAGACGCAGAGTATCTGGCGGCGCGCCGTGCAGTTGAGAGTATATCTCACCTGTTACAAGATTGCAAGTGTCACAAGACTGAATCGTCGATGCGACATGTGCCCGATGAATGCCATGGGTCGTAGGTCGTATGCGCCGGCGCACGGCAGGGGCCGGCACGCGCTGGCCTGCCTGCCACCGCCGCAGCACCGGGCGCCCTGGTGCCAGGCAGCACACACGCCCAGCAGCATGTCGTTTGGCGCTTGACAGCCCGCCGCACCGCGTGCTACGATAGATGGGTCCGCCACGGAGCCAACCATGCGCCAAGGCAGCGGCCAGCAGTACACGGCTGAGTATGATCGCCCGCCGGCGGGGTGAGCTGCTGGCGCGCCACGAACGGTAGAACTGACCTCCGAGACGTGGACCGCCGGTCCGCGTCTTTTGTTTGTGCCGCATGAGAAAGGCAGCGCCTGTGAACGAGATCGACGAACTCCTGACCCGCGGCGTCGCCGAGGTGCTGGTCGAGGCCGACCTACGCCGCAAGCTGGCCAGCGGGCGCAAACTGCGCCTGAAGCAGGGCTTCGATCCGACCAAGCCGGACATGCACATCGGCCATGCCGTCGGCCTGCGCAAACTGCGCAAATTCCAGGAGCTGGGCCACCAGGTCGTCCTGATCGTCGGCGACTGGACGGCGCAGATCGGCGACCCGAGCGGCCGGGATGAGACCCGCCCGCGTCTGGACGCCGCCACCGTCCGCGACAACGCCGAGACCTACCTCGATCAGTTCTTTCGCATCGTCGACCGCGAGCGCACCGAGGTGCGCTGGCAGAGCGAGTGGTTCGGGACGTTCAACCTGGAGCAGGCGCTGAACTTGGCCGGGCGCTTCACGCTGGCGCAGATGCTGGCGCACGAGACCTTCCGCAAGCGCTACGAAGAGGGCGGCAAGCTGACGATCCTCGAACTGATGTACCCGATGCTCCAGGGCTACGATTCGGTGATGGTCAACCCGGATGTGGAGTTCGGCGGCACCGACCAGAAGTTCAACAACCTGGCCGGCCGCGAGCTCATGGCGCAGCTCGGCATGACGCCGCAGGACATCCTGCTCGTCCCGCTCATCCCCGGCACCGATGGCCGCAAGATGGGCAAGACGTTCAATAACACGATCGACATCCGCATGCCACCCTTCGAGATGTACAGCAAAATCATGTCGATGAGCGACGATGTGCTGCCACTCTACTTCGAGGTGCTGACGGACGTGCCGCTGGCCGAGATCGCCGAGATGCAGCAGGCGATGGCCGCCGGCACGGTCAACCCGATGGAGTTGAAGAAGCGGCTGGCGCGCGAGATCGTCGCGCAGTTCCACGCCCCGGCGGATGCCACGGCGGCCGAGGCGCGCTGGGTGGCGCAGTTCAGCCGGCGCGAGCGTCCGGACGACATCCCGGTCTTCGAGATCGCCGCGCCGACCAGCATCGTCGATCTGCTGGTCGCTGCGGGGCTGGCGGCGAGCAAGAGCGAGGCGCGCCGGCTGATCGCCGGGGGCGGCGTGCGCGCCAACGAGGAGCGGGTCGATGACCAGGCCCTGCTGATCGACCCGGGCGCGCCGGTGATCGTGCAGGTCGGGCGGCGCAAGTTTGTCGAGGTGCGGGAGGTCGCGAAGGATGGGTGACGAAGGACGAATGCCGCCTTCCCAATCGAACGATCCGAACATGCGGCGTCCGCGCACCGCTCCGATACGGCACGGCGTCGCTCGTGCGAATCCAAGCGGAGGGCCATAGGCAACGGCCTATGAGCGCTTGATAGCCTGCTCTCGCCATTCGCCCTTCGTCCTGCCTCGCTCATCTACAGCGCGCCGCCTGTTGCACAGAAAGAGCCCCCTATGACCGCCCAACCGCGCCCGATCACGCCCGAAGATCTCCTGGCGTTCAAAGAAGTCGGTGATGTGCAGATCAGCCCGGACGGCGCCCTGATCGCGTTTGTTGTCGCCGATTCCTTTAAGACGGACACCAGCGCACCGCGCAGCCAGATCTGGGTTGTGCCCGCCGCGGGCGGCGCGGCCCGCCCCTGGACGACCGGCCCGCGCGCCGATACCGCCCCCCGCTGGTCGCCCGACGGCCGCACGCTGGCGTTCCTGTCCGACCGCGAGGATGACGGCACGCCGCAGATCTACCTGCTTGATCGTAACGGCGGCGAGGCGCGCCGCCTGACCAACCAGCCGTGCGCCGTGGTGGAGATCGCCTGGTCGCCGGACGGGACGCGCATCGCCTTTCTGATGGACGACCCGGAGCCGGACGAGGAGCGCACACGGCGGGAGGAGAGCGGTGGGGCGATCGAGGTCGAGAAGCTGCACCGCTGGCGGCGCGTCTGGACGGTTGACGTAGCGACCGGCGCGACGCGCCAGATCACCGGTGAGATGCAGGTCTGGGAGTTCGCCTGGGCGCCGGACGGCGGCTTGGTGCTGGTCACCGGGGCCGAGCCGTACGAGTGGTCGTGGTTCGAGCCGTGCCTGTACGCGGTCGGCCCGGAGGGCGGCCCGGCGCGCCTGCTCTACCGGACGCCCGAGAAAGGGCTGGCATGCCCGCGTGTCTCGCCCGATGGCCAGCAGGTGGCGTTCCTCTCGGCGATCTGGAGCGACCGCGGTATCAACGGCGGAGACGTGCTGCTCGTCCCGCGGGGCGGCGGCCCGGCGCGCACCCTGACCGCCGGCTACGGCGGCAGCATCTGGTGGATCAACTGGGCGGCGGACAGCGCCGCGCTCGACTTCCTGGCGTATGAGAACGGCGAGGCGGCGATCGGGCGGCTCGATGCCGCGACCGGCGAGCGCGCCGTCCGTTGGCGCGGGCCGGCCGCCTTCGACGAGCACTTCAGCGCCGCGCACATCGCCGCGGACGGCACCTTCGCCGCCATCCGCTCCGACGCGGCCCACCCGCCGGAGGTATGGCTCGCCACGGCGACCGATCACCGCCGCCCGACCACCGACGGCCGACCGCCACAGTCTGAGGATGCGGCGGGCGCGGCGCCCGATGCCCACCGCGCGATCGGTGCCTGGCGCCAGCTCACCGGCGTTCAACCGCCGATCGACGGGTTCGCGCTGGGCGAGACACGGGTGCTGCGCTGGCGAAGCGATGATGGGCTGGAGATCCAGGGGCTGCTGATCCTGCCGCCCGGCTACCGCGAAGGTGAGCGCCTGCCGCTTGTCACCTGGGTGCATGGCGGGCCGGCCTGGTTGTACGTCCAGGGGTTCTACGCCAGCGGCTGGCGGATGCAGCAGGCGCTGGCCGGGGCCGGCTTCGCCGTGCTGCTGCCGAACCCGCGCGGCAGCGTCGGCTGGGGCGTCGCCTTCACCGAGGCCAACATCGGCGACTTCGGCGGGCGCGACTTCGCCGACATCATGGCCGGCGTCGATCACGTCGTGGCGCTGGGCATCGCCGACCCGCAGCGGCTCGGCATCGGCGGCTGGAGCTACGGCGGCTTCATGAGCGCCTGGGCGATCACCCAGACCGACCGGTTCCGCGCGGCGGTCGTCGGCGCGGCGATCACGCACTGGCGCTCGTTCCATGGCGAGGCCAGCATCGGTGCCTGGGATCGCGTCTCGCTGCGCGCCAGCCCGTATGAGCAGGGCGGGATCTACGACCGCCGCTCGCCCATCCACTTCGTCGCGAACGTCCGCACGCCAGCGCTGATCATCCACGGGCAGGACGATAGCATTGTGCCCATCGGGCAGAGCTACGAGTTCTTCCGCGCGCTGAAGGATCACGGCGTGCCGGCGGAGCTGGTCGTCTACCCGCGCGAGGGGCACGCCATCCGCGAGCGTGCCCACCAGCTCGACCGCTTCCGCCGCTACCTCCAGTGGTTCCAGCGCTATCTGTCGCCTGCGGACGACTAGCGCGATTGCAGATTGTCGATTGCAGATCGCAGGGATCGTATGCCGATCCGATACACTCATTCATGCATCCAATGCTGCCGGCTTCAGCACGAGCGCCCCTCCGCAGGTGAGAAGCTGTCTGCAATAGGAAGGTCTGGCGGGCTGCGTCCTCCAAGATCCCTGATGTTCTGCTCCCCGCCGCGCGGGCAGCGGGGCGTCTCCCTCACACCCCTGCGCCCGCTGCGCCTGCAGCGCCCTGTGGCCGACTCACCCCTCGCCGTGGATCGCGAGCGCGGCGCGTCGCTCTAGCAGGCGCAGGACGCCGTTTGCCAGGGCGGCCAGTGCCGAGACGGCGATCGCCCCGGCGACGATCTTCTGTCCGTTCGTCGTACGGACGCCCTCGAACAGCAGCACGCCCAGCCCGCCGGCGCCGATGAACGCCGCGATCGTGCCGATGCCGATGATCGAGATCGCCGCGAGCCGCACCCCGGCCAGGATCAGCGGCAGCGCCAGCGGCAGCTCCACCCGCCAGAGGCGCTGCCCGTCGCTCATACCCATCCCGCGCGCCGCTTCGATGAGCGCCGGGTCGATACCGGTCAGCCCGACCAGCGTGTTGCGCACCAGCACGAGCTGCGCATAGGCCACCAGCGCCACGATTGCCGTCGTCGGGGAGAGGCCGAGCCAGGGGATGAGCAGGACCAGCAGCGAGAGGCTGGGGATGGTGTAGATCACGCCGAGCGCGCCAAGCACCGGCCCGCGCAGCCAGTGCACCCGGGCGATCAGCACGCCGAGCGGCAGCGCGATCACCAGCGCGATCGCCAGGGCGATGAGCGTCAACAGCAGGTGCTGCCCGAACAGCCCGGCGACCCGGTCGGAGTTGTTGAGGAGGTAAGTCATCGAGGTCGACGATCGAGGCGGGAGGGTCGAACGCTGCGAGGGGGTAGGATCGGCAGGGTGGCGAATCGGCTCGCTTCCATCCGTCTACCTGTGTTCCTCTTATCGAAAGGAAGCATCACTCCGCCCGCTGAAGCATGACGACGGAACCTGGCGACACAACCGCCGCCCGCAGGTCGTCGAAGGTCAGCCGCCCTAGGGGCCGCCCATCGTCATCGACCACGGCGACCGCCGGCGCGCCGCTGCGAATCAACGCCACCAGCACGTGGCGCAGGTCGTCGTCTGGGGACACCGTCGGCAGCCCGTCCGTCGTGGGTGCGACCCTGCCGGCCTCGCGGGCTGCCAGCGCGTCGCCGACTGTCAGCAAGCCGAGCTGGCGCAGCATATCCTCTGCGCCGACCAGGCTCTCCACAAAGGGATCCGCCGGATGGACGACGATCTGCAGCGGTGTATCGTACTGCACAACGCGGCCCGCCCGCATGATCACGATCTGGTCGGCCAGGCGCAACGCTTCGTCCACGTCGTGGGTGACGAACAGGATGGTCTTGCGCACCTTCCGCTGAATATTCAGCAACTCGTCTTGTAGCCGGGCGCGGGTGATGGCGTCGATCGCCCCGAACGGCTCGTCCATCAGCACGATCGCCGGGTCGGCGGCCAGCGCCCGCGCCACGCCGACCCGCTGCTGCTCGCCGCCGGAAAGTTGGCGCGGGTAGCGCGTGCGGTAGGCGCGCGGCAGCCCGACGAGATCGAGCAGTTCGTCCACCCGGGCGTCGATCCGCGGCTTCGCCCAGCCCCGCAGCCGCGGCACCACGGCGATGTTCTCCTCGATCCGCATATGCGGGAACAGCCCGGTTTGCTGGATGACATACCCGATACGCCGGCGCAACTGGGTCGCCGGGATCGTCGTGGTGTCCACTCCGTCGACCAGGATACGCCCACCGTCCGGCTCGTACAGCCGGTTGATCATTTTCAGCAGCGTCGTCTTGCCGCAGCCGGATGGGCCGAGCAGCACCACAAACTCGCCGTCGCCGACCGATAGCGAGACGCCGTCGACCGCCGGGTGCGGCTCTTGCGCAAACCGCTTGGTGACGTTTTCGATCGTGATCGCGCTCATGCGTTCACGTTGACGAATCTGCCTGGAAACGGGGAGGTGGTGTGGGCTGTGCCCGCCAACCCCCAACTGCGTCTGTCGTGCGAATGAATCGCCCGGCATTTCCATCTTTGAGCTTTGCACGCTCAGAAGCTGGCTGCCATGGGGCGGTGTGGCGGGCGCAGCCCTCCAAGATGCCCGATGTTCCGCCGCGCGGTCGGATGGCGTCCGAGGGCCGGTGGCCCCCAACGCTTTGAGTCTATTTCGTAAGCAGGCCGCTCTGCTCCAGAAAGGCGCGGGCCACGTCTCTCGGCTCCTTCTTGTCCGGCCCGTCCACCTGGTAATTCAGGCTGGACATCGTCTGTTCGTCCAGCAGCGGCGCGAGCTTGTTCAGGATGGTCGCGATGTCGGGGTACTTCGCCAGCGTGTCCTGCCGGATGACCGGGGCGATCTGGTAGATCGGGTAGAAGTTCTTGTCGTCCTGCAGCACCACCAGCTTGTCGCCTGCGATCCGGCCATCGGTGCTAAAGGCGACGATCACGTCCACGTCGCCGTTCTTCAGCGCGTCGTAGCGCAGCGTGCCGGTGCCGAGGTTTTTGATCTCCTTGAACTTGCTGACGAACGGGCCATACGCCTGCTCCAGCCCCTTGGTGTCCTGCCGGTCGGGGAACTCCGCCGGCGCGCCGAGGCGCAGCTCGCCGGCCTTGGCGGCTAGGTCGGAGTAGGTCTTCAGGCCATACTTGTCGGCGACGGCCTTCGTCGTGGCGAAGGTGTTCGTGTCGTTGAACGGCGCCGGTTCAAGCCAGGTGAGCTTGAACTGCTGCTCGTAGCCGGCCTTGGCCTTCGCCAGAATCTCCTTCGGGTCCTTCGGTAGGTCGGTCACCTTGAGCACCTCCTGCAGGCCGGTCGAGGTGTACTCCGGGTACAGGTCGATATCCCCCTTAAGGATGGCCGCGTGGGCGATCGGGGTCGCACCCAGGTTCAGCTTGCGCTCGATGGTGAAGCCGGCGTTTTCGAGCAGTTGGGCCTCGAGTTCGGCCACCACGATCGCCTCGGTGAAGTCTTTCGAGCCGATCGTGATCGTGCCCCGCTGGCCGGTGGCATTCGATACTGTGGTGGCGGCGCCGGCCGCGGCGGTGCCGGCGACGTTGCCGGTCTGGGGCGAGCCGCCGCAAGCTGCGAGCAGCAGTGCGAGGAGCATCGAGGATATGAGCGCGAAAGGCGCTCGGGCAGACGATCGCATGGGGAGACTCCTTTCTTCAGATCGAGCAAGGCTATGGAGCGCCGGCGCTGCACGGGTTATGCTTCCAGCGAATGAACCATTCAGCGTGACATGGAACACCCATGGCGCATCTCCCTCCCGTCGCGCTGGCGGACGAATTCGTTACGCCCGCTGGCTCAGAACGCGTTGCAGGCCGCCGAACAGGCCCTCGGACGCGAGCGCCAGCAGCGCGACGGGAACCGCGCCGACCAGCATGATCGGCGTCTCGTTCAGCGCGAAACCGCGCGTGATGTAATCCCCCAGGCCGCCGCCGCCGATGAACGAGGCCAGGGTCGCGCTGGCGATCACCTCGACCGATGCGACGCGGATGCCGGCCAGGATCGCCGGAGCGGCCAGCGGCAGCTCGACGCGCCGCAACGACTGCCAGGGCGACATGCCGACACCGCGCGCGGCCTCGCTCACAGCACGATCCACGCCGCGAAGGCCGGCATAGGTGTTGACCAGCACTGGGGGGAAAGCCAGGACGGTGAGGGCGACCAACGCCGGGCGAAAACCGATGCCCAGGTACGGCAGCGCGAGAAACAGGATGACCAAGCTGGGCAGCACACGCAACGCGTTGAAGCCGTTGATGGCGATCTCCGCCACGCGCACGCGCCGGGCGATCCAGATGCCGAGCGGCACGCAGACGGCTACGGCGATGCACAGCGCAGCGAGACTGAGCGTCAAGTGCTGGCCGAGGGCGCGCCAGAAGCGCGCCTGGTCTTGCACAACATACTGGTAGGCGTCGATAAACGGCTGCATGCACAAGCAAAATGGCCTGCCGTGCGGCGCGTATCTCTGCGGTGGCGCCGGGCGCAGGCCTGAGCGACTGCCTGGCAGCGACGAATGCTGTGTCGTATGTGAATATCGTACACCTGTTCGAGTGATTTGTCAATGCCAGGATGGACGGCCCGTAGCGGCGTGGGCATCAAGCTCCGGCGCCGCGCGCCGCCCGCGGCCAGCGCAGGCGCAATGCGGCGCGCACCGTCGCCGCCAGCCGGCGGCGGCGGGCGGTCGCTTGATCCGGCATCGCGTCCAGGTAGGCGATCGCGGCGCGGTAACCGGCCTCGATCAGGTCATCGGTGTGGTCGAAATCGTTGTAGGCCAGTTCCTGCCCGGCGGACAAGCGGATGAGATGCACGACGCGCCGCTGCCGCTCGAGCGAGGTTAGCCGATGCTCGAGCTCATCCTGCCGCGATAGAATCGCGCTCAACGAGTAGCCGAGGGTCTGCGCCAGGCTTCGTCCACTGGCGGTCGCCTCGCCGTTCACGATCTGCAGGGCGAAGATCTCGCGTGCGCCGTGCCGAGTCGCCACCGCCAGTGGCAGGTTTGCCAGCACTGCGCCGTCCACCAGCCATTCATCCCCATAGCGATAGGGCGGGAAAAACGGCGGAATAGCGGTACTGCTGAGCAGCCCGTCCAGTAACGGGTCGTCCGGCTGCTCGCCGAACACACGCATGCGGGCGGCGCCGAGCACGGTGGCGGTGACGTAGGCCGGCTGGCGCAGATCGCCGAAACGCTGGAACTCGGAGGGCAGGCTGGCACGCAGAAAACGCGTAAAGTTGTGGCGCGAGTGCAGGCTGCCCTGGCGGGTCAACAGCCGCCAGCCGGCGGTCAGCGGGTTGCCGGGGAAGATATGGGCGCGCTTCACCCCCCGCCAGGTCGCCACCAGGCGGTGCGCGCCGTCGATCGTTGGCTCGCTGGCGAGCAGTACCGCGCTGAGGGAGCCGACGGACGTGCCGACCAACAGATCCGGCTGGATGCCGCGCTCGAGCAGGGCGCGCAGGGCGCCGGCCTGGGCCGCGCCGCGGTTACCGCCGCCACTCATCACGAATGCGATCATACACACCTCCCCGCCGCCTGGGCCGTATCGCGGCTGGATTACAACGCCCCACACCTGCGGGTCGCGACCGCGGCCCGGCGATGTGAGGCGCCTGCGCAGGTATCTTACCATGGTCAAACGAATCAATCAATCAAATTGTTGTAATGCCAGAGCTCGGTCGAGGTCAGGGGTTGGGATGGTTTAGGGCGTGACATGTCGCTACGCCCTCTTTCCTCTCCCCTCAGCAGCCGCACACCGCGCACAACGCGGTGTGCTGCATGGGCTTCCCAGCGTTGCTGCAGCCCCCAACCTAGTGCGTTGACAGTCCGCGGCGCGTATGCTAGAATCCATCCCATCCTGGCGACGTAGCCAAGTGGTAAGGCAGGGGTCTGCAAAACCCCGATTCACCGGTTCGAATCCGGTCGTCGCCTCCATTCCCCCGCTCCACCGCCGCCGCGCCGCGATGCCCTGCGGCGCGGTTACCTTCCGCACTGCTCGCTTCGTGCGGTTTCATGCTCACGCTCGCGCAACGTGGCGCGCCGTCGAGCCGTGGAACCAAACGTGCGGCCACTCCGTATTATCAGGTGAGAGGGGGAGACGGGCCGGCATCGCTGGGCCGTCGGATCAGGGAACTATGACGAAAGTCTCAGGAAGAATCGGCCGAGTGTAGGTTGAAACAGGCGGGTTGCTCGTTCTATAATGCGAACAGCGACACCGCTCCAACCAGCACCGCCGCGACGCTCCTGCGACAAAGGAGGCTCGCCATGGTCGAGCTCGAAGATCTGGATATTGTGCAACTGGAACAGCTCCGTGATGCCGTCAACCAGCGTATCCTCGCCATGCGGCAGACACGGGGGTTGGCGCTTCCCGACCTGCTCCGCCTGCTTGAGGAAGTGAAGACCACCCTCCACGACCAGGGCAAGGAATGGCACTCGCTTGAACGCTGGCAGTGGATGGATGGGCAGGTCCGCTTCTGGTTGAATCCAAAAGATCAGACAAACTATAACCCTGGCTGGTATACCATCGACGACCTGATCGCCTGGGGCCGCGAGGTCGGCCCGGTGATCGCGCAGCCGGAGGCTGATGACGAGCCCGTGAGTGAAAGCGGCCCCTGGAAGGATGCCGACGGCGTGACGATCCGCTGGCTGCCATCCCAGGCAGGGGTCGCTCATCCGGATGAGAGCGAGCCGGCCTCGCAGGACGACTAGCTCCTGGGCATGGGGTGCGTGACGGGATCGCGCAGCGGTCTGCGCCGCTGCGCGTTGTTGTCGCCCGACAATTCTTTGCAATATCTGTTCAAAGTATTGACAAAGCGCCTGGCATACGGTATACTCCGACATATCGGGCTCGTGCGAGCATCGAAAGGAGAGAACCGCTATGGCGGCGACGCGCATCGGCCAGGCGGCTGTTCACACTACGACCCTAGCAACGGAAGGTACCGCGCGGCCGGCCGATCAGCAGGATGCCGAGCTGATCGCCGCGATCGCGCAGGGTGATACGGCGGCGCTGGAGCAGCTATACGACCGCTACGCGGCGATCATCCACCGGCTGGCGCTTCGGATCGTCCACAACCCCGAATTGGCCGAAGAAATCGTGCAGGAGGTCTTCTGGCGGGCGTGGCGGCGCAGCGCCAGCTTCGAGCGCGAGCGCGGCCGGGTGGCACAGTGGTTGTTCGGGATCGCGCACAACCTGTGCATCGACGAACTGCGCCGCCAGCGCGCCCGCCCGGTCTCGATCTATGAGGATGGCGAGAACCCCTTTCTCCAGCAGCTTCCCGATGAGCGGACGGACGTGGCCGGCGCAGCTGCGGTGCGCGAGCACCGGTCGCTGCTCACCGACGCGCTGCGGCAGCTCCCCGCTGAACAGCGCCAGGCGATCGAGCTGGCCTATTTCGGCGGCCTTTCGCATCAGGAGATCGCCCAGCGGTTGGACCGCCCGCTTGGAACGATCAAGACACGGGTACGCCTCGGCTTGCAGAAGTTGAAGCTGGCGCTCTCCGCCCGCGGGCTGCAGTCGAGTGATGCGTTCTAGCGGCCCGCTTACGAGGGGTAGTCTCTCGTGCGACCTCGACCGTTACCGCTCCCTCGCGCGAGTCACGGGCCCGCTCCAGGCGACCCCGCCGTTCATCCCTGATCGCCCATCGTACGCACCAATGCGCGCAGCGTTTCGTCCACGGGCGGGCGAGCGCCGTAGCGGGTGATCACCCACCCGGCGACAGCGTTGGCGAAACGTGCCGCCGTTGCTATGTCGCCGCCGCGCAGGTAGCGCGCCAGAAACGCCGCGTTGAACGCATCGCCCGCGCCGGTCGCGTCCACCGCTGCGACTTCCTGGGTCGGGAAGTAGCGCCCGTTTTCACCAGCCAGCACGTAACAGCCATCGCGATCCAACTTGAGCACCACCGTCACTTCAGGATGGCGGCGGCGGATGGCGCGCGCCATCCGCTCCGGGTCGCGCTCACCGCTGAGGATGGCGGCTTCGTCGCGGTTGGGGAAGATCAGGTCGAGCGACATGCCGGCGATCAACCGCTCGAACTCCTCGACCCCCATCTGCCGAATCATCTGGTGTGAGCCGGGGTCGAGTGAGATGTTCGCCCCGCCTGCCGTGGCGATCGCCGCGGCGCGCAGGGCGGCGGCGCGCGGCGGGTCGGTGAAGAGCGACCAGGCGGTCAGGTGCACATGTGCTGCCCCGCGCAGTGCCGCCTCCGGCAGATGCTCCGGCAACAGGGCGAAATCAGCCCCCTGGTTCGTCACCATGCTGCGCTGCCCATCCCGGTCGATCAGCACCAGGACGACGCCCGTGTCGCGCTCCGGGATTCGGGTGATGTGGCATGCCACCCCCTCGCGGGCCAGGTCGGCGGCGATCAGGTCGCCCAGCACATCTGCGCCGACGCTGCCGGCGAAGCCGGCGGGCGCGCCGACGCGGGCCAGCCACGCCGCGACGTTTGCCGCCGAGCCGCCGGGCGAGAGCGCGATCCGCCCAGTTGTGTCGCCGCCGGGAAGCAGCACGGTATCGGGCTTCACCAGCACATCCCACACCAGGTCGCCCACGGCGATGATCGGTTTGTTCGTGGGGTGAGACATACGCTGCGCTCCTTTAGCACCGGCCCATACGATCAACCTACTGTGCCGCGAGAATGGCGACCTGTCAAGCCAGCGCCGCTCGTGATGGGCGCTGGCCCCGTTTGAGGAGCGTGCGAGGATTCGTTGTCATCACCCTGCAGCGACGGAAGCGGGTGACAGCCCGCTGGTCGGGCGTCAAAAACTGTTGACGAAATCGCGCCAGGATGCTATACTGCCCCGCACAAAAGCCCCGCTCCGGCGGCGGGCTTTGTCTGTCTGTCACTGAACCAGAAGGAGCGCTGCAATCAGAGACCGGCTTCGCATCAACAATCGTATCCGCGCCCGAGAAGTTCGCCTGATCGACGAAGAAGGCGAGCAGGTCGGAGTTGTGCCGGTGCGCGACGCCCTGCTTATAGCCGAGGAGCGCGGCCTGGATCTTGTCGAAGTCGCGCCCATGGCGGTGCCGCCCGTCTGCCGCATCATGGACTACGGCAAGTTCCGCTATGAACAGTCGAAGAAAGAGCGCGAGGCGCGGAAGCACCAGAAACAGATCGAGATCAAGCAGATCCGGCTCGAGCCCAAGACCGACGAGCACGATCTCGATGTAAAGGCCAGGCAGGCGCGGCGCTTCCTGCTCGAAGGACATAAGGTCAAGTTCAACCTGCGCTTTCGCGGCCGCGAGATTTTCCACCCGGATATTGGGCGGGCGATTCTGGAGCAGATGAGCGAGACGCTGCGCGATATCGCCACGGTCGAACAGGCCCCGCTGATGGAGGGCCGTGTGCTCTCGCTGACGCTAGCGCCAAGCGCCAAGGCCAAGGCGGCACAGCAGCGCCAGCGCCCGGCCGAGCCACAGGCGAAGCGTGAGAGTGTGCCCGTCCCGGCCGAGAGTGCCCAGGGCGCCGCTGAGAACACGAACGACGAGGGATAACCATGCCGAAGATGAAGACGCATAAGGGCGCGGCCAAACGCTTCCGCCAGACGGGCAGCGGCAAGTGGGTGCAATCCCAGGGGCGCAAGGGGCACTTCCGCCGCCGTAAGGCGACCCGCCTGCTCCAGCAACTCGACAAGACCAAGCCCATGAGCCCGGCGAACCGCGCGATGGTGAAAAAGGCGCTGCCGTACGGGTCGACCCGCTAGCCCACTTCGGAGCGGCTGTGGGCCGGGGTCGCCGCGCTGGCGCAACGACTGCTCGATTCGCTGGTGGTAGAACATCCGGTTTCGAGACACGATCTATCATTCTTGGCACAAAGGAGATTGGCATGGCTCGCGTCAAGCGCGGCATGATGTCGCGAAAGCGGCACAATAAACTGCTGGCACAGGCCAAGGGCTACCGGGGCAGCCGCAGCCGGCGCGTCAAGGTGGCGCGCGAAACGGTGATGAAGGCGCTGTGGTATGCCTATCGCGACCGGCGTAACCGCAAGCGCGACTTCCGCCGGCTCTGGATCATTCGGATCAACGCCGCGGCCCGCCAGCACGGGATGCCCTACGGCAGGTTCATGCACGGGCTGAAGGTCGCCGGGATCGATCTGAACCGCAAGGTGCTGGCCGATATGGCTGTGCGCGATCCGGCCGCGTTTCGCAGCATTGTTGAGCAGGTGCAGCGCGCTACGGCCGCCTAGCGCGCGCCCGGCGCGATGATCAGCAGCCCCTCGAACCCGCAGGTCAAGCGCATCCGCTTGCTGGCCGCCGACCGACGGGAGCGGCGCCGCGAGCGGATATTCGTGCTTGAGGGGGTGCGGCTGGCCGCCGATGCGCTGGCGAGCGGCGCGGCGCTCGAGCTGGTGCTCTACGCACCGGAGCAGCTCGTGGCGACGCCAGCGGGTGCGGCGTTGCTGGCGGTGCTGGAGCGCCACCCGGCGGCCCGTCCGGCGACGGCGCAGGTGGTCGCCGCCGCCGCCGAGACGGTCCATCCGCAGGGGGTGGTCGCACTGGCGCGCTGGCCGGAGGTTCTGTCGGGACGCCCGGGGCTCATCCTGGTGCTGGACGGGTTGCAGGACCCTGGAAACGCCGGCACGCTGCTGCGCAGCGCCGAGGCGGTCGGGGTGGCGCAGGTCCTGGCGGCGCATGGCACGGTCGATCTGTACAGCCCGAAGGTCGTGCGGGCGGCGATGGGTGCGCACTTCCGCCTGGCGATGGAGCAGGATCTCGGCTGGGAGGCGGTTGGCGAGCGGCTCGCGGCGGTCGATCATGTCTACGCCGCGGACGCCGCGGCGACGCTGCCGTACTATGCGGTCGACTGGCGCCAGCCGTCCGCGCTGATCGTCGGCAACGAGGCGCAGGGGCTGAGCGCGGATGCGCGGGCATGGGCCACGCGGCTGGTCGGGATCCCGATGCGTGGCGGCGCCGAGTCGCTCAACGCGGCGATCGCCGGGAGCGTCATCCTGTTCGAGGCGCTGCGGCAGCGGAGCCTGGGGAGAAGCTGAGCGTTTACTAGGGAAAATGCAACGTTAGGGTAGAGACATCACAGGATACAGGTGCAAGGTTTGTTCGATCGCTCTGGAAGAAGCGCCGACGCTGCCGTGGCACTGGCGAGACGAGGCCTGAAACGAGCGGTTCGGGCGAGCAGCGCAGCCTCTGAACGGGTGCGGCCACCCGAATCCCGTGCGTGAGCGCTTTCGGGCAGTCGCTGCACTGACAACTGAAGAGATGGCTGTGACGAAGCGAGTACGCGGGATGCCGCGGCCAGAGAGCGACGGTCAGCGGCTGAGAGCCGTCGCCGTGGGCGCCCGCCGAAGTTCCCTTCCGAGCCGAGCGGGGAAACGAATGTAGCATGTAACGTGTCACAGGAACGGTGCCCTGGTGAGAGCTATCGCGCCGTGTCCGTGGTGCACGTTGCATGTTCATTCCAAGTAGTCGCCTCCGGTCGCCCGCCGTTATCCGGGCTATGAGGGCGCGGCCGCATGCGCGGCGCGCCGAATCAGGGTGGTACCACGGGTCACGCCTCGTCCCTGCGAGCGCGTGGCCTTTTCTGTTGGAAGCGGAGGAGCCGATGAGGATGCTGGAGGAGCTGCGGACAACCCGCGAACGGGCGCTCGCCGATCTGGCGCAGGTGCGCGACCCGGCCGGGCTGGCGGCCTGGAAAAGCGCGTACCTGGGCCGTGGGAGCGCGCTGGTGCGGCTGGGGCGCGGGCTGGGCGCCCTACCGCCGGAGGAGCGCCCGGCGGTCGGCCGGGAGCTGAATGCCACCCGCGTCGCGCTGGAGGCCGCGCTGGAGCAGGCCGAGGCCCAGATTTCCCGCGCCGCCCTGCGGGACGCCTTCGAAGCCGACCGGGTGGATGTCACGCTGCCGGGCCGCCAGCCGGACCTCGGCCGGCTGCACCCGGTCACGCTGGTGCTGCGCGACGTCGTCGAGGCGTTCGGCGACATGGGCTTCCAGGTGTGGGAGAGCCCGGAGGTCGAGACCGACGAGTTCAACTTCGGCCTGCTGAACTTCCCGCCCGATCACCCGGCGCGCGACATGCAGGACACCTTCTACCTGGCGACGCCGCCCGACTCGCCGCCGGTGCTGCTGCGCACGCACACCTCGCCGGGGCAGATCCACGCCATGCGGCACTTCGCGCCGGAGCCGCTGCGGGTGATTCTGCCGGGCAAGTGCTACCGCATGGAGCAGGTCACGGCCCGCTCGGAGATGATGTTCCATCAGTTCGAGTTTCTGATGGTCGGGCGCACTGTGACAATGGCGGACTTGAAGGGCACGCTGCACGGCATGGCGACGCGGCTGTTCGGCGAGGGGACGCGGGTGCGGCTGCGGCCGAGTTACTTCCCGTTCACCGAGCCGAGCGCCGAGATGGATGTGAGCTGCTTTCTGTGCACGGGCGAGGGCTGCCGGATCTGCAAATACTCCGGCTGGCTGGAGATCGGGGGCACCGGCATGGTGCATCCGAACGTGCTGCGCAACGGCGGCTACGACCCAGCGGAGTTCAGCGGCTTCGCCGGCGGCTTCGGCCCGGAGCGGATCGGCATTCTTAAGTACGGGATCGACGACATCCGCTGGTTCTACAGCGGCGACGAGCGGTTCCTCGAGCAGTTCGGCTGACGTGACACGATGACCGACGACACGGCAGCCTGGGAGACCGCAAGGCCGGGAGGCCGGGAGCGCGCAGGTGACGGGATCTCCCCCGCTTCCTCTCTCTCCCGTTCCCTGTCCTCTGGATGGCCGCTGGCTATCGTGCTCGCCCTGTACCTGGTGATCGCCGCAGTGTACAACTGGGCGACGCCGCTCGGCGAGGGGCCGGACGAGCCGGGGCATGCGGCGTATGTCTTCTTTCTGGCGCGCGAGGGGCGGCTGCCGGTGCAGCGCGCCGCGCCGGAGGCGAGCGACGTGCCGGGCGAGGGACATCAGCCGCCGCTGGCGTATCTGCTGGCCACGCCGGCGGTGCGCTGGCTGCCGCGCGAGGCGCGTGCGTTCGACCTGCCGGGCAACCCGCGCTTTACCTGGGCCGGTGGGAGCGAGCTGAACGCCGTGGCGCACGGCAGCCGCGAGTTCTGGCCGTGGCGTGGCGAGGTGCTGGCCTGGCGGCTGGCGCGCGGCGTCTCGACGCTGGCCGGCGCAGCGGCGGTGGTGTGTACCTGGCTGGCGGGGCGGCGTTTCGTGCAGGGATTCGCGATGGGGGATGGGAGCGTAGGCGCCCGGCGGTCTTCGGCCTTCCTCCTCGTCGCTCCCATCCCCCTGCTCGCGGCGGCGCTGATGGCGTTCAACCCGCAGTTCCTGTTTATCTCGGCGCTGGTCACGAACGACGCGCTGCTGGCCGCGCTCGGCGCGGCGCTGCTGTGGCTGGTGGTTACGACGACGACAGCGGCCGGAGAACGAAAGACGGGCGATGGACGGCGAGCGCAAGCGGTGTGGGATGGGGACCACGTCGCCATCAGCACGGCCCGCGTTCGTCCGTCGCCCACCGCCCTTCGCCACACCGCCATCGGCGGGCTTCTCGGCCTGGCGCTGATCACTAAGCAGAGCGCGGTGATCCTGGTGCCGCTGGCGCTGGCCGCCGCGCTGCCGTGGGGCGGGCGCGGCGCCGGCTGGCTGCGGCGCTCCTTGCTGGCTGCGCTGCTCATCCTGGGCGTGGCGGCGCTGGCCGCCGGCTGGTGGTACTGGCGCAACCTGCGGCTCTACGGCGACCTGTTCGGCCTGGAGGCGTTCCGCGCCGAGTTCGCCACGCAGCCGTTCGATTGGCGCCACCTGGCGGCGTGGCAGGCGGCCCTGGCGACGCTGTTCAGCTCGTTCTGGGCGCGCTTCGGCTGGATGAACGTCCGTCCGCCGGCATGGGTCATCTGGCTCTACGCCGCGCTCTGCGGGCTGGCGCTGGCCGGATGGGCACGGGCGCTGGCGGGGTGCTGGACGGTGAACGGTGGACGGGTCGCGAGGCAGGGAGACACGGAGCGAAGGAGGCACGGAGAGCAGATGAGACAACGTGCATCAATCCCCTCCTCTCCCATCCTCCCCTGCTCCGTGTCTTCCGGCCGGGCCGTGGCTTTGCTGCTGGCGGTATCGCTGCTGGCCCTCGGCTGGGTCGTGGCCTTCGCGCTGACGGCGGGGCTGGTGGCGTGGCAGGGGCGGCTGCTGTTCCCGGCCCTGCCGGCGCTGGCGCTGCTGCTGGTGTGGGGATTGGTTTCGGCGGCTGGCGGGCGGTGGACGGCAGAGGCGGCAGGGGTGCGGCGTGCCGGGAGTGGGACGTTCCTGCTGATCGCCGGGCTGGCGGCGCTGGCGCTCTGGCTGCCGTTCGGCGTCATCCGCCCGGCCTACCCGTTCCAGACGCTGCCGGAGCGCGAGGCGCTCGCCCGGCTGGGGACGGCGGTGTACGGTCGGTTCGGGCGGCCGGGCGATCCGGGCGCGGAGCTGCGTGGCTGGCGCGGCCCGACGATCGTCCGCCCCGGCGAGGCGCTCGCCTTGACGCTGATGTGGCACGCCAATGGCCGGCAGAACCGCGACTGGACGGTGTTCATCCATCTGCTGGGCGCCGACAAGCGGATCGCCGCCGCGGCCAACGCACAGCCGCGCGGTGGGGCCTTCCCGATGACCCAATGGGTCGCCGGGGACTGGGTGGAGGACGCCCACGCGCTGCGCCTGCCGCCCGATCTGCCGCCAGGGGCCTACACGCTGCGGGTCGGCCTGTTCGACCCTACCGCTCGCCTGCGCGCAGGAATGTGGGACGAGCGCGGGAAACTGGCAGGCGATTCGCTCGAGTTGGGGCGTATTGTTCTTGTGAAGTAAAGTGGCGGAGGACGGACGATGGACGGTGGACGGTGGACGGTGGACGGTGTCACCGTGTCATCGTGTCATTGTGGCACCTGCGCTTGACGTTCGTCCGTCCTCCTTTGATGCATGCGGATTGCGAGGAGGGGCGTTGTATGCGCGTTCCGCTTTCGTGGTTGCGGGAGTTCGTGGAAGTCGCCATGTCGCCGGAGGAGTTGGCGCAACGGCTGACGCTCTCCGGGCTGGAGGTCGAGTCGGTCGAGTACATCGGCCTGCCCGGCGCGGAGCTGGTCTGGGAGCGCGACATCATTCTGGTGGCGAACATCCTGGAGGTCCGGCCGCACCCGAACGCCGACCGGCTGGTGCTGGCGGATGTCGATTACGGCGGTGACGCGCCGCACACGGTGGTCACCGGCGCGCCGAACCTGTTCCCGTACCGGGGCCAGGGGCGGTTGCCGCACCCGCTGAAGGGCGTCTTCGCCCGCGAGGGGGCCGAGCTGTACGATGGCCACGCCGCGGGGAAGGTCAAGATGCGTCTGAAGGGCCGCCCGGTGCGCGGGATCATGTCCGATGCGATGCTCTGCTCCGAGAAGGAGCTCGGCCTGTCGGATGACCACGAGGGGGTGTTGATCCTGCCGGACGATGCGCCGGTCGGCGCGCCGCTGGCGGACTACCTGGGCGACGTGGTGCTGGAGATCGCGATCACGCCGAACTACGCCCGTGCGCTGTCGATCCTCGGCGTGGCGCGCGAGGTGGCGGCGCTCACCGGGGTGCCGCTGCGGCTGCCGGAGGTCGCGCTCCGCGCCGATGGCCCGCCGATCACCGGCCGGGCGCGGGTCACGGTCGAGGAGCCGGCGCTGTGCCCGCGCTTCACGCTGACGCTGATCGAAGGGGTGACGGTCGGCCCGTCGCCGTTCTGGATGCAGCGCCGGCTGATCCTGGCTGGGATGCGGCCGATCAAAAACATCGTCGATGTCTCGAACTATGTGATGCTGGAGCTGGGCGAGCCGAGCCACGCCTTCGACGCCGACCGGGTGGCCGACCAGCACCTGATCGTGCGTCTGGCGCGGCCTGGTGAACGCCTGACGACCCTCGACGGCAAGGAGCACATCTTTGGGGGGCCGGGAGCTGGGGGCCGGGAACAGGCGACGGATTCCGCCGCGGCCGGCTCGTTGGATTCCGAGGCCCGGACGCTGCTCCCGCTACTGGTCTGCGACCCGGCGGGGCCGTTGGGGCTGGCCGGGGTGATGGGCGGCGCGTCGAGCGAGGTGAGCGCGACGACGACGCGGGTGCTGCTGGAAGCGGCGATCTGGGACCCGGTGACCATCCGGCGCACCGCCCGCGCGCTGAAGCTGCCGTCCGAGGCGTCGCGCCGCTTCGAGCGGGGGGTGGACTGGGAACTGCCGCCGCTGATGCAGCGCCGCGCCCTCAGCCTGCTGCAGCAGGTGGCCGGCGGCACGGTGGCGCAGGGGATGATCGATGTCTACCCACAGCCCTGGCAACCGGTCGAGCTGGATCTGACGCCCCATGAGGTGCGGCGTATTCTGGGGATCGCGCTGAGCGCCACGGAGATCGCCGGGCTGCTGCGCCCGCTCGGCTTCGGCTGCACGGTGCGCGACGCCGAGACCGTGCATGTGGCCGTGCCGAGCTTCCGGCAGGATGTGACAATGACCGCCGACCTGTGCGAGGAGATCGCGCGGATGTACGGCTACGACCGTATTCCGACGACGCTGCCGGCCGATGTGCTGCCGGCGCAGCACGAGAACCGCCCGCTCGCGCTGGAGCAGCGCACCCGCGACATCCTGGCCGGCGCCGGGCTGGACGAGGCGATCACCTACTCGCTGCTGAGTATGGCGGCGGTGGCCAGGGTGGACCCGGCGGCGGCCGACGCAGCGGCGCACCTGAAGCTGGCGAACGCGCTGACGCCGGAGCGCGAGTACCTGCGGCGCTCGCTGCTGCCGACGCTGCTGGAGGCGCTGGCGGCAAACCTGCGCGAGCGGGAGCGGGTGCTGCTGTTCGAGGTCGGGCGGGTGTATCTGCGGCGCGCCGGCGCGGTGCTGCCGGACGAGCCACGTCGCCTGGCGATCGCCATGGCCGGCCGGCGCGAACCCCTCTCGTGGCTGACCCGTGCGCCGGAAGCGATGGACTTCTTCGACCTGAAGGGCGTGGTCGAGACGCTGCTGGCGCGGCTGCGGATCGAGGGCGTGCGCTACGCGCCGCTGGCGGATGATCCACGCTTCCAGCCGGGCCGCGCGGCGCGCCTGGAGCACGGCGACTCCGCCGTTCTCGGTGTGCTCGGCGAGCTGCACCCGGACGTGCGGGCGCGACTGGGGATCGAGGCGCCGCGGGCGTTGGCTGCCGAGCTCGATCTCGAGGCGCTGATCGCCCTGGCGCAGCCGGTGCACTACCGTCCGATCTCGCGCTACCCGGCGGCCAGCCAGGACCTGGCGGTGGTGGTCCCCGCGGAGGTGCCGGCGGCGCGCGTAGCCGAGGCGATCCGCCGGCACGCCGGAAGCGATCTGGAGGCGCTGACGCTGTTCGATGTCTACACTGGCGAGCAGATCGGCGCGGGAAAGCGTAGCCTGACCTTTCGGCTGACCTTCCGCAGCCAGCAGCGCACCCTCAGCGACGCCGACCTGGCGAAGCTGCGCGCCCGGATCATCCGCGGGCTGGAGCGCGATGTCGGGGCGACGTTGCGCGGGTAGCGCCAGGGAGAGCGGACGATCGACAGTGGACGATGGACGGAGGACGAACGCCGGCGGTCCATGTTGGAATCGCCTTTGGCGTATCGGATGATCCGTCCAGAGATCGCCGCCGCCGTGTCCCCGATATGGTCTGCCGTTTTGTTGCGCATATGGTCTCACGACGACGAGGAGGTCGGCGATGGAGACGCCCCTGGAGTTGAGCGGCGCGCCGCTGACAGTTGAGGAGGTCGTCGCCGTGGCGCGCGGCGGGCGGCCCGTGGCCTTGGCCCCCACGGCGCTGGAGCGCATCGCGGCCGGGCGCGCCGCGGTCGAACGGGTGGTCGCCGGCGAGCGTGTCTGCTACGGCGTGACCACCGGCTTCGGGGCGTTGAGCAAGGTGCGCATTCCGCCCGAGGCGCAGAGCGAGCTGCAGCACAACCTGGTGCGCAGCCACGCCGCCGGCACCGGCCAGCCGCTCCCGCCGGATGTCGTCCGGGCCATGCTGCTGCTGACCGCCGCCAGCCTGGCGCGCGGCGCGTCCGGGGTGCGCCCGGAGCTGGTGGCTGCGCTGGTCGCGCTGCTCAACCGCGGCGTCGTCCCGTTGGTTCCCTCGCGCGGCTCGGTCGGCGCCAGCGGCGACCTGGCCCCGCTGGCGCACATCGCCCTGGTGCTGATCGGCGAGGGGCAGGCGCTGGCGGACGCTGCCCGGCCCGCGAGCGCCCTCCATCGTCCATCGCCCATCCCCGGCCACGAGGCCCTCGCCCGCGCCGGGCTGGCTCCGCTGCGGCTGGCGGCGAAGGAGGGGTTGGCGCTGCTGAACGGCACGCACCTGATGGCCGGGCTGGGCGCGCTGCTGTTGTACGACGCCGGGCGGCTGCTGCGTGCCGCCGAAGTTGCCGCGGCGATGAGCCTGGACGCCGCGCTCGGCACGCACGCCCCGCTCGACCCGTGGCTGCATGAACTGCGCCGCCAGCCGGGGCAGATCGCCTGCGCTGCCCGGCTGCGCGCGCTGCTGGCCGGCTCGGAGCTGCCGGCCAGCCACCGCGACGATCCGCGGGTGCAGGACCCGTATTCGCTACGTTGCATCCCGCAGGTGCTCGGCGCGGCGCGCGATGCGCTCGCCTGGGCCGAGGGGGTGATCGCCGCCGAACTGGGCGCGGTGACCGACAACCCGCTGGTGCGCGCAACCGACGATGCGGTGCTCTCCGGCGGCAACTTCCACGGCCAGCCGCTGGCGACCGCGCTCGATCTGCTGGCGATCACGCTGGCGCAAGTCGCCGGCATGTCCGAGCGGCGCACCTACCTGTTGCTGAGCGCCTGGGAGCCGGAGATGCATCTGCCGCCGTTCCTGGCGCCGCGGCCTGGCGTGCAGTCCGGCCTGATGATCGTCCAGTATACCGCCGCGGCGCTGGTGGCCGAGCTGCGCGCGCTGGCGCAGCCGGCCTCGATCGCCAGCCTGCCGACCTCGGCGGGCATGGAGGACTGGAACAGCATGGGCGCGACGGCGGCGCTCCAGGCGATGCAGGCGCTGGCGCTGGCGCGTGATGTGGTGGCGATCGAGTTGCTCTGCGCGGCGCAGGCGCTGGAGGTGCATCGGCCGCTGCGTTCCGGCGCGGGGGTCGAGGCGGCTTATGCGCGTGTCCGCGCCCGCGTGCCGGCTCTGACCACCGACCGCCCGCCCGCGCCGGACATCGCCGCGCTGGCGGATCTGATCGCGGAGGGCGGACTGGACGTTCCGACGAAGGATGCATGACGAAGGACGAACGACGGGCAGATCGCGATGGCACGCCTGTGGCCGTGGCCCGGCCTGCGTTCGTCCTTCGTCTATCGGCTTCATCCCTGCAGCATGGCATCCGGCGCGAGCAGCCCGCGCGCGACAAGGCTGCGGAAGGCTGCGACCGTCTCGGCGGCGGCCTGAGGGAGCGGGGTGTGCGGCAGCGGCCCGATCAGGCTGGCCAGCGGCGCGGCGTCGAATTCCTCGGGGAACGGCAGGATGGTCGCTTCGTCGAAGGTGATCGTGCCGCGGGCCTGGGGGGCGGCGGCCTCGATCGCGGCGACGACCTCGCGCATATGGGCGACGCTGCCGCGGATGTTGAAAATCTCCGCGCCCTCGAACGGCACGCGGGCGCAGGCGATAAACATTTTTGCCACGTCATCGGCGTAGTCGAAATCGCCGCGCCCGCCGTAGGGGATGCGGTACGGCTGCCCGACGGCCGCGGCGAACATGGCCCTGGTCGGCGCGGAGGTCAGCCCCTGGTCGCGCCCGACCCCGTAGACGGTGTAGGGCCGCAACGCCAGGCTGCTTACGCCTTGCTCGCGCCAGTAGACGTGCGCCGTGCCCTCGTTCGCCAGTTTGTAGACGCCGTAAAGCGTCGCCGACTTGCCCCCCGGGTCGTGCGTCACTGGCTCGCCGGGCGTGGCGGCGTCCGCCGCGTCGTAGACGGCGACGGACGAGGCGTAGACCACACGGTCGATCCGGGCCTTGCGCCGGGCCACCGCCTCGAAGACGTTCACCGTGCCGACCACGTTCACCCGTGCGCCGAGCGGCGGATCAGCGCGGCAGAACGGTACCTGCAAGGCGGCCAGGTGGATCACGTGGGTGATCGCCTGCTCGTCCAGTGTGCGCTCCAGCGCCCTCAGGTCGGTGATGTCGCCGGTGACGAACGTGACCTGCGCCAGTTCCTCCGGCGTCATGAGCAGCTTCAGGCGGCGTGGGTCGCTCGCCAGGTCAAAGACGACGACCGGGACCCCCTCGCGCACCAGGTTACGCACCGTCCACGCGCCGATGCATCCCAGCGCGCCGGTGATCAGGAAGCGTTCGGCTGGCATATGCGCTCCGTTTGCACGGGGGAAGCGCCACCCCCGGCACCACACCTTGCCTCCAGCATACCGAGAGGCCAGGCAGCCATCATAGCACGACAGGCCGGATCTTCCAAATAGACAACGATAGCGATATCGTTGAGGAGTCCCGCGCATCCGATTGGGCGGAGAGAATGGTTCTCTCCGCCCAATCGGGCGTATCTGGGCTCAGCTGAAGCTGGGATCCACAGGCTCGTACCCGGCGGGTGCTGTGCCCGCCGGCGCGTCGCCATGCGCGTCCGCCGCCCCGCCCATCGGCGTGTCGCGCAGCATGACCGCCGCCATCAGCGCCAGGCCGGCCAGCGCCACCGCCGCGATCACGGCGTTCAGTTGCAGCGCGTCCGTAAAGGCCGCCCGCGCGACCCGCAGCAGCGCCGCCCCCGTCTCGGCGGGCAGGCTGCCGACCACGGCCACGATGCTGCCGAGCGTGTCCTGCGCCGCTGCGGCGGCATCCGCCGGGGTGCCGGGCGGCAGCGCCGCCGTCACCCGGCCCCGGTAGACCGCCATCCCCAGGCTGCCCAGCACCGCGATGCCCAGCGCCCCGCCTAGCTCCGCGCCCGTCTCGGCGATCGCCGAGGCCGCACCGGCGCGCTCCGGCGGCGCGCTGCCCACCACCAGGTCGGTGCTCACTGTGAAGGTCATCCCGAAGCCGAGCGAGATGATGCACCAGCCGGCGACGACCGCCGCCAGCGCCGACTCGCCGATCGGCGCGATCAACGCGAAGCCGAGCGCCGCCAGCGCCAGCCCGCCCACCACGACGTAGGCCGGGCGGATGCGGCGCACCAGCACCGGCGCCAGGTTCGAACCGAGGATCGAGGCCAGCGCGCCCGGCACCGACCACAGCCCGGCTTGCACCGGCGACAGCCCGACGACCAGTTGCATGTACTGCGCGATAAACAGAAATGCGCCGAACGAGACGAACACCCCAAGCAGATACATCAGCAGCGAGGCGCTGAACGCCGGGATGCGGAACAGCCGCAGGTCGATCAGTGGGTCGGCCAGCGCGCGCTGGCGCCGTACGAACAGCCCGCCCAACACCAGGCCGGCCAGGCTGCTGCCGAACGCCAGCTCGTCCAGTCCCGCTTGGGTGCCATGCTTGATGCCGAAGATCACCAGCAGCACCGCCCCCAGCGACAGCGCGGCGCTGGGCAGGTCCAGCCGGCCGGCGTTCGGGTCGCGCGCTTCGGGCAGCAGGAACGGGCCGGACACCAGCAGCAGCAGCATCGCCGGGACACCCAGCAGGAACGCCGAGCCCCACCAGAAGTGCTCCAGCAGCGCCCCGCCGATCAGCGGGCCGACCGCGCTGCCGGCCGAGAAGCCGGAGACCCAGATGCCGATGGCGGTGGCGCGCTGCGCCGGGTCGCGGAACATGGTGCGGAGGAGCGCCAGCGTCGAGGGCATCAGCGTGGCACCGGCTACGCCCAGCAGCGCGCGGCTGGCGATCAGCAGCGTGGCGCTGGGCGCGAAGGCGGCCAGCGTCGAGGCCAGGCCGAAGCAGGCCGCGCCGATCAGCAGCAGCCGGCGCCGGCCGATGCGGTCGCCGAGGGTGCCCATGGTGATCAGCGAGCCGGCGATCATGAAACCGTAGATGTCAACGATCCACAGCAACTGGGTGCTGCTTGGTCGCAGTGCGGCGCTGAGATGTGGCACGGCCAGGTGCAGCACGGTCAGGTCCATCACGATCAGCAGCGTCGGCAGCATCAGCACCGCCAGCCCCAACCACTCTCGCCAGCCGGCACGCGGCGGAATCGCATGTTCTGTCATCCTCATCCCTTGCCTCCTTCACAGTGTTCAGTCATTTTGCTCTATCGTCGCGGCGCGGTTGGTACAGGCGCCATCCCGGGGCACGAACTCCCACCGGAGCAGCGGCCGGCAGCCCAAACAGGGTAGCACGGGTGTTCGGTATTGTCATCCGCCCGTGGGCTGATTCCGGCTTCCACCGTCTGGGTGACGCCCTGTCTGTCCAGTTGTGGACTGGCATCTGGCCGAACGATCAGAGGCTGCCTGACATAGGGATGGTTGGCGGGCGCTGGCCGCCACGATGCGTTATTGCTCCGCTGGTCGCGCGGCGGAGCGGAAGGTCTTGATGGGGGGCAGCGGCCTTACGGGAGCGCTTTGCCGGTCGACGGGGCCGGGCGCGCGCGGCCCTCATCCCCGGCCCGCCTCTCTCGCGTGCGGAGGAGGGGGCTGGGGGTGGGAGCGGGCTGGTGCCCGGCATGCGCAAAAACCTCCCCTCGTAAGGAAGGGAATGGAGGTGGGACGATAACCGGCGCCAGCCGAATAGCACCGAGATCCGACGTGGCGAACACACCAGCCGGTCTAACCCCCTGCTGCTGGCTAGAACACCAGCTTCGCCAGCCCGAGGATGCCCTGCTTCCACGGCACGCGGTGCGAGACGCCGGACGTGTGCTCGAACTGGTGCAGGTGCTCGATATACCAGCGGTAGTTACGCACCAATGCGTCCTTGTTGGAGTACTTCGGCTGAAACCCCAGCACCCGCTCGGCCTTTTCGATCGACACGAACGAATCGGTCGCGGCAGTCTCGTACACCCACTTGTAGAGCGGCGAGAGCTTGAGTTTCTCCAGCACGCGCAGTGTCCAGATCGCCGGGGCGGCCGGCAAGGGGACGATCTTCCGGCCGAAGCCGGCTTCATCCAGCACCGCCTGGTAGTCCTCGCGCATCGTGGTGAACTCCTTCGCGCCGATGTTGAAGGTGTCGTTCACCCGGTCGCGATCGAGGGTAGCGCAAAGGTAGATCGCCTGGCACAGGTCTTCGACATCCAGCAGTTGGTAGCGATTCTTACCGCTGCCGAGCATCGGAAAGGCGCGGCCGTCCTTGGCCCAGTCGTAGAACAGCGCGAAGACGCCCAGCCGCTCCGGCCCGACGAACGACTTCGGGCGAATGATCGGCACGCACATGCCCTGGGCACGGTACTCCAGGCAGATCTCCTCGGCCTTGACCTTGGCGATGCCGTATGGCCCAACACCATCGAGCCGGTCGTCCTCCAGCAGCGGGTGGTGGTCGGGGATGCCGTAGACCGCCGTCGAGGAGATGTGGATCATCCGCTCGACGCCGGTGGCCCGCGCCGCTTCGAGCACGTTGCGCGTGCCATCCAGGTCGGTGGACATGATGTCCTCCGGCGAGTAGAGCGGCAGTGCGGCGGCGGTGTGCACGACGATCTCGGCCCCGCGCATGGCCGCCTCGAGTGCGGGATAGTCGCGGATATCGCCGCGCACGTCGGTGATCCGGTCGCGCTCCGGATAGTCGAACGGCGCGATGTCGTAGGTGGTGACGCGGTGGCCGCGCTCCAGCAGGTAGCGCACCAGGTTAATGCCGAGAAACCCGGCCCCGCCGGTGATAAAGTAGCGCCTCGATGTCATAGGTGCGTGCTCCGTTGGCGAGATCGGAGATGAGCGATCGGAGACAACAAGGAGCCGTGGATACAGCACGAATCGCTCATCTCCTTTCTCTAATCCCTCATGGCTGCTTGATGTCTTGGGGGTTGGGCAGGGATGCCGGGGCCATCGGCCAGCATGGCGCCTGCTGCGCGGCGGCCCAACTCCACGGCGAAGTTCGTCCCGCGGTCCCACGGGTAGACCTGGCTCATGCTGGCCCAGTACAGCCCCGGCAGCGGCGTGCGAATCGACGGGATGTTGCGCGAGTGGTTGACCGGGACGATCGGCTGGGCGTACGGCTCACGGTGCAACCACGCCTTGCGCACCCAACTCGGCTCGAAGCGCGGGTTGACCCGCCGGAGCGCCGGGATGAAGCGCGCCAGCAGCTCCTCCTGCGGCAGCCGGAAGTACTCGTGCGATGGGTCCAGGTAATCGCCGCAGTACACCAGGTGATCGCCGCCGTAATGCTCGCGCTCGATGAAATTGGTATGCTCGACGAGCGACAGAAAAGGAAACTCGCTCTTGAGCATATTGATCCAGTACATCCCGCCGGTGAGCGGCTGCGTCAGCGCGATGGTAATCACCACCGCGCCCATCGAGCGCAGTTCGCGCAGCTTCCCCAGGTAATCCGGCGGGAGCTGCGGCACCAGCCGGGCGAGCAGCCCCGGTGCGCCGGTGACCAGCAGCGCGTCATAGGCGGCGGTCGCCCCGCCCGCGGCCACCAGCCAGCCGCCCTCGGGAAGCTGCCGCAGGGCATCCACTGGCGTCGCCAGGCGCACCTCCGCGCCGAGCTGCTCCACGCGCGCCAGCAGCGCGTCCACCAGCGCCTGGAACCCGCCGGCGAAGTAGCCGAGCTTGAAACTGCGCGTCTTCAGCCGCGCCCAGAGCCAGGCCATGTTGACCTCATCGACATACGGCCCGAACTTGCCTTCGAGCATCGGCCGCCAGATCGTGCGGTAGGCCGCCGGCCCGGCCCAGCGCCGTGTCCACGCCGTTGCGGTCGTCTGCTCCAGCCGGCGCCAGTTGTTTGTGCCGAATTTGAGGTAGGCCCCGGCCAGGCCGAAGCGCAGCCGGTCCACGAACGGCAGGCCGGGGAAACGCAGGATGGGCAGCACGCCATCGAGCGGCCATGCCCGGCCGTTCCACCACTGGCCGGAGACCGGCGCGCGGAAGAACATCCGGTCGGCGAAGCCGATCTCGCGCACCAGCCCGATGATCGCACTGTCGGTGGTGAAGATATGGTGGTAGAAGCGTTCGAGCGGCCATGCCCAGCGCTCGTCGCGGAAGCCGGAGGCCAGGCCGCCGGCCTGCGCCGCCGCTTCGTACACCGTGACCGCATGCCCCGCCCGCGCCAGGTCGTAGGCTGCGGCCAGCCCGGCCACCCCCGCGCCGATAATGGCAATGTTCATAGCAAGCGCAATGTCAGGCCCCTGCCGAGGACGGAGTTGTGGGGGGCTCGGTTCTCGGTGCTCGATCCTCGATGCTCATTTCACCAGCGCCCGCTCCTCGACCGCGCCGCTGATGTCGCGCATCCGCACATGCTCGGCGACCATCAAGACCGCCCCGAGCGCGGTGATCGGCAGCCAGAGCGCCACGTGCAGCACCAGCGTGTAGCCGGTCGCCACGGCGTGCGGCACGCCGAAGGCCGTCAGAATGGCGATCCCCGGCGCGTCGAACGTGCCGACGTAGCCGGGCGTCGAGGGCAGCGTGGTAAACAGGTTGACCACCGCCGTCATCAGCATCAGCACGGTAAACGGGGCGCTGAATGGGAAGGCGTGCATCACAAACCAGTACTTAAGCGTCTCCATCAGCCAGATCAGCGCCGAGGTCGCCAGGATGAGGGCGAACTCGCGTGGGCTGCGCAGCGACTGAAGCCCTTCGACGAAACGGTCGAAATGGCCATGCACCATCGGGCGGATGCGCGCCGGCACGGCCCGCTCAACGAGCAGGGCGTACAGGCGGCTCATACGCTGCGGGCGGGCGGCCAGCAGGATGAAGACGGCCAGCGCCGCGAGAAACACGACGCAGAAGAAGGTGACGAGCGCGTTGTACGCCGACGGCAGCGGCGCGAACGCAAGCGTAGCGAAGACGAACAGCAGCATCACCAGGCCGTCGAACAGGCGCTCCAGCACCACGGTGCCGAGCGAGGCGCCGATCGGGACGCCGGTGTTGCGCTTAAGCACATACGAGCGCAGCACCTCGCCGGCGCGGGCCGGGTAGATGTTGTTGCCCATATAGCCGATGACGACGATCGGGAAGAGCTTGCGTGTCGGGACGGCGGTGATATGGCGCAGCATCACATGCCAGCGCCAGGTGCGCACCCAGACCGCCGCGAAGTAGACCGCAACGCTGGGGATGAGCCACACGTAGTTCGCGGTGCGGATAACCTGGGCGAAGCTTTCCAGGTCGAGCCCGCGCAGGGCCACATACAGAAAGGCGAGGCTGACAAGGAACCCGACCCAGAACTTCCAGCTACGCACCGACGTACCCTCTACAGCAGCGAGTTGAGAGGTAGGTCACGACGAACGCAGAGGGCGCAGAGCTGCGCATGCATCCCGTGTCCTCTGTGGCTTGTCCCTTGTGCCCGTGGCGCGAACGGCCATCAACCCACGGCATGATACCGCCCGGCGCGCGGCTTGTCAATCTGGCCACGGTCCCTAAAACCGGCAGCACCGCCGTTCTATCTTACACGTGAACGCAGCGGCGTCACGCGGTCGCTTCCAGAAAGGGGCAGAGACATGCCAGCTATCAACATCGCGTCGTACACCGTTTCGACCGGCCTCCAGCGGCCGGGCGGCACGACACAGCACGAGCGGGTGATCGAGTTGCGCAGCGAGGCGCTCTACCACGGCATCACCTGGCGTATCCTGCTCGCATTTCACACCAATTTCGGCTCGTGGAGCGGATCGCCGGTTGCAGGGTATATGAACCTGTTCGACCCGGCCCACCCGGTGATCGCCGCCTGGCTCGGATTGGGCGAGTTCCCGATCTACTACGACCTCGTGCGCGGTGAGCAGCCGCTCGTCTTCACCTACGAGCGAAGCGACCCGGGCGCGACCGGCAGCGGCTACCTGAGCCGCATCGCGCTCGGCACGGCCCGGCAGGAGCCGCCCGGCGAAGGCGACCACGACACCTCTGGGGCCGTCTCGATCCTCTTTTCGCCGGAGTTGGCGGCGGCGTTGGCGCAGGCGGGCGGATGAGCGAGTGAGCGGGTGACACGGTGACAGGGTGTCATTGATTATTGTTCATTGTTTATTCATCACTCAGCACTCATTCACCCGCTACCCGCGCTCGCTGCGTGGCCAGAGCGCCCACAGCGCGACGAGGGCGGCGGCGGCCCAGGCCCAGGTGGCGTCGCCGCTGAAGCCGTAGACCCGCAGGATCACCCCGCCGACGAACAGGCCGGTGGCGATGATGCCGCCGGCCAGCCGCCCGGTCGCCCGTTCGACGCGGCGCAGGCTGCGCTCCAGCCGCGAAAGATCGACCTTCATCTGAAGCTCGCCGCGGGTCGCCATTTGGTAGTAGGCATCCATCTGGCGCGGCAGGGTCGCCAGCGTCCGGCTGTAGGCCGTCACCTCCTGCTGCAGCCGCTCGGCCCAGTTTCCCTCGCGCTGTTCGCGGGCGATCAGCTCCTGCGCGAAGGGGCGGGCCGACGCGAAGAGGTTGATATCCGGGTTCAGCCCGGTCGCCATGCCGCTCACCAGACTCACCGCCCGCCCGAGGTAGATCAAGTCCTGTGGGATCTGGAACGGCAGGTCGCGCACCAGGTGCTCGGTCTCGTCGAAGATCTGCTCGACATCGACAGTGGTCAGCTCGCGCTGCGTCCGGTCGTAGGTGTGGCGCAGCACCACCTCCAGCGCCCGGACGATCGGGCGGCGGTCGGCGCCGGGCAGGATCATGCCGAGCCGGTCGAGCGCGTCGACGATCCGTCGGGCGTCGTTTGTCGCCAGCCCGACGACGCCGTCGCGCAGGATCTGCATCGTCCGTTTCGGCAGCTCGCCGACCATGCCGGTATCGACGAAGACCAGCGTGAAGGGGGCAGCGGGCCGTAGGCCGTTCAGCCGCGGCGGCGGCGGGCCCTCCACCCGCACGAACAGATTGCCGGGGTGCGGGTCGGCGTGGAAGAAACCGTCCAGAAAGAACTGCTTCAGGTAGGCGTTGTTTAGCCGGTCAGCCACCTCGGCGCGGTCCACGCCGGCGGCCTCCAGTGCGGCGTAGTCGGTGATCTTGATCCCCGCGATGCGCTCCATGACCAGCACCCGGCGGGTGGTGTGGTCGAGATACGGCTCCGGGAAATAGATGCCGGCGACTCCGCCGAAGTTCCTGCGGAAGGTGAGCGCGCTGCCGGCCTCGTGCAGATAGTCGAGTTCCTGCCGCAGCACCCGCGCGAACTCCTCGAACAGCGCTTCCAGGTCGGCCCGGCGGCGGATGAGCGGGTAGTTCTTGATCAGCCGGACGGCCCACCGCACCGCGCTCAGGTCGATCTCGACGATCTCCTCGATCCGTGGGCGCTGCACCTTGATCGCCACCTCGCGCCCGTCGCGCAGCGCGCCGAAATGCACCTGGCCGATCGAGGCCGCGGCAACCGGCGCCGGATCGAAGCGCGCGAACACCTCGGCCGGCGCGGCGCCAAGCTCCTCCTGAAGGATCTGCAGGATGTAGGGCAGCGGCGCGGGCGGCACTTCGTCCTGCAACCCGGCCAGTTCATCGGTGATCTCGGCGGGCAGGATGTCTGCGCGGGCGCTGAGGAACTGGCCGAGCTTGATCAGCACGCCGCCCATCCGCACCGCCAGCCGGCGGAAGCCGCGCGCCATGCCGCGCCAGCGCCGCGTGCCGCTCCGCCGGGCGTACCAGCGCGTCAGCATGAAGCGGTTGCCGAGGATGTCGATCAGGTAGATGTGGATGATCACGCCGAGAAAGAACAGGGCAATCCGGAAAAACCGCCAGCGCGGATGGATGCGCAGCGGCGGGAGGTTGGCGGGCGGTGCGGGCGGAGCGCCGCTTGTAGGCTTCGTGATAGTTTGCACGGGCTCATTATACCGCGTTGCGGGTCCGGATCGCGTGCACTTCACATCGTTTTCTCATCCGGAAGCAGATCACAAATAAGCACATTTATATATGATATATATGACGAACATGCTCGCGACAGTGCGGCGTCGTTTTACCAACAAGGAGCACCGGATGATCCAGCGCCTGAGCCTGATGTTGCTTGCAGCTATCACCCTGGCGGCCTGTGGCGACACCGCGACCGCCCCCGCGCCGACCGTCGTGCCCGCCGCCACCGCCGTGCCGGCCGCCACCGCCGCGGCCGCGCCGACTGTCGTGCCCGCCGCCACCGTCGCGCCAGCAGCGAGCATCGGCGGAACGCGCGTTTTCGTGATCGTCCCGGAGCAGAGCGAAGCGTCCTACGAAGTGCAGGAGCAGTTCCTCAACCGCAATCTGCCGAACATGGCTGTCGGCAAGACAAAGGCGATCTCCGGCGAACTGGAGCTCTCGCTCGACGGCCAGCCGACCGGCACGATTCGCACGGTCTCGGTCGATCTGCGCACACTCACCTCGGACAGCCCACGCCGCGATAACATCATCCGCGAGCGCTGGCTCGAGAGCAACAAATACCCGCTGGCGACCTTCGTCTCCACCCAGGTGGACGGCGCGCCGGCCAGTTACACCGAGGGGCAGGAGGTCCGTTTCACGATCACCGGCGACATGACCATCCGCGATGTGACCAAACCGGTGACGTGGGACGTGACCGGCAAGCTCCAGGGCGACACGATCACCGGCACGGCAACGACCAAAATCCTAATGAAGGACTTCGGTTTCGATCCACCCGCGATCGCCGGTGTGCTTACCGTGCGGGATGGCGTGACGCTCAAGCTGACCTTCACGGCGAAAGAGAAGAAGTAGGCCGGTTCGCCGGCTTAAGGGACGTACGCCGTGGGGAGCTTTGAAGGGGCGAAGTCCTTTGACCCTTCCTGCGTTGTGGGCAGCCGCGTACGTCCGAGTATGGAGCCACAGAGTCCGCAGGCGAGCGCGCCTCGGTGCGCGCCATCCCCTCAATGGCGGTTCCGGCCGCCGTTTGACGGCTGCGCAGCGCGGTGCTACACTAGCGGCAATCCAAACTCAGAGGGCCCCGAGGAAGCGACGGGCTTAATGTGGGGGAAGTCCGGTCAAAGGCCGGCGCAGTCCACGCTACTGTAGGCGCGGGTTGGGAGACGACAGACGCGAGACCGGAGACGTGCCGATCGTTGCGAGCCTCTGGTCCCTGGTCCCCAGCCCTGGCGCGAGCCAGAATGCCCTCCTCTGAGTATGGCCGACACGCCCACGCTGGTATGGGGGTGAGGCAGAGCGCCGTGCGCCGTGCCGAGCCCTCTCCTGCCCAGGAGAGGGTTCACCGTTTCTTCGGCGCTGCTTCCTCCCCTGTCCTGCGCCGGGTACTCGCCGTCAGAGGAGGAACCATGAAGCGGCTGCTACTCGCGCTCGTGCTCGCCCTGCTCGCCCTGGCCGCGCCCGCGGCCCCCGCCCGCGCCGCCGCCGGTCCCGCCGAGGCTGCCCAGGCAGCGCTCGGCTGGCTCATCGCCCGCCAGCAGCCCGACGGCAGCTTCCCCGGCTTCGACGCTGGGGCCTCCGCCGATGCGGTCTTCGCCATCGCTGCCGCCGGCGCCGACCCGAACGGCGTGCTGAAGAACGGCAACTCGCCGGTCTCCTACCTCGGCACCCAGGCCGCCAGCTACGCCGGGAAGTCCACCGCCGCTGCCGGCAAGCTGGCGCTGGCGGTCGTCGCCGCGGGCAAGAATCCGGCCGATTTCGCCGGGCAAAATTTACTCGCCCGCATCCTGCAGGCATACAACCCGGCCAGCGGCATCTATGGGAAGAACCCGACCGACCACGCCTATGCGCTGCTGGCGCTCGCCAGCGCCGGGCAGCCCATCCCGCCCGCCGCGACCGAGGCGCTGATGCGGCAGCAACTGCCAGATGGCGGCTGGAGCTTCGATGGCGCGCCGGCGACCGGGAGCGACACCAACACCACCGCGCTGGCGGTGCAAGCGCTGGTGGCTGCCGGGGCGCGCGGCGAGACGCTGGCGAAGGCGGCAGCCTACCTGCGTAGCCAGCAGAACGCCGATGGCGGCTTCCCGTACGCGCAAAGCTCGTCCTTCGGCGCGGCGACCGACGCCAACTCGACCGCGCTGTCGCTCCAGGCGCTGCTGGCGCTCGGCGGCGAGCAACAGGCCATCGACGCCGCGACCGCCGCGTTGCTCAAGCTGCAAAATCCGGACGGCTCGTTCAGCTACCAGGCCTCGCAGCCCGGCGCGAACGACCTGGCGACGGCCCAGGCGATCCCGGCGCTCTTCGGCAAGCCGTTCCCGATTGTGCGGGCCAGCCTGCCGCCTGTGAGCGCGCCGGCCTCGCTGCCGGCCCCGGCGAAGCTGCCGGCGACCGGCGGCGTGCCCGAGCCGGCCTGGCTGCTGGCGGTCGCCGCGGCGCTGCTGGTGCTCGGCGCGACGCTCCGGACGAAGCGTGCCTAGTGCGCTTCCAGCGCAGGGGTTCGGGTCAGGGGTCAGGGTTCGACGGACACAGGTCATGACGACACGCGCCACCCGCCGCCTCATGCTTCCCGCTCTGCTCCTGCTCGCGCTGGCCATCGGGCTCCCGGCGGTCGGGCGGGCGCAGGATGACGGCGAGCACCGCGCCGGCCTGGTTATCCGCTACGGCGACGGGCGGGTGCAGACAGCCTGTGTGCGCTTCCGCGAGCCGAGCCTGAGTGGGCTGGAGTTGCTGGAGCGCGCGGGCATCCCGGTGATCGCGCAGACCGGCGGTATGGGCGCGGCGGTCTGCAAGATCGGCGGCGAGGGGTGCGACTACCCGGTGGAGGACTGCTTCTGCAAATGCAAAGGCGCGGAATGCACCTACTGGGCGTATCACCACCTCGAGAACGGCGCGTGGCGCTACTCGCCGCTGGGGGCATCAGCCTGGCGCGTGCAGCCGGGGTCGGTGGATGGCTGGGCCTGGGGCGCAGGGAACGTCCAGGCCGGCGCACAGCCGCCAGCGATCTCGCTCGACCAGGTCTGCGCCGCGGCCGCCACGCCGACCGTGGCTCCGGCGACGGCGCCCCCGCCCCCGCCGACGGCGGCGCCGACGCCCATGCCGACGGCCGCGCCGACGCCCCCGCCGACGGCCGCGCCGACGCCCATGCCGACGCCCATGCCGACGGCCACGCCCGCCACCGGCGTGGCCAGCTACCTGCTCTTCGGCGGGCTGGCGCTGCTCCTGATCGGCGGGATCGCGGCTACGCTGAGGCGCCGGAGAAAGGATGGGATGTGACACATGGCCTGCGCGCAGGCCGTGGCCGAGGCGAACGCACGGGGAGTCGTCTTCGAGCTGCGGACGCACACCGGCATTGTCGTCTGGCGCTAGGTGTGCGGTCGGTCTGGCGGGCTGCGCGCTCCGCGCCTGCTGTTCCGCCAGCGCAATGGCGGCCGCGCCCGCCGCGAATCCAGCTGAGCCAGCGAAGGTGGTGCGATGCGAACGAGCATCTGGCTGGTGCGGCATGGCCAGACTGAGATGAACCGCCAGCGCCGCTACCTGGGCGTGGGGGAAAGCCCCATGACTGGCTACGGCCGGCGGCAGGCCGCGGCGCTCGCCTATCGGCTGCGGCGCATCCCGTTTGGCCTGGCCATCGTTTCCCCGGCGACCCGCGCGCGGGAGACCGCCGCGGCCATCCTGGCCGGGCGCGGCGTGCCGATCGCTGAGGATGGCCGCTGGGCCGAGATGAACCACGGGTGCTGGGAGGGGCTGACCTACGCCGAGGTCGTCGCGCGCTTTCGCGAGGAGGCGGCACGGCGCTTCGCCGACCCGCTGCACGGGCGGGCGGCGGGCGGCGAAAGCCTGGCCGAGGTGCTGGCGCGCGTCTCCGACGGCTGGCAGACGCTGCTGCGCGAGCAGTCGGGTGGGCGCATTCTGCTCGTCACCCACGCCACGCCCATCCAGCTCGTGCTCTGCCTGGTGAGCGGGACCCCGCCGGCGCTCCACTGGCGCTGGCGCATCGACCACGGCAGCGTCACCGCGATCGATGTCTACGCCGGCGGGCCGATCGTGCGAATGGTGAATGAGATCCCCCGCTGGGGCGCGGCGAGGGAGGAATGAGCGCCAGGGATGCATGGGTCGCGGTCAGGGTGAGGGGACAGCGGCGAGAACCTGGGAATTGGTGAACCGGACAAGGAGACACAGAGGCGAGAAACGGGGGCGCGCCAGGGGCAGGGGCCAGAAGCCAGCGGACAGGAGGCAAGAGGTAGACATGGAAAGCTGGAAGGAAGCGCCGACACCGAGCGGCTTATCCGCTGCGCGCTCGCCCATCGTCCGTTGTGCATCGTCCATCGTCCTTCCCTCGCCGGATGCGCGCGCCGCCAGGGAGGCCGCCGGGCGGCTCGACCGGCTGACCAAGCCGCCCGGCAGCCTGGGGGCCCTCGAGCGGCTGCTGGTGCGCCTGGCAGCGATGACCGGGCAGGTCTGCCCACCCTGGGAACGCCTGGCCGTGCTGCTCGCCGCCGCGGACCATGGCGTCGTCGCCGAGGGGGTCAGCCCGTACCCGCAGGCGGTGACGGCGCAGATGGTGGCGAACTTCCTCGCGGGCGGCGCGGCGATCAACGCGCTGGCGACCAACGCCGGCGCGCGGGTGATCGTCGTCGATGCGGGGGTGGCCGCGGACCTGCCGGATCACCCGGCCTTGCGCCGGGCGGCGGCGGCACGCGGGACGCGCAATCTGCTGCGCGAGCCGGCTATGGCCCGGGCCGAGACGGAGGCCGCGCTGCTGGCGGGCGCACGAATCGTGGCCGAGGAGGCGGCGCGCAGGATGGATGCGTTGGCGCTTGGTGAAATGGGGATCGGCAACACGACCGCTGCTGCCTGTCTGACGTGCGTCTTCGCCGGGGCGACGCCGGAAGCGGCGACCGGCCGCGGGACAGGGCTGGATAACACCGGGCTGGCGCGGAAGCGCGCGGTCGTCGCCGGGGCGCTGGCCCGCGCTGGGGCCGCGCCCGCCGATCCACTGGGCGCGCTGGCAGAGGTGGGCGGGCTAGAGATCGCCCTACTGACCGGCGCGGCGCTGGAGGCGGCAGCGCGGCGCATCCCGGTGGTGCTGGACGGCTACATCACGGCGAGCGCGGCGCTGGCGGGCGTGGCGCTCGCCCCGGGCCTGCGGCACTTCCTGATCGCCGGGCACCGCTCGGCGGAGCCAGGGCACCGAATCGCGCTGGAGCATCTTGGGCTGGAGCCGCTGCTGGCGCTTGAGATGCGCCTCGGCGAGGGGACCGGCGCGGCGCTGGCGTTGCCGATCATCGGTGGCGCGCTGCGGGCCATGCGCGAGATGGCGACGTTCGAAAGCGCCGGGGTGAGCGGGCGGGGCGATGTGTGATGCCTTGGCCGCCGCCGACCGACCGCCATCGACCACGAGCGGGGGAGACCTGGGAGAGAAAACGGATTCGCTCCCCGGCTTCTGGTCTCCTGGCTCTTTTGTCGAAGGCCGATGGACGACGGTAGAGGGTACAGAACGGTGCGACCGTGACCGTGGCCAGGCCTGCTTCGTCGTTCGTCCATCGTCGTCTGGACGCGCTGCCGCGCCCGAACCGCCGTCCATCGTCCATCGTTCACCGCCTGATCCATGCTGACCGATGAATGACGACCACAACGGCATATTCGACCCCCCGCCCGTCACGGAGTCCGGGACGGCGCGCCGCGATGCCGGCGGCCTGCTGGCGGCGCTGGGCGAAGCGGTGCGGTTCCTGACGATCCTGCCCGTGCCGGGGCTGCCGCCCATGACGGAGCGCGGGATCGTCCGCGCTATCCCGTTCTTCCCGCTGGCGGGGCTGCTGATCGGCGCGCTGCTCGTCGCGATCGGCTGGGCGGCCGGGCAGCTCTGGGGCGGGAACGTGCGCGCCGTGCTGATGGTTGTCGCCTGGGGCGTGCTGACCGCCGGGCTGCATCTGGACGGTCTGAGCGACACGTTCGACGCAGTGATGAGCTGGCGTCCGCGCGCGCGCAAGCTAGAGATCATGAAGGACAGCCGGATCGGCGCGATGGGCGCGCTGGCGCTGCTGGCCGTGCTGGGGCTGAAGGCCGCCTGGCTCGACGCGGCCGGCGCGGCGTGGTGGCAGGCGGCGCTGCTGGCCCCGGTGCTGGGGCGCTGGGCGGACATCTACGGCATCCTGCGCTTTCCGCCCGCGGCGGAGGGCGGCCTGGGGCGCGCGTTCCGGGCGCAGGCCCGCCCATCCGACCTGTGGGTCGGCGCGGCGACGGCGCTGGCGCTGGCGCTGCTGATCGCCGGGGCGCACGGGCTGGTGGCCGCCGCGGCGGTCTGGCTGACGGCCGAGCTCCTGGGTCGCTGGTGGACGCGCGCGCTCGGCGGGCTAACCGGCGACACCTACGGCGCGCTGTGCGAGATCGGCGAGGTCGTGGCGCTGGCGGTGCTGAGTGCGATGTAGAACCCAGGAGCCATGGGTCGGAGGAGGGATCACAGGTCAGCGCCTGGAGTTCAGTGGTTTGCATGCAGAGTGCAAAAAGCAGAACGCTACACGCTCAACCTCAGCTCAGCACCGGAACCCCTGACCCCTCGCTCAATCATTACGCATCCCAATGAATACCCTCACCTGGCTGGCGTGGCTCGGCGCGGCGCTGATCGTCACCGGGCTAGGCAACAATCCGCTCTACATGCTGCTGGCGCTGCTCGCCGCGACGCTGGTGTTTCTGGCATGCCAGCAGGAGACGCCGCTGGCGCGCGCCTACCGATTCTTCTTCCTGGCCGGGCTACTGCTCTGGCTCGGCACCATGGTCTTCAGCGTCGTTACGGTGGGCGGGGCGCGCGGCAAGACCGTGCTCGCCACATTGCCGGCATATACCTTCCCGGCGCTGCTCGGCGGCGTCACCGTCGGCGGGCCGATCGCCACCGAAGACCTGGCATGGGGCGCGGCGCGCGGCCTGCGGCTGTGGGCGCTGCTGGCGATCTTCGGCGCGTTCAACGCGCTGGTCGATCATTACCGGTTGCTACGGTTGACGCCGCGCTCGCTCTTTCACGCCGGCCTGGCCGTGACCATCGGCGTCTCGTTTGTGCCGGGCACGGTGCGTGCGGCCGGCGAGATCATCGAGGCGCAGCGGGTGCGCGGGCATCGCTTCGGCGGGCCGCGCGCATACCTGGCGCTCGTCGGTCCGTTGCTGGCGAGCAGCCTGGAGCGTTCGATTCAGCTCGCCGAGGCGCTGGACGCCCGCGGCTACGGCCGCACCTGCCCGGATGGCCGGGCGCGCGGTGGACGGCAGGCGGCCCTGCTCGCCGGGCTGCTGCTGCTCGGCGGCGGCGTTTTCGGCTGGCTGTACTACGGTGTGATCTGGGCGCTGGCGCTGGCCGGCGCGGGGGCCGCGGCGCTTGGCTGGGGCATGTGGCGGCTGGGGCGGCTGGTCCCGCGCACGACCTACCGACGCGAACGCTGGCGGCGACGGGACACGTTCGTGGCGCTGGCGGCGGGGGCGTGCGCAGCGGGGTGGATCGCGCTCTGGGCGAGCGGCGCGGGCGGGTTGCTCTACAATCCCTACCCGCGCATCACGCCGCCACCGTTCGACCCGCTGGCCGGCGCGCTGGCGGCGCTGTTGGCTGTTCCGGCGCTGGCTGGCGGATTGATGACAGACCACGAAGGACGAACGCACGCCCGGCCACAGTCAAGAGCGCATCATACCGATAGGACCGCTCGTCCGTCGTGCCGCGTCAGTGGACGGTGACTTTCGTCAACGAGCGAGGCCAGGAGACGGGGGGATCCGCTTACTCTCACGATCCCCCCGCTCCTGGTCGATGGTGATCGGTCGCCAGCGGCCAATCATCACTCCTCACGCACCACGATGGGCAGATAGACCGAGGTGAGCGGAGCGCTGCCAGGGGCCCAGGCCGGTGGGCCGAAGGGCGAGGTATTCCCGCGCGAATCGGTGACGGTTGCCGTGACTCGTGGCCCGCGCAGATCGCGCCCTACCAACGAGAGCATGAAAGCACCGTCTGGTCCGGCCTGCGTCTCGCCGGTGTAGTACGCGCCCTGGTCTCCCTGGTCGCTGAAGATTTCGACGCGGCAGCCGGGGCATCCCTGGCCGGCGATGAAGTCGTCTGTGACCTGCGTGATCCGCGGCGGCGGCACGCCCTGGTTGCCGTCCTGCCCGAGCAGGATGCCGACGGTTGAGTTCTCGCTGATGCTGTTGCCCAGCAGCCGGTTGCCCGATCCGCCCCAGACCGTCACGCCGGCGCCGGTGTTCGCGCGGATAGTGTTGCTGTTGACCAGATTGTTATTCGCCGGGGTGGACACCGTCCCGGTGATCACCAGGCCGCCCTGAACGGCGCACTCGGCGGCGACGCCGTTCGTCCCGCCGTTCTCGCGGATGGTGTTGCCGCTGATCGTCGCGCCCGAGCCGGTGATGCAGATCCCAGAGCGCGCGTTCGACTCGATCGTGTTGTCCAGCACCTGCGCGCCGTTGCCGGTCACCACCGCGCCGGAGAGGCTGGAGTAAGCGATCCGGTTGCCAGGGCCGAGGGTGTTTCCGTCGCCGTTGATGCGTACACCGTTGTTCTGGTTGCCCAGCCGTGTCGCGCCATCCGCGCCGATGCCGATGTTGTTGCCGGCGATGCGGTTGTTTGGCGCGTCCACGCGTACGCCACCCTGCCCATTGTGCACGATGACATTCCGTGCGCCGGAGACCGTGCCGCCGATGGTATTGTACTGTGCATTGTAGTTGATGACGATGCCGTAGCCGGCGTTACCGAGGCCAGCGCGCACACCGCTGGTATCGGTGCCAATGTAGTTGCCGAGTACCTGGTTGTTGTTGCTTGAGAGATAAATATAGATGCCGTGACCATCGTTTGCGGCGATCACGTTCCGCTCCAGGTCTGCGACGCCGCCGATGGTGGTGTTGTTGGTGCCTTGGTCTAACAGGATGCCATAGGCTTGGCCGGGGCGGCTTTCATTGCGGTTCGGCAGCGGCGTGCGTCCGTCCGGCGCCAGGCCGATGAGGTTGCCGGTGATAGTGATGTTGCGGCTCGCGACAAGCCAGATCCCACTTTGATTGCCGGAGATCACGTTGCCGGCCCCGGCTTCGCTGCCGCCGATCGTAGTATGACTGGCAGCGCTGATGTAGATGCCTGCCGTGGCGTTGGGATCGGCTGCTCCAGATCTGTCCAGGCCGATCCAGTTGCCTTTGATGACATTCTGGCCGGTGTTCTCGCCTTCGATGACGATGCCACCATCGTAGCTGCTGCCGGAGATAATGTTGCGCTCGGCGGCGGTCGTACCGCCGATGATCGCGCCACGCGCGCCGTTGCTGAGGTGTATGCCGATCCCGTTGCCGCGAAAGACCGAACCGACAATACGGGTGTCCACGGCGCCATCGAGCGCTATCCCATCCCAGGCGTTGCCGATGAATCGACACGTGTCGATCAAATTGTTGGCGGCGGGGGCGCTGATTGTAACTCCGGTGTAGCTGAAATCGCGGAACTCCAGGCCGCTGAGCGTATTCCCCGAGGATGCGATAACCAGGCCGTCGCCGATTCGGTCGTCATGGCCGCCGTTCAGAATAATGGCAGGGGCCTGGCCAGATGAGCTCCTTCCATTGATGATAATGTTGCCGCGGGTGAGCACAGGCAGCGCCCCAAGCGCTGGGTTCAGGTTGACCGTCCACACGCCGTTGGCGTAGCCAGGGTCGCTGTCGCTAAGGGCAAAGGTGACCGTCAACATGCCGCCGGGCGCGGTATTGTTCGCAGCGCTGATCGCCTCGCGTAGCGAGACGCCTGCGTCGGGGCCGGGGTTTGCAATCAATGCGGACAGGGAAGAAGTACTACCATCAACCGTATCAGCGGTAGTCGTAACCGCGATCAGGGACGGAGCAGCGGCCACGGCAGCCGGTGCGAGCGGGCCGGTGGCGACTGGAGCGCCGGTGAGCGGCGCGAGCGGCGGTGCCCCAGAAAACAAGGCAATGCCGGCGAGCATCATCCGCAGAATGATGCCCCCGCGCATGTGGCGCCCCGCGAGCATGCAGGTCTCCTGGCCGGAACGCGCGATCGTTCGATTGGCGGGCTGCTGGCCAGGGCCGCCCGGCGCTGTGTCCGGGCAGACCACCTAGGACGCCGCGCCGGCGGGCATAACGGCGCAGACGTGACGATCTGTCCAATCGGACGTTTTTCGACTCCATTATATGTGCCTCGGGCGGTCTTTTCAAGTTAAGGGATCGTTTCAAAACGATGACCGCGGCATCACAGAGGAGGGCACATGTGCCCAGGCGCAAGGCGTAGTCGAACAAACGAGCTGAAACGACGTATGTGTGTTCTGGAATCGCTACCTGTTGCGCGGTACGTTGTGAACGGTGTCCAGGCGGCGGATATGCACAGGGCGGCGCATCCTCAGCGCGCCGCGTCTTGCCCCAGGATGACCACGATCTCGGCATCGCTGGCGACGCCCGGTGCCGCGCCGCGCCGCAGTTCGGCGTGCAGCACCTCGGCCAGGCGGCGACTGGTGCGCGGCGCTCCGCCGCGATCGTAGACCACGGTGCGGGCCACGCCGCTTTCCGGCGCGTCGCCGGCGGGGAGCATGGTGAAGCCGGCGTCCGCCAGTCGCCCGCTGATATCTCCGGCCAGGCCGGCGATATCGGTGCCGTTCAGCACCTGCACCCGCGCCTGCTCGGCAGTCTCGCGCGGGCGGGCCAACAGCGCATCCACGGCGGCCCGCAGCCCCGCCGGGCTCCACGTCAGCTCGTAGTTTGGCCCCTGCGCCACGTTCGGATCGAGCTCGGGTGAGAGTTGAAACCGGCCGATCTCGTCGGCCCGCAGCCCGCTGCCGAGCCAGGCCAGCCCGAGCAGCACGTCCGGCCGGTCGATCGGCATGGTCGTCGCCACGGCCCCGCCGGCCGCGCCGAGGAGCCGCGGCACGGCCAGCGCCTGCCCGATCGGGCCACGCCGCCGCAGCTCGTCCAGGATCGCCCGGATGACCTGCTGCTGCCGCGTGCTCCGGTCGAAGTCGCTATCGGCGTGGCGGGTGCGGGCGTACTGCAGGGCGCGCTCGCCGTTCATCCGCTGCACGCCGGGCTGAAACTCGATCCGCATTGTGCCGAAATCGGGCGTCGGGTACTCGTCGTCCACGATCGCCTTCGGCACATCGATTTCCACCCCGCCGAGCGCGTCCACCAGCGCGGCGAAGCCGTCGAAATTGATCTGCGCGACGTAATCGATCCGCACCGGCCGGCCGCCTTCGGCCAGCAGCCGCTCGACCGTCTGCGCGGCGAGCGCCATGCCCGCCTGGCGCGGCGTCACCCCGGGGCCGAACGTCGCTTCCGGCTGGTTGTAGCCGAAGGCGTAAGCGGCGTTGATCTTGCTCGGGCCAAGCTCCGGCAGCTCGACCAGCGTGTCGCGCGGGATCGACAGCAGGTTCACCCAGCGCCCGGCAGTGTCGAGATGGGCGACGATCAGCGTGTCGCTGCGGACGCCCTCTTCCGGGTGGCCGGGGCGCTCGTCGACGCCGATCAGCAGCACGTTGGCGCCGGTGAGCGGCGCGGCGAGCGCCGCGCCGGGGCGCACGTCGCGCTCGACGATCTGGCCGGCGGCGCGGTGAATCTGCCAGTAGAGCAGGCCGAGGAGCAGCAGCAGCAGCCCGGCGGCGGCCAGCAGCGCCAGGCGCAGCCGCGGCAGGAGCCGCCCCCCGGCTCGCCGCGCCGCGGGCCGGGGAGCGCCCGCGCG
>JBHOQX010000113.1:0-25624 GCA_042408595.1 Roseiflexaceae bacterium | reverse complement strand
CCGCGGCAAGCTGCAGCCCGGCATGCGCATCGACGGTCCGGCGATTATCACCGAGCTGGACTCGACCACGGTCGTGCTGCCGCACCACGTGGCGACCGTGGATCGCTTCTACAATCTGTTGATCAATAGAGCCTAGTGCGCCTCGAATTCCTCATTCGTCTTCGATGCGGAACCTGCCACCCCCGATCTGTAATGCAAGCGCGGCGCGCCATCAGCAATCGGCGACAACAAACGCAGCAAGCAAAAGGAGAGGCAACCACATGACCATCGTCAAAATTGCCGAAACCCCACGTATCACGATCGACCCGGTGACGTTGGACATTGTCGAGAACGCGCTCGGCAATATCCGCCACGAAATGGACGCGATGCTCAACCGCACCGCGATGAGCCCGGTCATCCGCGAGCAGCACGACCACTTCCCCATGATCACCGATCAGTATGGGCGGATGCTCGCGGGACACTTCGGGTCGTACATTGCGGGGATGGTCAGGCGGTGGAGTCAGACGATTGAGCCAGGCGATGTGTTTGTGCTGTCTGATCCCTACCTTTGTGGTGGGGCGATCAGCCATGTGAACGACCTGCTGGTGCTGCTGCCGATCTTTGACGACGCGGCACAGCCCGAACTGATCGGCTGGGCCTCGATGTTCGGCCACGCCCAGGATGTCGGCGGGCCGCTGCCTGGCTCGCTGCCGACCGGCGCGACGACGATCTTCGGCGAGGGGCTGCGGTTGCCACCGGTCAAGCTCTACGAGCGCGGCAAACTGAACCGGGCGGTGCTCGATATCATGCTCAACAATGTGCGCCAGCCGGAGATGAACCGCGCCGATCTGTTCGGAATTGTAGCCGCATGCCGCACCGCCGAGAAGCGGGTGCTGGAGCTGTGCGAGCGCTTCGGCAAGGACACCTACCTGGCCGCCTGCCAGGCGTTGCTCGACCGCACCTACCGGGCCATGCAGCAGCTGATCGTGCAGAACCTGCCGGAGGAGCCGCAGTCCTTTGAGGATTATATCGATGACGACGGTTTGGGCAACGGGCCGTTCAAGATGAAGCTGACGCTCTGGCGCGAGGGCGACCAGGCATACTTCGACTGGACGGGCACTGCTCCGCAGGCGCTGGGGCCGATCAATTTCTACCTGAACGAGTCGCTCTTCAAGATGTTCATCGGCGTCTACCTGATCATGGTCTTCGACCCGCAGATTCTGTTCAACGACGGCTTCTACGATCTGCTGCACGTGACGGTGCCGCCTGCGAGCATCCTGCGGCCGGAGTTCCCGGCGGCGCTCGGCTGCCGCACCCACACCCTGACCCGCTTGTTCGATGTGCTGGGCGGCGCACTTTCCAAGCGAACCCCCGAGCTTTCAACAGCGGCTGGCTACGGCACCGCGCCATATCTGCTTTACTCCGGCTACGACAGTGACGGGAACTTCTTTTACCTGATGGAGATTAACCACGGTGGTATTCCGGGACGGCCAATCGGCGACGGCATGGATGGCCATTCTTGGTGGCCGCTGTTTATGAATATCCCTACTGAGTACATGGAAAGCTATTATCCGATCCGCATCGAGCGCTACACCAGCATCGAGGACAGCGGCGGGGCCGGCTTCCACCGCGGCGGCAACGGCATCGAGAAGGTCTATACCTTTTTGGAGCCGGGCGAGATCTCCATCCACGACGACCGCTGGCTAACACAACCGTGGGGCATCATGGGCGGCACCCCCGGCATGCGCTCGATGAAGTTGCTCAAGCGCGCCGATGGCTCCGAGCAGATATTGCCCTCGAAATGCGACCAGATTCGGGTGCAGCCAGGTGATACTCTCATCTACCGCACGGCCGGCGGCGGCGGCTGGAAAGACCCGCTCACCCGCCCGCCGGAGCTGGTGCAGCGCGATGTGCGCTACGGCCTGGTGAGCGTCGAGAAAGCTGCACGCGACTACGGCGTGATCTTGACGACCAATCTCGAGCTCGACGGAACTGCAACCGAAGCCAGACGTGCCGAGATCGCCCGCACACGCGGCCCGATCGAAGACTTCACCTTCGGGCGTGCACTCGACGTGTTGCTGGCCCACGCCGAGCAGGAGACGGGGCTTCCCGCTCCACGTGCTCCCCAACCGGTGCAGTGGGCAATAATGCGCACGGCCAGACGTGGCGCGGCCGAGGGGGACAACAGTTCCACACCCCCCGAACAGACCTTGAGAAGCGTGTCGGCTGTTGACGCAGCACCTACTGCAACGGTCGGGTAACAGTGGCCTATCCTGCGCGGTCAGCCGCTCTGTCGACTGGCCGTGCGGAACATGGAGAGACGACATGGCGACACGCGAAGTGATCATTCCGCCGGGCATGGAGCTGTTGTATGAGCGCTACCACTACTGCCCCGGTATCAAGGTCGGCAACATGCTTTATATTGCCGGACAGGTCGGGCGCGATGCACAGCTGCAGGTTGTCACCGAGGTCGAGGCCCAGTTCGTGCAGGCGTTCGAGAATGTCAAGAAGGTACTCACCACAGCAGGCGCCTCCTTCGATGATGTGATCGAGCTGATCACCTACCATGTCACCGGTCCGGCGGCAGGCGTAGAGCAACTGACCATCCCGTATCTGCCGCTGTTCATGGAGGTGAAGGACCGCTACTTTGTCAATTCCTACCCGACCTGGACAGGCATCGGTGTGACGGGGCTTTCGACACCGGGGCTCCTCGTCGAGATCAAATGCACTGCGGTGCTATCCGCATGACGCGGAGCAGGTCGGGCTGTATAGGTTAAGGAGTGGCTGTGACCCGTGAGCCGAAGCCGGTGTTTTCAGCAACCACGCCACGCGAGGTGCCGCACGACGAGTTGCTTGCCTTGTACGCCCAGCTTGTCCTGATCCGGCGCTTCGAAGAGCGGACAGCCGAGCTGTTTCGCGCGGGACATATCAAGGGCACCGTTCATAGCTGTATCGGCCAGGAGGCGGTAGCCGTGGGCATCGGTGCCGCTTTACGCCGCGATGACTATCTGGTCGGCCACCATCGGAGCCACGGGCACCTGCTCGCACGGGGGGCCCGCCCCGATCGCATGATGGCTGAGCTACTCGGCCGACGCACGGGGTATTGCCGCGGGCTCGGCGGCTCGATGCATATCGCCGACATGGAGCTGAATATCCTGGGATGCAACGGTGTGGTGGGCGCAGGGCTGCCGCTCGGCTGCGGGGCCGCCCTGAGCGCCCTCACCCGTGGCGAAGATCGGGTAGCGCTGGTGGTGTTTGGCGACGGAGCCGCTGGCGAGGGGATGGTGCATGAAGCCATGAACCTCGCCGCGGTCTGGAAGCTGCCGGTCATTTTTGTATGCGAAAACAACCAGTTCGCTCTGACAACCCGCTGGTGCGATGGGCGCGCCGTTGAACAGATCGCCGACCGCGCGGCCGCGTATGGCATGCCCGGCGTGACCGTCGACGGTAACGATCTCTTCGCGGTGCGTGACGCCGTGGCGCATGCCATCGGCCTCGCTCGGAGCGGCGGCGGCCCAACTTTGATCGAGGCGCTGACCTATCGACAGCTCGAGCACTCGATGCGTGCCAATCTACCTGATACGCGCGACCACGAGGAGCATCAGCGTTGGCTCATGCGCGATCCGATCCGACGCTTTGCCATGCTACTGGAGGAGGCTGGCATATGCGCAGCTGATCTGGCGGCGGTAGAAAGCCGGGCCGATGCGGTTATCGAAGAGGCGGTGGGCTTCGGCATGGCGAGCGAGCCCGCGAGCGCCGACGATTTGCACCCTGCCACCTATGCGCCACACGCGATCGCCTACCCGCCCCCAACTAGCGCCAGCACGCGCAACCTCAGTATGATGGCAGCAGTGGCCGAGGCGCTGGCCCAAGAGATGGCCGCCGACCCGCTGGTGGTGTTGATGGGCGAGGACGTTCGTATGGGTGGGATCTTCCGCGGCAGCGTCGGTCTTTACGAGCGCTTCGGACCGTTGCGCGTGCGCGATACGCCGATCTCGGAGCTTGGCTACGTCGGCGCCGCCGTGGGCGCCGCAATGACTGGCCTGCGTCCGGTGGTCGAGATCCAGATCTTCGACTTTGTAACCCTGGCGATGGACGCGATCGTCAATCAGGCCGCCAAGCTGCGCTTTATGCTCGGTGGCGCGGCGACGATCCCGCTGGTGGTGCGTGGCCCTTCAGGAGGCGGGGTGCGATTGGGCGCGCAGCATTCGCAAAGCTTGGAAGCCTGGTTCGCACACATCCCTGGCTTGGTCGTCGTAGCACCCTCTCACCCAGCCGACGCCAAGGGGCTCCTGGCCGCAGCTATCCGCGACGACAACCCGGTGATCTTCCTAGAAACCAAGTCGCTGCTGTTCGAAGAGGCGCCGGTGCCCGCGGAACGCTACGCCATCGCGCTCGGTACAGCTGCTGTCAAGCGCGTCGGTCGCGATGTGACGGTAGTTGCGACCCAGGCGATGGTGCCGCAGGCCATGCGCGCTGCGCTCCAGCTTGAGCGTGCGGGCATCAGCGTGGAAGTGATCGACCCGCGCACGCTCTACCCGCTTGACACAGGGACCATTCTGGCATCGGTGCGCAAAACCGGACGGGCCGTGATCGCCCACGAGGCGCCGGTCTTTATGGGCATCGGCGCTGAGATCGCGGCAACCATCAGCGAACAGGCCTTCGACTACCTCGACGCCCCGGTGATGCGCGTTGGCGCCCCACACCACCCAATGCCCTATGCCTCCGAGCTCGAGCGCCGCACCATCCCCGGCTGGCAGCAGATCGTGGCGGCGGTGCAGAATCTGCGCTAGGTTCCGCCCTTGTAGCCTAACGAAGGAGGCCGTGTGGGCACACAACCGCTGATTATCGAGTGCCGCTGTAACGAAACAGCTTACCGGGGCGCGAATCCGCACCTCCCGTACAGCCCCGACGAAATCGTGCGTGAGGCGGTGCGCGCCTGGGAGGCGGGAGCCGCCATCTTTCACTGGCACGGACGTAACCCGCAGAGCGGTGTGCCCCAAAACGATCTTGAGCTCTATCTGCAGGTCTACGAGGGTATTCGCGCCCACACTGACCTGATCATCCACCCGACGCTGGGCTATATCACGCAGCCGCGTGTCGAGGATCGGGTGCGCCATATCTTGGCCGTGCAAGACGATCCACGGTTGCGGGTGGATATGGTGCCGGTCGACTTCGGCTCGCTGAATGTAGACTACTGGAACCCCGTGGAACGCCGCTTCACGACCACCGACCAAGTGTATGTCAACACGCGCGCCAACCTGGAGGCAGTGCTACGCGTGTTTCAACAGCATCACCTGTTCGTCGCCGCGGTCTGTTGGGATGTGGGGCAGATCCGCACCGCGCGCTGCTTCCAGGCCATGGGGCTCGTGTCCGAACGCACGCTGTGGGAGTTCGTGTTCACCGGTGAGACGATGCCGACCGGCACACCCGTGACGCTCCCCAGCCTCCAGTCGATGATCGCCGAGGTGCCAACGGGCCAGCCATGGCTGGTGCTGTGCTGGAACGGCGACGTCCTGCCGGTGGCGGCGTGGGCGATCACGCTGGGCGGCCATGTGGCGATCGGCCTTGGCGACTATGCCTACAGTCGCTTCGGCACGCCCCACAACGGTGAACTGGTGGCGCGCGTAGCGGCAATGGCCGAGACACTGGGGCGCCCACTGGCGACGCCTGGGCAGGCACGCGCCCTACTCGGTATCCCTGATCGCCCCGAGCTACCGCGCCGGAGTACGCAGTGACCACGCTACGCGAACGGCTCCTTGGCGATGAGGTGCTGTACGGTACCTTCGCGCTCGCCGACTCGCCGGTGTTTGTTGAGTTGCTCGGGGTGCTGGGCTTCGACTTCATCGTGATCGACTGCGAGCACGCCCCGACCGGCCCATATGGCGCGTCGCTGGAGCATATGCTGCGCGCCGCCGATGCCGCTCACCTCGCGGCGCTGGTGCGCGTGCGCGCGAACGAGCCCGGGCAGATCGGCGCTGCCCTCGATGCAGGGGCGCAGGGCGTGGTGGTGCCACACATCACTTCCGCGGCAGAGATGCGGCGCGCCGTAGCGGCGGCGGCGTGGCCTCCACTGGGGCGACGTGGGGCTGCGCCGGTCACACGCGCTGCACGCTATGGTGCCATCCCTTGGGTCGACTACCAGCGGCACAACCAGCCGCTCGTTTTTCCTCTGATCGAAGACCCTGAGGGAGTGATGGCGATTGAAGCGATTCTTGCCGTACCGGGCGTCGGCGGCGTCTGGTTTGGCGCCTTCGACTTGGGGGTTGCGCTCGGTGTGACCAACCCACAGGCCGAGAATGCCCAGGTAGAGGCAGCGCGCGACCGCGTCTACGCAGCGGCACAGGCGCATAAACTTCCGATCGCGGCTTTCGCCTGGGATGCTGCTCACGCCAGGCAGCTCGCCATGCGTCAGGCGCATTGTATCGCAATCAGTACCGACATCTCGCTGTGGGGGCAAGCCTTGCGTGAACTACGTGCAGCCATACGGGAAGACGGTCACGCCGATAGACCATAGGGCTGCTGTAGCCTTTTGCTGCGCCCCGGTCCAAGCGTGCACGTCGGCGCGGTGACGGGCGGCATGCAGGCAAATGCTGGAACCGACCGGCCAGGCGGCGCGCAGCGCGCGTGAGGGGCTCGCCGTCGCCAGCATGGTGCCGCATACCGGGCCGCTGGCGGGCCTGAGAGCACGCATCCTGGCCCAGCACGCGGCGCACCCAAGCCCATGCCAACCCCACCGGGCGCGTGTCAGCCCCACCCGACCCCTTATCATCGGACAGAGCTAGAAGGTAGGCGGCGTGACCGCGCAGACCATCACGACACGCTTATTCGCCCGATTTTCAAGGCGGTGTGGCACGCTACAATCGAACGAGATGCTATCGCCTGGCCCCAACTGAAACTCCTCGCCCCCAATGATAAAGACAGCCTGGCCCTCGAGACAAAGCACATTTTCTTCGCCCTGATGCGCCGCAAATATATTTGGCTCAGCCGGCACCGTTGCGCCGGGGTCGATCTCGGCGAGGATAAATTCGATCTTGCGATTGACATCTGGTGTCAGTAAGGTATAGGTGACGTTGGTATGACGGGTGTGCAGCCGCCTGCGCTGGTCAGCGCGCACCACCAATTGCCTACCGGTGCGATCACAGTCGCCGCTTGCAGCTTCGTCCGAGTCAAGAAACAGCGCCGCCACCGGCACCCCGAGCCGATCGGCGATCCGCCGTAGGGTGGTGAGCGATGGACTGGCCGCTCCGCGCTCGATCTGTGCGATCAGGCTACGGGAAACACCGATCTGTTCGGCAAGTTGGCGTGCCGACAGCAGCGCCGACTTGCGCAACGCCCTGATTTTGAGCCCGAGCTCGATGGCCTCCTGATCGAGCTGCTCCTCAAGGTGCTGCTCTACATCCCGCATTACTTTGCGCACAGCCATGGCCCCATCCTCTTCACGATCATCGCCCCCATTTCTGGTGTGGGGATCGTGATAATCCCGTGCTGATACCAAACCGCGTTCTGGCAGTTGTCGCGCATGCTGCGGCGTGTCCCTCACCAGCACTGTGCGACGCAGGCATATGGGATCGGTACGCGAACGGTGACAGGCCGGCCGGTCGTAGCACGGGTGACAAACCGAACAGGCTGCGGGCGAGCATAGACGAAGCGCGGAAGGTTGTCAAGGCATCGCTACGAGACGTGGGCACGCGGCTCTTCCCCCCTCCACAGCGCTTCTACCTCCGCAATCTCCGCCAGCAGCCGCCGCCGCCCGCCGCGCTCGGCGATGGCGCGGGCCTCGGCCAGCCGGGCGCGGGCCTCGTCCGGCGGCAGCAGCGGCGCTAGCCAGACGCGGATCTGCGCCGCCAGGTGTTGCGTGCCCAACGCATCGGCGCGGGCCAGCGCCGTGGAGAGCCGGTAGACCGCCAGGACGACCTCGCCGCGGCGGGCGGCGACCAGCCCCAGATTGGCGGTCAGCCCGGCGATCCGCTCCGGGATGGTCAGCCGCTCGGCGAGGGCCAGCCCCTCCTGAAACAGCCGCTCCGCGCCCGCCAGATCGCCTGCGGCCAGCGCGACCTCGCCCTGCGTCGAGTACAGGTAGGGCTGAAGATTCAGCGCGCCCTCGTCCTGCGCCAGCCGCATGCCGGCCGCGGCGTGCGCGCCGGCATGCGGGTCGCCGAGCAGCAGCAGGTGGTACGCCAGGTTGTTGTGCGCCAGGATGCGCCACGGCGCGCCCTCGCGCGGGCTGGCCGCGGCGGCGGCCAGCGCCTCGCGGTAGCGCGCCACCGCCGCCGGCAGGTCGCCCTGCTGCGCGGCCAGGTTGCCGAGCTCGAAAGTCACCCGCGCCCGCGCCGCCGGGTCGGGTTGCAAGGCGCCGATCGCCGCCGCGGCCCGGAGATGCTCCGCCGCGCCCGCCAGGTCGGCGCCTTCGAGCGACAGCGCAGCGCCCCAGACGAACTCGGCGTGAAAGCGCACCTCTGGCCGCGGGCTGCGGCTCAGCGGCTGCGCCAGCTCGATCACCTCGGCGAAGCGCGCCTGCTGGATAAGCGCCTCGGCCAGGCGCAGGCGTGCGATGTCGGCGTCCGGGTCGTCGCTGGCCTCGTGCTCGCGCACCGCCGCACGGAAGTGCTCGGCGGCCCGCGCGGTGTCGCCCAGGCGACTGAAGGCCTCGCCGAGCGCCAGGTGGATCGCGGCGCGGCGGCCCGGGGCGGCGGCTAGCGCCTGCTCGTAGAAGCCGATCGCTTCGTGCCAGGCGGCCAGACCGGCGGCGATCTGTCCGGCACGGAAGGCATACGGCGCGGCGCGCTCCGGCACGTTGCCTTCGGCAAAATGCGAGGCGATCAGCCCGGCCACCTCGTCCGTCCGCCCGGCGTACAGGCTCTCCAGCGCCTCGGCGAGCCGGCGGTGCATCAGCCGATGGCGCGGCTCGCCGACCTCGCGGTAGGCCACTTCCATCGTCACACTGTGGTCGAAGGCGAACCGCATCCCGCCCGCCGGCACGACCAGGCCGGCGGCGCGCAGCTCGTCGAGCGCGTCGAGCGCGGCCATGTCGGAGAGCGCCGCCGCCCGCGCCACTACCTCGAACTCGAACTCACGCCCGGCCGCGACCGCGGCGTCCAGAACGCGGCGGGCGCCCTCCGAGAGCGGGGCCAGCCGCGACTGGATCAGGCTGTAGACCGAGGGCGGCACGACGGGCGCGGCATCCCCATCGGCGGGCAGGATCGCGCGCCCCTCGCGCACACAGCGCACCAGCTCGGCCAGTATGAACGGGTTGCCCTCGGCGTGGCGCACCAACCAGTCGGCCAGCGCCGCGCCGGCTGCCGGGCTGAGACTGCCGACGAGCGCGGCGGCCTCCTCCGGCGCCAGCCGGCCAAGCGCCATGCGCAGCAGCCGCCCCTCGTGTGTCAGCGCCTGGAGCAGTGTCGCCAGCGGCGCGCGCGCTTCAACCGGACGCGCGGCGGCGGCCAACGCCAACGGCGCCTCTCCGGCACGCCGCGCCAGGTAGCCAAGCAGGGCAAGTGTCGCGGCGTCGGCCCAGTGCAGGTCGTCCAGGGTCAGCGCCAGCGGGCGCAGCCGGGCGACCGCCAGGAGCAGCCGTGTCACGCCCTCCCACAGGCGAGGCTCATCGGGCGGGCCGGGCGCCGGCGCGGCGGTGAACAGCTCCGGCGCCAGGCGAGCGACCTCGGCGGTCCAGACGGGCGCAAGCTCCAGCCGGGCCCGCACCACCGGCCATGCCGGGTGGGCGGCTAGCGCGCGCAGCGCCTCGATCAGCGGCTGGTAGGGCAGCGCCCGCTCCAACTCCCGCGCCGCTCCGCCGACGGCGATCCCGTCGAACGTGTGGGCGAACTCCGCCAGCAGGCGCGTCTTGCCGATCCCCGGCTCGCCCTCGAGCAGCCCGAGCCGCCCGGCGCCGGCCAACCCACGCAGCGCAGCCAGCTCAGCAGTCCGGCCCACGAGCGGGAGCTCCCCGGGGTTCACTGACCGGGAGGGCGGGAGCGCGGGAGACGAGAAGGCTGGTGCCACCATCATCGCGGTGTCTGCCGCGCTCCTCAGCTTCCGCGCTCCGTCCCCCTCCGTCGCCCCCGTCCCGGCTCGGGCCGGGGTTCGTCCATTGTCCGCTATCATTCGGTCGGTGATAATCGCATCGTAGAGCGCCTGCGTCTCGGTCATGGGCGGCACGCCCAGCTCGTCGTCGAGCAACTGACGGAGCCGCTCGTAGCGCCGGATGGCGCCGGCCCGGTCGCCCGCAAGATAGTGGAGGCGCATCGCAGCGCGTTGCAGGTCTTCCTGGAGCGGGTCGAACGCCAGGGCGCGGGCCAGCGCGTCGAGCGCGGCGGCGGGCGCGCCCTGGGCTTCGTGGCGGCGGGCGAGGAGAGTCAGGCCGCGCACCGCGAGCTGGCGATAATGCTGCCGTTCGCCATCGGCCCAGGAATCGAACGTCGGGCTGTCCGGCAGGTGGAAGCCTTCGAGAAACTCGCCGCGGAACAGGTCGAGCAGGGCGGCAAGCTCGCCGGCGCTGGCGGCCGGGCGGGCCAGCCCCGCGGAGAAGCGCCGCGCGTCCACCTCCACCTCGGGCGCGAGCGCCAGCGTCTCGCCGTCGCCGACGAGCGCCGCGCCGAGCGCCCGGCGCAGGCCGTAGAGCGTCGTGCGGAGGTTCTGCCGGGCCGTGTCGCGCTCGTGCTCCGGCCAGAGCAGCGCCAGCAGCCGCTCGCGGGGCACGGGGCCAGGCTGCGCGGCCAGGTAGAAGACGAGCGCCCGGCTTTTGCGGCGCGGCAGCTCGACCGCGTGCGCGCCGTCGCGCAGCGCCGGGGGGCCGAACAGGGTGACAGCAAGCATGGCCAGGCATTATAGCAGAGCGATACCATGGAGGATATACGCGGCCTCGCCCCCACCCGCTGCCCCGTTCTCCCGGCACCGGGAGAACGGGGCAGCGGGTGGGGGCGAGGCCGCCTGGGCTGACCCACGCCGATAGGGGCTGGGGCGCGGCTCCAGCTGAAGCACGATCCCAAGACGAAACCCTTGTGATGGAATTGTTCGACATAAGTTGCAGAAGTGTGGTATGATAGATCATGTCCGACAACGTATGGCAGCAGTGAGGGTTCATCCTGTCCTTCCCCTGAAGCCCCGGCGGTCGCATCTCTTGCGCCAGCAAACGCGGTCGTACGTTGGTTGTCCGAGCGCCGGCACAGTCGCCTCAGGCGGCTGCCGCCCGGCGGAGTGTTGGTGGTCACGGCGCACGCGCCGTGAGAGTGCGACGCCTCCGAGCGAAGGGGGTAAGGAGTCAGTTCTGATGTACGCCAAGCTGTTCGTCGGCAATCTGCCCTGGTCGATCGATGATCAGGGGCTGGAGGATCTCTTCCGCGAGTTCGGGGAGATTTCAAGCGCACGGGTGATCACCGATCGCGACACCGGCCGCTCGCGCGGGTTCGGGTTTGTCGAGATCGACGCGCCGGATATCCAGGCCGTCATTCAGGCCATGAACGGCCGGGAGATCGGCGGGCGCCCGCTGCGGGTCAACGAGTCGGAGGACAAGGACGGCCGCCGCGGGCCGCCGCGCCGCTACTAGTCCGGGGCGCGCCGCCGTCGGGGAAGGGGAGGACGGCGGCATGCGGCAGGAGCGGGCTGCGCCAGCGGCCCGCTTCGTGTTATATCGGCGACAGGAGCGGGAGGGCGGCCGCCCGTCTTCGTCCCGGGTACAGTGCGTACGTGCGAACAACGATCGATGAGGAAGCGCGCATGACCGATCGCTCACCGGCCGGGGCCAGCTTCCCCCGCGACGACATCCTCGCCCTGCTGGAGCTCGACCCGAACCAGGCCTACACGCCGCTCGCGCGGCTCTGCGCGGCGCTGGGGCTGGAGCCTGCCGCCGAAGAACGGCGGGCGCGCGGCAACGCCACCCTCGCCGCGGGCCTGCGCGCCCTGCCGCTCGACGACGAACGCGGCGGGCGGCCCGTGCTCTGCCTGCGGAGCGACCTGGTGCCGCTCTGGCTTACCGGGGTGGATGCGGGCCAGGTGCGGATGGAGGCGCGGGCGCGGCTGGAGCTGTTTCAGCGCGAAGCCGCCTCGCTGCTGTGGCAGTCGTTCCGGCCACAGGGCTTCGGGCCGGAGGACGCGCTCCTCCCGCCGCGCCACGAGCAGTCTCCAGCGGAGGCGGCCTATGTCACGGCGGTCGGCATAGCCTCGCTCGCCCGCCACCAGATGCTGGTGGAGCGGCATCTCAGCGCCGTGCGCTCCGCCGACGACAGCCAGCAGGCGGCGCTGAACGCCGCGCACGCCCGCGTAGACGACCCGCAGGCCGCGCTGCTGGCGCAGACGGTGCGGCGGGTGGCGCTGACGCTGGCGGAGCGCTCGCGCCGCAACGAGTACGGTGGCGTCTACAGCGGGCTGTACCGCCAGTTCGGCATCACCTCGTACCGCCGGATGCCGCCGGCCCGCCTCCACGAAGCGCTCGAATGGCTGGAGCGCTGGCACGGCGACCTGCTCGGCGAGCCGGAGCCCCCGCCAGACATCTAGGCGAACGGCGTTATCCCAGCCGGCGGACGACCTCAACGCCGTTCATGGCCATATGGTGCAGAAACAGCACGTGATGCAGGTCGCCATGGTGCGCCTTGATCCCCAGCTCGCGGGCGACGCTCACCGGCGTGTCGAAGGTGTCCACCGCATCGGCCGGCACGATCACCCGGCGATCCAGGTTGGCGGCGTTTGCTTCCAGATTCAGATGCATCGCCGCCTGGTACGTGCAGAGGTCGGTGCAGTCGCCCACCACGATGAAGCGATCCACTGCGGGCCGCGCCGCCACCCACTCACCGAGCCGGGTGCCATGGTGCGAGCTGATCGAGTTCTTCTCGATGATCGCGATCTCGCTGAAGAACGGCAGCGCCTTCAGCTCATCCACCGCTTCGCTCTCCTCCGTGCCGCGGACGCAGTGCGGCGGGTAGACGGCGAACTCGCGCGCCTGGGGGTGGTGTGTGTCCTGAGTCAGCGCGAAATGGCGCACGCCGAGGGCGTAGGCCCGGGCGAATAGGTCGGCCACCGGGCGGGCGATCCGCCCGACGCGCTCGCTGGCGAGCGGCCCACGTTTGCAGAAGCCGTTGATCACATCGATCGACAGTACGGCCACGCCCTCCGGCGCGCCGCCGACGACTTCGGCGAGCGGTAGCTCCGGCAGGGCCGCGTACCACTCCTCCAGGTAGTTCAGGAATGGCCGCGCGTGATCGGCCAGGTTGATAGCTGGGCTCATGGGGTCCTCCTGGAAGTGCGGCGTTCGAAGTGTACAGTGCAAAGTATAAAGTTGAAAGTACCGAGTGCGGCGTCCGAAGTGTGCAGTGCAAAGTGCCGGGTACAGCGTTCGAGGTTGCTCAACGTCTGAATTTTGCACTTGACACGTGACACTTCTGAACTTCCCCTCAGTAGTCCACCGGTCGCAGGTAATATTCACCGATCGCGGTGGACGACAGCATCGCCGTGCTCGGCAGGTGGCGCTTCCAGTGGGTGCCGTTCAGCCGGCGCTGCACCAGCGCGATATCCGCCGCGTGGAAGCCGAGCGCCGCGATCCGCGCCGGGCTGTAGCCGAGCAGCAGGAAGTGCAGGATGCGGTCGGCCAGGGCGTAGCTGATGCCGAAATCGCCCTCGTCGGTCTGCCCGGCCACCAGGTCGGCGGAGGCCGGCTTCTCGACGATCACCGGCGGCACGCCCACGTGCCGCGCCAGTTGCCAGACCTGCGTCTTGAACAGGTCGCCGAGCGGGTTCACCGGCGGCGCGTCGTCGGCGTGCCAGGTGTAGTAGCCGAACAGCCGCTCGGTCTTGTTGCCGGTGCCGATCGGGATCGTGCCAAGCCGTTGCGCCTGATCGAACAGGACGATCATGCGCATACGGGCCATGATGTTGCCCTTGCGCCGCGCGTCCATCTCCGGGTCGAACCGGGCGTAGCCGTCCACCGCGTCGCTGATGTCCACTGTCAGGCCGCGCACGCCGAGCGCATCGATCACCAATTGGGCGTGTTGGAGGCTCTCCGGGCTGGAGGTGCGGTACGGCATGCGTACGGCCAGCACGTGCTCCGGCCCGAACGCCTCGGCGCACAGGTAGGTGGTGAGTGCCGAGTCCACGCCGCCGGACAGCCCGACGACCACGTCGCTGAAGCCGCGCCGGCGCGTCACTTCGTCGCGCAGAAACTCGACCAGCCAGCGGCGCACCGCCTCGGCATCCAGCCGCAAGATCGCGTCGTCGTTCGGGTCGAAGGGCGGCGGGGCGATGACCGGGAGGTTGGCGGTTGGATACCGGAGCTTGTCCGGCTCGATCGCCGAACTCCCATCTCTGATCCCTCGCCCTTCGTGCCGCCCGCCCGCCGCGTCTCGCGGCCCGCCACTCGCGCCGGCATCAGCCGGCGCGCCCCGCCCGGCGCGCGCCAGGTCGCGCTGGAGGTGCGGCAGCATCGTCTCCAGGTCGCCCAGCAGCGGCAGGTCGGCGCGGGCCAGCCGCAGCTCGTCCAGGTCGATCGTCACGGCGACGAGCGCCTCGTCCCACAGCGGCCCGGCGACACGTACATCGCCGCGCGGCCCGATCACCAGCGAGCCGCCGGGAAAGCCCTTGCCGCCTTCGAAGCCGACCAACTGCGCCAGGACGGCGTACACGCCATGCTCGTCGGCGATACGGCGCAGCAGGTCCTCCCAGTGCTCGACATTGCCGGGGCGCGGGCCGGCCGCGCCGCGCGCCGGCGACGCGCTGACGACGAACACGACCTGCGCGCCGTCCAGCGCGGCGATCGTGCCGCTGAGGGAGTGCCAGGCGTCCTCGCAGACCAGCATGGCGGCCCGGCCGAAGCGCGTGTCGAACGCGGCGACCTGGCGCCCCGGCTCGACAAAGCGCGCCTCGTCGAAGACGCCGTAGGTTGGTAGAAAGACCTTGCGGTGAACGTGGCGTATGCCAGGGTGCAGGGTTCGGGGGTCAGAGGTCAGGGGTCCAGGCCCTGTCTCCGTCTCCTGACCCGTGCCCTCTGGCCGCTGGCCCCCCAGGGTGGCGTACAACGCGCTGTTGTAGAACTGGTCGCGGTGGCGCTCGTAGAAACCGAGCACGATGTCGAGCGGCGGGGCCTGCGGGCCGCGCGCGGCAAGGTAGGTGGCCTGCAGATCGGCGGCGAGCGCCGCGGCGGGCAGGGCCACCTCGCGCACGCCGCCCTCGAGAAAGTAGCCGGTCAGGGCTGTCTCGGGCAGCACCAGCACGTCCGGCGCAGGCGTCAACGTCGCAAGCTGGGCGAACACCCCGCCGAGCCGCGCCAGGTTGGCGGGGTAGTCGCCCTTCTGCGGGCGGAACTGAGCGATGACGATGTTCATAGTGCGTCGTCCGTCATGCGAAGCGCGCCATCAGGCGCCGGATGCTGGGCGGGTTGGACGAAGGGCGGAGCTGGCTTGCGCTCTGCTCGCCGGACGGTGGACCGGAGATGGTGGGCGGCAGCGGCTCACGGCGCGCAACGGGCAGTGGAAAGGCAGCTCATCGCCCCTTCCATCGTCCGCCGTCCTTCGTCCGTCCACTGTCCACCATCCGCCGTCACTCGCCGCTCTCGACCCGCGCCTCGCGCCAGCGGAAGACGAACTGCTCGTCGCCGCGGTCGCGGCGGAAGCGGTAGAGCGTCGTCGGGCGGCCGCGCCCCTCGCGCCGCAGGCCGGTGTCTTCCAGCACGCGGGCATCCCTGATCTTGCGGTAAAAGTTGCCCTTGTCGAGCTTCTCGCCCAAAATCTGTTCGTAGATCTGCTTCAACTCCAGGATCGAAAAGACCTCCGGCAGCAGTTGGAAGGCCAGCGTTGTGTATTCCAGCTTGGAACGCAGCCGGCTGAGCGCGTAGTCCAGGATCGTGTCGTGGTCGAAGGCCAGCGGCGCGGGCAGCCCATCCACCGGAAACCAGCGGACATCGGTGCTCTCGTCTGAGACACGCAGCACCTGTCGATCGGCGCGGATCAGCGCGATATAGGCCACGCTGATCACCCGCTTCCGCGGGTCGCGCCCTGGCTCGCCGAACGTGTAGAGCTGCTCCAGGTAGATATCGCGGACGCCGGTTTCCTCCTCTAACTCGCGGCGGGCGGCTTCGTCGAGCGACTCGTGCATGCCGACGAAGCCGCCGGGGATGGCCCAATAGCCCTCGAACGGCCAACGTTTACGCCGCACCAGCAGTGCATGCAGCTTCCCTTCCTGCAGGGTGAAAATCACGACATCCACCGTCACCGATGGGTGCTCGTAGCCGCGTGGGTCGTAGCTGTGTGCGGTATCGCTCATCGCCGCTCCGGTTAGTGTCGAATACACACTAAGTATATCGGACTGCCCGCGGCCTGTCAAGCCGGTTGCACAGCGTTTTGCTTTCTGTTATACTTTACCGCTGTCTGATGCCTTTGCCGTACGCTCAGGCGGGCCGATCGGCGCTCGCGCCCGGTCGTGATGCCGTGCGATCTGGCAGCGATATGAAGCCTGGAAAGCGAGTGCCAGCTCAGTGGAGCGGCGTACCACCATTGTTGGCCATCTCTCCCCAGATCTGGACTGCCTGACGGCGATCTGGATTCTGATGCGTTTTGGCGGCGCCGCCGACGCAGACCTGCAGTTTGTCCCTGCTGGCGAGACGCTGCGCCGCCAGCCGCCGGACGCCCACCCGCACATCATCCATGTCGATACCGGCGGCGGCCGGTTCGACCACCACCAGCGAGCCGCCCGCACCGTCTGCGCCGCCGAACTGGTGCGGCGCGCCGTCGCTCCGGGCGACCGGGCGCTGGAGCGGATGGTCGCGCAGGTCTGCCGCATCGACAACGCCGCCGCGCCGCCGGGCGAGCAGGGGTTCTTCAACATCAACGCGCTGATCGCCGGCTACAACCTGATGTACCCCACCCGCCCGCACCACGTCGCCGAGGCGATGCTGCCGAACCTGGACGCCTGGTACGAGCACGAACTGCGCCAGCTCCGGCTGGAAGAAGCTTTCGCCAACCGGATCGAATTCGACACCCGCTGGGGCCTGGGGATCGCGATGGAGAGCGACGACGGCGGCTCCAGCAGGCTGGCCTACGGGCGTGGCGCCGTGCTCTACGCCTACCGCGACGGCCGCGGCTGGATGGGCGTGGCAGCGCAGGCGCGCTCGGACGTCGATCTGTCGGACGTGTATCTCGACCTGCGGCGGGTGGACACCGGCGCCGATTGGTACCTGCACCCAAGCAAGCGGCTGCTCTTGTGCGGCACGGCCAAGTCGCCACCGCGGCACCCGTCGGGCCTGTCGCTCAGGGAACTGGTCCGCGTGATCCAGGGGCGCCCAGCGCTGGACGCCGCGCGTAACTAGAAAGGCGCTGCCTCGCCATGCGAGCAAGTGACATCATGACAACGAATGTCATCAGCATCACGGCCGATGCCGATGTGGAGGACGCCGCGCGCCTGATGGCCAGCTACCGCATCAGCGGGCTGCCGGTGCGCTCCGAGAGCGGCGCGGTCGTCGGGCTGGTGACGGAGCACGACCTGATCGCCAAGAGCGGCCGCACCGTGGCCGATGTGATGACCCGCAGCGTGATCACCGTCAGCCCGGACACGCCGGTGGACGAGGTGGCGCACCTGCTGGCGAACCGCCACATCCGGCGCGTCCCGGTGATGGACGGCGAGCGGTTGGTCGGGATCGTCAGCCGCTCGGACCTGGTGCGCCAGATCGCCATGCGCTGGACGTGCCACGTCTGCGGCGAGGTGGTGCGCGGCGCATCCGCCCCGGAGCGCTGCCCGCGCTGCGGCGCCGGCGCGGATGCCTTCTCACACCTGGTGCAGATGCCGGGAATGTGATCCGGTGATCGAGAGATATGCGGCTGGAGGCTTGCGATCCTGCTCCACAAGCGGGGCGCCGGCGCCACCACTGGCCTGCAGGCCGTGAGCCTCCGATGAACTAAGGAGTCTGCTATGGCACGGACCGCCGCGGGCGCGAAGCGCGATGGCGCCGCCCAGGCCGCGGGTGCGCTGCGGGGCGAGCGCCCGGAGACGCTACGCGACTATTACTACATGATGCTGCTGATCCGGCGCTTCGAGGAGCGCGCCGGCGAGATGTACACCAAGGCCAAGATCGGTGGCTACTGCCACCTGAACCTGGGCGAGGAAGCTACGATCGTCGGGCTGATGGCCGCGCTCAAGCCGGAAGACTATATCTTCACTAACTACCGCGAGCACGGCTATATCATCGCCCGCGGCGTGCCGCCCGGCCCGGTGATGGCCGAACTGTTCGGCAAGGAGACCGGCGTCTCCGGCGGGCGCGGCGGTTCGATGCACCTGTTCGACCGCAAGACCAACTTCATGGGCGGCTATGCGATCGTCGGCGGGCAGCTGCCGCTGGCCACCGGCGCGGCCTTCGCGCTGAAGTACAAGGGCCAGCCGGGCGTGGTGATCGCCCAGATGGGCGACGCGACAACCAACATCGGCGCCTGGCATGAGTCGCTCAACCTGGCGGCGCTGCACAAGCTGCCGGTGATCTACTTCATCGTCAACAATGGCTATGGCATGGGCACGAGCGTCGAAGAAGGCTCCGCCGAGCCGGATCTATACAAGCGCGGCTGCGCCTACCGGATGTATGGCGAGCGGGTGGATGGACGCGACCCGCTCGTCGTGCGCGACGCCGTCGCCCGGCTGCGCGAGCGCGCGCTGGACGGCGAGCCGTCGATCCTGGAGGCGGTCAGCTTCCGCTTTCGCGGCCACTCGGTGATCGACCCGGACCGCTACCGCGACCCGGAGGAGGTCAAGGCCGGCCGTGCGCAGGACCCCATCCGCCTCTTCGCGCAGCGCCTGGAGGAAGCCGGCATCGTTGACTCGCAGTGGCTGAAAGAGATCGCCGAGCGCGTGGAGCACGAGGTGCAAGAGGCGATCGACTTCGCCGACAAGAGCCCCGATCCCAAGCTCGACGACATGTTCCAGTACATGTACGCGACGCCGGTTGCGAACGTGCCCGGCCGCGACGATGCCATTCGCCTGACGAAAGAGATGCTGGGCGAGCGATAGCGTTCGGCTATCGGACCGTCTGACCGGTTCGGGATTGCAGATTGTCTGACCATCCGATAGCTGACCGTCTGACCGTCTGATGTCTGGCTCCTGGCTGCTGGCGCCTGACCGTTTGGCCGTGTTTTCGGCAGCTTCCGACTGCCTCCGATCTGCAATGACAAGGACGCAGATATGCCCGTCATCACATATCGCCAGGCGCTGAACGACACGCTGGGCGAAGAGCTTGCCCGCGATCCGAATGTCTTCCTGATCGGCGAAGAGATCGGCAAGTTCCAGGGTTCGTATAAAGTCACCGAGGGCCTCCTGTCGGAGTTCGGCAAGAAACGGGTGGTGGACACGCCGATCGCGGAGGAGGGGTTCGTCGGGCTGGCGATCGGGGCAGCGATGCTCGGCCTGCGCCCGATCGTCGAGATCATGACGATCAACTTCATCCTGGTGGCGATCGATCAGGTGGTGAACCACGCCTCGAAAATCCACTACATGTTCGGCGGCCAGGTGAGCGTGCCGCTTGTCATCCGCACGCCCTCCGGCGGAGTCGGGCAGCTCGCCGCCACCCACTCGCAGAGCTTCGAGAACTGGTTCGCTTACTGCCCCGGCCTGAAGGTCGTCGCCCCGGCGACCCCCTACGACGCCAAGGGGCTGCTGCGCGCCGCCGTGCGCGATGACGACCCGGTGCTGTTCATCGAAAGCCTGCCGCTCTACGAAACCAAGGGCGAGGTGCCGCAGGACGACGACTATGTGCTGCCGATCGGCAAGGCGCAGGTCAAGCGCGAGGGCACGGATGTCACGGTCGTGGCGTATTCGCGCACAACCGTGATCGCTCTGCAGGTGGCGCAGCAACTGGAGAAAGAAGGGATCAGCGTCGAGGTCGTCGATCTCATGTCGCTCCGCCCGCTCGACCGCCCGACGATTATCGAGTCGGTCAAGAAGACCAACCGCGCCGTGGTGATGACCGAGGACTGGTATTCCTACGGCGTCAGCGCCGAGATCGCCGCGACGATCCAGGAGCAGGCGTTCGACTACCTCGACGCGCCGGTGCGCCGGGTGGCCGGGATCGAAGTGCCGCTGCCATATGCCCAGAAGCTCTCGCAAGCCTCCAAGCCGAGCGCCGGCAGCCTCAGAATCGCGATCGAAGATGTGCTGCAGGGAACGAACAAGGGGAAGTGACGGACGACGGAGAACCGACGAGGGAGGGCGGACGGCGGGGACCAGACGCCGGAGGCAGGCCATCCACGGAGTGGAACGCCTTTAGAGCGAACGGGCTTTCGTCCACCCGCCACCGGCCACCGGCTACCGTCCCTGTCTAGAGGAGTACACGCATGGCCGAGATCACCATGCCCCGGCTGAGCGATACGATGTCGGAAGGATCGGTGTCGCGCTGGCTCAAGAAGCCGGGCGATCCCGTGGCGGTCGGCGATATCATCGCCGAGATCGAGACCGACAAGGCGACGATGGAGCTGGAGGCGTTCGAGGCCGGGACGCTGCAGAAGATCCTGGTGAAAGAGGGCGAGGTCGTGCCGATCGGCCAGCCGATCGCGATCATCGGCGAGGGGCCGGTGGAAGAGGACGGAGCGCCGGCCGGCGGCCCCTCGCCCGCGCCCCAGGCGCAGCCAGCCGCGCCGGAGGCGGCGGCCCCGGCGGAAGGGGGTGGCGCGGCGGCCGCGACCCGCCAGGCGCTGCCCGCGTCAGGGGCCGCCCCCGCCGATACGACCCGCGGCAATGGCGACCGGGTGCTGGCCTCGCCGCTGGCCCGCCGCATCGCCGAAGAGCGCGGGATCGACCTGCGCCAGGTGCAGGGCACCGGCCCCGGCGGGCGCATCCTGAAGGAGAACGTCGAGGCGTTCACGGGGGCGCGGCCCACCGCGGCGCCGTCGCTCGGCGCCCGACCAACGGCCGCCGAGGGGACACAGCCGGCCCCAAGCCCGGCCGCGCCCGCCCCCGCACCGCCCAGGGTAGAGGGCGAGGCCCAGCCGCTCAGCCGCATGCGCCGCGCCATCGCCCGCGCCATGAACGAATCCAAGCCGGGCGTGCCGCACATCTACGTCACCGTCGAGATCGACATGGGCGAGGCGATGAAGCTGCGCCAGCAGATCAACGACAGCGGCGCCGCCCCGGTCAAGGTCTCGGTCAACGATCTGGTGGTGAAGGCCGCCGCCAAGGCCCTCGCCAGGATGCCGGCGTTGAACGCCAGCTTCACGCAGGGGGCGGATGGGCAGCCGGCGGTGGTGCGCCATCCTCAGGTGAACATCAGCGTCGCCGTGGCGCTGGAGGACGGCCTGATCGCCCCGGTGGTGCGCGACGCCGACAAGAAGAGCATCGGGACGATCGCCGCCGAGATCAAGGACCTGGCCGGCCGCGCCCGCGAGGGCAAGATCAAGCAGAACGAGCTGGAAGGCGCGACCTTCCAGGTGACCAACCTCGGGATGTACGGCGTCGTCGAGTTCGGCTCGATCATCACCGTGCCGCAGGCCGCCTCGCTGGCCGTCGGCGCGGTGCGGCAGATCCCGGTGGTGCGCGACGGGCAGATCGTCATCGGCGAGATCATGAACGTCACGCTCAGCGCCGACCATCGGATCGTGGACGGGGCCGTGGCAGCGCAATACCTGCAGGAACTGACGCGGCTGCTCCAGTCGCCGATGAGCCTGCTGGTATAGCTGTTCAGCCAGAGGACATCCGACACGCCTCCAGCGGGGAGGTTCGAAGGGCTGCGCTCGCCAAACCTCCCCGGCCAGCCAATAAGCATCCTTGGCAGCAGTTTGCGACAATAACCCGCTTTTTCCGCCGCGCGGCGCTCGCACCCTCGCGAGCGCCGTTTTGTACGCGTCGATGCAGGGGGGTATGGCCCTTACCCGCGCCCAAACAACACCCAGGAGACGCCGAGCGCGAGCACGGTGTTAAAGATCGTGGCGCCCAGGTAGACCCCGATCGGCCGCCAGCCGGCCGCCCGGATCTCGCCGAACGAGATCTCCCAGCCGATGCTGATGAAGGCCAGCGTGAGCGCCCACTGGCGCAGCGCGTTGATGTCCGCCACCTGGGCCTTGTTCAGCAGCCCCAGGCTGACGATCAGCGAGGCCAGGAAGAAGCCGAGCACAAACTTCGGAAAACGCTGCCAGATCACCGCGATGTTCGGCCGCTCGTCGGGCCGGCGCTCCTCGCGCACCACCCAGTAGGTGGCCAGCAGAAAGGCGACCAGACCCATCAGCGCGTTCTGCGAGAGCTTGACGATCGAGGCGATCTGCACGGCCTCCCCGCCGTAGATCGTGCCGGCGCCGACCACCGCCGCGGTGGTGTCGATGTTGCCGCCGAACCAGGCCCCCGCCCATTGTGCCGATAATCCAAGGGTTGACGCGACCAGCGGCATCAGAATCATAAGGGGCAGCGAGACCAGGATCACCAGCGTGGTGACATACGCAAGTTGCTCCTTTTTCGCCAGCACGGCGCCGGTCGCGGCGATGGCCGCCGACACGCCGCAGACGGCCACCGAGGCCGAGAGCACGGCGCGCAGCTTCTTGTCGAGCTTGAAGACAGCGCCGAGCCACCAGGCGAAGAAGAAGACCGAGGTGATCATGATCAGGGCCTGGATAAGCCCGCGGGCCCCGACGCTCAGGATCTGGGTCAGATTGACGCTCGCGCCCAGCAGCACCAGCCCGGTCTTGAGGAACAGCTCGGTCCGAAACGCGCCGGACAAGCGCGCCTTGAGGCCGGTGACGCTCGCCAGCAGATTGGCGCCCAGGCCCAGCAGGGCGGCCCAGATCGGAAATTCGAGCTCACGCGGCGCGAGGTGGGCGATCTGGTTGGTGAGCAGCGCCAGCCCTGCCAAAATAACCGCGGAAAGCACCAGGAACGGCACGCGAGTCTGCCGCCCCGTGCCCACAACCGAACCTGCCTGTGCCATACACCGCCTCCTGCGCGTTACCACGGGACGCCGGAGATCGCTCCGAGCCCCACCAACAGAATCAGCGTACTTCCGATGATGACCGCCCACCAGTCCTCCGAGATCCGCCGCCAGGCGGGCGCCGCAGCGGCCGGTCCCTCCGTAGCCATCGCCATACCTCCCATGCTTGCCGGCGGCCGCGCTTTACCCGACCGTTGGACGGCGCCGCCGGCCGCCGCTTGCGTACGGCGCCGCGCCTTCGCCACCAGCCAGCCAGCCGGTGTGTGGAAGAGTCGGGCAACGAGCTTATCTTAATATTATTAATCCTCTTTGTCAACTATTTTGCGCATGGTGTTGTGCTCCATTCCCTCACCCGCGATCGTGCACACAGGAAAGGGGGGGTATCATCCTGGCGTGCAACTGCGGCGCGCGCCGCAGCCGCACGCCATATTTCCCTCCCTCCCCACCAGCGGAGAGGGGAACAGAGCGGTGATGGTCCGCCTCGTATGGCCCGTGCGCCAATGGACACAGTCGAACCGGGAGCCGATGGGCAGGGTGATCGGCATCGTTCGCCGGGCGCACGTTCGGTAGTGCGTGGGGTGTGCCTACGGCAGCGGACGCACGGTGGCGGTGATCGTCGTGCGCAGAGGGCCCGGGCACTCCGGCAGGGCGCGGTGTTGCCAGATGTACACCCAGGTCTCCGCGCGCGTCCAGACCAGATGGGCGCTGGCGGTGAAGGTGACCCGGCTGGGGAAGCCGAATTGCGGGTCATACACCGCGTCGGCAGGCAAGTAGACCAGCCGACAGGGGCCCATGTCGGCGGGCGGTGTGCGGCCGTGGGTCTCGATCAGCGCGAACAGCTCGGCGACGCTCGGCTGCCAGCCGATCGGGATGATGCCGTAGACCGGGTGGACGGGAAAGATCCGTGTCGGCATGTCGGGCCGCGAGGCGATCATCCCGCTTGGGCAGGTGTTCTAGAGCACACGCACCTCCTGGCCCGCCAGCAGGTCGGCGGTGCGACGGCAGCGCGGGGCCGGCCCGCCACTCAGGCTCAGCCGGCCCTGGAAATCGACTTCGGTGGTCAGACGGTAGCGTTCGGGGGCGTGGGCGAACCAGCGCGCCCGCGCCTCGTCGTCGGCAGGCGCGCCGGCCTGCGAGCGCGCCAGCGGCAGCAGCGCGCCCGCGAGCAGCAGGGCGGCCAGCGCTGCCCCGCCGAGCCGGGCCGCCCGCGAGCGGCGGTGCAGGGGGGCTCGCACTGGCGGTTCCCCTCCTCGCGAAGGCGCGGCGCGGGCCGACCACGCGGCGCTAGATCGCGCGCAGCGCCGCGCCCAGTTTCTCAACCGCCTCGTCCACGTGCTGCCGCTCGAAGACCAGCGGCGGCACCAGACGGACGACATCATCGCCGGCGGTGGCGACCAGCAGGCCGTGCCGGTGGCCGGCCTCGCGCACCGCCGCCGCCGGGCCGTCGATCACCACGCCGCGCATCAGCCCGCGGCCGCGCAGCTCCAGGATGCGCGGCTGGCTGGCGGCCAGGTCGCCCAGCGCCTCGGCGAAATAGTCGCCTACCTCGCGAACATGCGCCAGAAAGGCTGGATCGGCGATCCGCTCGAACACGGCCCGGGCGACGCCGGCGACAAACGGGCCGCCGCCGAAGGTCGTGCCGTGGTCGCCGGGGTGGATGGCATCGGCGACGTGCTGCTTCATCAGCACTGCGCCGATCGGCAGGCCACCGCCGAGCGGCTTGGCGACCGTCATGATGTCCGGCGCGACGCCATAGGGCTCATGCGCCCAGAGCGTGCCGGTGCGCCCCATGCCGCACTGAATCTCGTCGAAGACCAGTTGCGCGCCGACAGCGTCGCAGCGGGCGCGCAGCCCGCGCAGGAACTCCGGCGTCGCCACGCTGAGGCCGCCCTCGCCCTGCACCGGCTCGACGATCACCGCGCAGACATCGCCGGTGATCGCCGCCTCGGCGGCGGCGAGATCGTTGAACGGCGCAAAGCGCGCGCCGGGCATCACCGGGGCGAACGGCGCGCGGTACTTTTCGCGGGCCGTCACCGCCACCGCGCCCATCGTCCGCCCGTGGAACGAGCCGGTGAAAGCGACGATCGCGCTCTGCCGGTCGTCGTGGTGGCGCTCGTAGGCCACCTTGCGGGCGAACTTGATCGCGCCCTCGATCGCCTCCGCGCCGCTGTTGCAGAGAAAAACGCGGTCGGCGAACGAGTGCTCGGCCAGCAGCCGGCCAAGCTCGGCGGCCGGACGGGTGTAGTACAGGTTCGACGTGTGGATCAGCCCGGCGGCATGCTCGGCGATCGCCGCGGCGAGCTGCCGGTCGCCGTAGCCCAGCGCGTTCACGGCGATGCCGGCCACACAGTCGAGGTAGCGACGGCCCGCGGTGTCGTACAGATAGCACCCCTCGCCGCGCTCCAGCACGAATTCCGGGCGGGCATAGGCTTGCAGCAGGTAGCGCTGGTCGAGCGCGATCACGTCGTCGTCGGGCATGCGGTGCGTCTCCTTGGGTTCAACCGTTTCTGGCCGCGCCGTCCGGGCGCGGACGGAAGGCGGGCAGCAGAGGGTCGCCCGCACGCCGCTCGCCCGCCGCCCGGCCCTGGGTCAGCCAGAAACCGCATCGGGCGGAAAGCCTGGAACGCGGGAGAGTATATAGCCTGCTGCACAGCCATCTAAAGTGAGAGCCCGGCCTGGGTGATGCAACCTTGGATGACGTGCGGCTTATGCCGGAGGCGAGCCGTCGCCAAGCGCAACTCGTAGCGTAGCTGAGTCCGGTTCCGACACACGACG
>JBHOQX010000102.1:0-6094 GCA_042408595.1 Roseiflexaceae bacterium | reverse complement strand
GTCGCGGCGGCGGGCGCGGCCGTCGCGGCGGTGGCGGTCGGGGCGCTGGTCGGCGCAGGCGCGGCCGTTGGCGCGGGCGCGGTGGTGGCGGCCGGGGCGGACGGAGTGGCGCCCCCGCAGGCGGCGAGCAGGCTCATACCCGCGCCGGCGAGGGTGGCGCGCAGGAACGCGCGCCGCGAGACTCGGCGGTTCGTGCCATCAGCATCCATTGCTTTCACTCCTTTGTTCAGCAAGGGCCAGCGGACACTGCCTCTTGGGGATGTGTGGGGTGAGGCGATTATACACGAAAATTTGCGGATACGCTACATCCATGGTTGGATACAGCGCCGTGTCCACCGGAGAATGCTATAATCGCCGCTACGAGCGACGTTGGAACGAGGAATGGCGGCCGTTCCCGTGCGGGGAACGTTGTTCTGCCGACGCAGCCGAGGCCCACGGACCGCACCTCCTGTCCCCCTCCCTCCGTCCCCCTCGCGTGTGCGGTGAGGGGGGCGCACGGCGGGCGTCAGGGTGCGGCGCGCGCTGCGCCGCACCCTGACGCCCGCGACTTCACGCTCCCGTGCATGGCAGCGGAGGCGCGGGGGTGAGGGCATGCGAGCCCCCAACCACCGAACAAACGCCTGTCGCCCACCTGTTCGGTCCGCCCCTACATCACTCTGGGAGAGGGGGAACCACAGGGGGCAGGGGGTGAGGGCACGCTGGCGCCTGGCAGACGCAATAAACCCAACCGCCTCTGGCCGCCAGACAGAAAGGAGGCCCTATGGCGACCGCCACGATGCCGGCCCTCGTCTACACCGCGCCGCGCGACGGCGTGCAACTGCGCGATGTGCCGTGCCCGGAACCCGGCCCCGGCGAGGTCGTCTTGCGCGTGGCCGCCTGCGGCGTCTGCGGCACGGATGTGCATGCCTGGCAGGGCGCGGTGTCGATCCGCGGCCCGGTGACGCTCGGGCACGAGTTCGCCGGCGTGGTCGCGGCGGTCGGCCCCGGCGTGGCGGAGGTGCAGGTCGGCGAGCGGGTGGTGTCGGAGACGGCGGCCTCGGTCTGCGGCGTGTGCGTCTACTGTCGCAGCGGGCAGTACAACGTCTGCCCGCACCGGCGCGGCTTCGGCTTCGGCGTGGACGGCGGGATGGCGGGGTACGTCCGCACCCGGCCGGCCATCCTGCATCGCGTGCCGGCGCACGTGCCGCTGCTGCATGCCGCGCTCGCCGAGCCATGCTGCGTCGCCTACAACGCGATCATCGAGAAGAGCCGCCCGCGCCCCGGCGATCACGCCGTCGTGCTTGGCCCCGGGCCGATCGGGCTGTTGTGCGTCGCGGTGCTGCGGCTCTGCGGCGTGGCGCGTGTCTCGATGGTCGGGTTGCGCGCCGATGGGCCGCGGCTAGAGCTGGCCCGGCGCCTGGGCGCGGACGAGGTGATCGCCGCCGACGTTGATGACGCGGTGGCGCGGGCGCGGGCCTGGGGCGACGGCTTCGGCGCCGACCTGGTGGTGGACGCGGTCGGCGTCTCGACGACGCTCGACCAGAGCCTGGACATGGTGCGCCCGAACGGCCAGATCACCAAGATCGGCTGGGGGCCGGCGCCGGTCGGCTTCAGCCTGGACCGGCTGATCAGCAAGGCGGCCACGCTGCAAGGGGCGTTCAGCCACACCTACCGCACCTGGGAGGCAGTTCTCCGGCTGCTCGGCAGCGGCCAGCTCGATGTCGCCCCGCTGATCGCGCCCATGCCGCTGGCCGCGTGGCAGGCCGGCTTCGAGGGGATGGAGGCGCTGCGGATCGCCAAGGCGGTGCTGCTGCCGAACGGCCCGGATGGGGCGGAGGCCGGCGCGTGAGCGGGCGGAGCACGGAGCGCGGCGGCGGTCGGCGCACAACACAAACGGCCTGCATCGCTGCAAGCCGTTCGGATGACGCGTGGCGGGCCCGACGGGATTCGAACCCGCGATCCCAGCCTTGACAGGGCTGTATGTTAGGCCGCTACACCACGGGCCCGCGTCTGGTGACCCCAGCGGGATTCGAACCCGCGATCTCCACCTTGAGAGGGTGGCGTCCTGGACCGCTAGACGATGGGGCCGTCTTTCGTGCTGCCAGGGCGCGCACAGCAGACCGCGGCAACAGCAGGCATTATAGCATCATTCCGCGGAACGCGCAAGCGGTTGCAGCGCGCCCGCGTGCGATGTACAATGGCGCCGATTCGCGTCGCAAGGAGAGCCGCCGCCCGCCGCCATGACCCTGACCGCCGTTTCCCCTGTCGCGCCGCTGGCGCTCGAGATCCGCCCGGCGCGGATGGACGATATCCCCGCCATCCTCGCGCTCCATCGCGAAGCCTTCGCCGACAAGTTCGGCGTGGCGTTCGGCACGAACGGCATCGGGCGCGGCGTCGAGGCGATGGCCGCGGCGTGGCGGCGCCAGGGCAGCAGCGCGCTGCGCGGCATGTACGTCGCCCTGGCCGAGGGGCGGCTGATCGGCACGACGACCCTGCGCACCTGGGAGATGGGCAGCGACGACGGCTTGGCCGCCGAGATCGCCTTCCAGCAGACGCTCGGCGTGTGGGGCGCGCTGCGCTCGGTCTTCACCCTTTCGCTGCTCGACCACACCATCAGCCGCGACGAGGGATACATCACCGATGTCGCGGTGTTGGCGGCCTACCGGCGGCGGGGCGTGGCCCGCGCGCTGCTGGCCCGTGCCGAAGAGGACGCCCGCCTGCGCCGCAAGCGCTTCCTCAGCCTGTATGTTAGCGCGCGCAACCCGGGCGCGCGCGAGCTCTACCTCCGCGCCGGCTTCCGTGAGGTCCGCGTCCGCCGCTCGCTGCTGGCGGCGCTGATCCTGCACCAGCCAGCCTGGGTGTTCATGCGCAAACCGCTGGATGGGTGAGCGGCGCGGCGCGCCGCCCACATGGCCAAAGCCGTTTTCGATTGTGCAAGGAGCATGCTGTGGACCGCATCCTCGTCACCGAGCCGATCGCCGAGGAGGGGTTGGCCGCCCTGCGCGCCGCCGCCGAGGTGGATGTGCGCACCGACCTCAGCACCGACCGTGCCGGCCTGCTGGAGGCATTGCCAGCCTACGACGCGCTGGTTGTCCGTAGCGGCACGAAAGTCACCGCCGAGGTGCTGGCCGCCGGTACGCGCCTGCGCGTCGTCGGGCGGGCCGGCACCGGCGTGGACAATATCGACGTGGACGCCGCCACCGAGCGCGGGATCGTCGTTGTCAACGCGCCGGCCTCCAACAGCGTCGCTGTCGCCGAGCTGACGATCGGGTTTATCCTGGCGCTGGCGCGCCACCTGCCCCAAGCGCACATTTCGCTTCAGAGCGGCAAATGGGAGCGCAGCGCTTTTATGGGGAGCGAAGTGCGGGGCAAGACTCTCGGGCTGATCGGCCTGGGCCGGATCGGCGGCGAAGTCGCCCGGCGCGCCCGCGGCCTCGAAATGAGCGTTCTGGCCTACGACCCGGTCGTCTCAACCGAGCGTGCGGCACAGCTTGGCGTCACGCCCGTTTCGCTCGACGAGTTGCTCGAACGGAGCGATTATGTCTCGCTCCATGTCCCGCTGACCGACGCGAGCCGCTACCTGATCAACGCCGAGCGGCTGGCGCGCATGAAGCCGACGGCCTATCTGATCAATGCGGCGCGTGGTGGCCTGGTGGACGAGCAGGCGCTCGCCGCGGCGCTGGAGCGGCGGCAGATCGCCGGAGCGGCGCTGGACGTGTTCGAGCGGGAGCCACCGACCGGCAGCCCGCTGCTCGGCCATCCGCGCGTGATCACCGTGCCGCACCTCGGCGCCTCCACCGCCGAGGCGCAGACGCTCACCGGCGTGGACGTGGCCGAAGGCGTGCTGACGGCCCTGGCGGGCGGCACGCCGCGCTATGCCGTCAACGCGCCGTTCGTGCCGCCGGAGGAGTGGAGCGTGCTCGCGCCGTATATGGCGCTGGCGCGCAAGCTCGGCGCGCTGTGCACCGGCCTGGTGCAGGCCCCGGTGCGGCATTACGAGATCGAATACCGCGGCGAGCTGGCGTATGTCAAGACCGAGCCGCTGCGTCTGGCCATCCTGCAGGGGCTGCTCACCGGCCTGTGCGAGCAGCGGGTGACGCCGGTGAACGCGCCGCTGCTGGCCCGCGAGCGCGGCTTGAAATACCGCGAGCAGACCGGCGAATCCGAGAGCTATGCCGGGCTGCTGGTGCTGCGGGCCGTCACCGCCGACGGCCCGCGCGAGTTCGCCGGCGCGATCCTGCGCGGCGAACCGCATATCGTCACCGCCGATGGCTTCATGGTAACATTCGTGCCGTCCGGGCCCCTGCTGTTCACCTACCACCGCGACCGGCCCGGCATGATCGGCCGGGTAGGGACGCTGCTCGGCGCAGCGGATGTGAACATCTCCAGCATGGACGTGGGGCGGCTGGCCCCGCGCGAGCAGGCGATGATGGTGCTGCGGCTGGACGACCCGCTGCCGCCGGAGGTGCTGGCGCAGGTCGCCGCCGAGCCAGACATTGAGCGTGCCGCGACGCTGGTACTGTGACCCACCGCAAGGTGCCAATGATGAATCCAGATCACGGGGTGACAGGGTGCATGGTTGCCGGTCGTCCACCGGCCATCGGGCATCGTCCATGGTTCATCGCCCCCTGAATGAGGAGAACCATGCGAATCGGCGCGATCTTTCCCCAGACCGAGTTCGGCAACGACCCGATCGCCATCCGCGACTACGCGCAGGCGGTCGAGGGGATGGGCTATACACACATCCTGGTGTACGACCACGTGCTCGGCGCAAGCACGGCGAACCGACCGGACTGGCGCAGGCCCTACACCAGCGAGACGCCGTTCCACGAGCCGTTCGTACTGTTCGGCTTCATGGCCGCGGCCACCCGGACGGTCGAGCTGGTGACCGGCGTGATCATCCTGCCGCAACGCCAGACGGCGTTGGTCGCCAAGCAGGCGGCGGAGGTGGACGTGCTGAGCGGCGGGCGGCTGCGGCTGGGGGTCGGCATCGGCTGGAACCCGGTGGAGTACGAGGCGCTGGGCGAGAACTTCCACAACCGCGGCGCACGGCTGGAGGAGCAGATCGCTGTGCTGCGGCGGCTCTGGACAGAGCCGGTCGTGTCGTTCCGCGGGCGCTGGCACAGCATCCCAGAGGCCGGGATCAATCCCCTTCCCGTGCAGCGGCCCATCCCGCTCTGGATCGGGGCGACGGCGGATGTCGGCGTGGCGCGGGCCGGCCGCCTGGCGGACGGCTGGTTCCCACAACGCCGCCCAGATGACGAGGCGCGGCGGTTGCTGGGTGTGCTGCGCGAGGCGGCTGCGGCCGCCGGGCGCGACCCGGCGGCCCTCGGCGTGGAGGCGCGGCTGAGCATCAGCCAGGTGCCGGAAACGGAGTGGGCCGGCTTTGCCGCCGCTTGGCGGGCGCTCGGTGCGACTCACCTGACGGTGAACACCATGGACTGTGGCTTCGCCACACCGCAGGCACACCTCGACGCGCTGCGGCAGGTACGGGAGGTGTTGCAAGGCATATGACGCCTGATGCCATCGCTCAGATGCTGGCTGAAATGGGGAGGTGTGGCAGGCGGCGCCCGCCACGATTCTTGCTGTTCCGCCGCGCGGCGGGGTAGGATGTCTTCTGGGGCGCCTGCGGCCACCAACACCCCGCTGCGAGCGTTTCAGACGGCCGCTCAGAGGCTACTCTCTCGGCGAAACGTTTGATAGTATGGTAGGCCCCATTTCCGATGGTAGCTACGAACGTTCGGGGAGGTTGCCTATGGACGTGCCACGTTGACGAAATCGTCTGGTAATGGCCATCGTGTATTTTGGAATCGATACCTACCGAGGATATAGCATGGCCTAGCACTCTGAAGACAATTGGTACCCAGTCGGACAGATCCCTAAACGGGCTGCGCGCCCAGGCGGCCTATCGCACCTGCCGCCTTGCGAACGATCGGCGACTTCCCGCTGATGAAGCGGAGAGATGCGGTCCAGCGGGTGGTATTCTGAGAAGTGTGCAAAATGGGAGCCCGACATCCTATACTTGAGGTAACCACACACCCAAGTAGGAGGATAGCCATGACTCCCGTGATTAAGGATACGCAGGCCGAGTTGGATCGTCAAGCCGCACACGCGA